>JARKUZ010000032.1 GCA_029851945.1 Terrisporobacter sp. | reverse complement strand
TTTAAAGCTAACATGGTACTTGTATTTATGGTGAAGATACATACCTTTTCCACATACAGGACATTTAACAGTAGGTTTCAATTTTCTCGACTCCTTTCTATAGGGGGAATATGTTTTGTGGTGAAACTATTGTAATCCCTACCGGGGTCGAGATTCAAATATAAATAAGTTAACAAAACGAAAGAAATATAACGGAGGAGAATATGATCTTGACAGATAGAATAGAATTATTTTTAAAATACCAAAATGAAAATATGTCCTTTGAAGATATTTCTAATAAATTAGAAGTTAAGCCAACAACTTTAAGAAGAAGTTTAAATAAGGCTGGTTATAAATCTGATAAAGGAAAATATATTAAAATGGAAGAGGTTGATAAAAATAATAAAATAGGTAGTGACTCTCAAATTTCTTTTGAAGATATAAATAATAAATCTAAAATAAAACCCAAGTCAACTAAAAAAGAAATATCTAAAAAAGAGACTGCTAAGAAAAATAAGTTTCAGAAAGAGACAGTGAAAAAAGTAGATACTAAAAAAACAATGTCTAAAAAAGTAACACCTAAAAAGGATAAAAAAATAAATATTAGTCAAGAAGATTTAGATAAATTATGTGAAGTATATGATTGGTATATTGAAGTAAAGGACAATAAAGCTTTAAGACCAAAAAAATTATCTAATAAAAAAGATATAGTCATAGAAGATGAAAATATTAAAGATATTAAATCAGTAAATGTGAGAGTTGATAAAGGAACTTGGGAAGAATTTGAAAGATTATGTAGTAACTCGTCTTATAGCAAAAAAGAAATTGTTACACAGGCGCTAAAAGACTTTATGAAAGCATATAAAAGTCTTCTTTAGTTAAATTTCCACATAGCAAAAGAAAATGAGGTGTGAGTTGGTGAAGAATGTCATAAAAACAATAATTTTAATACTTTTAATATTTATTATCTTTTCAATAGGAATACTTGTATTTTCAAATTTAAAACAAAATAATGAACAATATGAATCAAATATAATAAATGAAAAAAATTTTCAGACTTTGCAGATAGATAATACTAAAATTACCAATTTAACTGAAAGAAGCAGAGATAATTCCGGTTCCATGACAAAGATAAAAAATATATCAAATTTAAATTTAAGTAAAATAGTTTTATATTATAATGAACTAGATGAAAATAATAACAAGGTATCAAATTCTAAAATATATGTAGATGTAACTTTGACACCAGAAGAAGTGATGCAAATACAATTTGTTCCTAAAGACTATACGAATACTATTGATGTTACAGGATATAGCTATATAGTCGAAGATTCTAAGGTAAGTGTTGGCTTAGAAAATGATGAAGTTGACATATCAGAAAATGACAAATATTTAGAAAATAGTAAAAACTATGAGGTAATGTCAATCAAAAAAATAGATAAAGAAAATACATTACAAAATGATTTATCTTATGTGGTAGAAATAGAAAATATTTCTCAAAAGACTCTAGGAAATATTGTATTAAGAATAGCTGAAGTTAATAAACAGGATGAAATTATTAGAGTTGATCATGTTGCTTTCAATTCTGTATTAAAGCCTGGACAAAGAGAAGAAGTTATATCTTCTTTATCAACACCTAAACATGATATTAAAATTTTAGGTTATACTTATGATGATATAGAAAGTAAAAGTAATATAGATATTGATTTAATAACACACAAAGTGAATATAATAGATAATAAAAAATAATTATTGGGAATATTTCAAAATTACTTTGAGATATTCCTTTTGTGTATAATATGAATTTGTAGGAGTGTAATATGAAAATATTAATAGTTGAGGATAATAGAAAACTTTTGGAAACAATTGAGAAAGAGTTAGGTAAGCATTTTGAAGTTGAATGCTGTGAAGATGGAGAAGAAGCTTTATATCTTATAAAGCAAGATATTTATGATTTAGTAGTTCTAGATTTGATGTTACCAAATCTTAGTGGCATAGATATTTTAAAGAATATAAGAAAAAATCATAATGACACACCTGTAATCATTTTAACTGCAAAGGAATCTCTTGATGAAAAAGTAGAAGCTTTTACTATTGGAGCAAATGATTATTTGACGAAACCTTTTTATATGGAGGAACTAGTTGCAAGAATATATGCTATGCTTAGAAGTACAGGTAAATTACAAACAAGTAATAGTTTAGATTTTTATGATTTACATTTAGATTTAAGTAAAAGAAGAATTTTTTATAAAAATGAAGAAATAGAATTACAAAATAAGCAGTTTAATCTTTTAGAATATTTTTTATTGAACAAAGGAACTATTTTGCTTAAGGAACAAATATATGATAGAATTTGGGGAATTGAATCAGATGCGACTATAGAAATAGTTGAAGTTTATGTAAGTAATTTAAGAAAAATACTTAGCAAGTTTGGATATGATAAATGTATAAAAACAAAAAGAAAAGTAGGTTACATGTTTGATGATAAATAAAGAGGTTTTCAGTCATACGAAAAATAGTCTAATAAAAATTAATATTTTAGTTGTATCCAGCTTTTTAATTATATTTTCAATGTTTACATATTTATATTTTAGAAGTATTACATATAATAATATAGATAGAAAATTAGAGGAAGAATATGAATATATAAGTATGCAGATTAATAAAACATCTTATCTAAATCCCATAATGTTAAATGATCCTAGAGATTTAGTATATATATATAAGGGTAATAGATTAATCTATTATACAAAAAGTGATTACTTTGAGAATATAGTTCCTCAAGAAGTAAATAATGATAGTTTATTTTTTACTTATAAATCAGGAGACTATACTTTTAGAGAATTTTCAATATCCATAGATGATATAAGAATTAGGGTCATTAGGAATATAGATTCAGAGCTTTTTTCCCTTAGACAATTATTATCTGTAATAAGTATAGGAATAGCATTTTCTATAGTAATTACTTACTTTATAGCATTATACCTTACTAAAAAGGCATTAAGACCAATAGAAGAAGCTTGGAATACGCAAGTGAAGTTTATACAAGATGCTTCTCATGAACTTAGAACGCCGATTACCATAGTATCATCAAAATTACAAAGTTTATTAACTGTTCCCAAAAATACAATTAATGATGAAATTGAAACTATTGCAGATGCTATGAATGAAACAAGAAGGCTTAGAAAAATGATAAAAGACTTACTTTCTCTTTCTAAAGAAGATGCAGTAACAAAACTAAATATAGAGAAAATAAATATTGAAGATGTTGTAAGTGAATTATATAGAGATTATACTGATATATCAGAGATGCAAAATAAGCATTTAAGACTTAAATTAAATATAAAAAATAATATAGTCTATAGTGATAAGTCTAAGCTAAGACAGTTAATTTTAATTTTTATTGATAATGCTTTCAAATATACAAATGAACATGATAGCATAGATATTGGTATAGAAGAAAAAGACAACAAAATAATTTGTTTTATAGAAGATAGTGGTATAGGAATTAGTGAAAAAGATTTGAATCATATATTTGATAGATTTTTTAGAAGTGATAATATAAGAAATAAAGATATAGATGGATCTGGAATTGGTCTTTCAATTGCAAAGATGATAAGTATAAACTTAAATTGCAGAATTATAGCTAAGTCAAAATTAAATGAAGGATCAAAATTTGAAATTATTATACCAAAAGAAGTCAATAAAAGATAAAAGTTTCCAAAGGCGAAAATTGGGTATAATTATAGTATAAAAATATAAATTAAGTATATTAACTTTTATTGAAAAAAATTAATATTATATATAATATTAGGAGGGAAATCAATGGCAAAAGTATTAAATAACTCTCAATTTTATAATAAAATAAAAAATTCAGATAAGTTAGTTGTTATAGATTTTTTTGCAACATGGTGTGGACCTTGTAAAATGTTAACACCTATATTTGAGTCTTTAAGTAATGAAATGTCTGACAAAGTTGATTTTGGTAAAATTGATATTGATAGAAGTTTAGAAGTAGCACAAGAGTTCAATATAGTATCGGTACCAACAATGATAATATTTAAAAATGGTAAGATGGTAGAAAAAATGGTTGGATTTACTCCAAAAGAACAATTAAAATCTAAAATACAAGCTCATCTAAAATAAGTTTAAAGGTAGTGGTGATTAATATGAAATATGATATAGCAATAATAGGTAGTGGTCCAGCTGGATTATCAGCAGCTATAAATGCTAAAATAAGAAATAAGAGTCTTATATTATTTGGTAATGAAAATCTAAGTAATAAATTAGAAAAAGCACCAGAGATAAATAACTATTTAGGATTTAGTGAAATAAGTGGGGAAGATTTAATAGTAAAATTTAAAGAACATATTAATTCTATGGGAATCGAAATATCTAAACATAAAATTACTAATATTTATGCAATGGGAGATTACTTTGCTCTAATGAGTGGTGAAAATATGTTTGAAGCTAAAACTATTATCTTAGCAACTGGTGTTCAATATGGTAAGGCAATCAAAGGTGAAGAAGAGTATCTTGGTAGAGGAGTAGGATATTGTGCTACCTGTGATGCACCTTTATATAAAGAAAAAACAGTTGCAGTAATAGGATACAACTCCGAAGCTGAAGAAGAAGCCAATTTTCTAAATGAACTTGCTTCTAAAACATATTTTATACCTATGTATAAAAATGAAGGCCTAATGAGAGGTAACATCCTAGATGAAGCCATAGAAGTAATTAATGAAAGACCAGTAGAAATAAAAGGAGAAACATTAGTTAATCAAGTTGCATTTAAAAATCTATCAATAGATGTAGATGGTGTATTTGTTATAAAAGATAGTGCTTCTCCTAAAACTTTAGTGCCAGGTCTTGAAACAGAAGGTTCTCATGTAAAGGTAGATATAGATATGAAAACTAATATTCCGGGATGTTTTGCTTGCGGTGATTGTGCTGGGAAGCCATATTCTTATATAAAAGCTGCAGGTCAAGGACAAATTGCAGCAATAAATGCTGTTTCTTATATAGATCAACTAAGATTAAAAGAAAAAAATAATAAATAATATAAAAAGAGTTAAGGATTAAAAAGTAGTTTTTAAGACTTAACTCTTTTTATTCTTAAGGTATTATTATATGTAATTATGATTTTTATATTTAAAAAAATTAATTTAATAAAAGATTAAAAAAATTTAAAAAAATTTGAATTTTTAGAAGGTATTTTTTTAAATGTATAGTATAATAGTATATATTTAATTAATGCAACAATCATATAATATTTAAAAGGGTTTTGTTAATTAGATATGATGAGAATCATTCTCGAATTGATAAATAAACCGATAGGTTAAATTAAGTTTCATATCTTTAAAAATTTGCATGGCAAACAAGCCTAACGAAATTATAAAATTTTTAGGCTACAAATACAATTAATATTTGATGAACCAATTAACTTTTTCTTGATGAGTATAGTTAATGACACAAACTTGAGCAGGTATTAAATTACTAAGTGATGAATGATTTTTTATAAAGTTGTAATAAAAAATAAAGTTACTGATAAGGCTATTTGCGCTTTCATATGATTTAAATCCTTTGGTTTTCTTGTACCAAGATTTAAATGTTTTGTTAAAAAATTCGATTAAATTATTAGATATGTCATCACTAAAATCTTTAACAACAATATGTGTAGAGCCTTCGAATGTATTTTTAACTGGTTCTCTATACGAAGGTAAACCATCCGTAACAATTGATTTAGGAGTACCGAAGGTTTTAGAACGTTTAAATAG
>JARKUZ010000021.1 GCA_029851945.1 Terrisporobacter sp. | reverse complement strand
TGTATCTTCAAGAACAATAATATCTTTAGAAAAGCAAAAATATAACCCATCTGTTTTACTTGCATATCGAATAGCTTCAGTTTTTGGTTTATCAATTGAAGAAGTTTTTATATTCGAAGATGAGGAGAAATAAAAAGATGAAATGGAGAAATAAAAATGACTGGAATAATAGCTATAATTTTTGGAATACTTTTAACATTCTGGGGAATACATAGAATGAAAACTGATGATGGACTATTTGGAAAAAGCCAAAAAAGCAAAAATATATTTAACTTAATATTAATGGGAGAAGCATCTGGGATAGGACAATTTTTAGGTGGAATTTTATGTATAGTTATAGGTATATTATCTTTTATAATTAAATAACTAAAAAAGAGGACTTAAATTTTAAGCCTCTTTTTAATTATACTTTTTATTAGTCTATTATTTCTATAGATTTTATATTGTTTTTATCTAAAGATATAGAACTACCAAGCTCAAATCCAGATACAGTAAGTAAACTTACATATTGATTAGAATTAAATTTGTCCATCCAATCAAGTAATGAATTAAAGTTTTTAATGTTATTTCTTTCTACTACTTTAGTAAAACCATTATTAAAGGTTATTTTTAATTTATCAACGCTCAAATATGTCACACCTTTCAAAAATTAATACATAATAGGTATTAAAGAGCCTAAGTCTAATAATTTTTCATCACTTAAAGAAACTATTTCTTTATTTTTAGATTTAACAAAATCATAAATCATATTATAGTCAGGATGAAGCTTGATATTACCGTAAAAAGCTAATTCTTTATGAGATATAAGTCCGCTACATCCACCTATAAATCCATAATTCATATTAAATAAGTCAATATTTCCTTTAGATATAAGTAAGCAATCAATATTGTGTTTTATTACTTCTTTATATATACCCTCATCTGAAGTTATAATAGAATTTTCATCAACAATACACACCGAACACTTTGTATATCCTTGATTTACATTAATCATAGTAAGATTATTTTCTTTTATGTAATTTAAAATGTTTTTGTCTGTATAATCAAAATTATGAATAGCATACTTTCCAAACAAGCAAACATTATATTGTATATTGTTGGGATACTTACTTTCTATAGGTAAATCTCCTTTTATAACATTAAAGTTATATTTTTTTAGTTTATCATTATAATAGTCATAAACATCAGGAGATACAACTATATTTTCATCATTTAATTTAAATATACTTATATCTGGATGAAACTTTATAGCATCATAAGAATTTTCACATCCAATTGTTTTTATTAAATCTATACCTCTAGCTCTTAGATTTTTCTCCATAGTAGGAGTAATTCTTTTGTCTACTATTGCTAATTTAACATAGTCATTAACTATGAAAGAATCTTTTATAAATTTCATAAATTTTCTCCTAAATATATAATAATTTTAGCTTATCATAAAAATTTAATATTTTACAATATTAAAAGGCATGTTTTTACATGCCTTTTAAGTAATATTATTATTTGTTATCTTCACTATTACTTTCATAAATATTAGGGTCTTGGGATGGATAAGAGTTATTTGTATTTATTACTCTAAAATTTATTAAATCAGTAGTTTCACTATCAGAACTTTCAAAAACGTTATTATTATCTATTATTTGATTGTATTGGTCATCAAAATGATTTAAAAATGATAAATCATCATGTTTTTTATTAGAGTTTTTTTTCATTTTATACTCCTTTAATAATAAGTTATATACTAAAAGTATGTGTAAGTTAAGATATTTTATTCTAATACTTAGATTAAATTGTTATAAATTTAGATAATATAAAGATTAAAAGTGGGTAATATATATAAAAATGTAAATATTAATTAATAAATAAAATAAAAGTCTTGTCATAATAAATAAGAAAAGGTTATAATATTAAAGAAAAATAACATTTACATTTTAATTATATTGGTAAATAAAACTTTATTAATTGTCGAAAAATATTGAAAAATGGTATGTATGGGGCAAGGCTTCTAATATTTAAGAAGTGCATATTATAAATATTTAGACTAGGCAAATAAATTAAATTTACCAGAAATTAAACAAAAGTAGAGGGCGAGAAAATATGACAATACTAATAAATGCACTAGGCATAATTATCTTGTTAGGAATATTGTATCTATTATCATCTAATAAAAAAGCAATAAATAAAAAGATGATAGCTAAAGCACTTGTAATACAATTTGTCCTAGCATTTTTACTGGTAAAATTCCCACTTGGAAGAGCTGCACTACAAAAGTTATCTGATGTAGTAACTGTTACTTTAAGTTATGGATTTGAAGGTTTATCATTTGTATTTGGGCCATTAGCAGATTCTGGGGCTCCAACAGGTATGATATTTGGTATACAAGTTTTAGGTAACATAATATTCATATCATCATTAGTAGCTGCATTATACTACTTAGGTATAATAGGGGCTGTTGTTAAAGTAATAGGTGGGGTTATAGGTAAAGTACTTGGAACTTCTAAAGTAGAAAGCTTCGTTGCTGTTGCTAATATGTTCTTAGGACAAACTGAATCTCCAATATTAGTTTCAAAATACTTATCAGGAATGACTAAAAGTGAAATAATGTTAGTTTTAGTATCAGGTATGGGGAGTATGTCTGCAACTGTTTTAATGGGATATGCAGGACTTGGAATACCTATGGAATACTTACTTATAGGTGGAGCATTAGTGCCACTTGGAAGTATAATAGTATCTAAGATAATACTTCCAGAAACAGAAGTTGAACATGAATTTGTAGACAAAGGTCATGAACATGAAGGTGCTAAAGAAGAAATAAGTATAGATAATAAAGGGGATAACCCAAATCTTATATCTGCAATATCTCAAGGTGCTAATGACGGGCTTCAAATGGCATTAGGTATAGGTGCTGCACTTATAGCTATAATAGCTTTAGTTGCTCTAATTAATGGTATATTAGGAGTTGTAGGATTATCATTAGAACAAATATTATCATATATATTTGCACCAATAGGAGCATTAATGGGTCTTTCTCCAGACAAGATATTAACAGCTTCTAAGCTTTTAGGAAGTAAGTTAGTATTAAATGAATTCGTTGCTTTCGGACAATTAGGTACTATATTACCAGACTTAGATTACAGAAGTGGTCTTATGATGGCAATATCTCTTTGTGGATTTGCTAATATATCAAGTATGGGTATATGTATATCAGGAATATCAGTATTCTGTCCAGAAAAGAGAAACTTACTATCTAAGCTAGCATTCAAAGGAATGTTAGGAGGATTCTTCGTTAGTGTACTAAGTGCATTAATAGTTGGATTAATAATAGCTATATAATAAAATAAGATTAATTTAAGGAGGAACGAATCGTTCCTCCTTTTTTTGTTATACTAATTAAGATATAAATAAAAAGGAGAGTTAAAGTGGAAAATAAATTTATAAAAAGAACAACCATTTTAATAGGTGAAGATGGATTAGAAAAACTTAAAAATTCAAATATTCTAGCTATAGGAGTAGGGGGAGTAGGAAGCTTTTGTGTAGAGGCTTTAATAAGAGCTGGAATAGGAAATATAACTATAGTAGATTATGCTAAAGTTTGTGAAAGTGATTTTAATAGGCAACTACCAGGGCTTAACTCAAAATTAGGCAAAGATAAAGTAGAGGTAGTAAAAGAAAGACTTTTAGATATAAATAAAAACTTAAATATAAAAGCTATAAATACTATATTTAATAAAGATACTAGCAAAGAAATAATTAATGATGATTATGATTATGTAGTAGATGCAATAGATATGGTATCATCTAAAATTCATTTAATAGAGGAGTGTACAAAAAGAAATATACCAATAATTAGTTCTATGGGTATGGGAAATAAATTAGACCCAACAAAAATAGAAGTAAGTGATATTTCAAAAACTCATACTTGTCCCCTAGCTAAGGTAGTAAGAAAAGAATTAAGGGATAGAGATATTAATCATTTAAAAGTAGTTTTTTCAAGTGAACACCCTTTAGAGCTAAAAGAAAAAATATCAGATGGTCATAGAATAATTCCAGGAAGTATATCTTTTATGTCATCTTCTGGAGGACTTATTATGGCATCTGAAGTTGTTAGAGATTTGTTAAATAATAAATAGAAATTAAAATTTTATCTATAATTTCTTTAAGTGACAATGATAATAAAGACTGCATATTATATTTAAAGTCTAATTATAGCATTGTTACGGGGGGAGTATGTTTGATTAATTTTATTATTTATTTAATGTGCATTTTTTTATTCATTTTTTCATTTATAAAAGATCCCAAAAAAACAAAAAGTGCTTTTGTAAAAGGAATGAAATCATTAGAAGCTATAATGCCTCAATTTTTTCTTATTGTAATTATAATCGGTATAATCCTATCTATATTAGACACAGAGTCTATATCAAAGCTTATTGGCGAAGAATCAAAATTTATTGGAACAACTATATCATCAGTAATAGGCGCAGTTACTATGATGCCTACATTTGTAGCTTTTTCAGTAGGGGATTCTCTACTTAAAAGTGGAGCTGGATATGCGCAAGTAGCAGCATTTATATCAACTTCTACTATGGTTGGAATATTAACACTTTCACTAGAATCAAAATTTATAGGAAAGAAGGCTGCTCTTTATAGAAATGTTGTAGCATTTATATTTGCTTTTGTAGTAGCTTTTTTTGTAGGGGGAATTTTAGGATGATTAATATAAGATTTATTTTAAATAGATATAAATATGTATTTATTGGATTTATTATTTGCATATTTATATATTTTTTTAATAATAATTTGGGAGCTAATATTTTTAGCAATGTAAAATCTAATATTTTGCAAATGTTAGGTATTCTTCCAGGAGTTATGATTTTACTTTCTCTTTTGGAGGAGTGGGTTCCTAGAGAGTATTTTATTAAGTATATGGGAAATAAATCAGGGCTACTTGGTATATTTTTATCTTTTGCTTTAGCATGTTTTGCAGCAGGTCCTATGTATGCAGCATTTCCTTTTGCTAAAGTTCTTATGGATAAAGGAGTTAGATTTTCAAATATTATTATATTTTTAAATGCTTGGTGTGTTGTTAAGATTTCTACTTTAACATTTGAAATAGATGCCCTTGGATATGAGTTTACATTAGTTAGGCTTATAATTGATATAATTGGAGTAATATTTATGGGATATTTAGTTGAGTTTATAGATAAAAAACAAATACCTTTTAGTAGAAGGCATAATACCTAAAGGTATTACATCTTCTAAAATATTATATAAATGTTTTAGTTTTATTAACTATAGAATTTGTAATTAAGTCAAATTTAACATAATTTCCAAATTGGACTTGGTCTAAATATTCTACAATTATAGGATTTAAGTCTACGTAAATATTTGATGCAAATATACCTATATTTTTGATTGGTTCAAGTTTTATATGAAATCCATTATCTACTAAACTTAATTTTATATTTTTTAGATTATTTATAGCTTGTTTAGTTTGAGATATTATATCAATACATTCTATTGTTGAATTTTTAATAATTTTTATTATTTCATTTATATTAAATTCTATGTTTAAGTCTTTAGTATTTTCATTTTTGCATTTAAATGATTTGTCAATTATATAGTAAAGTATTGTTTTTTCAAGTATCGGTAGATTAGTTGGTGAATTAGCTATTATTTTTGGTAAGTAAATTTCCATATTATATCCTTTCTATTATGTATTTATTGGTTATTATAACATGAATTTATATTAAGTTTAATCTATAATCATAATATGATAATAATAATTGCATGAAAAAGATGATTATATTAAAAGAAGGAGGAATGAATCGTTCCTCCTTCTTTTAATATATATTTTTTTAATGGTATTTGAACAAATATTGAGGATAACATTGTTATCAAAGAAGCCAATGTGGAAGTAGCAGAATAAAGCTAAATTGAGGGACGATTATAGTATTATATATATTAAATTTTAATAATTGCTAATAAATTAAATTCATACTCAGAATAAGTGATATTAAGGGTGCCATTATATTTTTTTACAATATCATCTATGTTTTCAAGCCCAAAGCCATGCATATTTGCATCTAACTTAGTAGAGTTATACTTTCCATTGTTAAATTTAATAATACCATTGTAATTATTACAAATAGAGTAGCTAAAATAACCTTTATTGCAGCGAGCTTTCAAAGATATTTTTCTCTGTGAAATATCACTTAATTTTAAAGAAGCCTCAATAGCATTATCAAGTGTATTTGAAAAAATAGAACAAAGGTCAATATCTTCTAAAGGAAGAATTTCGTCTATATCAATATTAAAAAAACAATCAATTTGATTTTGTATTGCTAAATTGTATTTTGAATTTATAACTGCATTTACAATACTATTTTTACAAAAGGCTCTATTACTTACATTAAACTTATCTGAAAGTTCATTAAAATAATCTTTTGCACCTTCTAAATTATCATATTCTAAAAATGAATATATTACAGATAAGTGGTTATTCATATCATGGTGTAGCTTTCTTACCTTTTTTTGATTTTCTTCAAGTTCCCTATAGTAGCTATATTCTAGTTTTAGGTTTTGATTTTCAAGGCGATTTTTAACGCTATTAACTATATACTCAATAAGAAATATCATACTCAAGCTAGTAATTATACATGCAATTGCTATGGGATATGCTTGATATTCTTTTCCTAAAGGTGTATTTATAATTGTTGTTATTATGGAAATAAAAGGTGCTAAGCATATAATATCTATCATAATCCATGTTTTTATATCAATATATCTGCCTATATTATTTAGCCTGTCTTTAGAAAAATGGTAAATTAAAAACCAAGAAAATGAAATAATACACATTTCTAGTGTTTGAGCAAAATAATCCATCCATAAAGTTTCACCTAAATAAAGATAAATCTTAGCACAAAAGTCATTGGCCATTAAATTTATAGATACCATAATAGGATAAAAAATCATTACAGCAGAAATATTTTTAATATAGCTAGATTTATAAAAAACAACCATTATTAAAATAAAACCAATCATAGTATAGAAAACATTAACAATATCTGAAGTATATATAATTACATTTGGAATAAGATAAGCTCCAAGTATAGAAGCAAATTTAGCATATTTATTATCTTTAACTGATGAAAAATTTACTATAACTTTATAAAAATAGTAGCTTGTTACTGCATAAAGTATTAAAGTTGTAAGATTGTAAATTATATCATACATAAAAGCACCTACCTTAACATTGTTTTTGCAAACTCAATCATAAATGAATTATATCTACCACGACTTATAGGTAAGGTCTCTTTATTTATAACTAAACTACTAGATTCTACTGAAGATACATGGTTGATATTAATAAGATAACGTTGATGAATTCTTACAAAAAATGAAGGTAGGTTTTTTTCAAGATTATCTAGTTTATCATAAAAGTCTATAGTTTCTGTAAAAGTAACTGCATTTACCTTACGCCTATCGCTAGTAAAATAATAGGTATTACTTAAGTTTATTTTTTCAGTTTTAGATTTTGATTCTACAATATAAAACTTATCTTGAATTTCATCTAATTCTCCAAGAGCAGAGTTTAAAACTTGTCCTATTTTTTCTGGCTTATAAGGCTTTAATATATAGTTAAATGCCTTAACTTCATACCCTTGGAAAACAAAATCGGGATATGATGTAACAAATATAATTATAGATTTTTTGTTATGTAATCTAATGCTTTTAGCAGTATCTATTCCATTTAGAACTTTCATTTCTATATCTGAAAATATAATATCATAATTTTCTTTAGTAATTGAACTAATAAGACTTTCCCCACAATCAAATTCATAGATTTTATAATCTAACCCCTTTAAATCTAAATGTATTGATAATATATTTTTTAGTAAATTAATTTGAGATTTTTCATCATCACATATTGCAATTTTTAGCATAAAAATTATCCCCCCTATTTTTTTATTATAGCATACCAAAAATTACAATATCACTGCAAAAGATTACATTTGGTACAGTTTTTAATTGCTTAACAAAAATATACAATTAAATTATAAAATATTAGGAGGGAACAGTATGCTTAAAGTTAAGAATTTATATAAAAGTTATAAAACAGGAAATGTAAATTATGATGTATTAAAAAATATATCTTTTGATGTGAAAAAAGGAGAGTTTGTAGCCGTTATGGGGCCATCAGGAAGTGGAAAAACTACACTTTTAAATTGTATTTCTTGCTTTGTGCCTTTTGAAAAAGGTGAAATATTACTTGGGGGAGAAAATATATCAGGATTAAATGAAGAAAGTTTAGCAGATATAAGAAATCAAAAGTTAGGATTTGTTTTTCAGGATTTTATGTTATTAGATGGATTGAGTGTAATAGAAAATATTTGTTTACCACAAATTATAGCAGATAAAGATGTTACTAAGATGGAAGTACTAGCAAATAAGCTTTGTGATACTTTTGGTATTTCACACATTAAAAATAAATATCCAGCAGAAATATCAGGAGGAGAAAAACAACGTAGTGCTGTTGCAAGAGCTCTTATTAATAAACCATATATTATTTTAGCAGATGAACCAACTGGAAACTTAGATAGTAAATCGTGTAGAGCTGTTATAGATTCGTTTGTTCAAGCAAAAAAAGAATTAGATGCAACTGTATTTATGGTAACTCACGATAGTTTTGCAGCATCATTTTGTGATAGAGTTATAGTTCTTAAAGATGGTGAAGTATATACAGAGCTTACTAAAACTACAAATAGAATTGAATTTATGGATAGACTCCTAGATACACTTAAAAAACTAGGAGGTGATGATAGTGACAATGAATAATGTTATATCAAAGCTTAGAAAAAATAGCATAAAAAATTATTATATGCTTGCTTTTTGTATAACTTTATCGGTTTTATTAGTTACTTCATATGCATTAATGTTTTTTAGCCCAACAGTAATGAACATCTTACCATCAGGAGGAGATAGTAGAAAACAAGGTTATATGATATTTTCCATAGCAATCATTGGATGTGCTGTATTTACAACTTATGCATCTTCTTTATTCTATAAATATAAAAGTCGTGAGTTTGGAATATTAATGGCATTAGGAGAAAGAAAGTCAAAGCTTAAAAAAGTTTTATTAAAAGAACTTATATTAATTATTCCTATATGTTTAATAGTTGGGGTGGTTCTTAGTATTCCTGTTTCTTATATAATATGGAAAGTTTTTCAGATATTTATTATAGATACAAAAGAAATGACATATCAATTTGGAGCTACAGGACTTATATTTGGAGTTGGGTTTTGTATTTTTGTAACATTATGTATATTTATAAATGGTGCTAAGTTTATAAAAAGAAGCAATATTATGGATATTATCTATGAACAAAGAAAGTCTGAAGTTGTAAAAGATATTAAACCTTGGACTGGTGTAGTTGGCTGGATATTAGTTATAAGTGGATTGTTTTTAGGATATGGTGTTCCAAATATAATAGTAGAAGCAATAGGATATCATATGCCATCTATATGGAATGTGGTATATTTATTATCATTTGTAGGTCTTTATATGGTATTAGCCCATGCAATAATTTATAGCAAAAAAGGGAAAAATCCAAGAAAATATTATAAAAATATTATATCAACAAATATGATGAGATTTTCAGGGAAACAGACAGTTAGGAATATGTGTGTAATAACATTTTTAATTGCAGGAGGATTGTTTGCAGCATTTTATACACCTACAGCGATAACTAGTATTTTAGTAGATATAAAAAACAATCCAATAGATTATGCTTTTTATTACAAAGGAAATGAAAATCAAATAAATAAAGAAGACATATATTCTCTTTCTAAGGATCATAATGTTTCTATAACAGATTACTATGAAGTAGATTCTATTTCACTTATTACAAATGGATATTATAGAGATTATGATGAAAACAATATGCTTATAGATGAGTATATAAAAAAAATGCAATATAATGAGTTTTTCAAAGAAAGTGATTTTAATAAAGTATCAGGACAAAATATAGATGTTGCTAAAGGTGAGTATTATAAAGTTATAGCTGAGGGAGAATCTGAAATTATTTGGTCAAAATTTAATGATTTAGATACAATAACTCATCCAGTAACAGAAGAATCTGAGAAAATAAAATTTGCAGGAACAGTTTCTTTTAGGCCTTTTAAAAAAGAACACCAAGCAAAGTATGTAATATCAGATGAAGATTATTTAAGACTTTCAAAAGGATTACCAAAAGAACAATACGAGAAGTTTGTGTTATTTAATGTTATAAATCCTAATGAAACTTATGAATTTGCTAAAGCTTTAAAAGAAGAAATTATAAATAGAAGTTCAAAAGATGTGGCAGTATTAAATTCTTTTGATGAGTATGAAAAAATGTTAGCACAAAAAAAGGGAGAAGAGTATGATTATGATATCAAGTTAGAACTTTTTCCAGATAATAATCAACTTTTTAATGAGTGGAAGTATTATCCTATGTTTAAACCTTTAGATAAACAAGATTTACTTAAGAATATGGCTGTGTTTATTATGTTATTCATTTATATATCAATAATATGTTTAGCATCAACTGCAATAATAGCCTATACTAGAGCAGTAACTATTGGACTTGATAATAAACAGCTATTTTCAGATATTAAAAAGCTTGGAGCAAACAAAAAATATATTGAAAAAAATATTAAAAAGCAGTTAGCTAAGGTATTTATATATCCAACAGTTATAGGAAGTATTTTTACATATATGATATATCTTACTATATTCTACGGAAATAGTGGAGGAAATATATCACAAGGAGAGTTTTTAGCTCTTGTTGTAGGGTTAGGAATAATTTTACTAGTAATATTATTTATGTTTATAATATATAAGTTTTCTCTTGAAAAAGTTAAGAAGATAGCAAAAATTTAGCTAAAAAGTGTATATTTATGCTTGCCTATATAACTATTTGAATAGTTAATATATTAATTAAAGAAACTATAAAACTATTATATAATATGAAGTAAATTTTATTATTATAAATTATAATATAAAATTTAATAAATAACTGTACCTGAGATTTTAAAGTGTTTAAATAAATAAGGTACAGTTATTTTTATATTATGTTTGTTTAGCATAATCAATATTTAATAATATTTTAGATACTAAAAACAACACAGGTAATTCTATTAAAGGTCCTATTATAAGCGCTAATGATATTAAAGGCTCATTAGGAAAAGCTGAAACTGCTATTGCAAGCGCTATAGGAGAGTTTCTAGCTAAAGTAGTTAAGCTTAAAGCAACATTATCCTCTTTACTTAATTTTATTTTTCTACCAACAACTTGTCCAATAACTAAGTTAATTATAAAAAATAATAGTACTGGTAGTAAAAGCTGCAAAAGTACTTGAGGATTTTTAAGTAATATTTTACCTTGAGATGCAAACATTGAAATTATTGCTAAATTTAAAAAATAACCTTGGTAATCACAAGCCTTTGGAGATATATTTTCTTCAAAATAACTTAATCCTTTTTTATTAATTGTAATTTTTCTAAAAATAGTAGCTAATAAAAGAGGTATAAATAAGCTTACAACCATTCCTTGTGTAAGATTTAATATATCAATATTTACACTTGAGCCTCCAATTAAAAATACATAAACAGGAAGCAGTAATAATTGAAGTATAAAGTTAAGTGGTAAAATTGATGCTCCTAGTGCAACATTACCTTTTGCTATAGCAGTAAATATTAAGTACCAATCAGTACAAGGTGTTACCATAAGCATTATAAATCCAATTAAAAGTTGTGGACTATTTTGTAAGAAAAATTTCCCTAAAAAGAATATTAAAATAGGTGTCCATACAAAATTTATAAGTATTGCTGTTAATGTAAACTTTATATTTTTAAATGATTTTGTAATATCTTTTAATGGTATTTGTATAAATACTAAAAATAGCATTATTATCAAAGAAGGCATAATTAAATATTCAGAATAGGTTTGTATAATATTTATTTGCCCGAGTATTATTCCTATTAAAACCATCAATAATATAATCAAACTTTGAAATTTATTAATATTGTCCATTTTAATCCTCCTTATATATTTACAATTTTATAGATATTTATTATCAATTGCAACTGTTTATTAAGAAGAATTAAAATATAAAAAATGGAAAAATAAAAGAGGAACGATTCGTTCCTCTTTATCTAAAGTTTATATTTAATTATATTATCATCACAATTAGTAATTATTACTGGAGCAATTAAAGATAGATGCTATGCTAATATTGCAAAAGATATATTAGATGATACAATGGAAGCTAATAAAGATTTTTGGCCAACATTAAAATAATAGATAAAAAAGGGAATGTATTTCATTCCTTTTTTTACTTTATATGTTTAAAAGAATTGTTGTTTTTTATATATGATACTAATATTAAGCTATAATATAAGTATGCAAAAATTGTAGATGGATTTTATAGAAGCCATTACAACAGATATAGTTGATGATGAATTTCACAACAAAATAGACAAAGAGCTTTTAGAAAAGCAAAAAGCAAAATGTTATACGTTAACTAATCCACCAGTAGAAAAAGCGGCTCAAGGAATACTTAGCAATTATAAAGTAGTAAAAAAAGGAATTTTATACTTTGCTGATTACTATGGTGATGGATAGTAAAGAGGAGATGAGGGGGAGATAGTTTGGATAAAAAAGTACTATATTCATTATTAATTACTATAGGTATAGTTTTGGTATGTTTATTTGTTGTAAATATGATTTTAAGCGCTATGTTAGGAGAACTTGGGATATATGTATCGATGTTTGCAACTATAATATTTACCATAGTTTACTGTACTCAATTAATACTTAGTAAATTAGATAGTAAAGAAAATTAGAGGTATTTTATTATTGATTAGTATGTAGAAAAATAATTTAGTTGAATGTACAATATAATTAAAGTCTATAATTATTATATATTTAAACAATAAGAAAGAGAGGGATAAATTTGGGATTATCGCTAGAAAAGGGGTTTAAAAAGGTTAGCTTACTTCTTATTGGATTGACTGTATTATTAAATATTTTTATGTTTAAAAATTTGCCCCCAGATATGTTAATTAAAATTAATACAAATGAAACTATGTCTAAGGCAATTGTATTATTATTGTGTCCAATATTAAGTACACTAACACTTTGGATTGCTAGTGAAAAAAATGAAAAATTATATAATATTGCAAATATAATAGTGCAAGTATTACTGTTTATATCTAATTTTATAGTGATTTATATAAATATAAAATGATAACTACCAATAATTCTGCTCATACTGAAAAAGCTATACTAGATGACATGATGGAAGCTAATAAAGATTTCTGGCCAATATTAAAGTAATTTATATAAAGCTAGGAGGAACGATTCGTTCCTCCTAGCTTTATTTTATTGAATCATACCTTGACAACTATAGTTGTCGTAATGACAATGAAAATAGTCAGGAGGGATTATATGCCATTAAATAATCGTCTAAAAGAATATCGGGCTAAGATTAATGTAAATCAGACTGAAATGGGGAGTTTAGTTGGAGTATCTAGACAAACAATCAGTCAAATTGAACGAGGGGACTATTCTCCATCAGTAACTTTAGCATTAAAAATAGCCAAGGTTTTTAACGTAAGTGTTGAAGATATTTTTAGTTATGAGGAGGATGAGGATAGTGAATAAAAATCATGTTGAGGAAATGAAAAGAGAAGATAAGAAAGCTTTTAAAAGTTATGTATTGATAGTAGTGGCATCTGCAATTTTAGGTGGGATTTTTGGTTTTATGTCTGTATACTTAAAAGAAACTATTGGTGAGAGGGTTCCTAATTTATTAATAAGTATATTTGAAATAATTACACCATTTGCAAGTATGGTGCTTTCTATATTAGTAATAATAGTAAATCAAATTGTATATACCAAGTCACGAAAAGAATATGATTTATGGAGCAAAACCAATGAAGATGACAATACAATAGACAAAATTGAAGAAAACTTATCTTATATAATGTTACTTAATTCTATAAATACAATTCTTGGATTTTTCTTCTTTGGAATAGGGGCTATGATATTACCATTTGATAGTGTAGATGGAGGTTATAGCATTATAAAAATTCTTTGCTTTTCTATAGGGTTTATACTATGTTTCACTTCTTCTACATTAATTCAAAAGAATATAGTTAACTTAGAAAAAGAAGTTAATCCTTTATTAAAAGGTAGTGTATATGATATAAAATTTGCTCAAAAATGGTTAGATAGTTGCGATGAAGCAATAAAATTAGGCATATTTAAAAGTGCTTATAAAGCATATAAATCTGTATCTATAACATGTGCTATACTTTGGATAGTTTGTATTATAGGATATGATTTGTGGGATTTTGGAATTGTTCCTATGGTAATTGTAATAATTATATGGCTAGTTCAAACAATTTCTTATTGTATTGAATCAATTAAACAATCGAAAGTAAGATAAAGTTTTATATATATCAAAATAAAATAAAAAGCTGGTAGGAAAAAATCCTACCAGCTTAACACAGAAAACAAACTTAACACAGAAAGGTATCTGTATTAAAATTGAACATTTAATATTATATCATAAATCTTATAAAAAAGTATAATAAAAATAGTGAATATATTTTTAAAAATTATTTAAATATTAATATTTTTCTATTATTCCAAGTTCTTTTTTTAAAGCATCTTGTAGTATTTGAGAAAAATTTAAATTTTGTTTCATAGCTTCTATATTTAACCATTGTGGAATAGTTAAAGTTTTCTTTATAGATATATTATCAATAGCCTTTCTAACTCTAGGCATTATTGCGTTTACAGAAATTAAAAACTCATTATCTTTTAACTTATCTTTATATTCAATAGGATTTATTGGATGAGGTAAATCTTCATTGTCTTTTTCTCTTCCATATATTCCAAGTTCTAAGCAGTCAGTTAAATTTTTTAAGAGTTCTTCTAAGTTTTCACCATCTGTATATACTTCACCGAAATTTGGGACATATGTTGCATAATATTCATCAGGACGTGAATCATCTTTTTCTAAAGATACTACGGCTATATAAGTATAAAAATCTTTTTTCATTTTTTTATTTTCTCCTTTGATAATAATTGATTTGTTAATATATAAAGTAAAAGGGAGTTAAATCTAATTATTTTAATTTATTATTTACATATAAAATAACACGTATTTAAATACGTGTAAATATGTAAATATAAAATAATCTAATATATAAATTAAGATTTATAAATAATTATATTTGTGGTTGAAAATTTATTTATTTTATAAATTTAATAATAAATTTAGTTTTATTTGTTAAACATAGTAATGAACTTATTAAGCAATGAAAAGAGGACAACTATGTTTAAATTTAGATATATACTTTTAATTACAATAGCATTAATAAGCACATCTATAATAGGTAAATGTGAAGAGAGCTCTGATAAATTAATACTAGGCGGAAAATATATAAAAGAAAGAAAAGTAGAATATGAACATGATGTTGATAATAGTGAAGAGCATTATAGCCTAGAAAGATTTTTTAGACCATCTAATATGCCTATATTAAACGATAGAATATATAATATGTATAATATTTATGATGGTAATCCTTCTGATGTAAAATTACCTAAAAATCTTTTTAATACTCCAAGAGATACTATAATAAACTATTTTAGTGTTTTAAGAGAAGCAGCAAATCCTACAAAGGGCACAAATACTGGATGTGGTACATTAGGTGAGGCTAGAGGACCTTATCCTGTTTCATATAATTTTTTATCAGATTCTTATAAAGAAAAATATTCATATAAAGATTATTTAAAGTCATTTGAAAATAAGCTACATATTAATTTAATAAAGCTAAATGAAGTTCCACCAAGTGAAAATAATCCTAATGAAATAAAGTACTTTGTTGAACTAGAGGTAATAGAAGGCTCTAAGGAGCAAAAGGGATTATTTGCATATTATTATGGATATATTTATTTAGATAAAGAAAATGATGGGTACAAAATTAAAGATATAAAATATACAGCTGAAAACTATTTGTGTGCACCTTATCATGGATGGGCATACGATGCAAAGAGTCTTGTTGCCATTGAGTATGGAGATTGGTGTTCTTTAATTAGTGGAGATATAGATGTTAAGGAAGAGGGATATGAAAAGAAGGTTTATTTTAAGGATAAGGTAGGTAATGAATATTATGTTTTATTTTATCAGCTAACTAATGGTGTTGATATAAAAATAGCTGATTATAAAAAAGGTAAAGATGGCAAATGGGAATTAATTTATATTTATCCTGAAAAATGCCTAGAGAAGAAAAATAGTTAAAATAAAAAGGGATGAAATTCATCCCTTTTTTATACTTAATATATTTTTAGATAAATTATTAATACTATCAGTAAGATTTAATAGCTTTCCTTCAATTCGTATAAGTAAATACATAGACAAAGTGATAGGAAATCCAATATTAGATATTAAAGTTTGTATATTAAATTCCATAATATTACCTATATTATAATACTAAATCGTATTCAGTAGTGTCAGTCTCAACAACTTTAGCATCAACTAAAGAGTCTAAATCTTCACCATTTACCTTAAATATATTTTTAGATAATACAATAGCTAAAATAATTAGACAAAGCTAATCTAAATATTAAAATATATTTTTTATTTCAGTCATAATATAAAAATCAATGTGATATATATGTAATATATAGATATAAATATATCACATATATGAAGGGGGATTTATTTATGAAAGAGTTAAACAAGTATTCAATTTTTTTCGCACTTTTTGGATTTTTAGGTTTTAAAGAATTAAACGGTGATCCAGTAGGACTTATATATTTTGCCTTCTTTGCTCAATTAAGCAATTATTGGTGGTACAAGCTAGGTGATTGTGAAGATGAGAGATTAATTTACAATAAACATAGAGCAGCTTATATAGTATTTCCTGCATGTTTTGCTATAGCAATTGTATCAAGTGTATTAATTCAGTTATATACAGTAGATTTACTAACACTTTATAGACTGCAAATATTAATAGTAGCACTTACTTTTGCAATATCAATGAATTTATGGGCATTTTTAACTTACAAATTTGATTTAGGGAAGTAAAAAATATGGCAAAGTTTATTAGTAATTTAAAGAAATATCGTCAATTTAATGAGTTAACTCAAGAAGAATTAGCTAATAAAGTTAATGTTAGAAGAGAAACTATAGCTCGTTTAGAAAATGCAAAATACAATCCTTCACTTGAATTAGCTGTTAGAATTTCAAGGGAGTTAAATACTCCCATTGAAGAATTATTTATTTTTGAATTTTAATAAATTTAGATTTAGATAATAGTTTGATAAAAAGTTGTACATGAAAATAAATATGTACACGAATAAATTAAGAGAAACCTAGAAGTAGGTTAATAGGGGGATTATAAAATATTCGAAAAAAACACTGCTGTTTACTAATAAACAGCAGTGTTTTTTAATCATTAGGTAAAACTGTAGATTTTTTAGTTTCTTGATCTACAACTAGAGTTATACGTGTTGCTTCTGGGTCTCTTTTCTTCTCTTCGTATAATTCTTCTTTTCCTTCTTTTACATACTTTTTATTAAACATTCCATCAACAACAAAGTCTTTTTCCAACCAGATACCTAAGCTTTGTTTCTTTGCTAGATTTTCAGTTTCTTCTAATTTTGCTAGATTTTCATGCCCTTTACTAAGAAATATATTACTCTTGGTATAAGCCAACCCCGACTTAATTTGTTCATTGTTAAGTTGCTTTACTTTATCCCCTGTTTTAACGTATATAAAGGCTCTACGTGTAACCCCATCCTCAGAAAATTCAATATAAACCTCATCTCCAGGAGATGCTAAATCCTCTAGGTTCTTTTTTGATTCTTCTGCATAAGGCATCTTGTTGAATATATTATGTGTAATTTCTGGAGCATTAATATACTCTAGCTCGAATAGAGTCTTTTTTCCTAATCCATCTTTTCTATGTTCTGACCAGTCTATGTATAAACTATCACCATCTACAATACTATCAACTACACCTTTTGCAAAGCTATCCTTTATTTCATATGTATTTTCATTATAAGTGCTTTGTTCTACTCCTTTAGTATCTGTATTTGATTCTTTCTTAACATCGTCAGTTGAATCACTCCCACATCCTACTAACCCTATGCTTGCTACGATTGTAGCTATTAAAAATCTCTTTTTCATTGTTTTATCCCCCCCCTTTTTACATTTTAACCGATATTTGGTATAAATTAAAGTATTGCCTGAAGGCAGTGATGAATAAAAATGTATACACTTTGGTGAGGAAATAGCCAAACTATAATAAATACTTAAATCCTTAATTATGTATTCAAAAAGTATCTTAATTTTTAAGGTACTTTTTTATGGAGATAAACTAGTTAAATTTTAAAAATAAGTAAAACAATTATGTATCATAGTTAAACATTATTGGTGTTTTGATTTAAATATATTTTTAGATCGTAATTATTAGATAAAATTATAGAAAATTAACATATTAATAGTACAATATAATTAAAGAGCAAAAATGGTAAAATTATTAAATTTAGGTGGAGATTTATAAATAAAAAAAGAAACATTGTAGACTAAGTATTTTAATAAGGGGATTAGAATATGAATTTTAAGAATTTAGAAACCAATCGATTGTTGTTAAGAAGCTTATCAAAGAATGATTTATTAGATATATTTAACTACCTATCAAAGGATGAAGTGACTAAATACCTAGGAAAAACATCACTTAAGTGTGAAAATGACGCCAAAATATTAATTGATAAAATTTTAAAAGCTAGTTCAGAAGGTAATGGTATGAGATGGGGAATTGTTCTTAAGGAAAATAATAAATTAATTGGGTTAGCAGGGTATAATAGCATAGATTTTAAAAATAAAAAATGTAATTTAGGATATGATATATATAGTACTTATTGGTACAATGGCTATGGAATGGAAGCTGTTAGTGAAATAATTAGATATGCATTTTACGATTTAAATTTACATAGAATAGAAGCTGAAGTTGTTATAGGGAATAATTCATCTTATAATTTATTAACAAAGCTTGGATTTAAAAAAGAGGGAACACTTAGACAAAGCATATTTAAAGAAGATGTTTTTTTGGATGTGGAAATATTTTCGTTAATTAAAAATACCCTATTATAAAATTAGGCTCTGTTAGACAATTATGTAAAAAGTATATATAAAAGTCATAGTTAAATATTCAAATAAAAATTGAAAATCATTTAAAATCACTATTTTTAAAATGCTTAGAGAACATAGAAAAAGAGGTAAAGGAAATAAATAATTTAAAAAAATTTATGATATAATCAAAGTCAGTAACTGTAATTTAACATTAATTACTTTTATTAAACAAATACATAAGTTAGAAAGCTAGGGGGTAAATATCATTATGGATTATGGTTTGTTAAATAGGGGAAGTTTATTATTTGGGTTGATTGCTCTTATTATCCCAATTATTAATCTTATGTGGGAGAATAAGTCTATCAATAAGAAGTGGGGGATTTTTTCTATAGCTAGTGCTAGTGCATGTGCCATTTCATTATGTATGCAGATTTTTTATATTAATCATTTGGTTAATATAGAGGACTGGACAGCGATGATGGATACTTTAAGTACAGTAGCACTTACATCAGGATTACTTCTTGTAATTACAATTACACTAAATGTTATTGTTTGTGCTACATATTATAGAATAAAATCAAAAATTTAGTAAATAAATGTACCTTAGTATTTTAATATATTGAAAATACTAAGGTACATTTATTTTTATCTATAGTATATCAAAATAAAAGCTAATATAGCCTAAAAATAAATTAATTTGATTAATTTAAATTTATAAGATATAGATTTAATGTTATTTTGGTATTGGTAAATGAATTTACAAAGTATATAATATAAAAAGGCAACAATTATTATGTATTAAAATTATTGAGATTATATAAGTAATTTTTAAAAATTTTCAACAAAAGGGTATGAGGAGTGAAATAGTGGAAGAACAAAATCAAATAGTAGAGCAACTTAAAGATATATCTATGGAAATATCTAATTTGCAAAATAGTGTAGAGAATGTAAGTAATAGTATAAATAATTCAGGTGGAACAGGGATTATAGGTATTTTAATTTTAATATTATTAATTTCTATAAATGATAATTTACGTAAATTAACACGGGCAATAAAAGATAATAAAAATAATGTATAATTTATTAGCATAATAAATGTCTTTTTCATTAAATTTAGACTTTATTAGAATTTTGTATTATAAATAAGCAAAAAAATGGCTAGAACTATTGGAATTATCAAAAGTCTAGTCATTTTTATATACTTTAGTTTAAATATGTTAAGATTCTTTACTTAATCTACTCAATAAATTGGTAATTATTTTTTTTAAAATGTAGGTTTTAGCAATAATTTAGCTGATATCATAAAAATAGCTAAAGATATAAAACATGGTAAAACTCCAGATAAATTTGGGGGTAATTTGGTAAATACAGGCTCCATTAATAATATTGATCCAAGAACTGCTATGCTTAACCCTATATAAGAAATTACTCCATATTTTTTTATGTACTTTCCATCTTTATAATTTTTTACAATAAAATAAAGCCCAACAATAAATAGTAAAATACCAAGAAACACCATAATCCATAACAACATGATAAATTACCTC
Organism: Terrisporobacter sp.; assembly: GCA_029851945.1. Next base: position 1,428 of record JARKUZ010000021.1, on the reverse strand, counting down.
CCACCGTAAATTTATAACTAATTATCTATAGCTAACTCATTATTTTTTTCTTGTAATTGCCTTATGTAGTTCAGTCCTTTTACAATACAATATAATCCTAAACAAATATATGTAATTTTAATTATTATATTACTTGGTACTGGTATAAATATAATTAAATTATTTATAAAATGAGCAAAAATAGATAGTTTCATAGATTTTGTATAATAATAAATATATCCTAGTATTACTCCTAATATAAAGGCATTTATCCCTTGAGGTATATTTAAATGTGCAATAGCAAATATTATCGCAGAATATATTATAGCTTTTTTATAATTTGTTTTATATTTACTTAGAAATCCATTCAATAATATTCCCCTAAAAAATAATTCTTCAAATATAGGTGCTTCTATAAGTGTTTGTAAAAATAACATTAAACTCAGTATAAAAAATTCTATACCACTAGAATTTTCAATAATAAAATCAAGAGTTTCATCAGGTATAGGTCCTTCAAACTGTGTTAATACTTCAAACAATGCAGCTTCTCTAATTAAAATATACCCTATTATTATCAAACAAATATGTAAATAATCTTTCTTGTTAGGTTTAAAAATATTGCTATTTATTTTAGTACTACCTTTTTCAGTAAATATATGCCCTGACAATATTACCATAGCTATACTTATAAACACTGTTGATATCATTATAAGTATCATATTATTTACAAAAGACATGTTTGGATTTATTAGAATACTAATAAAAACTGATAACAAACTTATTATATTTTGAACTAAAATATATATAGCTATAGCAAAAAGTGATTTTAATAAAGATATTGGTTTAATTTTTATTTCATTTTTATATATTTGCTTTAAATTATACATCTCCACCCCTTAAATTATTTACTTACATATATTATTTACAATTTATAACAATTGTAGACTTTAATTATATTATACATAATATTTAATCGTTTTCCTATTACAAAATGGTTTCATTAAATTTGAAGTAAAGCACTTTGATTTAAGTTGGCTAAAGAAATTAAATGGGGATTTTTTTGCATAGCATATTGTATATAAAGAGGACTAAAATTAGCCTTCTTTAATAATATTTATAAGATTATAAACAAAATTTTATTTAGTAGATTTATTAGAGAATTTAATGATAAAAATTTCAAAAAAATATTGACAAATTAATTGAAAAGTATTATCTTTTAATTAAAGAGTTTGATAAAGATTATCAATTTCTATTAATGGATATATATACTTTGGTGAGGAAGTAGCCAAACTATAATAAATCCTTAAACCCTTAATTATGTATTCAAATTATGTATTCAAAAAAGTATCTTAATTTTTAGGATACTTTTTTTGTGTAGATAAACTAGTTAAATTTAAAAAATAAGTAAAATAATTATGTATCAATCTTAATATTATTGGTGTTTTGATT
>JARKUZ010000020.1 GCA_029851945.1 Terrisporobacter sp. | reverse complement strand
GATATTCAGAAGATATGAGAGGTAATATTGTATTACCAGAGTTTAAAACAAATTATTTACCAGCAGAAGAAAATGTTCAAAATGTATTAGATTGGTCTAAAGAAAAAGGACTATTAACTAAAGATATCAAAGCTAAAGATGTAATTAGTGACGTAGGTATAAAATAGTTTAAGGAGATATATATGATACAGATAAAAAATTTATCTGTTTTCTATAAGTCTAAAAGAGAAAAAATAAAAGCATTAGATAAGATAAATCTAAATGTACATAATAGCTATATATGTGCAATAATAGGGCCATCAGGCTGCGGAAAGTCTACCCTATTAAATGTGCTAGCAGGAATAATAACTGAGTATGAGGGTGAAGTTCTTTTAGATTCGAAGGGCTTAAGCCCTCATATTCATAAGATAGGATATATTCCACAAAATTTTGGACTTTTACCATGGAAAACAGTAGAGGAAAATTGTCTTTTATCTTTTAAAATAAAAAAGGAAAAAATAAATGATGATATTTTAATAAAAATGAATACTCTTATGAAAAAATTAAATATATATCATTTAAAAAAAAGATATCCTAGTGAACTAAGTGGTGGACAGAAGCAGCGTGTATCTATTGTAAGAAGTTTTTTGATGAAGCCGGATATTTTGCTATTAGATGAGGCTTTTTCTGCTTTAGATGCAATTATTAAAGAAGAAGCTCAAGAATTATTTCTAAATATTTGGAGTGAAAATAAAATAAATACTTTTTTTGTTACACATAGTATTGATGAAGCAATATATATGGGAAAGAAAATAATTATAATGAGTAACATGCCAGGTGAAATAATAGAAGTAATAGATAACCCTATGTTCAATAATAAGAAGTATAGAGAAGAAAAAGATTATTTAGAATTATATCTTCATATAAAAAATTTGATTAAAAAGGGGTGGGATAAATGACTGCCTTAAAGAAAATATGGAGTTTTATAAAAGGGTTTATAATATTAAATATATTATGGTATGTTTGTGCTATTATAATGAACTCTAGAGTTCTACCCACACCAGATAAGATATATTTACATTTACCTGAACTTTTCAAGAATGATTTTTATGTTCATATTTTGGCAAGTTTATATAGAATATTTATTGGATTATTATTATCTTTTTTTATAGGAAGTATAATTGGATTAGTAATGGGATATTCAAAAAAAATTAATAAGATATTAAATCCATTAGTATATTTTGCATATCCAATTCCTAAGACAGCATTATTACCAGTAGTGATGACTTTATATGGACTTGGGGATGGGTCTAAAATAACAATTGTTGTCTTAATAACTGTATTCCAAGTTATAGTTTCAGTTAGAGATTCAGTTATAAATGTAGAAAAGGTGAACTATAACCCATTAATAAGTTTAGGTGCATCAAGATTACAGATGTTTTATAATGTAACTTTACCAGCTATATTATCAGAAGTTTTAACAAATATAAGATTATCTATAGGAACTGCGCTTTCAGTATTATTTTTTGCAGAAGCTTATGGAACTAATATGGGAATTGGATATTTTATTCAAGATGCATGGTCAAGAATAAATTATATAGATATGTATTCAGGAATAGTTATTTTAAGTATTTTAGGGCTAATATTATTTATAATTTTAGATTATATTGAATCTGTTGTTTGTAAATGGAAGAGAATTTAAATATAGTAAAGAGCAAATAGTAAAAATACTTATTTGCTCTTAATTTTTGTTCTGTATTAATTTTCTAAAGTAAAATCTTCATTTTCTAGTGTAAAAGAATCTCTTATACCATCAGTAATATAAACTTTATTATCTTTAGTTATGAATATAGCATCAACATTAGATAAGCTCTCAACAAAATTTAATCCTTCTTCTAAGCCTTTTGCAAATACAGTAGTAGAAAGTGCATCAGCATCAGTAGACTTATCAGTTACTATAGTTACTCCTGCTATATTGTTTTCAAAAGGATATCCAGTGCTTGGATTAAGCAAATGATGATATTTTACTCCATCTTTTTCAATATATCTTTCATATATACCAGATGTAACTACAGTTTTATTTTTTACTTTTAAGACACCTATAATATCACCTCTAGTATTAAAGGGATTTTGAATACCTATTTTCCAATCCTGTCCTGATGGTTTTATGCCATGAGCATAAATATTCCCACCTAAATCGATTATAGCGCTGTTTACATTATTTTCTGTTAATATACGAGAGATTTCATCAGCAGCATACCCCTTTGCTATAGAACCTAAATCTATCATCATACCTTTGTTTTTTAGAAATATAGTATGAGATTCTTTGTTAAGTTCTAAAAGATTATAATCTATTAAAGGTAATACTGAATCAATTTCTTCTTGAGTAGGAACTTTTGCATCATCTAATCCTATATTCCAAAGCTTAACTAGTGGGCCTATAGTTATATCAAAATCTCCATCAGAAAGTTTTGAATACTCAAGTCCTTTTTCTACTATTTCATATGTAGTAGATGTAACTTCAACAGGAGAAATTCCAGCAGAATCATTTACTTTATCAAGTTCAGTTCCAGTTTCATTAATACTAACTAATGATTCAATTTCAGCTACTTTATCAAAGGCTTTATCTAATATAGTTGAATCTGTACTATCATATAAAGTTATTTTAATTACTGTTCCCATAAAAAGCTCTGTTCTTGAAATTGGTTCAGAAGTTGATGTTGCATTTTTATTACATCCTATTAGTGTGGTAATAACAATTAATAGTAGCGGGAAAAATAAATTTTTAAGTTTTAACATATATACCTCCATAAATAAATTATTAATGAAAACAAGGTCTTTAAATATAGTATTATAATAATAATAAAAAATAAAGGGAAAAAAGAGAAAAATGTTATAACTAAACGAAAAAAACTGAAATATGTAGAAAAAAACGATTTGAAGGTATATAATAATCCTTGAATATGTGTGAAAATATTTAATATCTTATAATTAAGAATTTGGAGGTGAGTTCTTGTTTAAAAAACTAGATATAGTAATCATAATAGTATTAATAATAATCTCATTTATTCCAGAAATAGTTTTTGGTATGGCCATGGGTTATAAGTATGATATGACCTATGCAGAAATAACTGTAGGTGGTAAAGTTTATTCTAAGATTCCTCTATCAGCGCATAAAGGAGAGGATATTATTGATATAAATATAGATGGACATGAAAATAAAATAATGATAAAGGGCGATACTATAAAAATGATTGATGCTGACTGTCCAGATTCTTTATGTATTTATCAAGGCAAAATAATTAGGGTAGGACAATCGTTAGTTTGTTTACCTAACAAGGTTATGGTAGAGATAAAAGGTAGTTTTGTAGATGATGACGATGTTATATTATCTCATTAGGAGTGATTAAGATGAAGAAAACAAGTAAGATGGTATATATATCTTTATTAGTTGCACAGGCTTTAGTACTGTCTTTGTTTGAAAGAATGATACCAGTTCCCTTTATAACACCAGGAGCAAAATTAGGACTAGCTAATATAATTATTGTAATAGGATTATATACATTAGATAGATATAAGGAAACATTTTTAGTAATAATTTTAAGAAATGTTTTATCAACAGTTTTTGGTGGAAATTTATCTTCCTTTATGTTTAGTTTGGTTGGGTCTATTTTTAGTTTTTTAATAATGATTGCACTTAAGGAATTATTTAAAGAAAAAGTTTCAATTATTGGAGTAAGTGCTGCAGGTGGTGTATTTCATAATATTGGTCAACTTGTAGTTGCATCTTTTATAGTAAAAAATATAGGAGTTACGTTATATTTGCCAGTATTATCTATGGCAGGAATAGTAACGGGGATATTTGTAGGTTTAACAGGGAATATTGTAGTTAGACATTTGAAAAAATTACCTCAGTTTAAAGGAAGAAAAACTATTAGAAATTAGGTATATTTGGATATAAATTAGTATATTAATTAACAATTAATATTTAAAAAGGCAATGAAAATATAATTGTTAAGTTATAAACTTAACAAAAATTGTGAGAAAAATTGCAATTAATTAACTTAAAAGTTATATAATGGTTGTAAAATATAAAAAAATTTTGATTTTTGATTAATATTATTCAAAAAAAATTTAAAATAAAATATAAAATATAATAAAAAATAAAAAAATAAGCTTAAAAAATAAAAAAATGACAATTAAAATAAGTTATTTTTAGGAAAATAATAAGTAAAGGTTTTTAAAATAAAGTATTGCTTTTATAAAGAGAATATTGTAGAATAAATACGAATTATTTATTAATAGGGGGATAAACGAATGATAAATAAAAAACTAGTTGCATTAGCAGCGGCTACTATGGTAGTTAGTACTTTATTTGTAGGATGTGGAGGAAGCAATACAGAAGAGTCATCTAAAGAATCAGCATCTAAAGAAAATACTACTGTAAAAACAGTTGAAATACCAGGTGAAGAAGATACTACAATTGTAGAATTAACTTTAGAAAATGGAACTCCAGTATCTGTAAATATAGATACTAAAAATGCTGACGGATCAATGAAGTCAGAAGCTTCAGCTTCAGGTGCATATGACATGAAAAATAACGGTAAAAAATGGCATGAACAAATCGATTTATTAGAAGAAGCAATTTCTAACAATAATTTCGATTTAAGCAAAATCAACATAACTGATGAAGAAGGACACACAGATGCAGTATCAGGTGTTTCAATAAAGGTTAAAGGATATGTTGATGCAGTTCAAGAAGCTTTAGATCAAGTTAAATAATTAAATTTTATTATTTAAGATTGAAGAGTTTTATGAAGGTGAATTCAAATTAATGAATTCACCTTTTATTTTATAAGTAATAAATAGTTAAATTATTAAAAGCTATACTATAATAAAAATAAATAGTATAGCTTTTATATTAATCATAAATTATGAAAAAAATTAATTATCGATTGAAAATGGAATTTTAAAGTTGCGAATTAATGTTAATAGTTTACCTTTTATGACTTTATTAATATCATTTTTATGGGTTAAATATAAGTTATAAGTAATATTATCTAATTCTGGTATATATATTTCTTTTAAAATACCTTGTTTTAATTCATTTGTAACACATATTTTAGGCAAAATAGCTATAGATGGACCTATTAGTAAACAACTTAAAATAGTATGAAGTGAATCTGTTTTTAGTATTATATTACTTAAATCAATAAAATCATTAATTTTATGTTCTATATTAAGATCATCCTTTAGCAATAAAAAAGGTAAGTTATTAAAAGTGCTTGATTTAAATGATGAATTGCAAACACAAACTAGTTTATCAGTAGCTAATAAATATGAAGTACAATCAGAATCAGTTAATTTAGTTGATGTAATGGAAATATCACAAACATTATTAATTAAATTACTATGTACTTTTTTATGAGTTTGATAATTAATATCATAAAAAAAGTTATTAGTTTTTCCAGATGATTTAGATAAAATTTTAGATAAAATATAGTAACCTGATAAACAGGTTGTTTCAATAATTAAGCTATTTTTTTCAGAGTTAATTTTATCTAATTCTTGTATAAGTCTATTGTAGATAGATAATATTTCAGTTGCATAATCATTTATTATCTTTCCTTCTTCTGTTAATTCAACACCTTTATTACTTCTAATTAGGGCAGTAACACCTAAATTTTCTTCCATTTTAGATAATTGTTGACTTAAGGCAGACTGAGATATATGAGAAGCAGCAGCAACTTTAGATATACTTTTTAATGTTGCTACATTATGAAATAGTCTCAAAGATTCTATATTCATATAAATACCTCCAATGATAAATATATAATAAAATAATATTTATAAGTATATAAAAAATATATAATCATTTATATAAGTGAGAAATTATATTTCAATATAAATTATACTATAATAAATAGTATAATTAAATATATATATATAAATATATTTACAAATGTTAAAAATATCAAATAAAATGTAGAAAAAAAGAAAAGGATACTAATTAAATTGGTGAAATTATATATAAATTAAAAAAATATATATTAATCATTAAAAATTTTAATAGTGTAAAAATAATGATTAAAGCTTTATTTAGTATTATAATAAAAAAGTTAAGGAGCAATGCTTTCTTAATTTTTTGTTAAGATAATCAGTATATTATAAAAATCATATCTTAGAAATGCGGTGATTAGGTGTTAGGTCTTATAGGAATAAGAAAAAATGTTGATATAAAAACAAGAGAAAGGCTAGCTATTACATTAAGTAGGCAATCAAAGGCAATAAAAGAGTTAAAAAAAGTATATGAAGAAGTAGTAATAATAAGTACATGTAATAGAACAGAAATTTATCTTTCAAATTGCTTAGGAAATGAAGATGAAATAAGAAAGATATTCGAAGTATTAGATTGGGATATTTCACTTTTAGAGTATACTTTTTATCTTCAAGGAGCAGATGTAGCTAAGCATTTATTAGAAGTAGTTTGTGGTTTTCATTCTAAGATATTAGGAGAGGATCAAATATTAGGTCAAGTTAAATTAGCATATGAATTGAGTTTAGAACATAAGGCTATACATACAAAACTTTTAAGGTTATTTGAAGAAGCCATAAGTTGTGGTAAAAAGTTTAGAACAGAAAGTAAATTATATGAAATACCAGTATCAGCATCATCAATTGCAGTAAATAAAGTTCAAGAGTTTGGTGCAAGGAGTGTTATGGTATTAGGATATGGAACAATAGGTAACTTAGTAGTTAAATATGCATTAGGTAATAAGTTTAACAAAGTATTTATTGTTGTAAGAAATAAGTCAAAGGCATCAGATTTAAAGGATGAAAGAGTTGAAGTCTTAGATTTTAATGAATATAAAGAAGTTATTAATGATGTAGATGCAGTTATAAGTTGTACATCAGCTCCACATATTGTTATAAAAGATAACTATATAAATAATCAAGGGAAAGAAATTATATTAATTGATTTGGCATTACCTAGGGATATTGATGAAAGTTTATCTGAAAATAAAAGAGTAACTTTATTAGATATAGATACTATAAGCAGATTAGATGATAATAATAAGAAGTTAAGAAATGAAAAAATGAATGAGTATAAGTTTTTAGTTGATAAATATTTAAATGAATACAAAAATTGGCTAAATATTAGAGAGGTTACATATTATATACATGAAATGAAAACTAAAGGTAATACTGTTGTGGAAGGTAGAGTTAAATCTTTTGAACATAAATGTAAAGATAAGAGGGATGTTGATTTAGCTACAACTTTAATAAAAAGTACCTCAGACTATTATATAAATAGGGCTATAAAATTATTAAAAGAAGAAAAGCTAAAAGGACGTGAAGAAGAATGTTTGAAGATTCTAAAGCAAATCTTCATGGAGAATTAAGTTATGCACCTATAACACTTTTTGGAGAAAAGCTTAGAATTGGAGTAGTAGGGGCAGGTCAAGGTGCATTAATAAAAGTAAGAAACTTTTATAATAAAGGTAGTAAAATAGAAGTTTTAGCATTAGATTTTTTAGAAGATTTCTATAAATTTGATCGGGATAAAGTAAAGCTAATAAAGGGAAATTATAATAAGAACTTTATATTAGATAAACATTTAATAATAATTGCTATTGATAATGAGACTATAATTAATGAAATAAAATATGATTGTGAAAAGTTATGTAAAATTTATATAAACTCATCAAAATTTAAGAGTGGAATGGGAGTAATACCTGTTACAAGAGAAAGTAAATTCATTACTGTAGCAGTTAATACTAAAGTGGGAAACCCTAGAGGATCTGTAATGGTTGCAGAATCTATTACTGAATCTTTGCAAGAATTTGATGAATATATAAGATTAACAGGAGAAATAAGAAATTTCTTATTTTTAGATAAGAAAATTAAAGATGATTTATTAAAATTTATAAATTCTAGTGATTGTAAGTTTTTTTATGATAAAAATAAAATTTTTGAAGTATTTAAATTATTTTATGATGAAGATTTAGTTAGGAAGATAAAATCATTAAGAAAGGAAGAATAATATATGGAATTAGTTTTAGCAACTAGAAAAAGTTTATTAGCTCAAACTCAAACTGAAACTGTTATGAAGCTATTAAAGGATAAGGTTAATATAGATAGCAAAAAGTTATTAGTAGTAACTGAAGGGGATAAGAGATTAGATGTAACTTTAGATAAAATAGGTGGTAAAGGTTTATTTACAAAGGATATAGAAATAGCTTTACTAGATGGGAGAGCACATGCTGCTGTACATTCAATGAAAGATGTTCCATATGAAATGGGAGAAGAATTTGAATTAATAGCAATGCCAGAGAGAGAAGATGTAAGAGATGTACTTGTCTGTCAAAATGGTGAAACATTAAGTGATTTAAGAAGGGGAGCAATAATAGGAACTAGTAGTATAAGAAGAGCTGCTCAGTTAAAAGCTTTAAGAGAAGATATAAATATCGTTCCCATTAGAGGCAATGTTGGCACAAGGCTTGAAAAAATGAAAAGTGAAGGGATGGATGGAATTATATTAGCTGCTGCAGGATTAAAAAGATTAGGTATGGAAGATATAATTAGTGATTATTTAAATCCAGATATATTTGTGCCAGCAGTATCTCAAGGAGCACTAGGAATAGAATGTTTAAAAGATAGTGAGTATAATAATTATTTTGAAAGCTTAGATAATATAGATGTAAGAGTTGCAGTAGAAGCTGAAAGAAGCTTTATGAGGGAATTAAATGGTGGTTGTCATAGTTTAATTGGGGCATATGCAAGGCTTCAAGGAAATGATATATATATAGTAGGAACTTATGAAGTTAATGGCACAATAGTAAAAAAAGATATTTTAGGAAATAAAGAAGAGTACGTTGAATTAGGTAAAAAACTAGCTCAAAAAATTTTGAAAGCTTAAGTAAGAAAGCATATAACGAGTATTAAGAAAGTAGGCATTAATTATGAATGGAAAAGCTTATATAATAGGAACTGGACCAGGTGATGAAGAGTTATTAACAGTTAAGGCTGTTAAAGTATTAGAAAAGTGTACAGCAGTACTTTATGATAGATTGGTTTCTAATAATATTTTAAATTATCTAAATGAAGATTGCTTAGTATA
>JARKUZ010000008.1 GCA_029851945.1 Terrisporobacter sp. | reverse complement strand
GCATCTTACAATCCGAGTTAAAATAATACCATTTTCCATTTTCATTTAGCCAACCTGTTTTTGCTTCACCACTAGAAAGAAAATAATACCATGTCCCTTCTATCCCTTGCCAGCCTGTTTGCATCTTTCCATCTTGATTTAAATAATACCATTGTCCATTATATGATAACCAGCCCCTTTTCATAGCTGCAGTATTTGTATCAAAATAATACCAGTAACCTTCTATAAGCTTCCAACCTCTTGTAAGAACTCCATTTTTATCATAATAATACTTATTGCCATTATACTCTTTCCATGAGTTCGCACTACTTGGATCTATAGGTAAAATATCTGTTTTGCTAGCATTTATAAATACAATATTTTTATTTTCTACATACGCCTTATCATTAAAGCTATATTCACCTTGGAACTTATTATCAGATCCTCCATTCCCAATATAACTAGTTCTATCAGGGTAAATTTCTAAATAATACTTACCATCAATAAGTTTAACATTCTTATCAGTTACAACAGATACAGAGTTTATACAAGCAGTAGCACTATTTATACTAGTAGATATATTGTAAAGTAATTTTTTATTTTTATCTATTACAGAGTTTTCACCTATATATTTAATAACTGTTAATGCATCATAATCATTTAAATTAGTAACATTATTATTAGATAAATATAAATCAGCTGTAAAGGCATGAGCAGAGGCCTTTTCTCCCCAGAATGGATCTGATGCATATTTTACATTTGCTCCATTTATCTTATTTCCTAAGAATCCACCATAATATCTCCAGTCAGCAGGATCTGCATATCCCCTTGATATATAATATTTTGCAAATTCATTTATACAAAGTTCAACACTCTTATAATAATTAGCAGATTCACCTGGGCTTGAGTCGACCGCATTCATTCCAAAAAGATTATTTTTAGTTTGTGCTATAGTTGATTTACCCCATCCTGATTCATTTATTGCTATCCCTAATGCTAAAAGTGCATTAACTCCATATTTTTCTTGAGCATTAATAAAATACTGTCCAGTATTTATTAATTTACTACTAGAATCTGTATTTGCCGATATAAATTTATTTAAATCTTCAGCCGTATATGTAGTTGTACTTCTAAAAGGTAAATAGTTAAAATAAGTATGATAAGGTTCATTTTTATTTATAGAATTATTTTTAACATTATTTCTTAAATCAGATATCAAATTAGTCAACCCTAACGAAATATCAGATCCATCATAGAAATAATTTCCATCATAACTTAAATACTTAACTCCCTCTTTTAAATAACTTGGAGCCACTCCTAACTTTATTAAATACCCTTTTTGTGAACTATTAGTTAAATCACTAGATATAAAATGATATAAAACTCCATTCTTATTAATATAATAACTTGGATTAGAAACCTGATTTATAGGAACTATAACCAAATCATACTCTGAAGAACTTACATCTTTCTTAACCCATCCAGTATATCCTGAAATTTGTACTTTTGCCGCAGAACCAATATCCTCTATTACTGGAACATCATCAACATATCCATGATTAACATAAGTATATTCACTTCCTAATGATGAACTAGTGTATACATAAGTATTATTACTAAAAGTAGGATCTGGCGCACCATTAATATGCTTTAATATTCTTCCCATTGCAAAAGTTGCATATACAACTTGTCCATTGTTATTTAAAATAACAGGTATTGTATCTCCATTAATTCTTTTCTTTTCTTCTTCAAGTACTTTTTCCTTTGCTTCCTCTATACTATTAGCTGAATCAATAAAACTATAACTTCCATCGCTGTATGCTAAAGCTACTTCATAATTATCTTCTGTCTTATTTAATAATCTTGTTTCATTATAAATATTTTCATATTTTAATTGTAATTCTTCTCTTTCAAATTTAGAATCACCATAACTATACGGAACAGCATAATCTACTTTTTCATATAACTCTCCTACATTACCTTTACCATCACTTATTTTACCATCTACAGTAATTTCACTATTTGTCATAGTCTCTTCATCAACTATAACACCTTCATTTTGAAATATTTCTTCAGAAACATTATCGTTTATCTCCTGATTTTTTAAGTGATCAACTTCATCTTGAATGCTCTTACTAAATTCCGCCTTACTATCAGTGGCATATACCCTAACTGATGGCAATAATAATAATATACTTAAAATCAATGACATTATTGATTTTAATCTTTTATTTCTTTTCATCCTTTATCCCCCTAAATTTATTTGTTAAACATCCTATTTACTTGTTCCACAATGATTACAGATAATTTATTTTGATTAGCTTCATCAGCTGCTTTTTTAGCTTCACTATAATTACTAATAAATCCACACTCTAATAATATAGAAGGCATTGTAGTATTTTTTATTACATAAAAATTATTATCCTTAGCTCCTCTATTTCTATATCCTAATTCAGCACTAACATTATTTACTATATTAGTCGCTATTTCTTTTGATTTATTAGTTACTTTAGAATCTTTTCCTGTTGAATTTCCCTTTATCGAACTATAAAATGCTGTAAATCCACTAGCACTTGATGAAGTACTAGAATCATGATGTATACTTATAAATAAATCTGTATCATTTGAGTTTGCATAATCTACTCTCTTTTTTAAGCTTTCTTTTGTTGTTTCATAAGTTTTATCCTCAGGATTTCTAGTTAATATAACATTATAACCTTCCGCTTCTAATTGTCCCCTTAATTTAAGAGCTACTTGCATATTTAAGTCTCTCTCTATATATTGAATTCCATTATGTTGTGAGTACGCCCCATCATCCCCCCCATAATTATGTCCTGGATCTAATACTATAGTCAGTTTTTCTCCATTTGCAATATCTTTAAATATACCATCTTTTCCATAGTACCTGTCTACTATGAACTCAAATCTAGCCATTGCTCCATCACTATGAAAATAATATTCTTTATTGTTTATTGTTTGATTTCCTGTAACCATATTATTGTCATCATTAAAATAGTAAGTATCAACTCCTAATGTAATAAATCCTTTAACAAGTTGACCATTACTATCACCATAGTACCAAGTACCATTGTCACTAATCCATCCAGTAATCATTTCACCATTACCATTTAAGTAATATCTTTTCTCTTTATCCTCAATAATACCAGTAGCCATTTCTCCACCTTCATATAGATAATACCATTTACCATTGTCTTTTAACCACCCGTTTTTCATGGAAGTTGTAGTTTCTGCATAATACCACTTATTCTCAAATTTTATCCACCCAATTAAAGTTAAGCCATTCTCATTTAGATAATAAATATTCTTATTATTCTCTACTTTACCTGTTGACATTTCTCCATTTTTATATAAGTAATACCATTTACCTTTATAATTTAACCATCCATTTTTCATTACCCCTGATTCTTTTGCATAGTACCACTTACCGTTGTCATATATCCATCCAGTGGCCATTTCACCATTTTCTCTCATATAATATCTTTCATTATTTATATCAATGAAACCAATAGCCATTTCTCCATTATCTTCAAGGAAATACCATTTACTATTATCATTCAACCAACCAACTCTCATTTCTCCTGATTGTTCTAAATAATACCACTTCCCTTCATTATGTAACCATCCCGTAACCATCTCACCGCTATTATTTAAGAAATACCATTTATTATCTACTTTTACCCATCCTATTTTCATAGCTCCAGATTCTTCTAAGTAATACCATTTACCTAAATTCTTAATCCACCCTGTCGCCATTTCTCCATCATCATTTAAGTAATACCATTTCCCATTCTCATTTAGCCAACCTTTTTTTAAAGTTCCATCTTCAGCAAAATAATACCACTTATTATTTTGCTGTACCCATCCATTCTTTTGAATATTATTATCTTCTGTATTTGAATTAATGTCATCAATTCTACTAGTAATTCCACTATTTTTTTCTTCAAATGTATCATCAGCAATAACAACTTGTCCATTTCCAACCATTATTAGAATAAAGATAATAACTATAATTGATTTATTCAATATTTTTTTCACCACTAATCCTCCTATTACATAAAATAACAACTTTAATTATATATCTAATTAGGGTTGATTTCTATAATAAACACTAAATTTTACACTATACTAACAAATATTGCTTTTCTTTTTACTTCTAATTTCATTCTCATATCTCTTAAACAAAAAAAACTATAGTTTACTTTTTATAAAAAACTTTGCATGATCTTAATGTTTTAGTTGGTAAATCTAAAATATTTTTCTAAAAAGTATCTTTTTTCTATAACTACTCTGAACCACAAAGCAAACCTATATTATTCTAAATAAAAAAGTAACCTTCAATCTGAAATTTAAGGTTACTTTAAAATTCTATTTTTTTATCTTATTTAAAATTTTATTTTTAACTTCTATTATATTTTCATCCTTTATTATAAATAGAATTAATAAATATATTAATCCATTAATAGTTATAGTAATTACTGAAACAACTATAGCATTTAGTTCTTGTGATTCAAACAAGTTTCCTGTAAATTGCCTTATTATGATTGTGAATGGGATGAATATTAAAGAAATAAACATATATTTCAGTTTGTCTATTGAAAATATATTAAAATTAACCTTAAGTACTTTTTTAACATAAATATTCTCCATTATTATTACACATATATTTGCAAATAATGTAGTTGCTACCGCTGTTGTCCCATTAAATTTTCCAAGTACTAACAATATGATATTTAATAATAAATTAATTAATCCACCTATAAATATTATTTGAACTTGTTGTTTTTCTTTCCTTCTTGTGTACATAACTTGATTACTTAATATAGTGTCATATCCTAATGATATAATATAAAGAGAAAACACCATCATTATTGGAGTGGAAGCAACATACTCAACACCACCATATAACAATATTATTTCTTTTGATAATAAAAACATACCTATTGATGCTGGAAATAAAAACATAAAATATAGCTTACTTATCTTATCTAATAAAATCAAATATTCTTTATCACTATCATTAGCTATATAATTAGATAATCTTGGTATTGTTACTGTTATTACAGTTAACAATAATGTATTAATCATAGTACCTATATTTTGCGCTGTAGCATAATATCCAACTGATACTGTAGATATAAATTCACCTAACATTAACCTATCTAATTGAGTATATAATACATTAGCATTTGATAAAATAACTACTAAAAACATAGGTTTTATATGTTTTCTTAAATTAATATTAGAAAAATTAAATTTTATTCTTCTCTTTATATATATGAAACTTAATATATTATTTAATAATGTATATATTACTAAAACAATCATGTACTCTTTTAAATCATTGCTTGAGTTAACTGTTTTTATTAATAATATTACATATATTATTCTTACAACTATAGTTTTAGTTGTTATAAATCCAAAATTCTCCAATGCCTCATTTAGCCATTCAATATAAAATACATTAGCCACTAAATTAAATGTCATTATAATACATGCAACATATGTTTGAGAACCATAATAACTATTACGTATAAATAAAATATATATAACTATAGTTATAATATTAGTTATTAATGTGAATATAAATAAGTTAGTAAATACACTTGATAATTTTTCTTTATTATCTCTTACTCTACTTATCTCTCTTAATCCATACTGATAAACACCAAAACCTGCAAATATATAAAAATATCCATATATAGTTTGAGAAAAATTAATAACTCCCATATTATCAGGTCCTAAAACCCTTAATGCATAAGGCCCTATCAATATTGGTATTATTAAATTGAAAACATTTAATAATAATTTGAAAAATATGTTTTTTAAAATAGATTTATTCATAATGCACCTTTATATAATTATATTTTCAATCTATATTTATTATATATATTAATGATGATACTAAAATTCATTTAAATATATCAATAATATTATAAACAAAGATAATTATATCATAATTTATACATAAATCAATTTTAGTTCCTTTATTGATTTTATCATATATTTCTCTTATTTATCACAAAAATTTTAGATTACATAATCCATATTAATTTCTTTTTCATTGAAAATTAATAAATTCTATATTATTAACTTTATAATTTAATATTTAATTGCTATTTACGCTTAATTTAAATATGGATTTTATATCTCCTGATGCCATAATTGATCCTACCATTATAAATAAACAGCAAATTATAGATTTTAAATCTATAGAATTCCCTAATAAAATAACTCCAAAAACTATTGCCCATGCTGAGTAAGTTATATTTAAAGACATAGCTTTTGTAGCACCTATTTTATGTATTCCCTTATAATAACATACATAAGAAGCAGTTCCTGCAAATGCGGTTAACAATATAATTATAGTTGTAGTATTAGGTACTACTTGAGTTGTAAATCTAATTCCCTTTACTATTGGAATAATTAAAAATCCATATATTAATGCTGATGTTAATTGCCTAACTTGTAATGATTGCTCTGGTGTTATTTCTTCTTCTTTCATTCCATAAGCACATATTACAGCCTCTG
>JARKUZ010000085.1 GCA_029851945.1 Terrisporobacter sp. | reverse complement strand
TCTTTATTTTTTCTACAATACCCATATATATTTTTATATTTATTTATAAAGAATATAGATATTATTACTGTAGATAATTCTGCTAATGGAACTGCTAACCATACTCCATTTGCATTTAAATATTTAGGTAAAAAAATTATTCCACATACTATAAATACAAAAGTTCTTAAAAAAGATATAGTTGCAGATATTTTTCCATTTGAAAAGGCTGTAAACATTGCCGAAGTAAATATATTAGTTCCCATAATTAAAAAACCTATAGCAAATAGCCTAAATCCATTATAAGCAATATTAAAAACATTACTTTTAGGCTCTGAAAATAAACCTACTATTACTGGAGATGCTAATATTGCTACTGTAAACAATATTACAGAACTTATCAATATAAATATTATACTATACTTTATTATCTTTTTAAGCTCAGGCTCATTTTTGTTCCCATAATTGTAGCTTATAATAGGTGCAACCCCTGATGAAAATCCTATATATGCAGATGTTATTAAAAATTCACCATATAAAACTATGGTTATAGCTGCTACTCCATCTGAACCTAAAAGTTTCATCATAACTATATTAAATAACATTGTAGTTACTCCTGCTGATAAATTCGTAACCATTTCAGATGAACCATTTGTCATTGTAGTTAATATAACGTTAATGTCTAAGCTAGGCTTTACAAAATATAAAGAAGCTTTTTTTCTACTAAAATATATTATACCAAGTATTGCTGGTATTAAATTTCCCATACCTGTTGCATATGCCGCTCCTGATATTCCCATATCCATAGGAACTATAAATAAATAATCTAATATTATGTTGCTAAATCCACCTATTAAGGTAAATAATAATCCTATATTTGGCTTTCCTGCAGTTATTGTAAGGTATTGAAATAATAAGTTAATTATAAATGCTGGAACAAATATTAAAGTTGATGCTAGATAATCTCTACAATACCCATATAAGTTATTATTTCCACCAAGTGTATATATTATCTTTTCTAAAAATACATATCCAATAAATGATATTAAGATTCCTAAAGTAGCCCCTAAAAGTATTATTAATGTAAAATTTTTTTTAGCTTCTTCAGTTTTACCTTCACCAATTTTTTTAGCTATAACTGCGCTACTTCCAGTCGCTAGCATTACCCCAACTGCTATTACTACATTTATAAATGGATATACTATATTTACAGATGATAATGCGTCAGTATTTACAAATCTAGATACAAATATTCCATCTATTATTGTATATAAAGACATAAATATAAGCATTACAACCGATGGTATAGTAAATTTTATAAGTGATGAAAAGTTAAAGCTTTTTGCTATTGAATTATCCATTTTATCCTCCTAAATTGTGTATCTTATCATATTATACAATAAAGTATATTGTTACAATACAGTCAATAGATATTTTAAGTAATGAATATAATAAAAAACTACTTAGTATAAATTTATACTAAGTAGACTTTTGTTATAGTATATTTAATTTTATAGCTTCTAAAACTCCATTTTCATCATTGCTTTTTGCAATAAATCTAGATACTTTCTTTAAATCATCATGAGCATTTTCCATAGCATAACTGTGATAGGCAACTTCCATCATCTCCAAATCATTTAGATAATCTCCAAATACCATAGTTTCATTAAAATCTATACCCATTTTCTCTTGAAGCACTTTAATTGCAACTCCTTTATTTGCCCCTTTATTAGTTATATCCAACCATATCTTCCCAGATATAGATACTTGTAAATCCTCTCTATAGTCGTCGTAATATTTATTGCTATTTTCTTGAGCTCCATTAAAGTCACATATAGTAACTTTTAATATATCATCTTCTATTTCATTTACGTCTTTTACTACTTCATACTTTTCATAGTATTTTTCTACTTCTTTTATAAATTCTTCATCAGTAGATTCTATATATGCGGAATTTTTACCACAAAGTATTACATTTGAATTTTCTATATTTCTTCCTATATTAACTAATTCTTTAGCTATATTTCTATCTAATGAGTTTATAAATATCTCTTCTCCCTTATAAACTACAAATGTTCCATTCTCAGCTATAAACATCATCTTATCTTTGACATTTTCAAATCTTTTTAACAAATTAAAGTATTGTCTCCCACTAGCAGCTGCAAATATTATATCTTTTTCTTGTAGTTTTTCAAATACATCTATAAAATCATGGTGTATTTCATTATTATTATTTAATAGTGTTCCATCCATATCTGTTGCAATAAGCTTTATCATATGACTCCTCCCTTGATGTTTTATGTATATTATATCAAATGTATTTAATTATTTAAATTGTAAAATCTAGAGTCATAAATCTAAACACTATTATATAATTTATAGGTTATCTAACTCTTCATATATTCTTATAAATGGCATGTCACCAATTACTGCTATATCCTCTGCATTAAAATAGTACTTTATATTTGAATCAAATAATATATTAGATGCTGATTCTATTTCGTCATCTCCACTCCATAAAATATATATAATATATGTATCATTTAAAAATCTAATTTTATAGGCACTATCTCCCATATTTATTTTACTTGCCCCAATATTTTTCATTACAGATTTAAATTTTTCTACATTTCCTCCAAATTCCTTAGTTAATCTATTTATACTAGTTCTTACAAATGCTGGATAATATACATGTCCTCCATCAATTTCTTTAAATGTTATATATTTATTAGTTGGTGGTATTGGATTAGCATTAACTAAAAATCTTATTACTAAAATTTCTAAAGCTATTTTATCTAATTTTTCTCCATTTTCTTTATATATATCTCCACTTGGATATTCTACATATAAAGTAAAATCCATACACTTTACATGAAACATACTAGTCTTTTTATCAAAGTATGAATTTGATAATTTTCCCATAAGAATAGGATCTTTTTTCCTAAATTCATTTTTAGCATAGTCTAGTGGTATATTATAGTTTCCAACTTCATTGAAATTCTTCATAATAATCCCTCCAAAATAATTTATATTGCTACTTTCTACATAAAGTATTTTAAAACCTTTTAATTATACTAACATTTCATACTATATTTAATTTTTTATTAATAATTATCGTTTAACTAATAGATTCGATGTTGTTATTTGTATATATTTTTTACTTATGCTAATATTAGTAATTATCAATAAAGTTTTATTTTAACTTGGAGGTGAAGTATGAAAATACTTTTAATACTAACTCTAATTTCATTTTCTATTTTTTTTATATCTTATCATCTAGATAAAAGAAAACTTTATAATGGCTTTTTATTTAATATTTCGTTATTTATGTTTTTATTAACTGCAACATACATAACATTCTCTACTTCTAATATATTCTTGATGGTTATATTTTTTATATTTTTTGCTATAACAATTTTTATTTTAATATTTGGAATTTATATTCTAATAATTGGATTATTTATAAATGCACGAATCGTAACAAAACGAGAGAGTAGAAGCTTATCTAATCTATTAACATTTTTCTTAGGATTAGCTTTACTTTTTCATGTAATACTAACTATAATTAATCCTGAAAGATTTTTACCTAGTGATATTAATACATTTATTAGTGGATTCTTCCTTATAGAAATATATTTCTTATTTAGCGTTTTTAACTTCTTAATGATTTCACTATTATATCAACTTAATAGACCTAAGTTAAATCAAGATTTTATAATTGTTTTGGGTAGCAGAGTAATTGGAGATAAGGTTCCGCCTTTACTTGCTAGCAGAATAAAAAAAGCAATTGAATTTTATAATAAGCAAGCTAAAATATCAACACCACCTAAAATAATATTTTCTGGTGGTCAAGGTAAAGATGAGAAAGTTTCTGAAGCATTTGCTATGCAAAAGTATGCTATAGAAAATGGTATACCTATTTCTGATACAATACTTGAAGATAAATCAACAACGACATTTGAAAATATGAGTTTTTCTAAAAATATAATGGATAAAATTAAGCCAAGTGGATACAACAGCATTTTTGTTACTAATAATTATCATCTATTTAGAGCTGGACTTTATGCCAAAAAAGCTAACTTAAAAAGTGATGGCATTGGTGCAAAAACTGCACTTTACTTCATTCCAAATGCTTTAATAAGAGAATATATTGCTATTGTAGTAATGAATAAAAAACGTCATTTTATAGTTATATCATTTATATTAATCTGTAGCTTTATATTAGCCTTACTAAATTATTTTTTAATAGGTTAAAAATAAATAAAAAAAGCAGTATACATAATTTATGTATACTGCTTTTTTACTTATTTTAATACGTCTAAAACCTTGTCATAATTTGGTTCTTCAGTTATTTCTTCTAAATATTCTACATATATAACTTTATCATCTTCATCAACTACAAATACCGCTCTTGATAAAAGACCTAATTCATTTATGTATACTCCATAATTTTCCCCAAATTCTCTATCTTTATAATCTGATATAGTCTTTACATTTTCTATACCAGCTGCACCACACCATCTAGCTTGTGCAAATGGTAAATCCATTGATACTGTATATACCGTAACATTATTTAATTTTGAGGCCTCTGTATTAAATCTTCTTACTTCCATATCACAAACTGGTGTATCTATTGATGGAACAGATAAAAATACTCTTTTTCCTTTAGTATCATCTAATTTTAATGGGTTTAATTCATTGTCTATAACTGTAAAGTCAGGAGCTTTATCTCCAACTTTTAATTGTTTTCCTTTTAATGTTAATGGTGCTCCTTGAAATGTTACTTTCATTATAATTACCTCCTAATTATTTATATAAACCTATATTATTTTTAGTATTTGTTAATATATTTATACCTTTATATTAACTATATAAACAACAAAATATAGCTTTTTATAAATGTTAAAGTAATACTTATTTATCTATCTTAGGAAATTCTAATATAGATTTAAATAAATCACCATCTATTTCTACACTAAACTTACCACCTTGAAGATTTACTAAATCTTTGCTTATAGCAAGTCCAAGTCCACTACCTTCTGTATTTCTTGATTCATCTGCTCTTTTAAATCTTTCTGTTATCTCTGTGGCATCAAAGTTAAGTTCATATGAAGATATATTTTTCATAGTAATGATTACACTTTCATCAAACTCTAATAAATCTATATATACTCTTGTACTAGGTAGTGAGTACTTTGATATATTTGATAATAAGTTTTCAAATACTCTATACATTCTTCTACCATCTGCATATATATTAATTTTTTCACTACTCAAGTTTAGTCTTATATCTAAGTTAGAATTTGTTAATTTTTCTTCCATTTCTCCTATACTTTGTCTAATTAGCTGTACTATATCTATATTTTCCATATTAAGCTCTAAATTTCCACTACTTGCTTTACTAGCTTCAAACAAATCTTCGATTAATATTTTTAACCTCTTAGACTTTTGGTCTAATACTTTTATATAATCATTTACATGTTCTGGGGTTACGTCTTCTTTTTTTATTAACTCTATATAATTTATTATAGATGTAAGTGGAGTCTTTAAATCATGACTTACATTAGTTATAAGTTCTGATTTCATTCTCTCACTTCTTAATTGAGTTTCTATTGATTTTTCTAGTCCTTCTCCAATATTATTAATATTTTCTGCTAAATTAGTGAAACTATCATTTCCCAATACATCTATTTTGTAATCTAATTCTCCATTTTTTATTCTAGAAGTTCCCTCTATTATATCGCTTAAATAAGCTAATTTTTTAACTACATATAAGGTAAATAAAATCATAGACATAGGTATTCCAAATAAAAGCATAACCTCATTATAGAAAAGTTCATATATTAAAACTGATACTACCCCACCTATAAATGTTATACCTATTGAGACTATTATTATTCTTTTTATTAAAGGTATTTTTTTAGATGCTTTTAAAGCACTTATAACAGTATTTTTTAATATTTTATATAGTTTATATATAATAGTTTCTTTTAATATATATATCTTTTTATCGTATTTTTTGCTTCTTCTATTTATAGTGTAAACTGCATATATAAGTAGATATGCTCCTATTACTGCACATATTTTTTCTGTCATATAGCTATATCCTATATAATAAGCAAGTGAAAATTGTATATATAATAAAAAGTCTATAGCCATTAACCATAGTATAATATCTATTGGTACCTTATTTGCTAACTTAGTTAATATTCCTTCTTCATTTATCTTTGTTTTCTTATATATAATTAATGATATAATTAATATAGCTATATTTGTAAGCATTAGTGTTAAGCATATAAATACTTCTTTTATAGCTTGTGTATATTTATAATAATTTTCTTGTACTAAATCTAGACCAACTATATTTTTAGGAAATGACATATGTACTTCTAAATTGTTATACTGTGTAGCATCTAATAGTTCGTAATCTAATTTATTAGTTTTATTTTCCGAAATTTTATTATTAACTTCTTTTATATAATTTCTTTTTGACTCATTCTTGTTAATTTTTATATTTGTATATTCATCTATATTTTTATCAAATTCATCAAATGTCTTATATCCTGTATTAGTATAATACTCATTAGTTTTAGTGTTTTTAACCATAAATTTAATATTGTGTATTTGCTTTAATTTATTTCTACCATAATTAATCTTATTTAAAAGCTCTTTTTTAGCTTCTTCTTTGGTAGGTTTTACTTCTTTTTGTTCATATATTTCATTTCCATTTTCATCTAGACCTTTGCTAACATCTTCATAATATGTATTTTCATTTATATAATTACTTATATTTGAATCTACATCTGATACACTTTCTCCCATCCAATATAAAATAGGTCTAAGTACATTAAATTCAAATACATTACTTTTATAAAAATCTGTTTCTAGTATTTGCTTGTCTTTATGCATATAACTCGTCCATAGTCCCATATTTTGCCTATATATTGAAAATGTAGTTGGTATTACTGTAAGTAGTATTGATAATGAAATCATAGATAACATTAAAAATACATTCTTTAATCTATTTTTTTTCAAATTTATCCCTCATCTCAATTTATTTAAATTATTACCTATAATATAGATAACTTTCTCATTATTTTGTATATAATAAAATTTATCAATGATAAATTAGCTAGTATCATAAATAAATTTTGACTAAAAAATTTAAAACATGTTATTATTCCTATTATTTGTGTAACCATAAATATAGTTAATATAAGTATTAAATTAAATACTAAACTTTTATTTTTTATAATTTTGCCCCTAAAGCTTTTCAACTTTGTATCCAACTCCCCACACCACCTTTAAATATTTTGGTTCTTTAGGATTTATTTCTATTTTTTCCCTTATTCTCCTTATATGAACTGCTACTGTATTTTCTACATTAAAACTTTGTTCTTTCCATACTTTCTCATATATTTCATCAATTGAAAATACTACTCCTTTATTAGACAACAAAAGCCTTAATATGTTAAACTCAATTGGAGTAAGCTTTACATATTCTCCATCTACTACAACTTCCTTTGTCAATAGATTCATAGAAAGTCCTCCACTTTTTATTACTTCTTTATCTTCATTTTTATAAGTTCCTAAATTAACATACCTTCTAAGGCTTGACTTTACTCTAGCTACAAGTTCTAGTAAATTAAATGGTTTTGTTATATAATCATCTGCACCAATATTAAGTCCAAGTATCTTATCTGTATCTTCGCTCTTAGCTGATATTAAGATTATAGGTATATTTTTTTCTTCTCTTATTTTTATAGTTGCTTTTATTCCATCTAATCTTGGCATCATTATATCCATCAAAATAAGATGTATTTTTTCATTTGCTATAATATCTAATGCATCTAGTCCATTGTACGCTTTGTATATTTTATATCCTTCATTTTTTAGGTATATATCTATTGACTCAACTATTTCTTTATCATCATCCACTACTAATATATTGTACATATAAGCTTTCCCCTTCTTTATTATTTTCCTTAATATTATACAATAATTTCACATCCTTTAAATATTAATAATATAAATTCATTTCCTACCCTACAAATATATAATAGAGTATAAATCTTAAAAATTTCTTAACCTAATTCTTAAGATTTTATTACGAAATACAATAAATAATATTTCTGTCTAAATTTTTTACTTTGTTATTATCGTTCATATACGAATTAATGTAAATTTATATATACTTAATCTTCTTATAATTTTCAATAATATATAAAATCCATATATTATTAGAATTAAAAGGTTTTGTTTATAATAAGTTAATATTTAAATGAGATAAAATTTTTTAACTTTAATGAAGAAGTTATAGATATAAGTTCATCTTATTTAAGAACTATAGGCCCATTTTTCATACTTATATGTGTATATTTTATGCTATCTAGTGATATAAAAGGAGCGGTTGACTCTATGTTTATTCTTTTAAGCCCTATGATATCTTTATGGATTGCAAGAATACCCACTTGCTATTTTTCTAATTTTTTAGTTTAAATGATATATGGATGGGAATTACTGTTGGTTGGATAATTAGACTTTTTATAACTGGAGTTTTTAGTAAAATTTCAGTTGTTTATGATTAATCTAAATTCATAGCAAGTTTTGAACTAACAAATACTTATAATAAAGAATAAATTGAATTTATGCTCAAATAATATTATTATAAGTTTATGTCTTTCATCTTAGGAGTGTATATATGTCAACAATATTAAAAAAGTACAGGCATAAAATAATTGAATATATAAAGTTCAATATAATAGGTATGAGCAATTTTATAATCTCTCAAGGTATATACCTTACTTTGTTTCTTTACTTTAAGCTTTACTACCTATTAGCATATACTATAACTAGCGTTATTAGTATAACAGCATCTTATATATTAAATAGTAAATATACTTTTAAAGAAAAGAAATATTCTTATAAAAAATTTTTCTATTCAATATTAATATATATATTTGAATATATATTAAATATGGGAGTTATAGTAATACTTGTAAATGTATTTAAACTTGGAGAAATATTGTCACCAATAATTGCTCCAGCTTTTACTACTCCCCCGATATTTCTTCTTATGAGGAAAGTAATAAAAAAATAGTTAGCAATATGCTAACTATTTTTTTATTCTTATAAATTAAATTATAATTTAGATAAAGCAGATACTATAATTTCTTCCTTAAAA
Organism: Terrisporobacter sp.; assembly: GCA_029851945.1. The sequence goes on along the minus strand of JARKUZ010000085.1, from coordinate 8,132 downwards.
GGCTTTACTATAAACCCTTTTGCTCCATATATTATAGCTTCTTTCATTCTTGCCTCTTGTCCTAATGCAGATACCATTACAACTGAAGCAGATGGATCAATTTTCTTTATTTCTCTTAGTGCTTCTAATCCATCCATTTCAGGCATAGTTATATCCATAGTAACAACTTCTGGCTGTAATTCTTTGTATTTTTCAATTGCCATTACTCCATTTTCAGCTTCTCCAACTATCTCAAATCCATTATTTTCAAGCATATTACGTATAGACATACGCATAAATGCTGCATCATCAACTATTAGTACTCTTTTCATATTTTTTCCTCCAATTACTTGTTATAATTTTTTTTATATACAGATGGTCTCACTCTTTCAAAGTCAGTTTGTAGATTAGATAAATTTTCTGACATACCTATTATCAGATATCCTCCTGGTTTTAATGAATCATATAATCTCTTACATAATTTTTGCTTTGTAGGATTATCAAAGTAAATCATAACATTTCTACAAAATATGACATCATATTTAGAATGATTCCAGCCTATATTATCATTTAAGTTAAAGTATTTAAATTCTACTATATTTCTTACATTATCTGTAATTTTATAATTTCTATCATTTAACTGCCTAAAAAAGCTCTTAATCCATGTTTGTGGTAACTTAGCTATTTTGTCTTGTGAATAAATCCCCATTTTAGCTTGATTTAATACATTATTGGATATATCTGATGCAGTTACAGAAACTTTTAACCTAGGATTTTTAGACATCATTTGTTGAGCTAACATGGCTATACAGTAAGGTTCTTCTCCAGTAGATGAAGCTGCTGACCAAATTTTAACTCCTCCTATTGGAGGCTTTTTCAAAGCATGTGTTAAAACTTCATCCCTTAAAAATTCATAGTGTTGTTCCTCACGCATAAAATATGTAAAGTTTGTAGTTAACTTTTCTACTAAAACTGCTGCTTGTTCTCCACTTTTATCTTGCATTAAATTATCTATGTAACTCTTAAAATCTCTAAATCCTAATCTTCTTACCATAAGACCTAATCTAGTTTCTATCAGGGTTCTTTTTTTCTCAAGATTTATCCCATAATTATTATACATAAAGTTCTTTAGTCTTATGAAATCTTTATCTGTTAAGTGCATAATCTATATCCTCTACAATTTTTACTAATGAATCACAATCTAGTATTAATTGGACTTCATTATTTATTTCGCTAACTCCCTTTATAAAATTAGGTTTATCATCAATATCATTTGAATTCATTTTCATACTTTGATCATCAGAAATATGAATAACCTCATTTACTGCATCTACAATTAAACCTATTTTTTCATCATTATTTTCAATTATTATTATGCAAGTTCTCTCATCATATTCTTTTGGACTAATTCCAAATCTCATTCTTGCATCCATAACAGGTATTATATTACTTCTTAAGTTTATAATTCCTTTTATATATTCAGGTATAAATGGAACTTTAGTTATAGGTAGCATTTCAATAATTTCTGTAATATATTTTGATGATAAAGCATATTTTTGATTATCTATAATAAATACCATACATAAATCATCAATTTTATTATCTATTATTTCATCATTTGTACTCATATATAAGGCATCCTCCTTTTTAAATGACTTTTTCACCTTTTCCTACACTTTTGATTTTTAGTTTACTTGTTAATACATCAAAAGTAATAGTTCTACCACATGTTCCTAAAACATCTTCAGAGACAATAGGTATATGTAATCTTTTTAATGTCTCTTTACATGCCTTTACATTTTTTTCTCCAATAGTAAATATACTACTTTCTGCATTTTTAAAAGTAAACATATGAGCCCCACCCGCTATTTTAGCTTTTATAAACATTGGATTTGCTCCTGATTTTTTCATTTCTTCATACAGCAAACTTATTCCAGTATCTGCATATTTAGCTTTATTTACAACTAGTTTCTCATTCTTTGAATCAGATAATAAAATATGAACTAAACCTGCTATCTTTTTTGTTTCGTCATATAATACTATTCCACAACATGATCCTAATCCAATGGTCGTAATTTGGTCTGGAGCCTTAACAATATTAAAATCGGCTATACCAACCGTTATATTTTTCATTTTTTATCTCCTAAACATTAAATCCTAGTGATGCTAATAATTTATCACATGACTCAGCTTCTGGAAGGAAATAATATTTTCCTTCTATTTCATGATCTTCAGTGAAAAAGTCCGTCTCTATACAAAGTATAGAATCAAATACAGGTCCATATAATGACATTGGTAAATTCATAATAGCCATGACCATATCTACACTAAAATATGGAATAGAAGGAGTTACATTTAAATTTGTCATATCCGAAATTGCTGTTAAATACGTTCCACAAAGTATATTACAAACTTCACCAATAGAAGATAATGTTTCACAAACTTTATTATAATCATTTCTATCGCAATCTATTTTACTTCCTGAAAGTCTAGATAATAAATTGAATGCAGAATCTACCTTCATTATCACCATAATAAAACCTTCCATATCTCCTGATAGTTGAAGTACCGTTCCAACAACTAACTCCTCTGGTGATTCATAGCTATCTGTTATATCAGAAAAACCTACCATATCACTTTTAGGAATGCCTATATCTACTAACTCATTTAACATAACTGCCAATGAATTAGATGCATTTCCTGATCCTATATTACTTATCTCTCGAAATACATTTAACTTATCACATTCAAATTTCATATATATTATCCTCCAACTATCCTTTTACTTTCGATGTTAATTGTCTTCTTTTTAATTGATTTAATATAATATTTGGCATCATATCTAAAGATGCTTCTCTTAGCACTGCTCCAATTTTCTTAGCAACCATAGGCATACCATATACAACACAAGAGTTTTTATCTTGTCCTATGGTATATCCGCCTTCATTTTTTATACTTAAAAGTCCTCTTGCTCCATCTGATCCCATACCCGTTAAAATAACTCCTATTGAATTATCCTTTGCTTGCTTTGCAACAGACATAAATAAATAATCTACCGACGGACAATGACCACTAATCTTTTGGCCTTTTTTTATATCTAAGATGTATTTTCCATTTCTTCTTATAATCCCCATTTGTAATGCTCCTGGTGCAATATAAGCATGTCCACTTAATAGTTCTTCTCCATCTTCACCTTCTTTTACTTTTAATGCACATCCTCTATCTAATCTTTCTGCATATTTTTTTGTAAATATTGGTGGCATATGTTGTGTTATTACAATTGGTGGCAATCCTATAGGTAGTTGTTTTAGTAGCTTTTCTACTGCCTCAACACCTCCCATAGAAGCTCCTATAGCAATTATATCTTTATCATTTTTTCTTACTATATTATTTTCTAATAACCTACGTTTATTTGGTATAACGCTAGATTGAACTTTTGTTTTCTTGTCTAATTTCGCAATAGATGCTTCTTTTATTTTTGTTGATAAATCATCAAAAAACTGGTTCATCGTATCTGCAGTAGGTTTTCCAACAAACCCTACTGCTCCTGCATCTATAGCTTCAAAGCATCTTCCATCTGCCCCACTTATTACAATAGTTGGTACTGGATGTTGTTCCATTAGTATTTTTAAAAACTCAATACCATTTATACCCGGCATTTCTACATCTAAAGTTAATACATCTGGCTTAAGTTGTATTACTTTATCTTTAGCTTCAAAAGAATCTTTAGCTGTTCCTACAACCTCTATATCTGAATATTCTTGTAGTCTAGTTGACACTACTCTTCTAAATACCATAGAGTCATCTATTACTAAAACTTTTATTTTTTTACTACCTTCCATAGATATCTCTCCTTGGATAACTAAATTACTTGTGTATTATTGCATTTACATCAAGTATTAAACTAATTGAGCCATCTTCTAAAATAGAGCATCCTGACATATAAGATTGAACTTTGTCAAATTGAGTAAGTAAAGTCGGTATTGGCTTTATAACTACTTGTTGTTGACCTAAAATTCCATCTACTATGATACACACATTGCCCATTTCAGACTCTACTAATATCATAATACCTTCATCATTTTTCTCAGAGTTAATACCTAATACATTAGAGACTCTTACTATTTCATAGCAATTTCCTCTTATGATGCTATGTTCTTGCCCATTAGGATTTTTAACTATTTCATAGTCTCCTTGTCTAAATACTTCTTTTATACTTAGTGCTGGTATAATATAAATTTGATCCCCTATATTTACCTTCATTCCATCTACTATTGCTAATGTTAGAGGAATTCTAAGTATAAAAGTTGTTCCATTTCCTGGCTCACTATCAATACTAATTGAACCTCTTAACTTACGTATATTTGTATATACAACATCCATACCTACTCCTCTTCCAGAGTATTCACTTACGGCTTCTTTTGTTGAGAAACCTGGTGCCATTATAAAGTTATATGCTTCTTTGTCACTTATTTCATCTATACTTTTAGTTGTTATCCCTTTTTCAATAGCTTTTTTTACTATAGCTTCTTTATTTAAACCTCTACCATCATCTTTAATTATTATTACAACATCTCCACCAGTGTTTTTAGCTTCTAATGTAACAGTAGCTCTTTCTGGCTTAGTTGTATTTTTACGTTCTTCTAAAGTTTCAATACCATGATCCATACTATTTCTAATCATGTGCATTAAAGGATCTGAAATATTTTCTAATATATTTCTATCTACTTCTGTTTGTTCTCCTATTAAAACTAAGTCTACTAATTTTCCAGTTTTCTTACTCATATCTCTTACAACTCTTTGCATTTTAGTAAAGGTTGAAGATATTGGAACCATACGCATAGACATTACCACATCTTGTAATTCATTAGTCAGTTGGTGAAGTCTTCTAGCTTGTTTTTCAAAACTATCTCTGTCAAAATTTTCTACTTGAGATTGCTTTTCTACCATGGATTCTGTAGTAACTATTTCTCCAACAAGGTTCATTAATGTATCTATTTTATTAATATTTACTGTTAGATAACTATTTTTACTATGTGTATGACCTTGATTTTGTTCTTCTTTTTTATCTTTCTTTTGAACTTGTGCTTGTTTTTCTTCTATTATATTTGTACTTTGTTCTTTTGACTCTTCTACTACCTTTCTACTTTCTTCTTTTGGAGCTTCTATTATTTCTTCATTAGTGTCACAATTTTTTTCTTCTTTTATTTCATCTTTTGAAGTAGTTATTCCAAATACACTTTCTAACTCTTCATCATTTAATCTATGTATTTCGTATCTATCTAAAAACATTGTATCTTTTATAGCTTCTTCTATTAATGATTGTTCCTGAACGGTTCTCATATATAATATAAATCCGTCTTTAATTATTACATCATCACAGTCTGAATCTAAATCTTGTGGTATATGCTTTACTTCAGAACATAGGCTTTGTAATATTGTAAGTACACCTAAAGCCCTTATACTTTCCATAGCACATCCTTGTTCAAAGAATACTTTTGCACATAAATAATTTTCATTACTATTTTTAGCTGTAATTTTTTCTTCTTTATTTTCTTCTAACTCTCGTATATTTTCATTGGGTTTATTATCTATATCATCTTCTTTATTTGTTGCACTTTTTAAAAAATTAATTGCCTTATCATGTAGTTCTTCAATACTTGCTTCTGGAAGAAGACCATCTTGAATATTTAACATTTCTTCTTTCAAGAAATCTATACTAGCTAAAACAAGGTCAACAACTTCATCCCACTGATTACTTGAAAGTTCTAACCCATTACGTATTGCATCAAATATATCTTCTACACTATGAGTTAGTTTTGTTAAACTATCATACCCCATCATTGCAGACGAACCTTTAATAGTATGCATCGCTCGGAAAATTTCTTCTATGTGTTCTTTCTCTAACTTCCCATTTTCTGATTGACCTGCAAGTAAAATCTCTTCCAATTGTTCTAATAACTGCATATTTTCATGCACATAAAATTCATTTAAAGAATCTACTCCACTCATATTTCTCTCCTTTATTAAATAAGATAATTCCTTTAAAACTAACTTTTAAAAATGGAAGCTAAAAGCTTCCATTTTTTAAATCATAATTTATGATATATTATTTTTTTACTAAAACTCATTCATTTCAAAATAGCTAGCTTCGTCAGTATTAAAGTTTATTGATCTATTTGAACTATTTATATCTTTTAATCTAAAGTTTTCAATAAGTGATTTTAACATTTGTGCTTGACCACTTAATTCTTCACTTGCTGCAGCACTTTCTTCTGAAGTTGCTGAATTTGTTTGCACTACTTCAGAAATTTGTTCAACACCTAATGTAACTTGAGCTATAGCAACAGCTTCTTCTTCTGATGTTTTAGCTATATCATTTACTATAACAGTAGTTCTGTTTGTTGTATCTATTATCTTTTGAAGAGATTGTGCTGTATTATCAACTATTTCAGTTCCTTTATTTACAGCTTCCATAGAATTTTCAATTAATGTAGCTGTATTCTTAGCAGCTTCTGCTGATTTAGCAGCTAGGTTTCTTACTTCATCTGCAACTACAGCAAATCCTTTACCTGCAGAACCTGCTCTAGCAGCCTCAACAGCAGCATTAAGTGCTAATATATTTGTTTGGAATGCTATATCGTCTATAGTTTTTATAATTCTGCTTATTTCGTTAGACGTAAATGATATTTCTTCCATAGCATTTACCATTTGTTTCATTTGTTCATTACCTTCTTGAACTTGTTTTGCAGAACTGTTAGTTAATGAGTTAGCATTTCTTGCATTGTCAGCTGTTTCTTTTATCTTATCTGATATTTCTATTATTGTTGCTGATAATTCTTGTATAGCACTTGCTTGTTCTGTAGCACCTTGTGCTAACATTTGTGATCCACTTGAAACTTGATTTGATGCTGCTTCAACTTCTTCTGCAGCTGCATTTATTTGTGCTATTGTTTCACTTAAATCGTTACTTATTCTCGTAACAGATTTTTCTATATCTTTAAATACGCCTATATACTCAACATTAGTTTCAACATTAAAGTTACCTTTAGCAAGTTCTCCTAATACGCAAACAGTATCATCTACTATTGATTTTACTTCTTTACTCATATGGCGCATACTTTCAGATAGTAAACCTAATTCATCTTTTGATTCGTATTCTATATTTATATCAAAATCTCCATTTGCCATTTTATTTGAAGCTTCTTCTATTTCTTCAATTGGCTTTGTTAAAGATTTTGTTATATAAATTGATATAGCAAGGCCTACTACTATAGTTAAAACACTTACACCTACAGATGCAATTATTGCATTTTTTACTGTTTTATGAATGTTTTCATTAAATTCAATACCTCTTTGGTTAGATCCTTCGTTTAACTTTGTAGCAAGTTCTACAGCTTTGTTGTAATCATTATAAAATGGAGTATTTTCATCACTCATTTCCATAGCCTTTTTGTAATCACCAGTTCTTGCCACATCATAAATATTTTGACATTCTAATTTATAATTATTTACAGCAGTTCTAACCTCTTCAAGATCACTTTTATCTCCTGTAAATGTTTTAGATATTTTATCTATTCTATTGTTTATACTGTCAAAATTTTCTTTTGCCTTTTGGAAATAAACATCAGGCTTTTGTCTAAGTACGATATTAACTGTATTTCTTCCTGCAGAAACTAAATCTCTACGTATACCCATAGTTTCATTTGTTCCTACATACGGTCCATTAAATAGCTGAGTATTTAACTCCTCTGCTTCTTTTAATTTTGATATTGTATACATACTTGAAAATGTAGCAAGTAGTAATACAATTATAAATGATATCGCAAGTTTTCTACCTATTTTTAAATCTTTAAACTTTCTCATAATCGTCTCCCTATAATTCATATTAGATAATATAAATTTTAAAATTATACATAAGTATATAAACTATTTTAATTCCATATAAGATTTTGAGCTTTGATTATATTAATATATATCTTTATGTTATTAGTTTATATTTCATTAATATTGATTTTTAAAGTTCGTGCACGCTAAATCCTAAATATACCTTTAATAAACATATCAAATATATTAAATACATTTAACATATATTTTATACGGATGCTTAATTTAATACTTTAGATTTTATATATTATGTTTTTTTAATAATT
>JARKUZ010000011.1 GCA_029851945.1 Terrisporobacter sp. | reverse complement strand
AATGTCATAGGATCTGAATAATCGCCAATCCATCCTTGTCTTGCAATTTCATATCCACCTTGTTGTCTAGTATTTAAGAAAACTGCCCATTCTTGATTAGTTAATTCTACATTTATTCCGATTTCAGATAAGTTTTGTTGAACAATTTGACAAATATCTTTATGGGATTCTTCAGAATTATACATTAACTCAATAGTTGGTATGCCATCACCATTTTCATATCCAGCTTCTTTTAACAATTCTTTTGCTTTTTTAATATTTCCTTCCATATCTAAAGGATTATAATATTCTTTATCAGCAAATTCTGTACCATCTGCATTATAAATTCCTTGTGGAACAAAGCTATATGCAGGAACTTGTTCTGCTTTACCAACATTATCAATTATTTCTTGTCTATCTATTGCTAAGTTTATAGCTTGTCTAACTAATTTGTTGTTTAATACTTCCTTAACATCTTCAGACATATTATCTTGTTTACCAACATTAATACCAAAATAATAAGTTCCAAGTTTTGGTGAAACATGTACTAAACCTGCTTCTTTTCCAGGCTCTATTTCATTTGGTGGAACAGAATTAACAACATCAAAGTTTCCTGCTTGTAATTCAGAATATGCAGTAGTTGAATCTGTTACTAGTTTAAATGTTAGTTTATCTAATTTAATACTATCTTTATTCCAGTAATTTTCATTTTTTTCAAATACTAATTGATCTTTCATATCCCATTGTACTAGTTTAAATGCACCATTAGTTACATAAGTTTCTGGCTTTGTTGCCCATCCATCTGGATTTGCACTTACAATATCTTCTCTTAATGGAGCATAAGTTGGAAATGCTAATAATTGTTTAAAGTAGCTTGTTGGTGCTTCTAGTGTTACTTCTAATGTGTAGTCATCAACAACTTTAATTCCTACTTCATCAGCACTTACTTCTCCGTTATAGTATTTTTCTGCATTTTTAATATAATATAATTGATAAGAATATTCAGCTGCATTTTCTTTAGTTAATGCTCTTATCCAAGAATACTTAAAATTATCTGCTACTACAGGTTCTCCATCAGACCATTTTCCATCTTTTCTTAATTTAATAGTATATACTAATCCATCATCTGAGACTTCAACACTTTCGGCTGCACCTTCTACTGCATTATCATTTTCATCAAGTGTCATTAGACATTCAAATGCATTAAGTATTACTGTTGATGCTTCTGAAGCTGTATTTAATGTTGGATCTATTGTTTCAGGATCGGCTCCTAAATTAAACACTAATTCTTGTTTAGTATCCTTATTTGTTGTAGTTTTAGATTCTGAACTAGTATTATTACCATCATTTGAAGAAGTACTTCCACATCCTAAAAATAATGTTGTACTAAGAGTTGCAGCCATTAATACTGCACATAGTTTTTTTAGTTTTGAACTTTTCATCTTTAATTGCCCCCTTTGTATTTATAATAAACTGCATTATGCAATTTATATCTTTTTATAATATAGATTTAAATATATAAGCTATAATTTATGCTTATAATTTTTGCCCCTAAAAATATTTATAAAATTATAACTTAATATTTAAATGTCACGACTTAATTGTATTTAATTACTTATAAACTAAAATTTGGTTAAGTCATAATTTAATTATAATTAAAATTTAACATTTGTCAAAATAATTGTTAAAAAAAATGCTGTTTTTTTAATATATTATTATTATTATTTAGTTATATTAATTAAAATGTAAATTAGAAAGCAAAATTATATCAACGTTTACATAGGCTGATTTACTTAGTTTACACTTTTTATTAATATTTTTTAAAAAAGATTATTTGAATTTCCCTATATTTAATATTATATTTTTTAAAATTTAACATTTATTTATAAGTGAACAATTTTTAAAATTTATACTATTTCACAAGGACATTCATATAAATATAATAAAAAAGATATAGGATTTATTAGTTATTATACTAATAAATCCTATATCGATAATACTTTATTTAAGTATCACTTCTCTTTTTTTATTGTATTTAAAATTAAATAATATTATTTTCTTAAAATATTATTTATAACTTCTTCAGTAAGACTTTTTATTACTTCAATAGCTAATGATACTGTTGCTTCTATATCTTCTTTAGCACAGTAGTTATAATGACTATGCACATACCTTGAAGGAATACCTAAAACTAATACTGGAACTGCTTTATAAGTTAAACTTATCTTTGCTGCATTAGTAGATCCCCCACGTCTAACTGCATTTTGATATTTTATTGAATGTTTTTCTGCAGTTTTTTCTGCATGTCTAATAAATAAAGGATTTGCTATATATCCTTGATCTAAATTTCTTATTTGTGTTCCTTTTTTTAATGCACCCTGTGATATATTTTTAGAATAATATAAATCATCTGCTGGTGACCCTTCAAAAACTATTGCTAAATCAGGTTTAACAACTTGGGATGTAACTTGCGCGCCTCTAGTACCAACTTCCTCTTGTGCTGCGAAAGCTCCAACAACATCTACATTTAAATCACTTATTTCAGATAATGCTTTTAATGTTTCTATAATACAAAAACATCCTATTCTATTATCAAAAGCTTTGCCGTAACAAACTTCATTTTTCTCATTAAAATCAAATTCAACTTTTGGAGCTATTGGATCCCCAACCCTAATATTAAAAACATCTAAAACTTCTTCTCTACTACTAGCACCAACATCTACAAAGATATCCTCTATTTCTAATGAATTATTACATCTTTCGCTAGCTGTCATAAAATGAACTGGCTTAGAAGTCGTTATTCCCTTAATAAGTTCACCATTTCTATTTTTAACATAAACAGTATGTGCAGGAATATTGGTATTATGCCATCCACCTAATTGAACAATACTTAATAACCCATTATCATTAATAGCTTGGACCATAAATCCCACTTCATCAGTATGTGCATCTAACATAACAACTAATTTATTACCATCATAATTTTTTAGCTTTGCATAAACATTATTCATAGAATCATTTTCTACTATCATTTCATTACAATATTTCTTGATTACAGTTGTAACTTCGTCTTCAAATCCTGATGGTCCAAATGCATTTGATAATTCTTCTAAAATTTTAATATTAATCATATTATGCCCCCTAAATATTACTTAGAATTTCATATATATATTATAGTAACATATTATTTTAATTTATTATTATCTAATAAATTATAACTTAAATATTTTATTAAGTTCCCCAATAAATATTTAATAGTATACTATAATATAAATTATTTATTTTATTATCTTTATTTTGTTTTTTTACATTATACATTTACTAAATACATTTGTCTACTATATAAAACAAAAAATACCAGATGTTAATCGGTATTTTTTATTTCTATAGAATGCATAAACATGTTCATAATTTAATAATTATAAATTTGCTATCTTAACATGTATGCAATAGCTGCTAAAACTCTATAATTAGCACTCCAAATATATTTAAATTCTGAATTTTTCAATGGACACTTTCCTAAACCTACTTCAATAGTTACACTTGGTATTGGATTATTAGATTTAGAAGATGCCCAATCCTTAAATCCACCTGGTACAACTTCAGAATATTCACTATCACTTTTTTCTTTTGTATATCCTGTTACACTTGAAATAAGGTCCGCTAGCTCGCTACACTCATTTTTAACTAAGCTATCTCTATAATCCCAATAAATTAAATTTCCAGATGAATGATAACTAACTGTAGAAATAAAATTATATTTATTAACTAAATTAACAAGTGCCTTAGATTCTGGTTCAGAATTACAACACTTCCCTTTATAATTTGCAAAAGAGCATTTTTTACTTTGATTTATTTCATTCCATCCAGCATCGAAATTTCTATTCAAATCTACACCAATGGCGTTTGCTTTCCATTTTTTCAAATAATTCTTAAATCTATCACAAGTATATCTAGCATTTAAATCATTATAGTAGCATTCATAGATAGAATCTTTTAATTTTTCACTTCTTATACCTTTTATACCTATTTGACTTATAGTAATTCCGTCTGGATTTGCCATGGGAATTAAATGAAAAGTCACTGAATTAAACAAATCTCTATATTTAATTCCACAATACTCCTCATTTTCATAATTCTTTAAATAATATTCTATTTGCTTCATAATTAATAAGGATGTTAAGTACTCTCTACCATGAATTCCTGCTTGTATCAATACATTTTTTTTATTATTACTTTTTCCTAATATTACTTCATAAATATCTCTATCATCATGAGAAGTTCCAATTATATTTACCTCTATATTATTACTATATATTTTTTTAAAATATTGCAAATCTATAATCATCTTATCATAAGTATAATTTGATTTTGTTATATTTACTATTTTATGTTACCCCCCTAAAATGCTTATAATATATTTTATAATTTTTCTTTACTTTAGTTCCCATTATAAAATATCAAGATAAATTACTATTGTAATATATGTATTTTTTTCTTATAAATGTTTAAAGTATTTCTTTTTCTTCGTATAATATATATTGAAGATTTATTTCAAGGAGGGGATAAAATGAAAAAACCACTAATAGCGATAGCTGGTGGGATAGTTAAGGATTCTAGAATAGAATTTGCAGGTGAAGATTATACTAGAATAAACAATAACTATCCAAGAGCAATTGCTGATGCTGGAGGAATTCCTGTTATTTTACCTTTAATAAACAATATTGATATTTTACTTGATCAATTATCTACATGTGATGGATTACTACTTCCTGGAGGTATTGATGTTAATCCATTATCATATAAAGAGCTTCCTAAACCCCTTTTAGGAAATTGTAATGATTTAGTTGACTGGTATCATATTAATTTAGCCCAAAAAGCCCTTGAATTAAATATGCCTATTTTAGGAATATGTCGAGGATGTCAGATTCTTAATGTTTCCTGTGGTGGAACATTACATCAAGATATATCCTATGCTACAGATTCACCAATACTTCATAAACAAGAAAGTCACCTTTCAGAAAAATGCCACCCTGTATATATAGAAAAAAATAGCATTTTACACGAAATATTTGGCAATAACTATATTGTTAATAGTGCTCATCATCAAGCAGTTAAAGAAGTTGCCCCTAACTTTAAAAATACTGCTATATCTCCAGATGGCATTATTGAAGCTATTGAAATGATAAATAAACCATTTGTAGTAGGTATACAATGGCATCCTGAAATGATGGCATCTAATGATTCCACAACATTAGATTTATTTAAAAAATTTATTTATAGTTGTAAAGATTAAAATTTTAACCTGTAACAAAATAATTTATATTTAATTTTGTTACAGGTCTATTTTACAATCAAAAAGAGAGCCAAATTTTGACTCTCTTTTTGATTATTTTGCTACTTTATAAGCATTTTTAAAATAAACTTTACCTAAGGATGTTACTAATATACCTTCAACATCATCATTCCATGCCATTACTGTTGTATAGAAATATATAGGAATAATAGGCGCTTCGTCCATTAATATATCCTCAGCTTTTCTTAATAATTCTTCTCTTTTTTCAAGATTAGTTTCAACTTTTGCCTCAGCTATTAAAGCATCATACTCTGAGTTGCTAAATCCAGAATCATTATTACCACCATTAGTTACCCACATATCTAAAAATGTCATAGGATCACTATAGTCGCCAATCCAACCATGTCTTGCAATTTGATATTCACCATTTTGCCTTGTGTTTAAAAATACTGCCCATTCTTGATTTGTTAATTCAACATTTATACCAACTTCAGCTAAATTTTGTTGCACTATTTGACAAACATCTTTATGCGAATCTTCTGAATTATACATTAACTCAATTGTTGGAAGTCCCTCTCCATTTTCATATCCTGCTTCTTTTAATAATTCTTTTGCTTTTTCAATATTACTTTCCATATCTTGTGGATCATAATATTCTTTATCAGAGAACTCTCCACCATCTGTTGATGGAATACCTAATGGTACAAAACTGTAGGCAGCAACTTGATCTGCTTTACCAACATTATCTATTATCTCTTGCCTATCAATGGCTAAACACATAGCTTGTCTTACTAAATTATTGCTTAAAGCCTTTTTAACATCATCATTTAGGTTATCTTGCTTACCAACATTAATTGCAAAGAAATACGTACCAAGTTTTGGAATTATTTGAACTACCCCTTCTCCTTTGCCAGGTTCAATTTCATTTGGAGGAACAGAGTTTACAACATCAAAGTTACCAGCTTTTAATTCAGAATAAGCAGTTGTTGTATCTGTTACTAACTTAAATGTTAATTTCTCTAATTTTACATTGTCTGCATCCCAATAATTTTCATTCTTTTCAAATACTAATTGATCTTTCATATCCCATTGTACTAATTTAAATGGACCATTTCCAATATATGTTTCAGGACTAGTAGCCCAAGTATCTGGATTAGCAGAAACAATATCTTCTCTTACTGGTGAGTAAGTTTGATGAGCTAGTAATTGAGTAAAGTACGCAGTAGGTGCTTCTAAAGTAACCTCTAAAGTATAATCATCTAATACTTTAAGACCAACTTCATCTGCTGAAACTTCACCATTATAATATTTTTCAGCATTTTTAATATAGAAGAATTGATAACAATATTCAGCTGCAGTATTTTTATCTATTCCTCTCATCCAAGCATAATAGAAATCATTAGCTGTAACTGGTTCCCCATCTGACCATTTACCATTTTCTCTTAATTTAAATGTATAAACTAAACCATCATCAGAAACTTCATAACTTTCAGCCGCCGCAGGTTCAGCTTCATTTTTATCATTTAGTATCATTAGACCTTCGAAAGCATTAACAATAACATTTGAACCATCTATAGCTGTATTAAGTAATGGATCAATTGTTTGTGGATCAGCACCTAGATTATAAATAATCTCCTGATTTCCTCCTGTAGAACTATTATTAGCTTTACTTTCTTCATTAAATGTATTATTAGTATTTCCACACCCAATGAACAAAGAGGTACTAATTGTTGCAGCTATTAACACTGCGCATAGTTTTTTTAGTTTTGAATTTCTCATTAAATTTGCCCCCTTAAGAATAAAAATATTTATTACAATTTGGATTAATAACTATTAAATTTCTATAAACTAATATTATTTAATATAAATAATAGAGTTACTTTTATTCCCCAATAGTACTTTATAACTTATTAAGTACTTTAATATAATCTTAATCCTATTGTAGTTTTATTTTACTATATTAACCATAGAAGGTTATTATTTCTTTACATTATAATATTGAATATATAAAAAGGAAAGAGTTTTTTAAAAAAATTTAATTTTTTTTGTAGTTTATTAATATTTTAATAAGTTTTTGTTATTAAAATGATTAAAACATCAAATGTTTTTGAAGCTATTTATAAAAAAAAGATAATCGACTATTATTATTCATAGTGATTATCTACAATATAAATATAATTTCATTGTTTTTTTACTTTATCCATTTTATTTAAAGCTGTTACCACTAATGCAGAAATTATTACTAACCATATCATGAAATTAGTTGCATCTAAAAAATCATTTCTCTTATTCATATAATTAATAAAGGTTGCTACTTCTTTATTAGTAAATAATAATTCTGTTTTAAATATAATATAATATGCAACTAAAATAAAAATACTACATATTAGTGGTTTAATAAGCAATACTCTTTTCATATTTCCTCCATATGTAATTATTCTATAATAATGTATGTACACAGTATTAGATATATGTTTAGATAAATAAAAAACATTTTAAATAGTAGTCTATTTTAAATTATATTATTTTTTAACAAATATTTTTTAAATTTTATTCATATAAATCAATAAAAGCTTTTGGAGGAGTTTTTATGCCAAATATATCTACTCATATTAATTTTCTAAGAATTCTAAAAAATAAATATTTTAATGAATTTGATATTAATTTTTTAACATTAGGTAGTATTGCTCCTAACTATTATGTTATTTTTAATGATATACCTAGAGGGTGTTTGTCTCACTTTAAGGAAGATTCAAGTAAAAAATGTGATTTAGCTAAATTTAAATTAAATTTAGCTAATAAAAAGTTAAACTATTTAGAGAAATCATTTGCTATGGGATATTATACTCATCTTTGGCTTGATAACTATTTTAATGAAAATATTGAAAAACTTTTTATTTCCGACTATAATATTAAATATTTTGGATCTCATGTAATAATAAATGAAAATATTAAAAATTATGATATAAAATTAATAGTTGATTTTATATGTAAAATAAATATAATAGATTCATCATTTACAGATTTTCTACCAATAAAATTAAATAAATCAATGAATATTTTTAATGATTTTAAGTATAAATGTCTAAATAAAAATTTTAATATATCTTGCCCTATAATTATTCATGAAAATGACTATATTAAATTTATTAATAGATGTTCAGATGTATTTTTAAAAGAATTTAATATTGAAAGTATAATTAAATCATAATCTTTAATATTTTTAGGAAAATCATGACTAACTCTAAAATCATATTAATCATGTTCATTGTTCTTTTTATTCTAAGCTTACCTACTTCATTTTTATCACCAAGTCCGGCTGTATCTATAAATAAAACTGGACCTAGTGATATAAGCTCAATTGCTTTCAAAACATGATCTGTTGTAGTTTCGGAAAATATTATACAATTGCAATTTGTTGCCCACAAATACTATTAATAAATAATGATTTTCCTACATTAGTTTTTCAGAATATTGCTATATTTTTTCTATTAGCATTTGGTGTACTATTCATATTGACCTCCTAAATATAAATGTCTCTTTGGCCTTCTTTTAATTTAATTACTCCATCATTAATAAATTTTCTTATAGAATCATTATTAATTTTTTCAGCTTCTTCCATCACTAATTTTTCTGCCTTTTTACATGTACTTTCATCACCATAATCTAATGCATATTCCATTAAAGTCATTAATGCATTTGGTTCGCACATTTTTTGAATCTCTCCTGTTTTTGCAAGTCCCATAAAGGTTTCCCCTGTTCTTCCCTTTCTATAACAAGCAGTACAATAGCTTGGTATATATCCTTCATCTAATAACCAATTTAAAACTTCTATAGGTGTTCTTTCGTCTGATGTTTTAAACTGCTCTATACTTTTTCCTTCTTCTTTTTGTTTATATCCACCTACACCTGTTGAAGAACCAGAGCTTACTTGAGTTACTCCAAATTTAAGTGCAACTCTTCTCATTTTTTCATCTTCTCTTGTAGACATAATTATACCTGTAAAAGGAACTGCTATTCTAATTATAGCAACCACTTTTTTAAACATCTCATCACTTAAAATATTAGGGAAATTTTCTAAGGTAACACCTTCGGCTTGTCTAAGTCTTGGAACTGATATAGTATGGAAGCCTACTCCAAATTCTTTTTCAAGATGTTCATTGTGCATCATTAATGATAAAACTTCAAATTTAGGATCTGATAATCCAAATAATACTCCTCCACCGACATCTTCAATTCCGGCTTTCATTGCTCTATCAAAAGCATTTAAATGATATTCATAACTAGATTTTAATGAGTTAGGATGCATTAAATCATAAGTTGGTTTATGATATGTTTCTTGGAATAAAATGTAGGTACCTATATTTGCATCTTTAAGCTTTTTATAATTTTCAACTGTAGTTGCTGCAATGTTTACATTAACTCTTCTTATATTTCCATTTTCATTTTGAGTTTTATAAATTGTATCTAAGCTCTCTAAAACATAATCTATTGGTGCATTTACAGGGTCTTCACCAAGTTCTAATGCTATTCGCTTATGTCCCATCTTTTCTAATATTTTAACTTCTTCTTTTATTTCATCTTGAGTTAACTTTCTTCTATTAAAACTATTACACTTTTTATAGCCGCAATAAACACAATTATTAACACAATAATCACTT
>JARKUZ010000009.1 GCA_029851945.1 Terrisporobacter sp. | reverse complement strand
CTGCTGAGTTTATAAATTCTATAAATAATGCTCCAACTAATGGTAATATGAAAAATGCATTAGGTGCAGGACCGTATTTAGAAGTTACAGATTCCATATTTGCTATTCCATTTGGTGTAGCTCCAAGACCAAATCCACAGTGACCTGCTGCAAGTACTGCTGCTGTGTAATTTTTTCCCATAACGTTAAATGTAACAAAGTAGGCAAATAGTATCATTAATAATGTCTGTAAAGTTAGTAGTATTAACATAGGTATAGCTAGGTCTATAAGCTCCCATAACTTTAAGCTACATATAGCCATTGATAAAAATAATGATAAACATATTGAACCTATGCTTTCTAATTTATTGATTGATATCTCACATATTCCTTTTGCATCTGAAATATTTCTCATAATAGCAGCTACAATCATAGAACCTATATAAGATGGCATTGTTATACCTATGTATGAAAATAAGATGAATTATAAAAGATTTAGTGAATCAGATTTAACATTACTTTTATTATATTTAAACTAATTCATATCAGATCTTAAAAATAAGTATATCTTAGAGCTTATATATTACAGTAAATAATATACCGTTACTTTGTTAGTAAATTATATCAAACTTAGCTAACAAAGCTAAAACATATAATATAAATTAGAAATTTAGAATTACAAATAATGAACCCTATCATAAGTAAGGGATAGGGTTCATTATTAAATAGCATTTGTTTGTTGATCAAAACTTGAAATAGGTGGAAACATCTTAAAAAATAAAAATCTTACTAAAGGAGATACAATTAATAAATTTAAAGGAATTGCAAAAATAAAGTTTGTAACTAAAGCAACACCATAAGCAGAAATAAAGTTAGAATCTAGTCCTACATTAGTAATTACTCCGAATAATGACATCCAAATAACCATACCACATCCTGTGAAAAATGACATACACAATCCTACTTTTGCCATAGAGTCAGTTGGCTTTAATATTTTACTTGTAATGACTCTCACGATTTTACCAACTATAAAAATATCTCCTATTAATGCATAAATAAAAGCAACTGGGAAACCTAGCACTGCATGCTTAAATATAGATAATGAAAATCCTTCAACTATAGCTATATTATAGCAACTCATTATAAATACCATTGTTGTAGCAATCATTAATATAAATATAAAATGCTCTTTTTTGTTTTTAAACAAGTTAAATACCTCTCTTCTAATATATTGTCAACTTGGTTGACTAATGTATAATACCATTTTTAACTCTAAAATGTCAACTAAGTTTACTAAAATTGTATTATAGAGTTAAAAATGATATATAATGTATATAGATTTAATTAAAATAAAGGAGTATTTATATGAGTTCAAATTTTCAAAGTTTAAATATAATAGATTTAATAAGTGAAAAACATGCAAAGCTTAGAAAAATGGTAATAGAAACTTGGGTCGAAAGGGGAGAAGAAAGGGTTAGTGATACAGAATCATATATGATTGCATTAATAGAAAAAAATGAATTAACAGTGGCACAGATTGGAAGGATAATAGGAATATCACGCCAAGGAGCTCATAAATGTGCAAAAGGCTTAATTGAAAGAGGATATATTATTATAGAAAATCAAGACGCAAATTCTAGAGATAAGATACTTTCTTTAACTGAAAAAGGATTAAGATTTTGTAAAGAGACATTAATTTTAAAAGAAGAATTTGAAACTAACATTATAAACTCTATAGGTGAGGACAAATTTAAAATATTAAAAGAGTGTTTAAGTGAAAGTTGGTTTACAAAATAAGTATTGTGAAAAACTAACTTTAATATAAAATCCTTTAGAATACATAAAAATATAAGGTGTAATAAAAAATTTTAAAAGTTACTTCATATAATAAAAACACGTTCCGTATAGCAAGGTACAAAGAACCGTATCACAAGCAAGGTATCTTGATTCTTTAATATATTATAATTTAGATAAAACCTCTCATATTTGTGAATCAAATGAGAGGTTTTTAAATTTATTATTTATTATACTATTATTTGTAAGGTGATAGCCTATTGTACAACATATCATTTTTAAAGGATGTTTTCATATAGCAGGAATTCCTTTATCAGAACATATAAGATGTTAACATACAAGGTTATATTATGGAAAACGGTTGAATATAAATAATCGTTAATATACTATATAGTAGAGGTCATATTTAAAAGAGGGGAGAAAATATGAAGCTAGAAGTAAAGGATCTAAGAAAAAGTTTTTCGGAAAATGAAGTATTACATGGAGTATCCTTTTCGGTTGAAAGTGGAAAAGCACTTGGATTATTAGGGAGAAATGGTGCAGGAAAAACTACAACAATTCGTATATTAATGGACGTTTTCAAGGCTAATTCAGGTGAAGTATTAATAGATGGAAAGAAGTTTAATCCAAGAGATTATCAGATAGGCTACCTACCAGAAGAAAGAGGATTATATCCTAAAAAGAAAGTTACAGAACAGATAGTTTATTTAGCTCAGTTAAGAGGTGTAGATGCTAAGTCTGCAAAAGAAAGTACAAAGATATGGCTTAAAAAATTAGGTATAGAGGAATATGCAAATAGAACATTAGATAGCTTATCAAAAGGAAATCAGCAAAAGGTTCAATTAGCACAAACATTAGTATGTGATCCAGAAATAATTATACTTGATGAGCCATTTAGTGGGCTAGACCCAGTTAATTCACAGATACTTAAAGATACTGTCAGAGAATTAATAAGTCAAGATAAGCTAGTAATATTTTCTAGCCACCAAATGAGTTATGTTGAAGAATTTTGTGAAGAAATAGCTATAATAAATAAAGGTGAGATTGTACTAAGTGGAAATCTTAAAGAAATAAAAAAAGAATTTGGTAACAATAGATTAATATTAAGTGCAAATAATCTTACATTAAATGATTTAGAATCTATATGCAAAGATAAATTTAAGGATTTGGTAATAGTAGATGAAGTTAAAAAGGATTACTTAATACTAGTGTTAAATGAAGATGTAACTAAAAACCAACTTTTAGAAAATATATTAAAAGAAAATATAGATATAGAGAAGTTTTCTGTATATGAACCAGACTTAACAGATATATTTGTAAAGAAAGTAGGTGAAGAGTAATGAAGCAATTTTTCACAGTACTAAAATTTGAACTTGGGAATTACTTTCATAAAAAATCCTTTATAGTAAGTACTATAATAATTTCATTAGCAATGATAATTGGATTATCTCTACCTAACTTTATAGATATGTCATCCATATTGCCAGTAGGAAATAAAGGTGAAGCTAAAGTAGAGGATCTTATAGAAGAAGATAAAACTAATTTTGCAATATATGATGAAAAGAATATTATTTCTAATAAAGGAGAGCTAAAGGCCTATTTTCCAAATTCATATTGGAAAGTTGTAAAAAATAAAGAGGAATTAAACAAGTTAGTTGAAAATAAAGATGTAGAAGCAGGTTTTAATGTTAAAAGTTTAACTGAATATGATTATGTTGTTCAAAATACTAAATTTAATGATGAAAATAAGTATATATTTGATGAACTTTTACAAAAAGAGTATAGAAAAAATAAAATTACTAGCGAAGGAATAGATTTTAATAAGGTAGATACAATTTATAATACTCAAATAGCAGCTAATGTTGAAATACTAGGCAAAGATAGTGCAAATAATTATTTTTATGCCTATATATTAATTTTTGTTATATATATGATGATTATAATGTATGGTCAATTAATTGCTATGGGAATAACTGCAGAAAAAAGCAATAGAGCAATAGAGGTATTAGTCACAAGTACAAATACAAATAATTTAATATTTGGTAAAGTTATTGCAGGTGCAATAGCAAGTATATTACAAGTTGGAATAATAATGTCATCAGTACTTATTGCATATAATCTAAATAGTGAAGCTTGGAATGGAATATTAGATAATTTATTTAAAATTCCTTCAGACTTAATAGCTACATTTGCTATATTTGGAATATTAGGTTACTTATTCTATTCATTCATATTTGGGGCATTAGGAGCATTAGTATCAAAGACAGAAGACATAGGATCAAGTGTTGGACCTATAATGATGATATTTATTGTAGTATTTATGATTAGTATATTTGGATTAACTAATGGAGATAGTACACTAATAAAAGTTTGTTCATATATACCATTTGCATCTCCAATGACAATGATAGTAAGAGTTGCAACAGGAGCTGTTACATCAGTAGAATTTATAATATCTGTATTAATATTAATAGCATCAACAGTATTAGCGGGAATAGGTGGTGCTAAGATATACAGAATGGCTACCTTAATGTATGGAAATCCAATAAAATTAAAAAATGCTCTAAAATGGCTTAAAAGTGAAAAGTAAATATTAAAATATGTGAAAAACTAGGCTTTTAGCCTAGTTTTTTTAGTGCCTAGATAAATATAAATTATTTATAAAATATGTAAGTAAAAGTATACCTAAAAAATTTAAAAATATATTGACAAACTAATTGAAAAGTATTATCATTTACTTAGGGAATTGAGAAAGATAATCAATTTCGGAATATGGAGGTATACATATGAAAATAATATATTGGAGTGGTACAGGAAATACTGAGGCTATGGCAAATCTTATAGCTAAAGGAATAACTAACTCTAAAAAGGAAGTCACAACTTTAACTGTAGATAAAGTCAGTATAGATGACATAAAAAATGATGATATATTAATATTAGGATGCCCTTCTATGGGGTGTGAAGAACTAGAAGAAAGTGAGTTTGAACCATTTATAACATCTTTAAAGGAAATAGGAAATGGTAAGAAAGCCTTATTATTTGGGTCTTATGGCTGGGGAGATGGAGAATGGATGAGAAACTGGGAAGAACAAATGAAAGAATATGGCTTTGAAATACCTCTAGAGCCTGTTATTGTAAATGAAATGCCTGAAGGCAGTGATGAAGAAAAATGTATACACTTTGGTGAGGAAATAGCTAAACTATAATAAATCCTTAAACCCTTAATTTATGTATTCAAATTATGTATTCAAAAAAGTATCTTAATTTTTAAGATACTTTTTTTACGCTTAAGGATATTATAATACTTTAAAAACTGTGGATAACTATTGTAGTTAATTAATACCAATTAGTTTTAAGAGAGTAAAAAGACTTTTTGAAGTGTTTCGCCGACACGTCGCTTAGGCGAAGCGAATTTTTTATGTAGATAAATTAGTCAAATGTTAAATAAGTAAAACAATTATTTATCATAGCTTAATTTTGATTTAAATATATTTTTAGAGAGTAAGAGTATAAGTGTTGAAGCTATAGAGAATATACTAGAAGAGAAATCAGAGGACATAGAACCTGAGATAAAAGATGTAGTAACTACTTGTTATATTGTAGAAAAAGATAAATCTAGGCTTACTATTTTATATAATAAAGAAGAAAATAAAATATTTTTTACTTCAATTGAAAATGATTGTTAAAGGTGTAATTCAAAGTAAAAAGTAAGTAATATTAATGTTTTTAATATAATTTTACTTAATAGCTTTGTTTATATTCATTAAATCATCTGTTTTAGTGTATAATTTATAAAATTGTTCAGTAAATGTCATGCTATTTCTAAAAAGGATAAATATTAATCTTGTCAAACTACTAAGTTAGTATGAAATAATTTTAGGAGGAGTTAAATTGAAAAAATTAGTAAGTAGTACATTGATAGTGCTGATGATAATGACAACAGGATGTAGCAGTACAAAACCTTTAGATGTAGAAAGCTATTTAGAAAAAAATAATTCTGTACTAAACTTACAAGATATTAATGACTTTGAAGGATTAAATTTAATCAAAGATGATATAAAAGATAAACAAATAATATTTACAGGAGAATATCATGCTTTGCAAAAAGATGATTTATTTAGAATGAAATTAATAAATTATCTTCAGGAGGAAATAGGGCTCAATTATTATTTAGCTGAAATGGGATATAGTAGTGCTTATTTTTTTAATAAATATTTAGAAAGTGGAGACGAAGAGATATTAAAGAAAGTTTTTTCGAATCTAAAAGGCACTCAAGGTTTTAATAAGGATGATTATAACTTTTTTAAAGATTTATATGAATTTAACAAAACTTTAATAGAAAAAGATAAAATAAAAATAGTAGGAATAGATATAGAACATAACATGGGAAGTTCTTATGATTATATAAAAGATATTATAAAAGATGAAACATTAAAAACAGAAGCTTTAGAGAAAACTTTAGAAAGTCTAAAAACTATACAATCATATACAAAAATATTAACATCAGTAAATAAAGATGAAGATTATAAAATGAAGTTATTTAATGATTTAAATTCAAAAATAGATATATTACTAGAGGATATAAAGAATAATAAAAACTTGTATATAAACTTATTTAAAGAAGATTTTTTTGGATTTGAAATAGTAGCAAAAAATATAAAGACAAAGTATTTAAGTGAATTTACAGATGATACTGAAAAATATTTGAGAATAAGAGAAGAACAAATGCATGAAAATTTTATAACTCAGGATGAGAAAATAGATGATGCTATATACTTTGGGCAATTTGGAGCACTTCATATTAATAAAAGTTCAGCAAAAGTAGCAAAAGTACAGTCAGAAACAAAAACTACTTATGTAGACTTTGAATCTATTGCATGTAGGATAGATAAGAGTAATAAATATAAAGGAAAAGTAATGTCTATATTATATAATTATGAAGATAAATATGATGATGAAGAAAGTAGTTATATTAATAGAGAAATATTTAATAATTATTTAAATAGTGAAGATGATTGTATATTGTTTGATTTAAGAAATTCAAATTCACCTTTTAAAGAAAAATATATATCACCATTTAATGGAGAGGAGATATATGATAATAAAAAGCATATTACAGATTATATAGACTATATGGTTATATTAAAAGGTGTTTCACAGTCACCTAAATTATACTTTTAGGTGTACACTAAAACATATCTTTTTATATTCAGTTGTTATACATAAATTTTATTGTTATAAAAATAGTTAATTTAATTAAATCCTGTGTAAGAAATTAAACTCATATTTTCTTATACAGGATATTTTATATTAAGAGGGCTAAAATTAGCTCTCTTTAACAATGCTTATAAAATTAGTTTGAAATATATTAATGTTGTTTAAGAAAATTTAGTTTTGATTATTTATGTAACAACTTATTAAATCAACTAGATACTGATTTTCTAACTTTGCATATTTGTAAATTCTGTAATAGCCTCCAAATTATATTGCCAAACTAGATAATAGAATTGTAACTATAACTATATATTGATAAGTATCTTTTCTATAAAAAATTAATGAAATGTAGTTGCGTCTTTTATTATTTAAAGTTTTGAAAAGGATTTTTTATACAAAAATAACAAAAGTACTTGAAATAATTAACTACTTAGTGATACTATATAGCAGTAGTAAGTAATACTAAGTAGTGGTGGTGATTAAAATAGAAAATATAAGCGAAATGTTAAAAGGGATTTTACAAGGAATAATATTACAAATTATAAGTGAAGATGAAGTTTATGGATATGAAATAGTAAAAAGACTAAACTCAATGGGATTTAGTGAAATTGCAGAGGGAACAGTTTATACAGTTTTAGTTAGGCTCGAACGAAATAAAATGGTAAACATAACAAAAAAACCTTCACAATTAGGTCCACCTAGAAAATTTTATTCTTTAAATGAAAAAGGAATAATTGAATTAGAATCATTTTGGACAAGATGGAATTTTTTAGAAAGTAGAATTAATGCGCTTAAAAAATAGGAGGTATATTAGAATGAAATTTAGTAAAGATACAATGGATAGCATAAGAAAGTTTGCAAGCATTGAAGCAGTAAAACATTTAAATGATAGTGAAATAAGTTATATTGAACAATTAAATAGAAAAACTAATAATTTTAAAAATAAATTTAAAAACAAATTAGATAAATTTAAACTATCATCAAAACAATCTAAAGAAATACAAGAAGATTTCATAATTTATATGAGTGATTATATGACAGACTTAATAGATAAAGGTCACTCTGAGGAAGAAGCGCTAGAAATTGCAAAAACTAACCTTGCATCAAATAGTCAAAGTGATGAATCAGAGTATTTAAAAAATAAATATACTGAATATTATCTATCAAGAGATCCACAAATGGATGAAATAATAGGGCTTTATTATGGTGGATTTACTCTAATAGGACTTACTTTAGGAATAGTAATTGGAATTATTCTTTCATTTACTTATTTTAAGAATTATTTCTTGGTAACAATTGGAGTATCTACAATACTAGGAATTATACTTGGTATAGGAATGGGATTATTAAAAAATGCTTCATTAGTAAATAAATATAAATAATAATATTTTCTGTGAATATTAAATAAAGCATTTGTTTTAATGAATATTTATTGTGATATAAATTCTGCTACAATTAAATAAAAAAGGAGTTGTGGCTTATTAAAACTTTTAATAATATTCAATACAATAGTATTCAAGATGGGGATGTAGTTGTATTTTATGTAAATGAATTATATGCAAAATATACTTTGACAGAAATAAAAAAATGTATAAGTGAACTAAATGAAAAATTTGTAGTAAAAGAAAATATATTTAAAAATACTATAAATGTATTTTTAGCACCAAATAGAAAAGAATTTGAATATCTTATTTTAAATATTTTAAAGGTTAATATTAAAATTCCAACAAATAAAGCTAGAATTGCACAACCTCAAAGGACAGATTTGATTTTATTGTGTCCTACATCATATGATACTGATTCAATATATACATACGATGAAGGATATTATAAAAGATTGTTAAAACACGAGATGATTCATATGTTTCAGGAGCACTTAAATGTTGATATGGAAAATACATCAAGATGGTTTGCAGAAGGAATTGCAGTTTATTTATCAAAGCAATACGAATATGAAGATGAATTTAAAAATCCTGTAATTGAAGGAGTTTTAAATAAGAAAATACCTTCAATAGAAGAGATAAATAATAATATTGTACTTTGTTATGATTGGGGATGGACTATTGTTAAGTATATAGATGAAGTTTATGGCTTTGATACTGTACTTAATATTTTTAGAAATTGTGGAAGTTATGATGTCATAGGATTTATGAAAAACGATAAAGTAGAATTTGAAGAAAACTGGAAAGCTTGGCTGTTAAGTAAATAAAGTTTTATTTATTGATTTTGTTAGAAAATTGTGTTAGGAAATATAAAAAAGTGGCTTCTATTATAGTAATAGAGCCACTTTTTTATATTATTTAATATAGTTACCGTATGGCTTAAAACGTTTTAATTCTTCAATTACTTCATCTAAAGGATTATGATTTTTTTCAATATCATCACCAATAAATTTTAATAAATAATTAAATAAAAATTCTCCAACTCCATCCATTACAAAACTAGATAAATTATCTCCATCTTCACTTTCTAAAACAATAATTATTAATTTACCAGTGCTTATTTGATATTCATAAGATGAGCACTTTATATCTTCATCATTTTTGTTAAAATGTTCTATAGTTATTTGTATTTCTGATTTTTCATTTTCACTTAGTAGAGATTGAATAAAATCTGAATCACTTATTTTATATATTATTGAATTGTCATTTAACTCAATCGTAGAAATATTTCCACTTAAATTTAAAAGGTCTTCTTTAGTAATTTGGTGAGCCTTAAATTCATTTACTAAACACCTTGAAATGTCTTTTATTTTACATTTGTTCCCTATATTCATCAATATTACCCCCTTATATTTTATTATATATTATACTATATTATGTTAATTCGATATATCTATTTTCGATATTATATTGTGTAATATAAGTTTCTTTTGTAGTAACACATCTAGTATTTTTTTACCTCTAGTTTTACCAAGGCTAGAATAGGATAACTCATAAATAACTTTAAAGGCTTTACAAAGGATATATTGGAGAAAATCCTATATTTTAACTGTATTTTTATATATAATTATCTTAGAATTATATTAGGGAGGGGTAAATTTGAACAAAAAAGTAAAATATGAGATATTAGAATGGATTAAAACCATATCTTTTTCGTTAATTCTTGTAATAGGAATAACCTTTATGGTGCAACCAACTATAGTTAATGGGCAGTCTATGTATCCAACATTAGAAAATAAAGATTATTTATTTGTAAATAAGTTAGCGTACAGGGTTGAAAGTCCTAAAAGAGGGGATATAATAGTTTTTAATACAGAATTAATTGATAAAAAAAGTAATAAGAAAAAAAACTTAGTAAAAAGGGTAATTGCATTGCCTGGGGAACATATAGTTATAAAAAATAATGAAGTTTATATAGATGGTAAGCTTTTAGATGAAAGTTACATAAATGGAGTATATACATCTGGTGATATAGATATTATAGTACCTGAAAATCACATATTTACTATGGGTGACAATAGGCCATATAGTGGAGATAGTAGAAATAGTGAAGTAGGTACTATATCTTTAGATGATGTTGTTGGTAAAGTTTCAATACGTTTATATCCCTTTGATAAGTTGGGAACGGTTAATTAAATTGAAAATTAATAAGCACTGATATAAAAAAGGGGAGTGGTCATTGGTAAGTAGGATTCAATATATCGTAATTTTTATTATTATTTATGGTTTCTTGCATTTTAAGAAGTAAATCAGAAAATAGAAATATAATCGTAAATTTAGCATTTTGACTATCTAGTATAATTATAGTAACTTCTTTTGTTTTGGAAAAATTTATTAAATAAAGAATAGTGTTCAAAAAACATATATTTTATATTCAGTTACTATATACAAATTTACATAGCAGTATTGTTTGTGTTCGTCAAATCATATGTTTTAGTAAGTTATAGATATGCAGAATTGATTTTTTAGAAACCAAAAAAGTATCTTAATTTATAAAGATACTTTTTTGTAAATTTATTTAGTAACTACATTTAATAACATAGACTTTATTTATTAAGATAAATATATTTATAGTAGATTCATAAATGTTGTTATAACTGCTGAGTTTATAAATTCTATAAATAATGCTCCAACTAATGGTAATATGAAAAATGCATTAGGTGCAGGACCGTATTTAGAAGTTACAGATTCCATATTTGCTATTCCATTTGGTGTAGCT
>JARKUZ010000055.1 GCA_029851945.1 Terrisporobacter sp. | reverse complement strand
AAAATAAAATTATTAAAAGTTCATTATCTATAATTAGGATAATGAACTTTTTTGTTAATAAATATTTCATTGGATATTAATCTTCATCTAATCCAAATCTGCTTAGGTATGCAAAAATAGCAAATGTTAAAGTTATTACAATTATATTCTTACTTAAAAATAATCCATCTAATAATCTAGTTGTAAATAACTTCAACATTAAATAAACTAATATTCCAGTAAGAGAGAAGATCACTATATTAAATATTGATAAATTTAGTTCTATATGTTTTTTTACTTCACGTAAGTTTATTATTAATCCTAAAGTAGAAGTAATAAATATTGTTATTATATAAGAAAAAATATTTATGCTAGGTATTCTGGTAAAGAAGTAAAGACAAAATATTTCAGTAAGTGAAATTATTATAGAGTTTCTTAAAATTATACTTTGCCTGTTTAGGCCGTTTAAAATTCCAAACATTGTATTAGCAACAAAGAAAATAGGTGCTGATAAAGAAGAAAGCCTAATATATAAACCTAAATCATCTCTTTGAAAAAACATTTGACCTAATGAATCAGGAATAAGTTGACAAATGATAGTAGTAGCCATACCTAATAAAAATGCAATTTTTAAAATAGTCTTAATTCTTTGTGAAGCACTATAATATTCACCAGTACTTATACTTTGTGATAAATCTGGTACAAGTAATGTATTTATTGAATTAACGACTATAAGTGGAAATGTTACTATAGTCAAAGCCATTCCATTAAATCTACCAATAAGGTTTAATGCAGAACTATAATCAAGTCCAGAAGCTACTAGTTGTCTTGGTACAATTAATGTTGAAATAGTTGCAAATGTATTTCCTAAAAAACCGTTTAAACATAAAGGCAAATAAATTAACAATACATTAAAAATAAGTTGAGCCTTACTTTCAGGAATTTCTTTACTAGTAGGCATTCTTTTTTTTGTGTATTTGTAGTAAAAAAATAGTAATATTAAACTTTGTAATTCTCCTAAGGCTAAGGATACATAAGCTAGTGTTATTAAAGATGATAATGATTGAGCTTTAAAAACATATACTAATAAAGCGATAGTTATAATTCTCATAGCTTTTTCGGAGATATCAACAATTGCAGGAACAACAATTTTTGAGGTTCCATAAAAGAAGCCTTTTAATATATTAGAAAGTGCAATAAACACCATTGCAGGACAGGTAACTTTGATGGCATTTAATGTTCTTATATCTTTTATACCATATTTACTTATGTATGGAGCTAGAAAGAAAACTAAAATTCCTATAACAATAGACCAAATTATGTTAAAGAAAGCAACTGAACGAATAGTTTTAAATAAATTATTATATTCTCCTTTTGATTGATATATTGCAGATCTTTGAGAAATAGCAGCTATAATACCTGCAGTCATTAAGCAAATAAACAGATTATAAACAGGCATTACTAAACCATAAAGAGCAACTCCTTCAGGTCCAGCTAAATTATTTAAATACATGGAAAAAATGAATCCTAGTATTCCAGTTGTTATATTAGCAACAGTAAGAAAAAATGAATTTTTAAAAAATATATCCTTCTCCAAAGTTAATTAGCCCCCTTAAGTAAAGTTTGTAAGTCTACTTTTAAAATTAAATTTTAGTTAAAAGATTTTAGTGAATTACATTAATACTTATTCGGTAAAATTGGATAATATGATATTAACTAGTTATTATTTAATTATTAAGTAATATTTTGTTAGTGGGAAAATATAAATAAAAATATAAAGGGGGATGAGTAATGTGGAGATTTCTTAAGTTTTTAATATTTTCTATAATAATTGTTAGTTTATCATTTGGAATTTATAAATTTAGCAATAGATATGATTTAAATCTTATCTATGAAAATGTTGATTGGTCTATAAATACAAAGGGGTTAGGAGGAGCAGTTTCTTTTGATTTTGATAAAGAAAATAATTTATATATAGCATTTAAAAATACTATTAAGATGATTAATAAAGATAATAAAGAAGAAATTTTAGTATATGATAAGTCTTTAAATATATATGATATAGCTTGCTATAATAATGATATTATAATTGCAAGTGACAATAGAGTATTGTTGTATGATGTAAATAAGGAACAATATACAGAGTTAATTAATAATTTACCTAATAATGGATTAAATTACAAAACAAATATTATTTTGAATAGAGATTATTTGTATATAAGTATAGGCTCTAATACTAACTCTGGAATTGTTGATGAAAATAATAAAAATGAGGACAAAGCATCTTTTGAGTGGGAATCAACGGGCATAGGATATAATAATAATTATGCATTTGTTCCATTTGGGGAAAAGGTTATAGAAGGGCAGAAAATTAAAGAAAATGTTTTAAGTAACGCAAGTATTTTAAGATATGATTTAAATAGTAATGAATTTATAACATATGCTACAGGAATTAGAAATGTTGAAGGATTAGCGATAAATAGTCTAGGGAAACTAACAGCTATAGTTGGAGGTATGGAAGATAGTGGATTAAGGGCTGTTAAAGATGATGCTGATTATATATATGATATAAAGGAAAAAGCTTGGTATGGTTGGCCAGATTTTAGTGGAGGAGATCCAATTACTTCTCCAAGATTTTCAGATGGAACTAATAAACTTTCTTTTGTTATAGCTAACCATCCAACTGAAGTTACTTTAGGGCCTAGATATCAACATGATAAAGTAGCTTCATTAAAAGGATTAACTATCGACTATGAAGGAAAATGCTTCCCTAAAGATACTGTAATATTTGCTGATAATGTAGATAACTATATATATGTTTTAACTGAAAATGATACATCTAAAGTAATAGTGGAATTAGATAAAGATAGTCATATAGAGAAAATAAAGTACAATGATGCGAATATATATATATTAGATAGTAAGGGTGGTTGCTTATATAAAATAGGTGGACAAATAAATACAACTATATTTAATTTGCCGAATATAATTTGGATATTTATTATAGTTTTCGTAATGGCAATAATAATAGCTATAATGTATAAGAGTAAAATGAAAAAAAGTAAATAAGAATATTAAAAAATATTTTGAAGGTTATTTTCAAAATATTTTTTTTGCATTACTGTAACTAAATGATGTAATATACATGGGTAAGATTAAATACTACTAAATTTGAATACATAATAAAAAATATGATTTAATTTAAAATAAGTTACATAATTATATACATATAATAGTAAAATCTATAAAGAATTAAATTTTTTTATTTTAGGGAGTGGTATTTATGGGAAAAACAATTATATTAAACTTAAGCGATATAAAATTAACTGGAGATGTATTAGATGTTGGGGAAAGCTATGGAGTAATATATAATATTTCAAAAGATGCTATAGATGAAGTTTCTGTAGATTTATTAGAAGGTGCAATTGATGAAAAAACTACTCATGGAGGATACGACACGTGTACAGTGTTTTTTTATTTAAGTAGTATATGGAGAGAGTCTAGTAAGTTTAATTTAATTAGAGAAGCTAGTAAGTTAGTTAAAGTTGGAGGGGAAATATATATATGGGACATAAATAAAGAAATTGGAGAAGTATCAAATAATAAAGTTATGGCAGTATTACCATCAGGTAAAACAAAAGAGTTTGAGTTTAAAAATTTAAACCCAATCTCTAAATCAAATATAGATGATACAAAAAAAATGTTGGGTGATATATACGATATAAAAGAAGAAAAAGTTTGGGAAGATATTTTTTTTGTA
Source organism: Terrisporobacter sp. (assembly GCA_029851945.1). The sequence goes on along the minus strand of JARKUZ010000055.1, from coordinate 2,030 downwards.
AAAGGTAAAAAAATAAAATGAATAGATGAAGGGAAGAAAAAATGAAGGTATTATTAACAGCTATAAATTCAAAATTTGTTCATAGCAATTTAGCAGTTAGGTATTTAAAGGCATTTACGGAGGATATAAATTACGAATGTCAAATAAGAGAATTTTCAATAAATGATAGAGATGAAAAAATATTAGAAGAGATAATTAAAGAAAGGGCAGATGTAGTAGCGTTTTCAACATATATTTGGAATATAGAAGTAGTTAAAAGGTTGTCAAATTTAATAAAGCTAATAGATAAGAATATAAAAATTGTTTATGGGGGACCTGAAGTTTCTTATGATAGTTTAAATATCTTAAAGGAGCTTTCAGGAGATTATGTAATTCAAGGTGAGGGAGAGAAAACTTATAGAGAGTTTGTAGAATATTTATTAGGCAATAGAAATATAACAGATGTAAGAGGTTTATATTTTAAAGAAAATAATAAAGTTATTAGCAATGGTAATAGACCGTTGATGAATATGGATGAAATAGTATTTCCGTATAAGGAAGATGAAAATTTAGATAATAAAATAGTTTATTATGAAGCTTCTAGAGGCTGTCCTTTTAATTGTAAATATTGTCTTTCTTCTACTACACATGGTGTAAGATTTTTAAATATAGAAAGAGTTAAAAAAGAACTGCAATATTTTATAGATAAAAAAGTTAGATTAGTTAAGTTTGTTGATAGAACATTTAATTGCAATTTTAAATTTTCAATGGCTATATGGGAATTTTTAATTAATGCAGATACTAATACACAATTCCACTTTGAGATTTCTGCAGATATATTAAAACCACAAGAGTTAGAATTATTAAGAAAGGCTCCTAAAGATAGATTTCAATTTGAGGTAGGTGTACAAACAACTAATGATGAAGTGTTAAATAAGATAAATAGATTTGTTAATTTTAGTGATATAAAAGAAAAGGTAGTTGAACTATTGGAGATTAAAAATATTAAGCAACATTTAGACTTAATAGCTGGATTGCCAGGAGAAGATATAATATCATTTAAAAAATCATTTAATGATGTTTATAGTATAGGTCCAGAAGAAATTCAGTTAGGATTTTTAAAATTACTTAGAGGATCTTCTATGAGAGAAGAAGCTGAAGAATATGGAATGAAGTATTCACCATATCCTCCATATGAAATATTAGAAACTAATGATATATCATATGATGAACTTTTAATATTAAAAAAAATAGAAAATATGGTTGATAAATACTATAATTCTCAGAAATTTAATAACATAATAAAATTTTTAATAAATAGTTTTAAAACACCTTACGATTTTTATCTAGAGTTGGGAAATTATTTTGATAAAAAGGGATATTTTAATAGAAATATAGGAAATAGTGAGTATTATAGAGTATTTTTAGATTTTAATATGGATATAACAAAGTTAGATAGTGAAATATTACGAGACATAATAAAATATGATTATTTATTATTTAATAAAAGAAGAGGAATGCCTGAGTTTTTGGGGAAAGGGGTAGAAAAGAGTGTTGAAAATGAAATTAAGGATTTTCTTAGAGAAGAATATTCATTTAAAGATTATTACATTGAAAGTTTTAGTATAAATATAAATGAATTTATAAAAAATAATAGTATAAGGAAAGAAAAAGTATATTTCTTATGTTCATACGAAGGTGAAATGATTGATATAACTAGAAGATTAAAGAAGAATTGATATTATAAAAATAATATTAATAAAATAAATAAATTTTTAATAAACAGATAATTATTTTAATATTAAAGTGTTGTTTAGGAAATGTTAATAAAAAAAAGTTGAAAAATTGTAAAAACAGTGTATAATTAATAAGGAGATAAAAAGTAATTAATACTATATAAAGTATTAATATTTATATTATCCAACTTGTATATAGTAAAGGTGGTGAGACTTTGGCATTAGAAGCAATTAATGAGATAAAGGAAGCTGAGAAAAAAGCTGAAACAATAATTTTAGATGCTAAACAAAATGCAAAAGAAATTATTAGCAATG
>JARKUZ010000005.1 GCA_029851945.1 Terrisporobacter sp. | reverse complement strand
ATTCATTTTGATAAAATTCTAAGCTTTGAGAATTCATTATATTAAGTTTATAGTCACCAACTATCATAAGTGAATCTTTATATACGTTAATTAAACCTATATTAGAAGTTATTATTCCTTTTATATAAGGTTTTGCTTTATCTATAAATTTACATACCTTATTAAATTCACCTTTTATTATAGAGGAAGTTTTAATATATAAATTTACTTCGCCATTAGCTTTTTCAAATGTATTAATTAAATCAGATATTCTAAGTGCTCCTAATTCTCTACTAAATATGTCAACAGCTATATCTTTAACTTTACAATCTAATAATGCATTAAGTTGATCTTTCGTAATACAACTATATATCTCAGTAATATCTATGTTATTATTTATTTGAGCTGATAATTTTTTATTTTCTTTATTTGGTCGTTTTCTTCTAGATTCTTTGCAAATACTTTTAGTGATACTCTCTAACGCATCTCTTCTTAAATTATTTAAATCAGCAATACGTAAAAATCCATCTTCAAATTCATTAAATTCAATAAATTCTAACTTAAATGGGATATCACCAGATTTTTTAAGGGCTTCTTCAATTCTTTCTTTATCTAAAGGTCTTTTTTCTGCCTTTTTTACAATTTCACCAGTGAATTTATATTCCTTATTATTATGTATTATTGTAAGTTCAATTGGAGAATTAACAATAAATTTAACTTTTGCATTTAAAGCTATCTTCTTATTATAAGGTTTAATATAATCCTCTAATTCATCAAAAAGCTTTTTATTTAAACTTTTAAATAATTCATCACCTTTTTTATAATCTATAGGGAAAAGCTTAACAATATCTCCTCTTTTAGCATTTGAAACTTCTTTCCCATTTAATAAAATTTTACTTACTGAGAACCCCTTATCCCTATATCTAACTCCATCTCCTAAAGATAAACTTTCTTTAAGTTTAATTTCACCGGATTTTTCTACTATTCCTAATGGAACTCCAGCATTTTTAGGAGAATTGAAACTCATCATATCTTTACCAGTATTACCTTTTAAATATGCGTTAGTAAATCCACTTCTATTAAAAAGTTGTAGTAATTGGCCTTTACCTTCTTGTACATTGTATTTTTTCTTAAATAATACTTTATCTACCGCTTTTCTATAGTTATCTACTACCCCAGCTACATATTCTGGTCTTTTCATTCTTCCTTCTATTTTTAAAGAATGAGTTCCACTTTCAACGATATCTTTAACATCATCTATGGTACACATATCTTTTGGACTTAATAAATGTCCCTTTTGTTCACCAGATTTTTCACCTTTTAATACATATTCCATTCTACAAGGTTGAGCACATCTTCCTCTATTACCGCTTCTTCCACCTATTATTGAGCTCATTAGACACTGGCCAGAATAACTAACACAAATTGCCCCATGAACAAACATTTCAGTTTCTATCATTAAATCTGTAGATATATATTTAATTTCATCAATTGTCATCTCTCTAGACAAAACAACTCTATGAAAGCCTTTTTCTTTAAAATATATAGCAGCTTCTCCATTATGAATTGTCATTTGCGTAGAAGCATGAAGCTCAAAATCAGGATACTCTTCTTTAATTCTTTTGAAAAGTCCAAGATCTTGAATTATTAAAGCATCGGCACCTATTTCATATAAATATCCAACATATCTAACAGCTTCTTCAATTTCATTTTCTTTTAGTATTGTATTTATAGTGACGTAAATTTTCACACCATAACTATGAGCATAATCAATAGCTTTTTGCATGTTTTCATTATCAAAATTTGATGCATAAGCTCTAGCAGAAAATTTATTTCCACCAAGGTAAACAGCATCAGCACCTTTATTTATAGCTGCATATAGACTCTCCATACTTCCAGCTGGTGCTAGAACTTCTATTTTGTTCATAAAAATCTCTCCTAAATTTAAAAAGTTAATATAATCTTTTGTTTAAAATCTATAAATATTTACTATTAATTTTAATATAACTATTATAACTACTTATTGTTATAACATAATTATTATTGTTTTTCTATACTAATTAAGATAAGTCCACTCAATGATGAGCAGACTTATCTTAATAGTGGATTTTTATCTCTTTTTTCTACAGCTAGATTAAATTGAGTATCAATAAGTTTTTTCTCTAAATCTAAAACTTTATATTTATAGTTTTGTAATTGGAAGTTAATATCTTTATTACGTAATCTATAAGTTTCTTTTTTCTTTAGGGCATCTTTTAGTTCTACTTCCAATGAATTAATCTTTTTTTCTAAAGTGTTTTTTTCTTCTAAACTTTGCTTTTCATTTAATACTTTAAACTCTTCTAATTCAGCATCTTTAAATTTTATTGTTTCTCTTAATTTATTTTCAGTTTCTTTTAACTCTGAATTTTCAATAGAATAGTTATTAGCTTCATTTTGATATGCTAATACTTTTTCCTTAAGATCATCATTTTCATCACTTAATATAAGATTAATTTTTTGTGTCTTTTCTAATTTTGTAATTGCTTCTTCAAATTTAGAAATTTCTACTCTATTATTTATTTCAGCAGTACAATTTTTAACTTTATCTTCAAGTTCTTTATTTGTGCTTTGTAACTCTAATAATTCTTTATTTAGCTCTGAGATTTGTACTTCATTATTACTATTTATTTCAGTTAATGCTTTTACTTTCTCTGTTAACTCTTCATTTAATAATTTATAGCTTTCTAAGTCCTTTATTTTTGATTCCATATTAAAAATAACAGATTTTAAGGATTCAACTTCTGATGCCCTTGCTTTTGCAGTTTCGTCTATTTCAACTTTAAGTTCCCTTAATCTTTCTTTTAATGTTAAATGACGTTCTTCAAGAGAATTTTTTTTCTTAGTAATATTTCCAATTTCTAAATCGCATTTAAAAAGTTCATCTGCAATGTTAACAGCAGTAAGAACTGCAGCAGAACTTGTATTTAATTTTTTATTGCTTCCTGAAATTTCTCTTATTTTATTATCTACATAAGCGGCAACTTCAGATAAATATCTTTCGTCTTCTTTTCCTCTTAAATTATATTCAATACCATTTATTATAACCGTCACCGTATTCATATTCTGCACCTCTCGAATTTTCATTATGCTAAAATTATAGCACAATTGACTTAAAATAACTATATGTTACATTAAATTGATTAATGTAATATATGCTGATATACTAATTTTTACGAGGTGTTTATATGAATTATATTAAATTATTGGAAAATTGTACTTTATGTATGAGAAATTGTAATGTAAATAGAAATAATGGGGCTATAGGAATATGTAATAGTACTAATAATATAAAAATTGCAAGGGCAGCTCTTCATTTTTGGGAAGAACCATGTATTTCAGGGGAAAAGGGTTCAGGAACTGTATTTTTTTCAAACTGCAATTTGAAATGTGTTTTTTGCCAAAACTATAAAATATCAAGTGAAGGCTTTGGAACAGAAATTACAATAGACAGATTATCAGAAGTATTTTTAGAGTTACAAGAGAAAGGAGCAAATAATATTAATTTAGTTACGCCAACTCATTTTGTACCACAAATTATAGAAGCATTAAAAATAGCAAAGAATAAAGGACTTAATTTACCTATAATATACAATACTAATTCTATAGATTCATTAGATACAATAAAAGCTTTAAATGGGTATATAGATGTTTATTTACCTGACTTTAAATATTTTGATGATAAGTATTCATTAAAGTATTCAAAGATAAAAGGCTATTCAAAAAATGTAATAGAAATTATAGAAGAAATGGTAAGACAAGTAGGTCACCCTAAATTTAATAAAAATGGAATAATTATGAAAGGAGTTATTATAAGACATTTGTTATTGCCAGGATTATTGTTTGATTCAAAAAAGATTATTGATACAATTTATAAAAAATTTAAAGATAGTGTGTATATATCGTTAATGAATCAGTATACTCCAATGTACAATGCTAAAATGTATCCTGAAATTAATAGAAGTATTAATGAAAAAACATATGATTCTCTTATTGATTATTCCCTTTCAATAGGAGTAAAAAATGGATTTATTCAAGAGTCTGGAACCAATTCAGAAGAGTTTGTACCTGATTTTAATAATGAAGGTGTATAAAATGAAAAGGATAGTTTAATATTAAACTATCCCCATTTTGCTAATAACACCATCAATGATTTGTTTTCTTTTTTGACTTAAATATTCACTATAAAAAGATTCTTGCTCTTCTAGGCTTAATTCATCTAAAATTTCACTATTAATACTATTTAGTACTAATTTATTAATATCAAGTCTATAAGTTTTTTTAATTCTTTTAGTTATGTCGTTATATTCTTCTAATGATCTACTCTTTTTATACTTTCTTATTAATGAGTCTAAAGATGTATCATACTTCTTTATTTTATAAACTATTGAGTTTAGGGTGGTTAATTTATTCTTAAGAAAATAAATTTCATAAGCTTGTTTACATTTAATTAACTCATTAATACTATAATCAATATTATTTATATTAAATTTAACGATACCATCGCTAAAAGTTTTTTCTATAATATAGTTTAAAATTTCACTATTATCATCTGATAATAAATTAGATTTACAACCAACTATTTCTAAACCTTTTTTTAATTGATTAATTTTTTCATTTAATCCTCTATCCTTTATTTCCATGTACTTCCCTCCAATATTATTTATAAAAGTTTTTTCTTTAGATTAATATAGCATATTTTAATTATTTTAGCACTGTTGATTATACAGGATTAAATATAGATTTGTAAAATATATTTATTAAAATAATAGACTTTCTTACTAAAAAAAGTTCTTAAATTTATATAATATCACTATTTCATTTTTGTAAATTATGATTTATAATGAAAAAAAAGGGTAGGGAGGAATTTGATATGATTTTAAGATGTATAAATAATAATTTATGTTCAAGTTTAACATTAAATAAGGAGTATCATGTAATTGAAGAAACTTCAGATTATTATGTAATAATTGACGATTTACAAAATGAAACAACTTGTAGAAAGTCAAGATTCGTTATTGTAGAAGATAACGATTTATCAAAAAAATGTAAGGCAACTATTAATGAGCTTTCATTCCAATTAGAAAATCAATTTAAAGATATTAAGAATTTTTCTATTAGAAAGAATTCAAAAGGTGAGATTAAAGAAATTATTGTAAAGTTTAAATATGAATAATTTATAAATGATTACTATAAAGAATCCCTCATTTATTACCATAAATGAGGGATTCTTTAATAATATGTTTAATAAATATTTGTGATTATTTCATTAATTTACATATATTATTTGTAAACTCAACAGGATCTGATATTGATAATCCTTCTATTAACAATGCTTGATTGTATAAAAGGTTAGTATATAAGTTAAATTTATCTTTATCATTCTCATATGCACCCTTTAGAGCAGTGAATACTTCATGATGAGTATTAATTTCTAATACTTTCTGTGCTTTCACTCCTTGATTATTTGGCATTGAGTTTAGTAATTTTTCCATTTCTATTGATAAATCACCTTCATTTGACAGACAAACTGGATGATTTTTTAACTTGTTAGAAATTTTAACAGCATTTATTTTATCATTTAAAACTTCTTTCATAGCATCAAATAATGATTTATTCTCTTCGCTATTCTCTTCTACTTTGTTTTCTTCATCATTATTTTCAATTCCTAAATCGCTACTAGAAACTGATTTAAATTCTTTTTCTTTGTATTTCATTAACATTTTTATAGCGAATTCATCTATATCATCTGTGAAGTATAAAATTTCATAGCCTTTATCTAATAATAATTCTGTTTGTGGCATTTTTTCTATTCTATCTATAGACTCACCAACAGCATAATAAATATATTTTTGATCTTCAGCCATTCTTGTAACATATTCATCCAATGTAACCATATTCTTTTCTTTTGAAGAATAGAACATTAATAAATCTTGAAGTACTTCCTTTTCAGCACCAAAATTATCATAAACACCAAACTTCAAAGTTCTTCCAAATGCTTTATAAAACTTTTCATAATTTTCTCTTTCATTTCTAAGCATTTTTTCAAGTTCACTCTTGATTTTATTTTTAATATTTTTAGCAATAAATCTTAATTGTCTATCATGTTGAAGAATCTCTCTAGAGATATTTAATGATAAATCTTCTGAGTCAACTATACCTTTAACAAATCCAAAGTAATCTGGAAGAAGATCAGAGCATTTATTCATTATCATAACTCCATTAGAATATAATTCTAATCCCTTTTCATAATCTTTTGTATAGAAATCATAAGGCATATTTTCTGGAATATATAATATTGCATTATAGCTTACTGTTCCATCAACACTTAAATGAATATGTTTTAAAGGTGTATCAAATCC
>JARKUZ010000026.1 GCA_029851945.1 Terrisporobacter sp. | reverse complement strand
CAAAACTATATTTAGTCATAGCCTTATTTATACTTTCTATAATCTTAATATTTAAACCAACAACTTCACCTATTCTTTTACTATTCCAATGATTAATTATATTTATATATATTTTATTATTATTATTTATATTATTATTATTATTTATATTATTATTACGTGAAGTAGATACATTATCGTATATACCTTGGTAATCACTAGATACATCAGTGTACCTACTTTCTTCATAACTAGATACATCAATGTACCTACCCTGTGTATTACCAGTTACATCAGCGTATCTATCTTCTTCCTTTATAGATACATCAGTGTAACTATCCTGTGAATTACTAGGTATATCAGAGTATCTACTTTCTTCAGGATTATTAAATAATAAATAATCCTTTATTATCACATATATATTTTTCTTTCCATCTTTCTTTTAAATTCTTATATAATTCTTAGCTTGCAATGTTCTTAAAACACTATAAATAGACTTCTTATTCTTAATACAAAAATAATCTAATAAAGACTGTAATCCTACAGAAATAATATTACTATCTTCAAAATCAAATGCCTTTAATGCAATAATCATATCTCTTTCTCTTCTATTAATTTCTTTATCTAATATAAGCTTATTTAATATATCTAAATGATTTCCCATAACTTAAACCCACCTTTCTATATATCCTAGAGGTATAGTTTTTTAACCTCAGTTGGCATATTTAATAATCCATACCACCAATTCTATTTAATAATTAAATTTTACCATTGAAATGTTAAGGAAATATAAATTTAAAAAATTTTTTTGTTAAATTCTTAAAACAAAAAATTTTATACGTTCCTATATATAAATAAAAACGCCTAAGAATCTTTGATAATTCTTAGTAGCTTATTAATTGGAAATATAATGTATACTAATATTTTTTTACTCTTAAGAAATCTTGCGGCACACACCTGACTAATTTATTTAGCCTTTTACCTTTACGCTCAATACCATAACTTTTGATTATATTACCTAAAGGTTATTTAAAGCCTATACATTAATATTGACTTCAATGAATCCTCTCTCATCTTTTATAAAGCATGAAATAACTCGTAATTTCTTGAAAACACACTTTTACGCTTACAATCTTGTTACTAAATCTACTTTCTCATAATACTCTTTATTAAACTATAAATAAAAATACCCTATAGAATAGACTTTTATATTCTCTATCCTACAAGGTACATTTTAAATAATCTATTAACTCTTTATTTTTATTCTCTAACCAATTCCTTTTTCTTTGCTGATTCACTACTTCTAAATGTATTTACTCTTATAGTATCTTCTCCATCATTTAGTATTGAGTATGAGGATATAATGCTTTTACTATCTAATACTTCTACTAATTCTAAATTCTGATTATTATATTCCAGTCTTGGTTGCTTACTTAATTTAGCTATATCATTGTAAGGATAATTTAAAATTGAAATAAGCGTATTAATATTATCAATCCTATCTACATTTAATAATTCTATAATTACCCTAACCCTAATATTATCATCTTTAGTTTTTCTAAATAACATCTCTTGTATTCTTAAACATCCTTATATTTCCTTTCAATATTATCTTTAAAAGTTAATACCAACTTCTAAAAGGCATAGCAGAATTATGACTTTTAAAATTCAAACTTATTTAATATTCTACAATAAATTAAATTCTTCCACTTTCACAAGCCTTATAATATATAATAATTATGACATTTGTCCAATTTTGATAATTCTGATCCTAATGATGGTGAAGATATAAAATTAATATATTCATTTTCACTGACATTTTCATATGCATATACAACTCCATTTTTAAACTGTACATACAAAGTGTTATTTTCCCAACCTACTTTACTCATTCTACTTGATGAAACTTCTTTCATTATCATTTAATATTCCTCCTATTAATATACATTAAAATTAACCTTTATTTATTCAATACTCCCCATAATACTCAATAAATTCTCATAACTATCAACTTCATGATACTTAACAGCATTATTAGATATTTGATTAAATAATTTTTTAGCACACTTTATCTTAGCCTCTTCTATTTTTCTTAAATTCAAACTATCCATAGTCCCCTTTGTTTCAGCAATAAAATAAATATGCTTAACTGTTCCCTCTTTAAAAGCTATAGCCCAATCAGGTGAATAATTCCCAACTGGCGTTGGTATCTTAAATCCTTTTGGTAATTTTGCATAAACTTTAACTTCATCTGCATTATCAATTTTCTTAACAAATTTTCTTTCAATACTCTCATCAGAAATTCCATCAGTAAATACATAATCTTGAATATGTCTTTTAGCTAAAAATGCCTTTGAAAAATCTGCTCCTCTATTTTCAGCAGTAAATATATCACTATCATATTCACCTTCAATTTCATTATAAGTAATATAATCTACTATAATTGTAGATTTTTGCTCTTTTATCAGCATAATAGCTTTAGCAATAAACTCTTCAGGATTATATTTAAACATTGCAAAAACTTTTGGATCTATTCCTTTTAATATTGATACAACTGTCTTCCTTGTTAAAGTAGCTCCTTCTGAAATCTTTCCAACCAAATCATACTTTATATTATTTACTGTAGAATGCTTTAGAGTTTTAGTTCTTGTTTTTGCCTCTTTAAAAGAATCTCCTCTTTCAATTTCATTTATATCAATACTATCCTTTTGCTCTGATCTTGATAACGTGTATTGAAGCTGAGATACCTTCATTTTTTCATTAATATGTTTTATTGAGTTTTCTATTAATTCCTTACTATCAAAATTTACTGTATAAGCATATTTATGATTAATATAATTCCATAAAGCTTGGAATTCCTTCTTATAAAAATTATCATTTAATTTATTTTCTTTAATTTTTGTCTTATTACCATCCTCTAACATAGATTTTAATGCAGTTTCATCAAATATACTTTGAATTATTTTATGTATATCCTCTGATGCATCAGCTAATTTTTCACTAAGAGGAGCAACTGTTCCATTTGCAACATCTACTCTATATTTTTCTGTAATATTGTCTTCATCATCAATATAATCATTTTTCGCCAAATATTTATAAATAATTCCAGCTTGTTTATCATTAATTTGTATACTCTCTCCATTAAGCTCAATATTCTTACCTTTAAAGAATTCTAATGTAGCCTTCTTTGGTCTATCATATAAATCAGTTTTAATATATTTTTGAAGTTCTTCTACAAAGGTCTTATAGCTTTCACTTGCTATAACTGTTAATTTATTTATATCATGTATATTTTCCTTACTAATTCCTTCATATCCTAAATCTACTCTATCTCCATTTTGATTAACACATAACCTTAAACCTCTACCAACTTCCTGGCGTTTTTGTGTAGTGCTATCGCTATGTTTTAAAGTACAAATTTGAAATACATTAGGATTGTCCCATCCTTCTCTTAATGCTGAATGTGAAAAAATAAATCTAGTAGGCTCATCAAAACTTAATAATCTTTCCTTATTTTTAAGTATTAAATCATAAGCTGTAATATCATCACTTTCTTTATCTTTTCCTTTTGCACTTGGATTTGTCATTCTTTTAGTTTTTTTATCTATACTAAAATATCCTTTATGAGTATCTTTAACTTTTATATTTTTTAAGTATCTAGTGTATGGTGTATCAAACATTGTAAGATATTCATTTAAAACATTTGTATATTCCTCTTCGAATATTTGTCCATATTCTGAATTTACCTCTTCTCCATTTTCATCATATACCCTATACTTTGCTACTTCATCTATAAAGAATAGTGATAATGTCTTTATTCCTGCATTAAATAACTTTTCCTCTTTTTCAAAATGTGATGCAATTGTTTCTCTTATTTGAATTCTTCTAATATCTCTTTCTGAAACATCTCCAACAACAGTTCCTTTAGTTAAAACTATCCCATTTGCAAACTCAACAGTTCCATCAATAGGATTTATATCTGTTATTTTATAGTTGTTTTTATATTGCTCCATATTTTTTGATGCTGGATATAAATTATCTCCAATTTCAAATACACGACTTTCTCTATTAATTGATTTTGTATATCCTATTTCTAATTCTATCTTTGCTCTTGGTAATTTTTTAGGTGATACAATAATATCATCTAAATATAAATAACTTTCTGTTCCTTTAAAGTTTTTAACTTCTAATCCTTTAACTTCTATCTTCTTAACTAATTTTTCATTATATGCATCTAATGCATCTAAAACATAAACTAAATTGTGTTGCTTTGTATGAGTCGCAGAATAATTTAAACAAAATAATGAGTTAAATAACTTTAAACTTTCCTGTGTTGCCTTACCACCTAACTTTTGTGGCTCATCTAATATTAAAATAGGTCTATTAGCGGCAATTACATCAATAGGTTTTCTACTTTGAAATTCATCTAATTTTTCATATATACGTCTAGCATCTGCACCTCTTGTGTTAAATGCTTGTTGGTTTATTATCATTACATTTATATCTGAGCTTTTACTAAAGTTATCTAATTCGTTTAAACTTTTACTGTTATAAATAAAATATCTTACTTTCTTTTTGTAATGCTCCATAAAGTGTTGTTCCGTTATTTCAAATGTCTTTTTAACACCCTCTCTAATTGCAATAGAAGGAACAACAATTATAAATTTACTAAATCCATATCTAGCATTTAATTCAAATATAGTTTTAATGTAAACATAAGTCTTTCCAGTACCAGTTTCCATTTCAATATCAAGGCTACATCTACCTAGATGTTTCACTAAATTTTTTGATTCCTTTATATTGCTTTGTTTTTGGATATTTATTATGTTGTTTAGTATTTGACTATCACTCAAAACTATCTCTGCATTTTCAAATCCATCACTATTTTCTATATCATTTTCTATTTCTTTATTTTGAATCTCTTTATCTATTTCTTCATAAAAGGAAAGCTTCTCTGCAGTTCCCATTTCTGTCTTTGTTATATTTGATTCTATTTCTTTTGGTTTACTTATTATACCTAAATCCCTTGTATACCTTACATTGTCAATTAGAGGTTGTCCATTAAAAACCTCTATTACACTATTAACAGCTTTTGTTTGATACTCTTGTATCTTAAATTTAAACTTCATATCATAATCCTCCTACAAAATTTTTCTAATTGTATTAGGACTATATGTCTTAAATATCTGTTCAAAATTAGCTGCAACAGAATCGCTAGTCAATGAACTATCTCTAAATACAGCATAATATGGAGCCATTTTAGCTATATTTGTAATAACTTCTTCATTAACATCATCATCAAAACAAGCTATTATATTACCATCACCTACATTAAATACTTTTTTCCCATTAACATTTATTTCTTCAATATCACTAGATAACATTTCTCCAAGTTCAAGCATTACTTGGAATAATAAATCTTCTGAGCTTCTTTCTTCCTTTATATTACTTTCAAATTTATCAAGTAAATTTTGATCATAATCACTAGGGTTATAATAAACATCCTTCATATTACTAGAGTCTAGCTTAAGTACCCTAAATCCAATATCTAATTCTTTAGCTTTATCAGGATTTTCCTCTACAATCTTCTTACCGGCTCTACGAATACGTTCCTTACCAATTTCACAAATATTCTTATAACCAGCCTTATTGGCTTCTGATTTTTCATCTGTTTCTTCCGGTAATTGAACCATTATAAATTTTCTATTTCCACCGTCTTGATAATTTTTCTCCATTACAGCTTGTGCAAGACTAGCTGATCCCGAAAAGAAATCTAGAATAGTATCAGCATCTCCTGACATTTCTATAACTCTATTTAATAATCCTATTGGCTTTGGATGATCAAATGGAGTAAATCCAAATATCCTTCTTATTAATCTTGTTCCTTCCTCAGTTCTCATAGAAGTTTCATCCCAAACCGACTTTACTTTACTTGTACATCTTCTGTTTTTTTCTGATATAATATATCCCCCATCTTTTTTAGGTTTTGCAACTATTTGACTTTTCTTAATATTTTCTAAATTAATATTCTCATTTGCTTTTGTTACTCCCCATCTCCAAACACTTTCTTTTCCTGTACTATTATACGGTTTAACTTCAATATTATATCCATTTTCTTTATTTAAACTAACACTACAACATCCATATTCATCCTTAATATCTGGATTTATGTAAAATGAATAAAATAAATTTGGTCTATTTCCTGAATGAAACTTTGGGTTCCTATTTCTTAAATCTCTTAACTCATATCCCCCGAAAATATCATTCATATCAAAGTTTATATCTTTTGCTATTTCCTGTAACTGTGTATATTCAGTCTTAGAATATACTAATAAATATTCATGTGTTAAAGCAATTTGCTTGTAGTCCCTTCCTCCTGGATTTACTATAGGCATTATCCTTCCTAAAAAATTACTTTCTCCAAATATTTCATCACATACCTTTTTTAAATTATCCAACTCATTATCATCAATACTAATAAAAATAACTCCATCAGAAGTAAGTAAGTCCTTTGCTAATTTTAATCTAGGATACATCATATTTAACCAATCAGTATGAATTCTCCCATTACTTTCATTATTCTTCTTAATATCAAACTGAATATTTCCATCTTCATCGTACTTATTACTTAGCTTTTCAAACTCCTCTGAACTCATTGCAAATTCATCATCATATACAAAACTATCATTTCCAGTATTATATGGTGGATCGATATATATCATTTTAATTTTATTTAAATAAGTTTCTCTAAGTAGCTTTAAAACTTCTAAATTATCCCCTTCAATATAAAGATTTTCAGTAGTATCAAAATTAACACTTTCTTCTCTGCAAGGTCTTAAAGTCTTATTGGTAGGTGCATTTGCCCTTAGAATTGATTCTTTTTTCCCAGGCCAATTCATTTGATATCTTTCTTCTTTACCATCAACAATAATCTTTGATAATTCCTGCTTTAAAACTTCAAAATCTATAGCCTTTTCTATAATTGCATTTCCATCAATATCATATCCTTTTATAACTTCTGTTAATGTCTCAGGAAATAAATTGCCTATTGTTTCAATATTAATATCAACTTTATTCTTAGTTTGCATTTTTAATTTATCCATAACCTTTACCTTTCTAATAAAATCAGTTTTTCTTTTATTTTTCTGACTTCTCTTCCATACTCAAATTTTTTTCTCAGTTGTATTTCTTTAAAGGCTTTCTTTTCTAAAATACTTATATTATTTTTTAACTTTTGTATTTCATCATATCTTTTAATAAAGGTATCTAACTCCTCTTCATTCCTTGGTTTTAAATCAATAAATGACACAACTAATCTTTTGTATACTTCTAAAACATCTATACAGTAAGGTATTTCAAGTAATTTTTCTTCTTCCCAATCCTTCTCATATAGTTTTCCTCTTCTGATTACACTATCTTCAATAGTCCTATAAATACATAAATCCTTAAAATAATATTTATACTGAAAAACAAAGTAAGTATGTAACTGAATAAACTTATCAAAAGCTTTAATGAAATTTATAGGAACTTCTCTTTGCTTTAATACTATTAAAAAGACATATATTTCTTTACATTACTCATCACTTTTAATATTTAAAGTATCTTTTGAAATAATATTTTTTCAATATTAACAGCTTCTTTTTTAATTAAACTATCCCCATTAATAAGCTTAATTATCTCTCTTACCTTAAGTTCTTTATTAACAATAGTATTACTATTGAATTGAAACATAGCTCCCCCTATCTAGTCACAATAAAAGCAATTAAACTAAAGTCATCTAATCCTTGTATACTTTCTTAAAATAATACTTCACTACCTAAAGTAAATAAACTATTTAAATCTTTTTCTTCCTTTGCTTTAATAATACTTTCAATGGCATACTTTAATAGTTCACTATACTTATCCATTTTGTATCCATCTTTTGTTTCTTTATTAAACTTTTTACAAGGAGCATTTAATGGCTTATCCTCATTTTTACAAAAACTTCTTAAAATATCTAATATAAATTTTACATCAAGATGATTAAATTTAATTTCTCCATTATCTTTTACATATACCATATAATAAGGATGTAATATATTTTGATTTTTTATATTAGTAGTATTTGTAGTATTTTTTAGAACGTAAATAACGCCTCTATCAATTCCACGCTCTTCATTTGCTTCAACTACTGCATGCATACCTAATGGGCAATTTTTAGGTTCTCCTAAAATTTTAATAAACTCTGCCATATCCATTCTAAAATCATTTAGACCTAAATCTGTAATATTTATTCCACTATCCATATATTCTAAATCTTGTAGCTCTCCATCTTGAAGTTTCTTAAGTTGCACTTTTCTATAATCAGCATTAAGTTGTTCTTCAGATATTGGATTATCATCAGCTGTTCCAGTTGCATCTACAATAGCCATTCTACTCATAACTCTTTCATTTAAATTAATATACTCATCCAATGTTATATTAGGCCAAAAATTAATTAACTGAATATAATTATTGTTACTTCCTATACGATCAATACGCCCAAATCTCTGAACGATTCTTACTGGATTCCAATGAATGTCATAATTTATGCAAATATCACAATCTTGAAGGTTTTGTCCCTCTGAAATACAATCTGTTCCTATAAGAACTGTTAATTCTCCTTCTTCGTTAGGATAAATTAAGCTCTTTTCTTTACTTATAGGTGAAAAGAAAGTCAATATTTTATCCATATCTTTTAAATTCTTAATAGTAGATTTATTACCTTCAGAGCCACCTTCTACTTTTGCTGTTTCAATATTATATTTATCTTTTAAATAAGAGCTTAAGTATTTATATAAATATGTCGTAGTATCAGCAAATGCTGAAAATATTAATACTTTTTTATTACCTTCATTAAAAGGACTATTAATTTTTTTATCTATTACCTCTATTAACTTAGTTAGCTTAGCATCATCTTTTACTTTAATTTTATCCATTTCACTTTTTAAAAATTTAAGTATATTAATATCATTATTAATGTCTCTTTCCCACTTTAATAAATCCATATCACAAAGATTTATCTTTATTTTCCCTGTAGTTTTTGCTGTATTTTCATCATCTAGTTCATTAATTTCATCTTCTGATAAGTCATTAACCCCATTTTTTATAGTCTTTTTAATACCTGCTTTATATGCTTCAATATTATCTAAAGCTTCAACATTAATTTTAAGAATCTTATCAATTGTTAATCTAAAAGCTTCTACTGAACTTTCTAATCTTTTTAACATCATTATAGACATTAACTTTTGTAATGATTTTTCACGAGTTGCTTGTAATAATGAACCTCTTCCTTCTATTTGAGTATCATATATACCTCTGTAGTAATCTATCCTGCTTGGCAATACATAACTCATAGGCGCATAAATACCTAAAGTCATACTTGTGATTTTGTCATAAATATCATCATATCCTATAACATCATCTCTATCAGTCAAATTACAATAATAAGATTTTGGTGTAAGTCTCTTTGGAAATTTCCCAATATCCTTTGTATCATAATATTTAACAATATGCTTTCTACTTCTCGCTATTGTTACGCTATCTAATAAAATTGAAAAATCTATATCTAAATTATCTAATAAATCCTTAGCTTTTCTTTTTTCAATAGGAGTATCTCTCCACTCTTCAAATACCTTTTGTGCCCTCAAAAATATTTGTCTAATAGAATTGTTTGTATCTAATTTACTTTCAAAGTCCTCTAAATCATCTCCTTAAGCTAAAGCTAACTGATTTTGTAGGTCCTTAAACTTATTATTTACCGGTGTTGCACTTAACATTAATACTTTAGTCTTAACACCTGGTTTCATTACTTTATTTAATAAAAATTGATATCTTGTTTCCTTATCTTTATAAAGTCTATCTATCCTAAAATTATGACTTTCATCAATAACAATTACATCATAATTTTCCCAATAAATCTCCTCTAACTTATGTCCATTACTTTTACCTGATTTTCTTCCTAAATCAGTATGATATAATACATCAAACCTTATCTTATCCTTATAAAATATATTAGTTTTCTTTTGTCCAACATATCTATTCCAGTTATCTCCTAATTTCTTAGGACATAAAACTAATATGGATTTATTTTTCAAATCATAATATTTCATAACTGCAAGTGCAGTAAATGTCTTTCCTAGCCCTACACTATCTGCTAGTATACAGCCATTATATTTTTCAAGTTTATTTATTACACCTATTGCAGCATCCTTCTGATAATTATATAGTTTATTCCAAATAATAGTGTCTTTAAAACCTGTTAAATCATTAGGCATGAAATCTTCACTTAAATCATCTAAAAATTCACTAAAAATATTGTATAAAATAATAAAATAAATAAATTGTGGAGAATTTTCTTTATATGCACTTGAAATATATTCAATAATCTTTTCAGTTACATCTTCAAATTTATAAGGATCATTCCACATATCATCAAATTGCTTTAAAAACATACTACTTGTACTATTTTCATTTATCTTAGTAATAGCTTGAAAAATTGAATTATCTTTTTCATATCCTAATTCACTTGTAGTAAATGTATTTACCGGCATATAAGTTATTGCCTCATTTTCCTTATTAATTGTAATAAAATTAGGCATAGATGAATTTGTAATATTAGATTTAAATTTAACTTTTTTCTTTATCCATTCAGCACATTCTTTCGCAATTGCCTTTTGTGCAAGTTTATTTTTTAGTTTTAACTCAAATGGAGTTCCGTATAATAAATTTTCTCTTACTTCATGTGGAATATAGAATTCTCTACTTTCTTTTTTAATTTTATCTGCTATTTTTTCTTCTATAAAAGTAGGTGATGAAAAAAATAAATTTAAATTCTTCAATATCATTTAATTGTTCTTTAAGAGCATCGAAGGCATAAATAGAAAAACATGATGCAGCTACTTTAAGCTTTCCTCCATTGTTCAACTCTTTTTTTATATCATCACCAAGTAATTTATTCTGATTATTTATCAGTTCCATATCTCACCTGCTCTTCCTTAATAGTTGTATATATTAAAAATCTATTTTTATAACTTTAATCGTATTAAAGACTCATCTATACACTATTTATTTACAAATAATAATTATTATGTCTTATTATATAATAATTCTAAATAATTTCATGTCGAAACTCGTTGTTCATATATCAAAATATGTAATTATCAATTAAAATTTTCAAACATTTATTTATTAATTTCGACAATTAATAAATATTTCTTACTTATACTTATTTTATAAACTTCAAATGTTAAATATTAAATTAAAAATTTAAATTTACTAATACCATTTACTACTTCTAGCATCACATTCAATTTAATTACAAAGAACATAAAATCCTTTATCATTATCTTTATATAATTTACTTTTTAGCATTTTTATTTCTTTTGTATTTCTAGTTATATAAGTTATTTCATCTAATAAAATCTTTTGCCATCTCTTTCTTAATTACTCATAAGATATGTATCTTATATGCCTCCATTCAGTTACATTTCCTTTTCCACCTTCTGTAACCATCATATGTACATGTGGATTCCACTTTAAATCTATTCCAAACGTATGTATTACAGTTACTATTCCCGGTGTAAATTTTTCTCTTTTATTTAGACTCTTCATCCAATTCGTAAAAGCTTTAGCTGCTCATTTCGGTAATATCTTAAACCTTTGTCTATCCATACCAATGATCTTCTAATATTATTTTAATTTTACCTTTTTTCATATCTTAACCCCTAATTTATAATGAATTAATTCAACATATTTAAGGGCTGAAAGCTAGATATAATCTAACTTTCAGCCCTCGAAAATTTTATACTTTCCTATGCATTAAAAAAGTCAGGATTTCTTCTGACTAGATAATAAATCCTATGAAAAAGAATATATTAATTACACTATATAATTATCTATATCTGTAATATTCTTCGTACTTTGTACCATCATGCTTCAGTATGACCAACAAATAACCCTGCTTTTTCACCTGCGCATAAAAGATTATCTACTCCAATAACCTTCATATCATTAGTCCTTGGTGCTACAGATAAATATCTTATAGAATTACCCTTACTTCCTGCATAAGGATCAACATACTTAGCATATTCAAGACCTGGGATCTTTCTAAGCTTTTCAAGTGGATAATAAGTTG
This sequence comes from Terrisporobacter sp., assembly GCA_029851945.1. The sequence goes on along the minus strand of JARKUZ010000026.1, from coordinate 3,722 downwards.
TCATAAGCTTTGCATGTGCAGTGTGTACAAAAGTGCAACCTTTGCAACAATATTTGCCCCAATACGTTTAAATTTCCACCTCTATCAATTACTGTTGCTATACAAATCTGCTCATTACTTATACCACGTTTCTTAACTTGCTTACCTCTTTCTCGAGCAGGTCTCGGCATTTTAAACCCACTCTTTTTATGATTACACTTGAAAGACTCAGTAACGAATGTTTCGTCCATCTCTACTATGCCATCTACATAACCAACACCAATAAATGCTCTTATACAATCAAAAACTTTATGTCTCATATAAAATGATGCTTTAACACCTACTCCTATATTTTCAGCATTCTTTCTTATAGAAAGTTCTATAACTATTCCTTTAACATACTCAATCCACGTTTGTAAATAATGCAGATTTAGTTAAATCATTAAAGTATTTATTGCAAGAACGACACACATGACGTTTATTACCCTTCAATTTTCCACTCTTCACTACGGAAGTAGATTCGCAATGAGGACAACATTGACCCTTGCTAAATCTTGATTCTCTAAACTCTTCATTAAGAGTTACATTAGATATACCCATTTCCCCTATAAACATATTAAAAGGACCTACATACGTAAGTCCTAATTATATATACCTTAATTCATTGAAAAACTTTTTTCTTACTAAATCTGACTCCACTCTGTTATCCCTCATTGATAATATCCCTATAAGTTTTTGAGTTGTAATATGTGCAAGCTTTAAGTTGATAGGTAAAAGTGATATCATATCCATATTAGCTATATTTCTTATGCTAATGTAGTCTTCTTCTTTTTCAGACACAATTATATTTATTACATTGCTAGCACAACTTGAGGCCAAACTCACAGATATCAATCTTACCATAGCATCTAACCAATCTTCTTTAAATTCTACTTCAATGGCTACGGTCAATTCCCCTGTATTATCTCCTATCCATACTACATCAACATAATCTATTTTCTCAAAAGACTTTTCTGATTTTAAATTTGATAGATCAAGATTTTGCATAGTAGCTATACAAACTGTATTTAAATTAACCCCATATATTTCTTTATTTTTATCATTTTGAGCTAATTTAGATTTATATCCAAAATAAACACCTAATGCTCCTATTTGAGATTGAATAGCTAGATGATTTTTATCAAACAAATAATACTTCCTCATAACTATAGAATTAATATCAGCCTCATTCAAAATTATTTTAATTTCACCAGTATATTTTTTACCGATTGTAATTTCATTCTCATCTTTAAAATATCCTTTAATTTTATTAGTAGAGGACTTAATAGTTTCAAAATACCCCTTTGATACTAGCCATTTCATTTCTTCTAGCTTTTCAAACAAATCATTAGTATACAGATAAATTACTTTGTCTCCAACAAGCTTAGAGATAATATACTTGCTATCACCCTCTGTTCTTTTTTCTAGCTTATTTAATGCAAAATCTGTAAAATTACTTTTACCACAAGCCCTTACGTAATCATATGGCTGAACTATTCCGTATTTTTTTATGATCTTAGTTGCCTCTATATGATCAGCTTCTTTTAATTCTTTTTTTATCTGTTTAGTTTCAATATAATCATTAATTTTAAAACTATCCAAAATTTTAATATAATTGTCTTCCACGTTAAGCACTCCTTAAACTTACAATTATATTTTAGTTTGGATAGTTTCTTAATTTTTATTCACTTTTCTCTGATAAACTGTTCATTCTATAAATTAAATCATCATATATGTTGACAACTAATTCACACCCAATAACATTTAATCCTTGTTCTAATCCTGCAATCAAGGTTGTCCCACTTCCTGCAAAAGGATCTAATATAGTATATCCCACTTTTGATGACATACTTAAACAAAACTTAGGTATGTCTATTGGAAATTTTGCTGGATGTGTTATATTACTTTTTTCTGTTCTTCCATAACATCCAACATAACTATACAAATAGTTAGGAGTTATTTTGGAGTCTATATAATTTTCTTCTTGGCAATATTTACATTTGAAGTGTGTTTTAACCTTCAATTGTTCAGTATTTATTTTATTCTTCTTTCCTTTTGTAAACGCTAGAATATACTCCCATCCATTTGCTAAATAATATGCCTTATGTTTTCCTGCCGGTTGTGGATTTTTCTTTATCCATATTAAGGTATCCCAATGAATAAATCCTATCTTTTTTGCTATCTCTATAAAATTACTGCTAAAATCAATTACTTCAAAATTTTCATGAGTATTAGCTATATTAATAAACATAAATCTATTATCCCTTAATACCCCATAACACAGTTGTAAAACCTCTTCTATATCTTTTATATACTTATCTTTATCTTTTGTATTGCCTATCTCTCCCTTTATCGGATTACCTTGACTAGCATAAATCCATTTAGCAATATTTCCATCTATCTTTGGTTTTCCTGCATATGACCTTCTATTAAAAAATGGTGGACTGGTCATAATAGTGTCTACAAATTCCTTATTATTAATCATTTCTTGTAATACATCTTTACAATCTCCTAAATAAACTTTCCAATTTAATTCACCAATTACTCCTTGTTCAAGCTTCATTAATATACCCTATCTATACTTGCTATACCTTACCAATATATTAACTGCTTGTCCTATCTATTCTTAAATATTTTTATTGAGATTTTACTGGCTCATCAGGAACTTCTGTAAACCAACTACTAACTATTGAAGCATCATATCCAGTTCCATCTTCATCAATTATAAATCTATAATTACTATTAAAGTCTCTATCATTAAGCTTTCCTGATATAATAGCACTTGCCCTAGCAATCACTAAACACGCTTGTATACTTCTAAAAGAATAACTACTAAACTTTCCTCAATATGGATTGCTAAAGTTGCTATTAAATCAAAAAAGAGCTAATGCTTAATAACCTAAACATTAACTCTAAACTCATTATTTAATCTTTTATTTTTACAAGACAATCCTTTTTATAAAAAGCTATTCCATATTTAAATATATTTTTATAACCTTCACTTCTAAGCTCCATCTCATATTTTCTATCTTCTATTTGCTCTATAGCTTCATCTGCTTTTTTTTCTAAATCATCAATGTCATTTGCTATTTTGAACTCTATTACTATAGCAATTCCACGTCTTGAAACTGACTTAATAAATAAATCACTTCTTCCGGTTCCACCTTCTCTATTAGATTTAACTATATACCCTTTCATATTAGAAAGAACTCCTGCTAAAAATCCATGATAGAAATTTTCATATGCATCGTTAAAACTTATTGTATCTAAAAGTAAATTATTTAACTCCACTTCAAAAAGTTCTGGGTTTTTATTAACTATAGCATTAAACATTTTTGTCATATCATAAAGTTTTATCTGTTCATTAAACCATTTAAGTATCTTAGTTCTAAAGATATACTTTACTTCTAGGTTTGGTATTGCTAGCTCTACAAAATTTTCTTGAGTATTTTCATCCATTCTTTCACTTATCTTTTTGAAATACCCAGTAAAGAACATAAAGTTCCATAAGTTATCTAAATTATCATAAACATCTTCGTAGGTTATATCTTCATGTACTGGTTTTTCTATAGTTTTACCTTCTATTAAAGCCTCTATTTCACCTTTTGTTATATCATCTGCTCTTTCTATAAGGCTTTTCACTATACTGTTTGAGCTTGTATTTGCCCAGTATGATTTAGGTAATCTATTTATATTGGCTTTTA
>JARKUZ010000024.1 GCA_029851945.1 Terrisporobacter sp. | reverse complement strand
AGCAGTATCGATGATAGCTACTAACATTTCACCGGCAATAAATGTATATGCCAATGAGATAGTAAAAGAAAAAGCTAGGATTATAGAGGAAAATGTAGTAAGCCAAGCTAAAATAACATCTTTTAATATAAGTAATTATAGTAATTTCGAAGATTATAATGCTAAATTTAGAGTACCAAAAGAAGGAATAAAAAAAATATCTAACAACGGAAGTCAATATAGTTCTAGTTCAATAGAAAAGGCTATAGATGGAGATCTATCAACGCATTGGGAAACTGGTACTCCAAATAGTGCAGATTTTAAAAATGAAGTTGTTATAGAATTTAATGATGTAGAATCGATTAATAGAATAGCATATGCAACAAGACAAGATGGAGCTAAAGGTAAGGGATATCCAACTGAATTTGAAATTTATTCATCTATAACAGGAGAGGATGAAGATTTTAAACTAGTTTCCACTGGAGAACATTCTCCAACTGGAAATATGATGGAGTTTAAATTTGACACTATTACAACTAAGAAAATTAAATTTGTATTTAAAAAAGCTCATAATGATCGACCAAGTGCATCAGAATTTTGGTTTTACAAAGAAGATAAAATTATTGATAAAATAAATACTTTATTTAAAGATGAAAATAAAAATGCAGTAAGTGACGAGTTTAATACTTTAGCCAAACTTACTGAATTAGAGAATGAGTGCAAGACACATCCATTCTATAATGACTTTAAAGAAGATTTAAACGATGCTAAATACATACTAGAAGATGACAAACCACAATATGTGGATGCTAAAGTTTCTAAGTTCAAAGCTATGGGAACTAAAGAGTTAGAAGAGTATGATAAAATTTATAAGATAGATAATAAGCATATAACTAATATAACTACTAATGGTAGACATTGGTCAACTAATACCATAGATAAAGCAATAGATGGTAATCCTGATACTAATTGGCATTCAGAAGACAAAAATAGTGATACACATACTAATGAAGTTATAATGACTCTAGACAAGTTACATACTTTAGATAAAGTTGTTTATACTTCTCCAAGAGATAGAGGATTCGCTAAACAATTTGAAATTTATACTTCTAAGACTTTATCGGGAGACACTTTTACTAAAGTAACTAGTGGTGGTTCTGAGATAACTAGGGATTCAATAGCGATAAAGTTTAATCCAACTGAAGCTAGAAGAGTTAAGTTCGTATTTAAGGAAGCACATGAAAATTGGGCATTAGCATCTGAGTTTGGACTTTATAAAGAAGATACTACAATGGATAGTATGAGTAAATTATTTACTGATAGCAGTAAGAGTGAAGTAAGTGAAGAGTTCAGAAATTCTGCTAAATTAGAAGAGTTAGAAAACGCATGCAAAAAGCATCCGTTCTACAACGATTATAAAGAAGATTTAAGTGATGCTAAATTACTACTAGAAGGTAATAACGTAGAATATAAAGATGCAAAAGTATTTAAGTTTAAATCATTCGATAGCAAAGAGTTAGCTAAGTATAATGAAACTTATAAGATAGATAATAAACGTATTACTAATATAACTACTAATGGTGGTAACTGGTCCGATAATACTATAGAAAAAGCTATAGACGGAGACTTTACAACTAATTGGCATTCTAATGACAAAAACAGTAATACACATACTAATGAAGTTACAATGACTTTAGATAAATTAGAAACCCTAGATAAAGTAGTTTACACTGTAAACAGAGATAGAGGATTTGCTAAGCAGTTCGAGGTTTATACTTCTAAGACTTTATCTGGAAATACATTCACTAAAGTTACTGGAGGTAGTGCTTCAATAACTACAGATTCTATAGCAATACAATTTAACCCAACAGAAGCTAGAAGAGTTAAATTCGTATTTAAGGAAGCACATGAAAATTGGGCATTAGCATCTGAGTTTGGACTATATAAGGAAGATAAAATCCTAGATAAAATGGATAGATTATTTACTGATGACACTATAACTAAAGTAAGTGAAGAATTTGACAGTGTTGAAGAATTAAATGCTTTAGAAGCTGAATGTAAAACACATCCATTTTATGAGGACTTTAAAGAAGATTTAGATAATGCAAGAGTTTTAGTTGAACAAGGTAAGATAGAAGCATCTAAAGCACAAGTTAGTAGTTTCCACCACTTAGATAATACAGAATATCTAGAGCAATTTAGAATACCTTATGAAAATATAAAGAGTATAAAAAGTAACGCTCCACACTACCAAAAACAAGATATAAGTAAAGCAGTTGATAATGATATGGATACTTATTGGGAAACTGATAAACATAATACTGCAGATTGGAGCAACGAAGTAACAGTAGAGTTTAAAAACCAAGTAACTATTGATAGAATAGCATATGCAGCTAGACAAACTGATAGAAAAGGATTCCTAGAGCAGTTTGAGGTTTACGGTTCTAACACTAGCAAAGGTAATGACTTCCATTTAATTGCTACAGGTAAAACAGTGATGGATTCTGGTTTAGTTGAAGCCAAGTTTAAGCCTACTAAGTTTAAGAGACTTAAATTAAAGTGGATTAAAGGTGAACAAAACTGGGCTACATTAGCTGAATTAATGTTCTTTAAACAAGATCTTGTAGCTGACAAAGTTAACGATTTATTTGTAAATGGATTTATGACTGAACTTAAAGACGAATACAACTCTTTAGAAGTAATCGAAGCTTTAGAGAAAGAAGTTAAGACTCACCCATTAAAAGAGGACTTAATGCCTAGTATCGAAATAGCTAAGAAGATTCTAAATGATGAAAACGTTGAAAGTGAAAACATGTCTAGAACTGTAACAGGAGTACAAAGGGGTGTTACTGGTGAAGAGCGTGCTAAGAGACAGTTAGCTAGAGCCGCATTCACTTCAATGGAGTCTTTCGGAAGATATGTAACTCCAGGTGAAGAATTAATAGTGTATGTTGATGCAGACCCGTTAGGTAAAATGCCTCAATTAGGTTTTGGACAAATAGCTAACAATAAAGGTGCTTGGAGAAGAACCGTAAATTTACGTCCTGGTAGAAACGTTATTAAAGCTCCAGATGACATGAACTGTGCCGCAGTTTATTTAATAAATGAAGCATATCCAGAAGACCAAGCTTATCCTCCTAAAGTAAGATTTGAAGGTGGAACTGAATTCCCAACATATTTCCACGGTGAAACTGACCCTAAAGAATTTGCTAAGGAATTAGAAGAATACGCTAAGAAAGTAGAATATAGTGATGACGCTTTTGTTAATGGAAACCCTAAAGGTAAAGTTTATAATATAGCAGAATTTGTATCTGAAAATGTAGTAATAACTACAACTGCAAAAGGTGCGGTTAAAGGTCTTAAACAAGCGGAAGCAAAGGGATATGATGCTTCGGATACCATGGAAGGTTGGGAAGAAATCTATGCTATGTTCCAAGATATAATGGGATTTGAAGAGAATGCAGAGGATGAAAGAGATAGTATTTTCCCTGGTAAATTCGTAGCTAGAGGATTCCATAATGTACCTCATGCATTCGCAAGTAGTGGTTTTACAGGATATCTAGGTTCAACTAACCCGGAAAGAGATAGTTATTTCTTCGACCAATTAGCAATGCCACCACAAATGGCAGGCACTGATGATTGGGCTTATACTCATGAATTTGGGCATATATTTAATACTGGACCTATTGAACATCTAGAAGTATCAAATAATATCTTTGCTCAAGCTTATAGAAGACTACATCCAGAGAAGGGTGGAGACCGTTCAGATTGGAGTATATTAAAGAGATTTAAAGGTGAGGACTTTGATTTAGGTGCTTTTGGATATCTAGCAGTACTAAATCAATTAGAGATTGCTTATGATTACCAAGCCTACACTAAAGCATCTAAATTCGTTAGACATAATCCAGATGTAATAAACTCAATAAAAGGTGACGGTGCACAAAAATTAGTTGTAGCTTATTCTTTAGGTCTTGGTGTAGATTTAACTGATTTCTTTGGAGGCTGGAAATATACTACAATAACAGACCAAATGAGAGAAGCAGTTGATCATTTACCTAAACCTGATAAGAAAATAGAATACCTTCATGGAGATGCCATTAATTATGAAGGCACAGGATTTAGTGAAGATGTTAAGGTCACAGTATCTTCTAACGTAAATAAAGAAGAAAGAACTAATACATTAAAGTTTGGTATAGACAATAATAATAGTGATGATTTATTAGGTTACGAAATACTTAAGGACGGTAAAGTCCTAGGTTACACGAAAGATAACAGTTTTGTAATTAATAATATAGACCTAGATGAAAACGCTAAATATGATGTAGTGGCTTATGCTAGAGATTTAAGTACTGCCGAACCAGTAAGTGTAAAAACATTCCAACCAAAGTTAGAAACAGTTGGTGGAGTGACTCTAAAATTAAATGAAGAGTTTAATGCTTTAGACTATGTTAAGGCAACTGATTATGAAGGAAATAAGTTAAGAGAGATTAAGGTTACAAGCGATGTTGATAACAGTAAAATAGGTGACTATACAGTTACTTATGAGGTTACTGCTAATGGTATTACTTCTACAGAAACAATGAAAGTATCTGTATATGGAACGTACGATTATTTATCTGACTTAAAATGGGAAAGTGCTAAAACACAGTATGGTGAAGTTACTCGTAACAACTCTATAAAAGGAAGAACATTAGGTGAAATTAAAGATTATGCTAAAGGTATAAGAATTCATGCTAATGGAGAAGTTGTTTATGATTTAGGTGACCATAACTATGATACTTTAGAACTTAAAGTTGGAGTAGATATGAACATAGCACCTCAAACTAACTCAAGTATAACTTTCAAGGTTGTTGGTGATGGTAAGACTTTAGCTACTACAAATGTTCTAAAGCATGACGACAATTTACGATATATAAAAGTACCTGTTAAAGATGTAAAAGAACTTAAAATAGAAGTTCATGACGGTGGAAATGGAAGAACATCTGACCACGGTATAATAGTTGAACCTAAGCTAAGCACAAATAACTCTAAACCTAAATTAACAATACCTAAATCTCAAACTGTAAAAGTTGGAGATACCTTAGAAGATGTAGTTGGAGCTTATGAAGCTACAGATGTAGAAGACGGTAATTTAACTAAAAAAGTTGTAGTAACTGGACAAGATAAAGTTAACTTAAATAGAGTTGGAAACTACACTCTAACTTATACTGTAACTGATAAAGACGGTAATACAACTGAAAAGAGTAGAGTCATAAGTGTTGTAAACATGGAAGACTTTAAATACATTAGTGATTATGAATGGAAGTCTGCTTCTAAGGGCTGGGGAGAAATAGGTAAAGATAAGTCAGTAAGTAATAATAGTTTAAGACTTACTGGAAAAGACAATAAAGAAGTAGTATATGAAAAAGGTATTGGTACACATGCACATTCTGAAATAGTTTATGACTTAACAGATAAGAATGCATCATCATTTAGTGCATATGTTGGTGTAGACCGTCATATGTATAACAGCTCTGCTAGAGTAGAGTTTAAAGTTTACGTTGACGGAGAAATAGCTTACGAAAGTGGTATAATGGGAGCTAAAGACCAACAAAAGTTTGTAGAGGTAAATATAGCAGGAGCTAAAGAGTTAAAACTAGTAGTTACTACTGGGGACAATGGGGATGGTTCTGACCATGCAAACTGGGCAGATGCTAAATTATACTTCGTAAACACTGACAGAGTTGACACTACTGAGTTAACTAAGGCTTTAGAAGAAGCTAAGAAAATTAATAAAGACGATTACACTGAAGAAAGTGTAAAAGCCTTAGAAGACAAATTAGCTAAAGCAGAGGATTTACTAAAAGAAGAAAATCCTAGTCAAGAATCTATAGACACTGCGACTGATGAACTTCAAGAAAGTATAAAAGGTTTAGTTAGAATTAATCTAGATGAAGTTGTAAATATACCAGATAAGTATTTAGCTAAGTCTTTAAGTAAAGCTTTAGGTAAGGAAGACAACTTCACAATAGGTGATATGAGAAAATTAACTAACTTTAATGTAGGTTATGGTGTTGTAAGTCTTGAAGGTTTACAATATGCTAAAAACCTAGAAATAATAAATGGTGAAAATAATGAAATAAGAAATCTTAGACCTATATCTAAACTGGAAAATTTAAAAGAGGTTAATTTCAATAATCAATTTGTTCAAGTTGGTCAATTAAAATCTGCTGATGGTGTAGTTAAAGTTAATACAGAAGTTTACAATAGATCAGGAAAGAATGTAGCTACAAAAGTTAAATTGGTAGATAACAAAGGTAATTTAGTTAAGGAACAAATCATAGATAAAAACACTAAAGAAGTTGATGTAGATGTTAGAGGCATACAATCAGGTTTCTATGGAGTGCATGTTACTTTTGAAGATCCTGAGCTTAGTGGTATATTATTATATATGGCTAGCATTTAACCTATAGATCAAGTGAAAACAGATTGCAAATCTGCAAATAAAGATTCTTTAGTAGAAAAAATAATATAAAATAAAGACATAGTCAAATATATGACTATGTCTTTTTATGTTAAAATTTTTTACTTCAGTTAAGTAAAAATATTTTTATATGAAAAAAATAAATATTTTAAAAAAAACTATTTAAATATTTTTGAAAACATGTATAATTTAATATAGAAAGTAAAAATTTAAAACCGGCAAATCTAGAGAAATCTAGAGACGCAAAGCTAAAGGGGCTAAGGTTTAATCAAACTATGCCAGCCAGTTGCCAAAGATTAATAGTCTTTGTTTTTGTAAAGTGATTTTATAGTTATATTATAAAATTATTTTATGATGTTTATTTTAGATGGCAACTACCCTTTACATATAGGGTAGTTTTTTTTATAAAATAATCACAAATCTACAATAAGATTATATTTTGGAATTGGTAGCAAAATCTTTATTTTTTTAATTTATACATATGGAGGGAGAATGGTATGAAGAAAAAAATATCAGCAGTATTGGCTATATCTATTATAGCCTCTAACAGTATGCCTGCAATAAATGTTTTTGCGGATGAAGTAATAAAAGAAAAAGCTGTTGCTATAGAAAAGCAAATAGCTAAATCTATGACAGTAGGGGAATTTACGTTAAAAAGCAATAATAATTTTAATAAGTATAATGAATTATTTAAAGCTAAGGTAGCATCTATAGAAAATAATGGTAATAGTTATACAGGAACTAGAATAGAAAATGCTATAGATGGAGATATTAATACACATTGGGAAACTTCAAAACCAAACTCAAATGACTTCAAAAACGAAGTTGTATTAGAGTTAGAGGAAGTATCTAACATAGACAGAGTTGCTTATGCTACTAGACAAGACAGTGCCAAAGGTAAAGGGTATCCTATTGACGCAAAAATATATGTTTCAGAAAGTGGTAATGATGAAGACTTCGTTTTAGCAGGTTCAGTTACTGGTAGTCCATCAACAGGTGGTATGGTAGAATTTAAATTTGATGCCGTTAAAGCTAAGAAGATTAAATTCGTATTTGATAAAGCAAAACAAGACTATGCAAGTGCATCAGAGTTCTGGATTTATAAAGAAGATAAAGTATTAGATAGTATGGAAAGATTATTCACAAATGACAAGAAGAATGAATTAAGTGATGAATTTAAAAGTATAGAAGCACTTAACGCTCTAGAGGATGCGAGTAAAGGTCATCCGTTTTATGAAGACTTTAAAGATACTATAAGCGATGCTAAACTCCTTCTAGAAGGAAATAATGTAGAGTGTAGGGACGCTAACGTCTTTAAATTTAAAGATTTTGGTAGCGAAGAATTAATTGAGTATGACAAAAATTATAAGATAGATATAGCTAATATATCTACTAATGGTGGTCAGTGGTCAGCTAATAATAGCATAGACAAAGCTATTGATGGTGACATAGAAACTAACTGGCATTCGAATTCTAAAAATAGTGATACTCATGTTAACGAAGTAGTAATGACTTTAGATAAATTAGAGACTTTAGATAAAGTAGTTTACAACTCACAACACTCTAAAGGATTTGCTAAAGGATTTGACATCTATGTTTCTAAAACTTTATCTGGAGATACATTCACTAAAGTTACTACTGGGCAATCTGAAATAACTAAAAATTCAGTAGCAATACAGTTTAACCCAACTCAAGCTAGAAGAGTTAAATTCGTATTTAAAAATGGTAATGACAGTTTTGCATTAGCATCCGAGTTCGTGCTTTATAAGCAAGACACTGTAATGGATAGTATGATGAAATTATTTACTGATGACACTAAGACTGAAGTAAGCGAAGAGTTTAGAAACCTTGCTAAGTTAGAAGAATTAGAGAAGGAAGCTAAAGTACATCCATTCTACAATGATTACAAGGAAGACATAAGTGATGCTAAATTATTACTTGAAGGTAATAATATAGAGTATACTGATGCTAAAGTTTTCAAATTTAAAGAGTTCGGTTCAAAAGAGCTGGTAGAGTACGATAAGACTTATAAGTTACCTAAAGAAAGTATAGTAGATATATCAACTAACGGTAGACATTGGGGGGACAGTACTATAGATAAGGCCATAGATAACAATATAGAAACTAATTGGCACTCAGGGGATACAAATAATGCAAACCATAAAAATGAAGTTATAATGACTTTAGATAAGCTACAAACTATAGATAAAGTAGTTTATACTAATAAGAATACTAGAGGGTTTGCAAAGAAGTTTGATATTTATGTTTCTAAAACTTTATCTGGAAATACATTTAATAAGGTTACTAGTGGTTCGTCTGAGATAACTAAAGACTCTATAGCAATACAATTTAACCCAACTGAAGCTAGAAGGATTAAATTTGTATTTACAGAAGCAAATGAAAACTGGGCAGTAGCATCAGAATTTGGACTTTATAAACCAGATACTACTCTTGATAAGATGGGTAGATTATTTACTAATGGTTTAATGAACGAATTAAATCCTGAGTTTAAGTCATTAGAAGCTATAGAAGCTTTAGAGAACGAAGTTAACGAGCATGCATTTAGTGATGAATTTATGAAAATAATAGATATGGCTAAAGATTTACTTAAATCTCCTGATAAATATCAAAGTAACGTTTTTGAATTAGAAAGCAGGGGAGATTCTATAAAAGAAAGTCAAAAGAGAAAAGTATGGAATTTCCAAGACTGGCAACCTACAGGTATTGCAGTTAAGTCAGGGGAAAAGATAGAGGTGTATGTTGATGCAGAACGAAATACTCCATTACCTAAGTTAGTATTTAAGCAAATGGATAGTCAACATAATGGTCAAGTAGTTATAAGCTTAACTAGTGGTAAAAATGAAATTACAATACCTGAACTTGACTCTAACGAATTAAGACCTGGAACTGCTAAAGCAGGTGTTTTATATACTTCAAACCCATACACTGCAGAGCAACAAATAAGAAATCCTAAAATAAGAATAGTTGGTGGAACAAGTTATCCACACTTCATAAAGGGTATAGACAGTGATGAAGAAGTTATGGAAGAATTACGTGAATACAATAAAAAGTTAAAAGCTGACCCAGACTTACCAGACGTATTCGATGTATTCAGTGATAAAACATTAGTAAACGTTAAATCAACATATGCTTTAGATTGGTATACAGAGAATAACAAGTTACCAAGTTATACAGCAAATAAGTCTGATGAAGTAATAAAAGAAACAATGAGATATTGGGGATTTGACGGTTCCAGCGAAGTTAACTCAGACTTTAACTTTAGATACATATCTATGGTTAAGTGGTTAGATAACGGTGGTTTCATGAATGCAGGAAACGGTATAACTGGGTTTAACCAAGCACAACAAGGTGGTGCCTTAAATGTTAATACAGGTTGGGGATTCATGCATGAAATGGGACACAACTTTGATACTGGTGGTAGAACAATAGGGGAAGTAACTAATAATATGTTACCTCTTCATTTCTCAATGTTAAAAGGTGAGCGAAGTAAGATATCTGAACAGAACTTATGGGAAAGTAAAATATTCCCTAAAGTTAGTAAAGAAGATTATTCTAATAACGAATGGTATCCAGAGAGTGACCGTAGCTTATTAACTCATATAGCTCCAATCTGGCAATTACAACTATATGACAATACATTCTGGCCTAATTTTGAGAGATATTTTAGAGAAAATAACATAGGTGGCGGAAGTTGGGAAAACATACATGAAGCTTGGGCAGTGGCTGCATCAGATGTTCTTCAATTAAATTTAAAAGAACATTTCGCTAGACATGGTTTCTACGTTAGTGAGGAAACAGCTAAGCATATGGAACAATATCCAGCACCAACTAAAAAGATATGGTATTTAAATGACAATGAGTATTTAAATAAAGGTGAAGGATTTAATAACGATGTTAACTGTAAAGTTAAAACTACTTTAAATGAAGATTCTATTAAATTAGATATATCTATAGATAAAGATAATGCTAACAGTCTTCTTGGATATGAAATAATCAGAGATGGTAAAGTAATAGGATTTACTACTAAAGATACTTTTACTGATACAAACATAACTGAAGGTGAAAATCATAAGTATGAGGTAGTGGCTTATGACACTCAATTAAATACTGCTGAAGGTACAATAGCTAAAGCACATCAACCTAAGCTAGAAACAGTTGGTGGATTAACATTACACTTAAATGAAGAGTTTGATGCTTCAGATTTTGTTAGAGCAACTGATTATCAGGGTAATGAGTTAACTAATATTAAGATTACAGATAATGTTGACAATACTAGAAAAGGTGAATATACAGTAACTTATGAAGTAACTGATAGAGATTCAGTTGTTAAAGAGACAATGCAGGTTAATGTAGTGAGTGAGTATGACTATTTATCTGATAGTGAGTGGGAAAGTGTAAAGACTGGTGACGGTACTGCTACACGTAATAAATCTATAAAAGGAAGAACTTTAGGAGAGATTAAAGATTACGAAAAAGGTATAAGAGTACATGCTAATGGTTATGTTGTTTATGATTTAGGAGAGCATAATTACGACAATTTTGAAGTTAAAGTTGGAGTAGACATGAACTTAGAAGCCCAAGACCGTTCAAGTATAACTTTTAAAGTCATAGGGGATGGACAAACTCTAGCTACAACAAAAGTTTTAAAACATGAAGATAACATGCAATACATTAACGTACCTATAAAAGGCGTGAAAGAACTTAGAATAGAAGTTAATGACGGTGGTAATGGAATCACTTCAGACCACGGTATAATGGTAGAGCCTAAATTAACAACTAATAATGCTAAACCTAAATTAACTATACCTAAATCTCAGATTGTTGAGGTTGGAGAAACTTTAGATGATGTAGCAGGGAAGTTCACAGCTTTAGACCCAGAAGACGGTGATATAACTAATAATGTTGTAGTTACAGGTAAAGATGAAGTTAATCTTAACAAACCTGGTAGATATACTTTAACTTATACTGTAACTGATGAAGATGGTAATACAGTAGAGAAAAGTAGGGTTATAAATGTAGTTCATCCTGACGATATTAATTACCTAAGCGATTTTGAGTGGGAGTCTGCTACTACAGGCTGGAAGGGTCCACTAAAGGATAAGTCAGTAAGTAATAATATATTAAAACTTACTGGAGAAGATAACGGAGAAGTTGCATATGAGAAGGGTATAGGTACTCATGCTCATTCTGAAATAGTTTATGACTTAACGGACAAAGATGCGACATTATTTAGTACATTTATAGGTGTAGACCGTGCAATGTATAACAGTACTAGTAGTGTGGAATTTAAAATTTACGTTGATGATGAACTAGCATATGAAAGTGGTACAATGAGAGCTAAAGACGGTCAAAAATATGTAGAGTTAGATATAGAAGGTGCTAAGAAGTTAAAACTAGTAGCTACTACTGCAGGGGATGGTAAGGATGCTGACCATGCTAACTGGGCAGACGCTAAATTATATACTATAAACACTGATAGAGTGGACACTACAAAGTTAACAAAGACTTTAGAAGAAGCTAAGAAGTTAAATGCAGACGGTTACACTGGTGAAAGTTACGAAGTTCTAGCAAACAGTATAGCTAAAGCAGAAGCTTTATTAAAAGAAGAAAATCCTAGTCAAGAAGCTATAGATGCAATGACTACTGAACTTCAGGAAAGTATAGAAACTTTAGCTGAGATTAACTTAGAAGAAGTTATAAATGTTCCTGATGAATATTTAGTGAAAGCACTAAATAAAGCTTTAAATAAGGACGGTAACTTCACAATAGGTGACATGCGTACTTTAGAGCATTTAGATATTGGTTATGGTGTTGTTAGCTTAGAAGGTTTACAATATGCTAAGAACTTAAAAACTATAACTGGTGAAGGTAACGAAGTTAAAGACCTTAGACCTTTATCTAAATTAGAAAACTTAACTGAAGTTAACTTCACAAATCAATATGTTTCAGTAGGTGAACTTAAGGACACTAATGGTGTGATTAAAGTTAACACTGAAGCATATAATAGACAAGGCGAGAATGTAGCAAAGAAAGTTGTTGTAATGGATAAAACAGGAAAAACTTTTAAAGAACAAGATTTAGATGGAACAACTAAAGAAGTTGATTTAGATGTTAGAGATATGCAATCAGGTTTCTATAGGGTGCATGTTACTTTTGAAGACCCTGAGCTTAGTGGGATATTATTATATATGGCTAGTATTTAACATATAAATTAAGTGAAAAACAGCTTTGAGACCTGTAAATAAAGATTTTTTAGTAGAAAAATAATACAACATAAAGGCATAGTCAAATATATGACTGTGTCTTTTTTCTTCTAAAATTATTCTTCTAATATTGTAAGAAACAGCAATGTATGAATTATACAGTAAAGAGAGATTGATAAAAATTGTTTTAATTTTTTATAGTTTCTTTATTTATTTTAAATATACCTCTATAAGTTTTATGGTATAATATTACTAAAAAATATGAATAAAATGTCAAATAAAATATAAAAGCTACAAAAATGGAGAGAAATGAGTATGTTAAATAAGAAAATAGCAGCATCTGTATGCTTATCTACCTTAGGTTTAGCACTTTCTTCTACAGCTTCATTTGCAACAGGACAAGAAGGAGTCGTAACAGCAAGTGCATTAAATGTAAGAAGTGGACCAAGTACAAGCTATTCAGTAATAACAAAATTATATAAGGGTGATAAAGTAGAAATATTAGAAAGATCAAATGGATGGAATAAGATAAAAACCTCATCAGGAAAAACTGGATGGTCAAGTGCAGAATATTTATCTACGTCAGGAACATCAGGTAGTACATCAACAACAGGCAAAAAAGCAACAGTAACAGCAAGTACATTAAATGTAAGAAGTGGACCAAGTACAAGTTATTCAATAACAACAAAAGTATACAAAGGTGAAACTGTAGAAGTACTAGAAAGTTCAAATGGATGGAGCAAAATAAAAATAGCGTCAGGAAAAACTGGATGGGCAAGTGAAGAATATTTATCTACGTCAGGAACATCAGATAACACAGAAAACTCAACAACAGGTAAAAAAGTAACAGTAATAGCAAGTACATTAAATGTAAGAAGTGGACCGAGCACAAGTTATTCAATAACAACAAAAGTATACAAAGGTGAAACTGTAGAAGTACTAGAAAGCTCAAATGGATGGAGTAAAATAAAAACATCATCAGGAAAAATAGGATGGGCAAGTGAAGAATATTTGTCTACGTCAGGAACATCAGATAATACAGGAAATTCAACAACACCTTCTAACAAAGTTAAGGCGGTAGTTGATTTAGCATATGCCCAATTAGGAAAACCATACGTATGGGGAGCTGAGGGGCCAAGTTCTTTCGATTGTTCAGGGCTTATGACTTATATATTTAAAAATGGAGCAGGATTTAATTTACCTAGAACATCTAGAGATCAATCAAAAATTGGTACTACTGTAAGTAGGAGTAACTTGCAACCTGGTGACTTAATATTCTCAAGTACAGATGGAAGTGGCGGAGTAAATCATGTAGGCATATATGTTGGAAATGGAGAAATGATACACTCGCCAAAACCAGGAGATGTTGTAAAAAAGACAAACATAAATACGAGCTACTGGAATAACGCTTATTTATGGGCAAAGAGAGTTATATAGGAAAAGGACTTACGAGTTAAAGGGATGTTTTTACATATTAACTTATTTATAAATTATTTTTTATTTTAGAGAAAAATTATCATATGAATGATGAATAGTATTTTTTCTATTCATTGAAAATTAATTGTTTAGAGCCGTATTGCAAGTAAGTGATACGGTTTTTTATTCAAGATTTGAATTAACTGTAAATAAGGTGTAGGTGTTATAATATTATTTATAGGCATTAAAAGTATTATAAAAAGAAAAGAGAGAAGGGTTTATGGAAAAAATTTTAGTAGTATCGCACTGTATATTAAATAAAGCTTCAAAGGTTAGGGGTTACAATATGGAGGAAATGGAAGAAGAAAATCAACTGAGAAAAGAACTTTTAAAAGAAGTCTTTGACAAAGACATAGAATTATTACAACTTCCATGTCCTGAGTTTATCATGTATGGTTCAAAACGTTGGGGACATGTAAAAAATCAGTTTGATAATCCATTTTTTAGAAAAAATTGTGAAGAAATATTAAATCCAATTATTGAACAACTTAAAGAATACAACAATAACAAAGATAGATTTCAAATTCTAGGCATAGTATCTGTAGAGGGAAGTCCTAGCTGTGGTTACAACTTAACTTGCAAAGGTAATTATGGAGGCGAACTTGGAGGATGTTCAAATTTACAGGAAAAAATAGAAAGTATTGTCATGGTAAATGAAGCTGGAGTATTTATGGAAGAGTTGAAAATATTATTGGATAAAAATGATTTACATATGGATATAAGAACAATGAAAGATCAAGTTACTTATTTAAAAAATTTATAAATATAGTTTTATATTGAATTTATAAATATATGATGCGAATTCCTTGGTATAGCTATAAATTTATGATACAATTCAACTGTGAAAAAGGGAAAATATGGAGGAAATATGATGAATAATAGCAAATCAAGGCTAATTACATTTTGTGGTTTATCCGTAGCAATAAATATAATATTGGGAATTGTTACAGACGCATTAAATTTACCGCTTTACTTAGACACGCTGGGAACTGTCATCACAGCAGCTTTAATTGGTCCCATACCAGGTGCAGTAGTAGGAGCATTGACAAATATAATAACAGGATTTATGTATAGTATAAAAGATATACCTTTTTTACTAGTTAATGTGGCAGTTGCTTTAATAGTAGGATTTGTGGCTAAGAAATTTAAGTTTACTTATAAAAGTGCATTTATAACAGGTTTAGTACTTGCAGTTGTTTGTCCATTAATAGGAACACCAATAGGAATAGCTATTTATGGAGGGCTTACAGGTACAGCATCAGATGTTATAGTTTTATGGTTGAAAAGCAGTGGTAGTAGCATATTTGCAGCTTCTTTCATAGCTAAAGTAGGTAATAATTTACTTGATAAGGTTGGTACTTGTTTATTTGCAGTTCTTGTGATTAAGTATTTACCAATGACTATGAAGAGTGCTTTGAAAAGTTATGGTGAAGCTAAATAATATATATTTGGAAATTATAGGCTAATTGCTATAGTATGGCAGTTAGCTTTTTTATTATGGGGATGATTAATTTGAATTTAAGTAGAAACTATTTTGGGAAATCCTAGTATATATTTTTGATGAAAAAGAAATAGAAGAGAAGTATATGAATAGAAGCTTTTTAGAAAGGGATTTTTTACTAAATGAATGATATAATAAGAAAAGAAAAATAAAGAATAAAAATAATCAACAAAAATTTAATCTTATTAATATAAGATATAGTGTACTTCAAAAGCTTATTAGTGGAGAAATAGGAGGAAAATAATTTAAAATACTAACTATAGATTAATTATCAAAATATTTTAAATTTCCTATTGAACTTGCCATTATAAAGAAAATAATTAACACTTAATCTAGAAGAACAAATAAGAAAACTACAAGAGAATATTGATAGTTTATCTAAAGAGTTAAAATCAGCAACCTTTTCAAAGGAGGAAATGCAATACTTAGATTTAAAAGAAGAAATATCTAGACTTTTAACAAGTAAAGAAATCTATCAGAATGATTTAAATAATTCTAAAACGGATTTAGAATCCTTAATAAGAAAGACTGAAATTCAGCAAGCATCTTTAGATGAGTTAATAACAAAATGTAAAGCTGAAAAGGATAAATTAGAAAATATTCCAAAGAAAAAATTAAAACTTAATGCAGCCTTTAAGAGTGCTGAATATGCATTAAACAATTTTACTAGCTATACATTAGAAGAAGCATATTTAAAAATTCCTCAGAATGAAAAAAATCTTATTGAAGAATTTGCTCCATCTATTTCTTTAAAGCTGAAATCTATGGATGTAAAAGAATTAAAAAAAGCAATGAAGATTAATCAAGAAGTTATACAGGATACTCTTGATAAATACGAAAGTAAATATACTACTAAAGCTAATAAAACAATTTATAAATTAATGGTAATTGCATTACAATCAGAACTTCAAAATGTTTTATACAATCTTAAGTACGATGAGTTAAATAATTCATTAGATATTATAAAAGAAATTACTAGAAAATATCTACTAATAGCTTCTGAAGGAAATAAAAGTATTGCTTCAACTATGACTAAGTTTATAGGTGAAATTGAATATCTATTCTGTGATGCAGTTATGATTGAGTATCAATATTATGTGAAAAAAGAACAGCAACGAGCTGAACAAGCTGCAATAAGAGAACAAATGAGACAAGATGCTGCCGAGAAAAAAGAACTTGAAAGACAGAAAAAGCAAGTTGAAGCTGAAGAATCTAAATATCTTGCTGAAATTGAAAAGTTACATAATCAATTAAAATCATTACATGATGATGAAAAAACTAAATATGAAGCAAGGTTAAAAGAATTAGAATCACAATTAGAATCTGTAGAACATAAAAAAGAAGATATTATAAGTAGACAAAATGGTAAAGCTGGTAATGTTTACGTCATAAGTAACTTAGGATCATTTGGTAATGATGTATTTAAAATCGGAATGACTAGAAGACTAGACCCATTAGAAAGAATTAAAGAACTTGGAAGTGCTAGTGTTCCCTTCACATTTGATGTCCATAGTTTTATTTTCTCTGATGATGCTGTTGGCTTAGAACAAAAACTACATAATATGTTAAATGAAAAAAGAGTTAATAAAATAAATCTTAGAAAAGAGTTTTTTAAAGTGGATATAAATGAATTAGAAGAACTTGTTATGCAAATAGATCCAACAGCTGAATTTAATAAAACTATGTTAGCAGGAGAATATCATCAAAGTGAATTTTTAAATAATTAAGAATAAGTTAGATTAATAGTATAAAAATTAGTATGAATTTTAAATTAAATCAGTAAGGTTGACGAGTTTTTATTTTTTATCCACGTATAATTAACATATAAAATATATCCGTAGAGAGAAATATATTCACAGGGGAATTATTTAAACCTCAATGTGTAGTTAGATTGTAGATTAAAGTTTATATAGTACTGAGATTTTATATATGCATGTTTAGTAAATGTTAGAACGTATAAACAATTAGATGTGATGGCTGTAGTATAAACTTTATAAAGGGTGTGTCAAAAATGTCACACCTTTTGCTGATATTTAAATTTCTAGATTAATAAAATTAACAGATATATTAAATTAAACTGGAGTACAAAGTAGTAATACTTATAGGTAGTACTAAAATAATTGAAATGTCGTGATATAATAATTTTATAATGATAAAATCTAGTAGAAAAAAATGGGGGATATTATGAAAGCAATTTTGAAAAAAAGTATATTTTGTATCTTAATGTTAGGTTTGGTTGGATGTAGTTCTAATAATTCTAGTACTGATTTATCTAATTTAAAAACATCAGAGGAAGTAAATAAAGCATATGAAGAAAATCTGGATAAAATAGAAAATGAAGAGAAGCTTCAGGATTTAAATATAGAGTCTTTTGATAAAGTATCTACTTATGCCTACAAATCAAAAGAAATTACTTCAGATATGGATAAAACAGAAGATAAAGTAAAGACGATCGATCAATTAGTAGCATTAAATGATTTATATGCAAATACATCGAAGGATATAAAACAGGAGGCAATGGATTATTTATCTGATCAGTATAAAAATGAAAAGTTAACAGATGATTTAGAAAGTAATTATTATTTAGCATCATATATCACAAGTAAATCAGATTCTGATAATTCTCACATGTATGATTTGGCTAAAATCATGAAAGATTATATAAAAGATACAATGACATTAGTAAATTCTGAATATAATCAAAATAGTAAAGGTCAGTTATTGAAGTCTTTAGATAATAATAAGGAAAAACTAGATAAATATTTGAATGTGACAACTAAGATTTATACTAGTAGTGGAGAAGAACTAAAAACTAATTAAATACGATACGAATATTCAGCTTAAGTTATTAGGCTGGATATTTTTTTATTAGAATTTATCTTACTATGTTACCTCTTGATGAATATATAAATCAACAAAAGAAGATTGTGGAGGATGTTATTAAGCAAGTGACACTTCAGTGTGTGGCTGGAATATAAATTTTATAAAGGGTGTGTCAAAAATGTCACACCCTTTGTTGATATTTAAATTTTTAGTATAATAAGATGTAATCAAAGATTTAAACAAGATGTAAATAAGAAATGAGGAAGAAAACAAATGAGATCGATAAACATATTAGAAGAAATTTCAGATGGGAAACTATATGACATTCAAGACACCGTAAAAGCAGACACATGTGGCTGCAATGGGTGCAGTGACTGTTGTTGCGATGTAGGAGATTTAGTAGTCCTTACACCTTTTGATATTTATGAAATGGTAAACTATCTAGGTGCAGAATTTGATGAACTATTAGGAAACAAGATTGAATTACGTGAAAATAACAAAGTTTTACTACCATACTTAAAAATGCAGGATGATAACAAAAATTGTAGTTTTTTAAGCAAAGAAGGTAGATGTACAATCCATTCTAAACGACCAAACATTTGTCGTCTATTTCCTCTTGGAAGAGTGTACAAGGATGATAACTTTAAGTATTTTTTACAAGTAGGCAATTGTCCCAAAGAGAATTTAAAAGATGTAAAAGTAAGTGAATGGATAGGAATTGAAAATTACGATAATAATAAAAAATTTATTTTAGAGTGGCATAAATTTATTAAAGCATTAACTTTCCGTTTAAAGTTTGTGAGAGATGAAAAAGAACTTGAGAAAATTAATCAAATTTTATTAGATAGCTGTTATCGAATTAATATAAAAGAAGATTTTTATTCTGTATTTCTAAAATATTTACCTGAGATAAAAAATAGATTGGGAATTATTTAGTAAACTGAATTTATACAATAACAAGCCAATATGTTAAAATCTCACCAACTATTGGTATAATATACATATACAAAAAAACAGGAGGAAAACTATGATAACAAAACAAACAGTCACACAAGTACTTGAAAAGTGCCTAGTAACTGGTGGAGATTTTGCAGAAATATTCGAAGAAGATTGTATAACAAACAACATCGGTATAATAGATAGTAAAATAGAAAACGTCCTAGGAGGAAGAACTTACGGAATAGGAATAAGAATTTTCAAAGGACTAAAAAGTGTATACGCATACACTAATGACAACTCACTAAGCTCAATGTTAGACACAGCCTACAAAGCAGCTTTAGCATTAGGTAGTTTATCTGATGAGAAAATGGTAGTGATAAATAATTGTAAAGTTACAACAAACATAAATCCTATCAAATTATATCCTCATAGTGTGGATTACCAAGATAAAATAAACATAATGAAAAAAGCATATAAAAGTGCCAAAGAATACAGCAGTGAAATATCACAAGTAAGTATAAACTACTCAGACAAGGAACAAAATGTACTAATTGCAAATACTGAAGGTTTATATATAGAAGACAACAGAGTGAGAACTAGACTGGGAATAACTTCAGTAGCATCAAGAGGTAATGAAAATCAAACAGGATTTGAAGGACCTGGAGCATGTAAAGGATTTGAATTATTTGAAGATATAGATCCAGAGTATTATGGAAAAGAAGCATCAAGGGTAGCTTATACTATGCTTAATGCTAAAAATTGTCCAGCAGGCAAGATGACAGTGGCAATAGACAACGGATTTGGTGGAGTAATATTCCACGAAGCTTGTGGTCATTCTCTAGAGGCAACATCAGTTGCTAAAGGAAATTCAGTATTTACAGATAAAATAGGTGAGCAAATTGCATCTACTAAAGTAACTGCTATAGATGATGGAACTCTTCAAAATCACTGGGGATCAAGTAATATAGATGATGAAGGAAATCCTACTAAAAAAAATGTTTTAATAGAAAATGGTATTTTAAAATCATATATGATAGACAAACTAAATGGAAGAAGAATGAACATGGCTCCTACTGGAAGTTCTCGTAGACAAAGTTACAAATTTGCTCCAACTTCTAGAATGACAAACACATACATAGCAGCAGGAACAGATAAAGTGGAAGACATTATTAAATCAATAGATGATGGGCTTTATGCTAAAAAAATGGGTGGTGGTTCTGTAAACCCTGTAACTGGCGAGTTTAACTTTGCTGTAGCTGAAGGATATTTAGTGAAAAATGGAGAGATTAAAGAAGCAGTAAGGGGAGCTAGTTTAATTGGTAAAGGTAGCGAAGTACTTATGAATATAGACATGGTAGGAGATAATTTAGCTCAGGCTCAAGGAATGTGCGGCTCATCATCTGGCTCTATTCCAACTAACGTAGGTCAGCCTATGATAAGAGTTAAAGAGATAACTGTTGGTGGAAGGAGCGAAGAATAGATGAATTTTTCAGAGTTTAAGAATTTATTATTTAAAAAAGCAATAGATAGCGGATTTAATGAATGTGAAGTTTATTATAGTGATGGCGAAAGTATAAGTATCAGTGTATATGAAGGAGAAGTTGAAAAATATAATTTATCTAAATCATTTGGACTTTCTTTTAGAGGAAAAATAAATGGAAAAATGGGTTATTCTTTCACTGAAATACTTGATGAATCTGCAATAGATATGTTGATAAACAGTGCAAAAAATAGTGCTGCCTTAATTGAAAATGAAGATGTTCAATTTATATATGAAGGTGATGGAAAATATAGTGAAGTAAAAACTTACTCTAAAGAATTAGAAAATATAGACCCAGCAAAAATGATAGATTTAGCTTTAGATTTGGAAAAAGAAGCTAAGAATTACTGTGACAAGGTTGTAAATATCAATGGATGCAAGATTTCTTATTCTTCATCAAATTATGGTATATATAATACGAAAGGTCTAGAACTTTCTAATAAAGACAATATCCTTACATCTTATGTAGTACCAGTAGTAGAAGATGAAAATGGAAAAAATGATGGAGTAGGATATGTGGTAGCATCTTCTATAGATGAAGTAAATCCTGCTAAAATTGCCAAAGAAGGTGTTAAGGAGGCTTTATCTAAATTAGGTGGAAAAAGTATATCATCAGGAAGTTATAAAACTATAATTTACAATGAAGCAATGGTTCAACTTTTAGAAACATTTGCATGTACATTCAGTGGTGATGCAGCTCAAAAAGGTCTATCACTTCTAAAAGGTAAAGAAGGTGAAATGATAGCATCTGAAGTTGTTACAATAATTGATGATCCGCTAATGGATGGTGGTCTTGCATCAGCTCCTTTCGATGATGAAGGTGTAGCCACATTTACAAAGGGATTAGTTTCAAATGGAAAATTAGTAACATTACTTCATAACTTAAAAACTGCCCATAAACAAGGTGTAAAAACTACTGGTAATGGATTTAAGTCTTCTTATGCCTCATCTGTGGGAGTAAGTGAAAGTAATCTATATCTACAAAAGGGGAGTATGTCATTTGATGATCTGATGAAGGAAATTGGAGAAGGGGTAATAATCACAGACTTAGCAGGACTTCACTCGGGAGCTAATACTGTAAGTGGAGATTTCTCACTGGCAGCAAAAGGATTCTATGTTGAAGGTGGAAAGAAGTCATTCCCAGTTGAGCAAATAACTTTGGCTGGTAATTATTTTGATTTGCTTAAAAATATAGTATCTATAGGAGATGATTTAAAGTTCCCTATGAGTAATGTTGGTTCTCCATCAGTGATTGTTGAAGGACTTTCTATAGCAGGAAAATAATCAATTATAAATATAAAATTATGAAGTTAAATGTTAACAAAATGTAACTATAAGTGTAACAAAGTAGTAAAAAAATAAAAAAATTATTTAATAAAATTAATAAAAAGACATTGTGCTGAATATATTGAAATTACTAGCATAATGTCTTTTGTTATTTTTTTGACACTTAAAATCTTGTAACTATTTTGTAATAAATTTACAAAAAACACTTTAAAAAGTTACAGAAATGTAATATTATATATGTATAAGGTTACATAAAAAGCAATTGAATACATGGAACAGATAAATTTTAACCTTAATATAAATCAAGTATTTATAGGAGGAATTGATATGTTAAATAAAAGAATAAGAAAAGCTGCTGTAGTAGGAGCATTAATGATAATAATGGGGGCTAAAGGGCCTATAGATAAAGTAGACGCTGCGGAGGTTGCAACAGGAACAGTAACAGCATCATCACTAAATGTAAGAAGTGGAGCATCTACATCACATAAAGTAGTAGGTAAAGTTAAAAGAGGAACTGAAGTAGAAATATTAGCATCAGATAATGGATGGTATCAAATAGAGTATGCAGGAAATAAAACAGGATGGTCAAGCGGAGATTATATAAGCCAAGGAACAAGTTCAAATGGATCAGCAAGTACTTCTGCATCAGGTACAGGAACAGTAACAGCATCATCATTAAATGTAAGAAGTGGAGCATCTACATCAAATAGTATAGTGGGAAAACTTGCAAGAGGAACAAAAGTAGAAATATTAGCATCAAATAATGGATGGTATCAAATAAAATATGCAGGGAATAAAACAGGATGGGTAAGTGGAGATTATATAAGCATAGGAACAAGCTCAAATAACTCATCAAACACTTCAACAAGTACTCCTGCATCAGGTACAGGAACAGTAACAGCATCATCATTAAATGTAAGAAGTGGAGCATCTACATCAAATAGCGTAGTAGGGAAACTTTCAAGAGGAACAAAAGTAGAAATATTAGCATCAAGTAATGGATGGTATCAAATAAAATATGCAGGGAATAAAACAGGATGGGTAAGTGGAAGTTATATATCATTAAATTCATCATCTTCATCATCTAACTCATCATTAAACGTATCAAGTACTTTAACTGTTAAATCTTATGCATATACAGGTGGGGGAATAACAGCTACAGGAACTAAACCTAAATATGGAACAATAGCTGTGGATCCTAAGGTAATACCATATGGGACTAAAGTATATATAAAAGAATTAGACAAAGTTTTCACTGCTGAAGATACAGGTGGAGGAATAAAAGGAAATAAAATAGATATATACATGCCAACTGAATCAGATTGTACAAAATGGGGAGTTAGAACTGTAACATTGCAGGTATTAAAATAAATACTAACAACCATATGAAAATAACATATAGTATTATAAAAAGGATGAACTTACACAAAGTTCATCCTTTTGTTTTAGAGTAAAAGATGACTTAATATACTTCATCCTCTTCTACTTCTATCAGGCCTTTAGAAGCTAAAAACTCTTCCTGTAAATCTAAAATCATCTCTATATCATCCTTAGATATATTACCGGCACATCTGCTGTGTATAAACTCTATCATTTCTTCTATTGAAACAGTTATATCTTCCATAATATCCTCCTAAATTCATAACATGAATAATATAATACAACAGAATAAATAAAATTAAAAGTATCAGAATTTATAGAGTAACGGATATATTTTTAAAGGTCGCTAGCAACATGAAGTGGAGCGCCCACGCAGTGGCTTAAGCGCAGCGAATTTTGAGCAACGGACAAAGTCGTTGGCGACATGAGCGAAGCGAATTTTGAGCAACGGACAAAGTCGTTGGCGACATGAGCGAAGCGAATTTTTATTTGGATTAAACCCTTACTATGGTGTATAATTTAACATATCAATTGATATGTAGGAGGATTCATAATGCAACGAATAAAAAGTAAATCTCTTACTGATGAAGTAAAGGATTCTATATATAAATACATAAAATCATTAGATTTATCAAAAGACACAAAACTTCCAAGTGAAGAAAATATGGCTCAATTAATAGGTGTAAGTAGAATTACCATAAGATCTGCATTAAATGAGCTTGCTTCAGAAGGTATAATATTTAGAAGGCAAGGTAAAGGTACTTTTGTAAATAGTGAGGCTCTTCAAATGAAAGCTCAACTTAATCCGGTAAGGCAATTTACTAATATTATAGAAAGTAGTGGATATAAATCATCTATAAAGACTTTAGGATATGAAATAATAAATGCTGATTTTAATTTAAGTAAGTTGTTAAAAATAAAAGAAAATGAGCCATTAGTGGTGGCAAGAAAAATTTTTTATGCAGATGAAAACCCTTGTACTTATTGTGTAGATTATTTCCCATTAAGTTTATTGGAACATAAAGATGAATGTAATGATTTAGATAAATATGATGATTCAATATTCAACTTTTTAAGAGATAAAGCTAATATAAGGATAAGTTGGGATAAGGTTGAGATTGGAACTATAACAAATTTAGAGAATGATGAATTAAATAATCAATTTGAATGTAAGGATAATGTAAAATCATTCTTGCTTTTAGAAGGTATAAATTTTGATGAAAATGATAGACCTGTAATGTATATACAAGAATATATTGATACTACATTTATAAGATTTAATATAATAAGACAAAGATTAATGGAATAATTAACTATTTGAAATTTTACAGAGAATGTAGAGAAGTTTGGATGGATGCAAACTTCTCTACATTTTTTTGTATATTTAATTATTAAATTTATTATATGCGTAAAATGAAAGTAATAAATCATAATATAGTTCATATAAAAACGAATTATTAAGGTAGAAATTATATAAATTTTCCATAAAACTGTTGAAAAAATATTAGTTATCTGATATATTTGAAATAGGTAATACGTATTACCTATAATTTATTAAATAATATATTGGGGGAAGTTATAATGGCATATAAAAATCATGAATTTTATTTAAGAAGAGCAATAGAAGTATCAAAAATGGCAAGAGAAGGTGGAAATACACCTTTTGGGGCATTATTAGTAGATGCCGATGGAAATATATTAATGGAACAAGGAAATGTTGAAATAACAGAACATAGATGTACAGGACATGCAGAAGCAGCACTTGCAGAAAGAGCATCAAAAGAATATAGCAAAGAGTTTTTATGGACTTGTACTTTATACACTACAGCAGAACCATGTGCAATGTGTGCTGGGGCAATATATTGGGCAAACATAGGTAGAGTAGTATATGGAATGACAGAAAGAAGATTATTAGAGCTTACTGGAAGCCACGACCAAAATCCAACTTTTGATTTACCATGTAGGGATGTATTTTCTAAAGGACAAAAAGATATAGTAGTAATCGGACCAGTAGAAGCAGTTGAAGAAGAGGCAGCAAAAGTACATGAAGGTTACTGGGTTTAAAAATTAATACATATTGATAAAAAGGTAAAATAGGGGGAAAAGTATGTCAGCGATTAGTTCTAGTTGTACAGATGTATTTGAAGAAAAAGTATCTAAGGGTAAATTACTAATATTAGCATTTCAACACGTTCTTACAATGTGTCCTGCATCAATAGCAGTACCATTAATTTTAGGAAGTGCGCTAAATTTAGATAATAAAACCATAGCATTTTTAGTATCAGCAAATCTTTTTACAAGCGGAATATCAGTATTAATTCAAACATTAGGGTTTGCTAATATAGGTTCTAAACTACCACTGGTAATGGGGGCATCATTTGCTCCTCTTGGAGTTATGATATCAATCGGTGGACAATATGGCTTAGATACATTATTTGGAGCAATAATAGGATCTGGAATCTTAATTTTTGCAATATCTTTTCTAATGGATAAGATATTAATATTTTTTCCAGATGTAGTAGTAGGTTCATTTGTAACTTTAATAGGTATAAGTTTAATACCAGTAGCATTTAAAGATTTAGCAGGTGGAGAAGGTGCAGCTAACTTTGGAGCTATTGAAAATATTATGTTAGGCGGACTTGTATTAATTATTATAGTATTATTAAATCAATATGGAAAAGGTCTTGTAAGATCATTATCTTTATTAATAGGAATAGTAGCAGGTACTATAATATCATTTGGATTTGGTATGGTAGATTTAACACCTGTAGCTGATGCAAGTTGGTTTGAAATAATAAATCCTGGTAAATTTGGAATGCCAAAATTTAGGATAGATGCAATACTTATGATGACTATTTTCTGTGTAATAAATTTAATACAGTGTATAGGAGTATTTTCTGTATTAGATGAAGTATGTAAAACTAGTACTGATTCAAATACAAAGATAAAAGGACTAAGAGGAGTTGCCATGGGGCAAATCGTTGCTGGATTATTTTGCTCAGTACCATCTACTATGTTTAATGAAAATGTAGGACTTATAGAGCTTACTAATATTAAAAATAGAAATGTAATAAAAATGGCAGGATTATTTTTAATAATAATTGGATTTTTTCCTAAAGTAGCAGCATTAATAACTATAATACCAAAGCCTGTAATGGGTGGAGCTACAATATCATTATTTGGAATAATCTTAACAGCAGGAATCTCTATATTATCTAAGGTAGATTTTTCTACAGGTGGGAACTTTACAATAGTTGGCATAAGTTTAGCTGTAGGAGTAGGAGTTACTGTTGTACCTAATATATTTGAGCAATTTCCTAGCTTATTATCAATGTTATTAAGTAATGGTTTATTTATGGTTAGTATTACAGCCATAATTTTAAATATAGTATTTAATTTTAATGATATAAAAAAATCATTTATAGTAAATTAGAAAAATTAATAAATAATAATAAACTGCATTCTAACTAAGGATGCAGTTTTTTTAGTGAAAGAATTTACTTCATAAATTTTGCAGATACTAATTCTAAATAATTAAGTAGGAGGACATTATGGGTAAATATAAATTAGATTATTTTTCTAAATATTATTTTTATGAAGAAGATGATTTTGAAAACAAAGTAGAAGAAGGAAAATACATACTCGAGCAAATTAAAACAAGTAATAGATTTGATTATAAAGGTCATTCATATAAGTATACTAAATTTGGAAATATATCTCAGAGTGATACTAAGAGAGATGTGGATATGGAAATACCAGAAAACAGTATAAATGTAATTATAGATAATAAGGAATGTCATTTAGATTTAATATATAAGTTTGAAACTAAACAACTAGAGGATCACATTAGAGTAACTACTAGAATTAGTGAAAGAAATGATGATGTATCCTGTTTAATATATATAAATAATAATCAGGCTAAAGAATGTATAGAAGAGTTGGAAAAGGTAAAAAAATTACAAGAAAGTAACATGTATATAAAATAAAAGTAAAATGTGTTAATCTATAATAAAATACTTTAACTAAGTAAAAGGATGGGGAATTATATGAGATATTATATGAAATCAAAACTTTTCAAAATAAAAGAGGATTTTTGGATAAAAAATGAGTTTGATGAAGAAGTATACTTTGTAGATAATAAATTTTTAACTTTTGGATTACAATTTGATATATCAAAAAATGGAAGAGTACTTTATTCAGCTAAGGAGAAATTGCTTACATTTATGTCTAATTACGAGATATTTGAATATGATGATGTGGTAGCGCAAGTAAGTCAGAAGTTTACTTTTTTTAAGGATAAATTAAGTGTAAGTAGTAAATATGGTGATTTAACTATTCAAGGTGATTACTTTGACTATAATTATAAAATATATCAAGGTGGAAGACTTATAGCTAAGGTTGCAAAAGAATTTTTCGCCTTTACTGATAATTATTATATAGATGTGGATTTTGAGGATGAAGCTTTTGTATTAGCTTTAGTTGTCATAATAGATAACATTATAGATAAGCAAAAAAATAATAATTAGTAGTAATTTGTTAAGATACTTTAATTTTGTATAATAGATTTATTAATATAATTGTTTAATGTTTATCTTACAATTATTGTAGAAATTTAAAAATTATATAATTTTTAACATATCATAAAATAGATAGTTATAAGGGGGAATAATATGAAAAAAACATTATACTTAATGCGTCATGGTCAAACTTTATTTAATTTAAGGAGAAAAATGCAAGGACATTGTGATTCACCACTTACAGAGACAGGAAGAAAACAAGCCGAAATAGCAGGAGAGTATTTTGAAAATATTAACATAGATCATGCTTATAGTTCTTCATCAGAAAGATGTTGTGACACATTGGAAATTGCAACTAAGGGGAGTATACCTTATACAAGATTAAAAGGTTTAAAAGAAATGAACTTCGGTATATTTGAAGGTGAAAGTGAAGATTTAAAACCTGTAGACGAAAAAGTGTATGAAAATTTCTTTCTTGATTATGGTGGGGAATCTGTATCACAAGTTAGAGAAAGAATGGTTAAAACTTGTACTGAAATAATGGAAAAGGAAGATCATAATGTGGTTTTAGCTGTATCTCATGGATTGGCATCTTTTTGCTTCTTAACAAATTGGCAAAATGGTAAAGAAGAAAGAAGAAAAGGAATACCTAACTGTTGTATATTTAAATATGAGTATGAAAATAAAGAATTTAAGTTAGTAGATATCATACGTCATGATTTTAGTCAAATTGAAGAAGCCTTAGCTTACTAAAATTTAAAGTTAATAATTTTCCAAGGGTGTCTCAAAAATGGGACACCCTTCTTAATAAGAAATTTAAAATAAATACTTCTATGAATTTGCATATATAAGTATAATGCAATCAAATATATTGACAATCAAACTATTTCAATATAAAATAAAAATCAAGCAAAATACTTCATAGGGGGACTTATATGAAAAATAAAAAGAAAATAGTGATATCAGTAATTACTATACTATTAATATTGACAATAGGTGGTTTAGGATTTGTAGGAAATTACTTCTTTAACTATGCTTTAGTTAGACAAGAAGGAATACTTACAGCAGCTAATGTGGATCCAAATGCACCTCAATCAGAAGAATTAGAGATTGAAAGAATTAATAAAGAAAAATCTAAAAAAGAAGTTGATAAATGGTTAAAAGTAGTTAAAACAGATGAAACTACTATACAGTCAGAAGATGGATTAAAATTATGGGGTAAGACCTATTTACAAGATGAAAAAACTGATAAATGGGTAATAATAGCTCATGGATATACTTCAAGTCATAAAGATGTTCAACCAATAGCACTTAATTTCTTCAAGCAAGGATATAATGTTTTAACACCAGACATGAGAGCTCACGGAAATAGTGAAGGTAAATACATCGGTATGGGATGGTTAGATAGAAAAGACATGCTAAAATGGATAGACTATGTAGTTGGTTTAGATAAAAACTCACAAATTGCTTTATATGGAGAGTCTATGGGAGGAGCAACAGTGATGATGACTTCTGGAGAAAAACTTCCTACAAATGTTAAGGCAATAGTAGAAGATTGTGGATATACTTCTGTTCAAGACATGTTTGAAGCACAGTTATATGAAAGATTTGGACTAAAACCATTCCCTGTTTTAAATGCAGCAGAAGTAGTTACTAATATTAGAGCTAAGTATAACTTCAAAGAGGCTTCAGCTTTAGAACAAGTTAAAAAATCAAAAACTCCAATGTTATTCACTCATGGAGGAAATGACACATATGTACCAACAGAAATGATTTATGAATTATATGAAGCAGCAAATGTGGAAAAAGATATGCTTATAATAGATGGTGCAGCTCATGGAGCAGCTCCAGACGTTGATCCAGATACTTATTATGAAAAAGTGTTTGGTTTCTTAGATAAATTTATAAAATAAATAAAAAGTGCAGGTAAGTTTGATTAATACAAACTATCTGTACTTTTTATTTTATATTTATAATAATGGTGATTGTATTTAGGAATAATAAATTAAAGTGGTTTATAAACTAAAAGTGAAAAGAGGATTTTATAATGAATAATAAACAATATAGTACTATTCCAAGGGATAAAGGATTAGACAATACTCTTAATTTATTGAAAGAAGGATATCTCTTTATACTAAATAGGATGAATTTATATAACACATACATATTTGAAACACGTATAATGGGACAAAAAGCTATTTGTATCACAGGAAAGGATGCTGTAAAGATTTTTTACAATCCAGAATTATTTCAAAGAAAAGGAGCTACACCTAAAAGAATTCAAAAGACTTTGTTTGGGAGAAATGCAATTCAAGGTAAGGATGATAAAGCTCATATTAAAAGAAAATCTTTGTTTATGGAGATACTTAACCAGAAAGAGGAAGAAAAATTAGCTAAATTAGTGAAAAAAGAATTAATAAATTTAATATATTCATGGCAACAAAAAGATGAAGTTGTACTTTTTAGTGAATTAAGTGAAATCATATGTTATGTAGTATGTAACTGGGTAGGATTATCCATAAGTAGAGCTGCTGCAAAATATAGATCAAAGGATTTTCTTAAGATGATTTATAGCTTTGCTTCAGTAGGCTCAAAATATAAAAAAGGTAAGGATGCAAGAAAAGAAATTGAAAAATGGATAGAAGGTATAGTCAAAGATGTTAGAAATAATGAATTAAAAGTAGATGAGAGCACCCCCCTATATAAAGTTAGTTTTTATAAAGATGTAAATAATAAATTATTAGATGATAAAATGGCATCCATAGAAGTAATAAATATTATACGTCCTATTGTTGCAATCTCTACATACATAGTTTTTGCTGCTGTTGCATTATATAGTTATCCAAAGTGTAGAGAAAAACTTATAGAAAATAAAAATAATTACTATGAAATGTTTGTTCAAGAAGTACGTAGATTTTATCCATTTACTCCATTTATAGGTGCTAAGGTAAAACAGGATTTTATATGGAATAGATGTCAATTTAAAAAGGGAAATCTTGCACTACTTGACGTATATGGAATAAATCATGATCCGAAAATTTGGGACAATCCACATGAATTTAGACCAGAAAGATTTGAAAGTGAAGAAATAGATTTATTTAATTTTATACCACAAGGAGGAGGAAACCCAGCTATCACTCATAGATGTCCAGGTGAAGGCGTTACAGTAAAGATTACTGAGGCTGTACTTGATTTTCTTATAAATTATATTAAATTTGATGTGAAAGAGCAGGATTTAAGTTATAGTTTATCACAAATCCCCACATTGCCGAGAAGTGGATTTATTATGAGTAATATTAGAGGTAATCAATAAAATAAAATTACCTCTAATAGATATAATTAAATTATTTATGTAAACTATATACTTTATGTTGATATTTGATATAATCTAATATATTGCTTTTTAATTAAATAGCATATGAAATTAACATGAAGGATAAGGAGAAATATAGATGTTTTCAATTTTTAAAAAGAAAAATGATGTAATTACAGCATATGTATCTGGAAAAGTTATACCTATTGAAAAAGTAAATGATGAAGTATTTTCAGCTAAAATTTTAGGTGAAGGAGTAGGTATCTGTCCAACAGAAGATATGATAGTTGCCCCATGTGATGGTGAAGTTGTCTCAGTTATGGAGGATACTAAGCACGCTCTAGGAATAAAAACTTCTAATGGAATGGAAATACTAATACATATTGGTATAAATACTGTATCAATGAAAGGTGATGGATTTGAACTTTTCACAAAAACAGGAGATTCTGTTAAAAAAGGAGATAAGCTAATAAGTTTTAACCGTGAACTAATAAAATCAAATGGCCTTGATGATGTAGTTATTATGGTTATTACTAATTCAGATCAATTTAAAGATTTAATGTTTAATACAGATATTGATGCAGTATCAAATGAAACTGTTATATTGGAAATGCCTAAATAGATTATATGAGCAAAATTGCTTAAGTAAGATAGCAAAGATAAGATATTTTTATTCTTGTCTTTGCTATTTTTTATTTATTTAAGTGTTTATGCAGTTAAATGAAGATTTATTCCGTGAGAGAATAAATCCTTTACAACTAAGAATTGAATATAAAAATAGGAGAATATAGAATTAATACATAAAAGAAAAAGAGAATAATAATAAATCCAAAGCTAACATAAAAAACAAAAACTTAAAATTAAAGTTAAAAATAAGAAACACAAATTTTAAATATAAAGGAAATAAAAATGATAAATATAGATAAAAAATTAGGGAGAATTAATATAAACTTAAAAGCCATGCATGTGGGAGATGACTTACTTATAGTTTTATGTGGAGGAGACAGACCTCATATTGGTGGTATAAGTTATGGTGGAGTAAATGATGATAAACAAACTATCTCATTTAAAAATCACAAAGATTACATACTAAGTGATTTATTCTCTAAAGAAATAAGTCAAATTTACAAAGGGAATTATGTCATATGTAGTGGAGTACATTTAGACAACATAACTAAAGAAGAAATTAATACAGTAAAAAAGTTAAGTGAGGAAATATTAGAAGAAATGATATTTATTATGAGGGAGAATAAGAAATGGATTTAGTAATAGGTTCAACAGGAGCAACGGGAATAATATATACAGTAAGAATTTTAGAAAAATTAAAAGATATAGAAGGAGTTAACACTCATCTAATCATAAGTGATTGGGCAACTGCTAATTTAAGTATAGAAACACCTTATGATATAGATTATTTAAAATCTTTAGCAACTTATACATATGATTACCATGATTTAAGTGCTAAAGTATCAAGTGGTTCATTTTTAGTGGATGGTATGATAATACTTCCTTGTAGCATGAAAACTCTAAGTGCAATAAGTAATGGTTATAGTGATAATTTAATAACTAGAGCAGCAGATGTGACGTTAAAAGAAGGAAGAAAATTAGTTATTTGTCCTAGAGAGACTCCGCTAAGTCCTATTCATCTAGAAAATATGCTAAAGCTTTCAAGACTTAGAGTAAGTATAATGCCACCAATGCCAGGATTTTATTCTAATCCAAAAACTTTAGATGATATAATTGACCATCACGTAATGAGAGTATTAGACCAATTTAGAATAAATATTTGTAATGAAAAAAGATGGGTAGGGATAAACCATGAAAGTAGATAGAAAAGATGTCAATGTTTATGATTTAAGAAGTGCTATAGAACTTTTAAAAAATGATAAAAATGAGTTAGTATATACTAATACAGAAGTAGACCCTCATGGAGAACTTGCTGGTATATATAGACATGTGGGAGCTGGAGGAACTGTAAAAAGACCTACAAAAATAGGGCCAGCTATGATATTTAATAATGTTAAAAAACATGGTGATAGCAAAGTCCTAATAGGCTTATTTTCAAATAGAGAAAGGGTATCAAAATTACTTGGATGTAAGCCTGACCAATTAGGATTTTTACTTAATGAAGCAGTAAAAGATGCTATAGCACCAATTACTATAGAAAATAAAGATGCCAAATGCCAAGAAGTAGTTCATTATGCCACTGATGAAGATTTTGATATAAAAAAATATTACCTGCACCAACAAATACTTTAGAAGATGCAGGGCCATATATTACTTTAGGAATGTGTTATGCATGTGACCCTGACACTGGTGAAGGAGATGTGACAATACATCGTTTATGTTTACAATCAAAAGACGAGATATCAATGTTTTTCACACCTGGGGTAAGACATTTAGATGCATTTAGAAAAAAAGCTGAAGAGTTAAATAAACCACTTCCTATATCGATAAGTATAGGAGTTGATCCAGCTATACCAATAGCATCTTGTTTTGAACCACCAACTACACCACTTGGATTCAATGAAATATCTATAGCAGGTGGTATAAGAAGAAAACCAGTGGAAATGGTACAATGTTTAACTGTAAATGAAAAGGCAATAGCAAATGCTGAGTATGTAATAGAAGGTGAATTGATACCTAATGTGAGAGTAAGAGAAGATATAAATACTGATACAGGTAAGGCAATGCCAGAGTTTCCTGGATATACAGGAGAGGCAAATCCATCACTTCCTTTAATAAAAGTTAAAGCGATAACTCACAGAAAAAATCCTATAATGCAAACTTGCATAGGGCCAAGTGAAGAACATGTAAACTTAGCAGGTATACCAACAGAAGCAAGTATAATAGAAATGATAGAAAAATCTATGCCCGGTAGATTAGTAAATGTATATTCTCATT
This sequence comes from Terrisporobacter sp., assembly GCA_029851945.1. Next base: position 44,150 of record JARKUZ010000024.1, on the reverse strand, counting down.
CTGCTGGTGGTGGAAAATACATGGCTGTCATACAATTTAAAAAATTAATGCCAAGTGATGAAGGTCGTCAAAGACAAGCTGCACTTATTGCATTTACAGCATTTCCAGAACTAAAACATGTTATTTTGGTAGATGAAGATGTGGACCCATTTGATAGCAATGACGTACTTTGGGCACTAAATACAAGATACCAAGGAGATGTGGATACTATATTTATACCAGGAGTAAGATGTCATCCACTGGATCCATCACAAAGCCCACAATATAATCCACAAATAAAAGATAGAGGAATTACTTGTAAGACAATTTATGATTGCACAGTTCCATATCATTTAAAAGATAAGTTTAAAAGATCTAACTTTATGGATGTTGATATGAATACTTATGAAATAAAATCATTTGAATAAATTTTATGATGTAGAATCTGCCAAATAAATAATATAAATGCAGTCATCACTATAAAGTGTAAATATAAAATAATCTAATTAAAAAGAAGAGTAATAAGATAGTAACTTATTTTATTGCTCTTCTTTTGTTGACTCTATAATAAAATTCTTAAACAAATCTTCATTTTCAGACAACTTTTTATATTTTCCATAAACTAAAGATAAATTATTTGTAACAGGCTCTTTTAATAAATTTATGGAGATTTTATCATTATTAAAACAGTTGACTGTTTTTCTCATAAGCATAGTTATTCCGAAGTTTTCTTCAACGAGTCCTAAAATTGTTTCAATTTTATTTACTGAATAAACTACATGTGGTGAAAATCCATGTCTATTACATTGAGATATGCAAAAACTATCCATTCCAGAGGGAGAACTTAAAAATATAAAATTTTCTTCACTAGCATCTTTAAGATTTACATATTTTTTATTTGAGAAATTATGTTTTTTAGAAGTTATAAGGACTAATTCATCATTAATCAAAGGATGTATATGAAATAATTCTTCACTTAAATTAAAATCTCTAAGAAAAGCAAAATCAATTTCACGCTTATTAATCATATCGATTATATCATCTCGTTCACCTTCGACGAAATTCATATTAATATGAGGATATTCACTTCTAAATGAAGCAATTAAAGAAGTTATTTTATATTGAGAAATAACAGGAATAGCTCCTATATTCAAAGTTGATTTTCTTTTATTGGAGTATTTTTTCATACTAATAAAAATGTTTTCATAATCAGCTAAAAACTTCTCAGCGTGTATATAAAACTCCTTACCTGATTCACTAAGGTTTATATTTCTAGTATTTCTATCAAATAAACAGGTGTCTAACTCTATTTCCAAAGCTTTAATTTGTTTAGACAAAGAAGATTGAGAGATACAAAGTTCCTCTGCTGCTATAGAAAAGCTTTTAAATCTATTTATTGCTAAAAAATACTTAATTTGATCTATTGTTATAAAAACTCCTCCCCTCAACTTATTACTAATTTATATTATATCATTAAAGATTTATATTTTATAAAATATATAATGTTTTAAAGTTTATGATTTATGTGGTTAGAAGATGAAAAATATAAAAATACTAGTGATATGGAAGAAAATTTTGTTGTTATACAATAAAATTATTTACTTACACTTATAATATGGTTTAATATTAATATTATAAAATATGACAAATATACAAAAATTTCACTTAGGATAGGGGAAAAATGGAGAATATATTAAATATAGCAAACGACTACATAATAGTTTTTAATAAGTATTTTAAAGTAGAATTTTGTAATAAAAAATTATTATCAAAAATAAAGTATACTTTAGAAGAGTTAAAGAACCTTAATAATAAATTAATAATAGATATTAAAGATTTAGACATAAATCAAATAAATAGAAATGAAAGTCTGAAAATAGATTTGGATTTCTTTTCTAAAGATAAAGAAAGAATTCCAGTATATTGCGAGATATTGATATATGATTTCAAAGGAAAAGAATCTATTTTCATAGTAGCTAAGGATTTATGTGAAAAATCATATACAAGAGAAGATTTAGAAAAGATTCTAGATAATATGAGACTTAACTGTTGGCTTAAGAATATGGATGGAGAGTATGTTTATGTAAATGAGTCTTATGCAAAGGAATTAAAAGATGATAGATTAAATATACTTGGGAAAAAAACTTCAGTTTATTGGGATGAAAAAATGTGCAATAAGTTTACCGAAATGGATAAAGAAGTTATATATAGTAAAAAATATCAGTTAACTCAAAGTTATAGTAAGCAAGGTGACACTGATTTATGGGTAGAAACTTATAAATCACCAATATTTAATAAAGATAATGAAGTAGAATATATACTTGGATCAACTAAGGATATAACTTTACAGAAAAAATTAGAAAATAGGATAAATGTTAACAATAAAGAAATAAATGATATAAATAATATCCTTATGAAAAATAATACTAAAAGTAATATTTATGACGTGTTAAATAATTTAGGAGAAAACATTTTAAATTATTTTGAATGTGATGGAACATCTGTAATGTTAGTAAATAAAGAGAAGTCTTGTTTAGATGTGGTTGCAAGCTGTGGAATAGCTAATAAATATAAAGATGGAGAAGAAATTTTAAAAATAGATTTAGATAATATTAATGATTTAGATAATATACCATATTTAAACACTATTACTACTATTGAAGAAATAAATTATGAGCCACTAAAAAAATATATGATGATAAATCAAATTAAAAATATTGGGATTTATAATATCACTTTTAATAATGAAACTATTGGATTTTTGGTATTAACTTGCTTTGAAGACAATACTCTAAGATTTAATAAGTTTGATTATTTAAAAACCATATGTGAAAATATAGCAACTTTAATTAAAAGTCATACCTTATCTCAAGAATTACAAGCAGAATTTGAAAAACGTAGAAAAATAGAAAGTGAACTAGAACTTTTTTTAGATATATCTGTTGACCTTATAGCAAGAGGTAATTTAAATGGAGATTTAATACATATAAATCGTTATTGGACAAAAGTATTAGGATGGACTAAAGATGAATTATTATCTATGAATATAATAGATTTAATTCATGAAGATTATAAAGAAGAATATAGAAGTATTATCGAAGAAGGTAAAAATGATAGAGGATGTATTGTTAATAAATTAAAATGTAAAGATGGAAGCTATAAATGGATAGAATTTAATTATAAAATTTTAAGAAGTGAAAGTACGATTATAATAACAGCAAAAGATTTAAGTGAACAAAGAGAGCAAGCAAAAGAAAGAAAAATATTAGAAGAAGCTATACAAATGGAAACTTTAAAAAATGAATTTTTTGCAAATATATCTCATGAATTTAAAACCCCACTTAATATAATACTTGGAACTATGCAACTTATGCAAAGAAATGTTGAGAAAAGTAAAATAACTTGGGATGATAGCTTAAATTTAGAATCTCATATAAATTACATAAGGCAAAATTCTTATAGATTATTAAGATTAGTAAACAATCTTATTGATATAACTTGTATCGATTCGGGATATTTACAATTAAAAGTAGGAAATTATAATATCATAGATATAGTAGAAGATATAACTTTATCAGTTGCACAATACATTAAAGACCAAGGTATAAACTTAATATTTGATACTAATTGTGAAGAATTAATTATGGCTTGTGATCCAGACAAAATAGAAAGAATTATGTTGAACTTGTTATCTAATGCCATAAAATATACGGATAAAGATGGATTTATATGTGTGGATTTACACGTAGACAATGAAAAGATCAAAGTATCTGTAAAAGATAACGGAACTGGAATATCTAAGGATAAGTTAGATATAATATTTGATAGATTTAAAAAAATTGATAATGATTTAAATAGAAAATGTGAAGGTAGTGGAATAGGGCTATCCTTAGTAAAATCTTTAGTAGAATTACAAGATGGAAGAATTTATGTTAATAGTGAACTTGGTGTAGGTTCAGAGTTTACTTTTGAGCTACCAATTACTTTTATAGAAGAGGATTCTAAAGTGATTTCAGAAAGAAAGGTTTCTGAAAGTAGTCAAATAGAAAAATGCAATATAGAATTTTCAGATATATACTCGTAAAAGGTAAACTTATAGAAGTTTACCTTTTTTACATATAAGGAAATTATATTTAGTTTGCAACTGTGGAAAACTCATAGATTAAAGCATTATCAGTACATTTGAGAAGTTGTAAAAAAGTAAATTTTGAGCAACGGAGTTGACTGAAGTGTTAACAAAATGATTCGACGACACGATATCGTTGGCGACATGAAGTGGAGCGCCCACATAGTGGCTTAAGCGAAGCGAATTTTTATTTTAAGAAAGGATAATCAAGAGTTTAAAAATGAAATAGTTTATAATTATACTCATAAGGAGGTAATAAAATTTATGAAAAAAATTCTTATAATAGAAGATGAAGAAAAGATAAGAGTAGAACTTAAAAATTTCTTAGTTAATTACAATTATGAAGTAATTTGCTTATCAAAATTTGAAAACATAATAGAAGACATCTTAAAAGAAAATGCACATTTAGTATTATTAGATATAAATTTGCCAATATATGATGGATATTACATATGTAGAGAAATAAGAAAAAAATCTAATGTACCAATAATTGTAGTAACTAGTAGGGATACAGAAATGGACGAGCTTATGAGTATGAATTTGGGAGCAGACGATTTTATCACAAAACCATATAACACGCAAATATTATTGGCACGAATAAATTCACTTTTAAAAAGAGCTTATGAAAAACAAAATACAGATAGAATTATATATAAAGGATTAGAATTAGATATATCTAAAAATAGCGCTATATTTGAAAGTAAAGAAATACAGCTGACTAAAAATGAATTTAGAATATTAAATTGTCTAATGAAAAATAAAGGGAAAATAGTATCAAGAGGAGATTTAATGGACTATTTATGGGACTTGGATCTATTTGTGGACGATAATACACTCACTGTAAACATAAATAGACTTAGAAAAAAATTAGAAGAAATTAGATGTGAAGCATATATAGAAACTAGGAGGGGAAGAGGCTATATAATGCCATAATTATGAAAATAAAAGATTATATAAAAGACAAGAGTTTATCTATAATTTTAAGACTTATATTTCTTGTTTTTGTAGTGTATATTTCGAATTTATTTAAAGTTCAAAATATAACTATAAACTTTGTCATAGTTTTATGGATAGTTTTAACTATTATGGAATTTGTATATGACTATGTCAGAAAAAATTCTTATTATACTAAAATAAAAACATCTTTAACAGAACTTGATAAAAAATATCTATTGCCAGTAGTAATAGAAAAACCTTCTTTTTTAGAAGGAAAAATTTTATATGATGTCTTAAGTGTCACTGATAAAGCAATGAATGAAGAAGTTAATTTATATAAATTTAATCAAGAAGAATATAAAGAATACCTTGATTTATGGATACATGAAATAAAAATACCTATAGCGGCTAGTAAACTAATAATAGAAAATAATAAAAATGAACATACATTAAGTGTTTTAGAAGAGATAGAAAAAATAGAAAATTTTATAGAACAAGCTATTTATTATTCTAAAAGTAATGAAGTAGAACAAGATTACATAATAAAAGAAACAGATTTGAGAAAATGTATAAGTGATACAATAAGAAGAAATAAGAAGCTTATAAGAGAAAATAATATAGTTATAGATTTGCAAGATTTTCATAGTAATGTTTACTGTGATAAAAAATGGATGGAATTTGTCTTAAATCAAATAATAACAAATTCTATAAAGTATATAAGTAATGAAAATATAAATGAAAAATTAAAAAATGAATTTGGCAAAATTACTATATATACTGAGGTAAATAATAACTGCGTAGAGCTTTATGTAAAAGATAATGGAATTGGCATAGATGAAAAAGATTTGAAAAAAGTTTTCAATAAAGGATTTACTGGAATTAATGGAAGGAAGTTTAAAAAATCAACAGGTATGGGACTTTATATATCTAAAAAACTAGCAGATAAGATGTATTTAGGACTGGAGATAAATTCGAAGGTTAATGAAGAAACCACAGTAAAAATAATATTTCCTAAGGGGAGTATGACACAAATATAATATAAACTTACATTTTTGTAAGATTACGGTAAGGTTATGTTATTAATGAAAACCTCTAAGGCTTATAAAATATAAGTATAAATTGGTTATGGAGGTAAAAACAATGAATACAGTTTTACAAGTTAAAAACTTAGAAAAATATTATGGTAATAAAAGAAACCTGACAAAAGCAATTAATAATATTTCTTTCGAAGTGGAAGAAGGAGAATTTATAGGGATTATGGGTCCTAGTGGTAGTGGAAAAACTACACTTTTAAATTGTATAGCTACAATAGATAAAGCAACCACAGGAACTATATTAATAGAAAATAAAGATATAACTGCTTTGTCAAGAAAAAACGTAGAAAAATTTAGAAGAGAACATTTAGGATTTATATTTCAAGAATTTAATTTATTAGATACTTTAACAGCATATGAAAACATATCTTTAGCTTTATCGGTAATAGGAGAGAATGGTTCAAAAATTGATGCTAAAGTAAAATTAGTAGCAAATAAATTAAATATTTCGGATATATTAAACAAATTCCCTTATGAAATCTCAGGTGGACAAAAACAAAGAGTAGCATGTGCAAGGGCTATAATAACTAATCCATCTTTAATTTTAGCAGATGAACCAACAGGATCTCTTGATTCGAAATCAGCAAGAGTATTACTTGAAAATTTAGATAATTTAAATAAAAGTCTGAATTCAACAATAATGATGGTAACTCATGATGCTTTTACAGCTAGTTATTGTAAGAGAATTTTGTTTATAAAAGATGGAAAAATATTCAACGAATTAATAAGAGGAAATGATGATAGAAAAGAATTCTTCAAAAGGATTATAGAAGTAGTTACACTTCTTGGAGGTGACACTAGCAATGTTATTTAAGTTATCAAAAAGAAATGTACAAAGAAGTATAAAAGATTATAGTATATATTTTTTCACATTAGCATTAGGTGTATGTATATTTTATATTTTTAATTCTATAGAATCTCAAACTATAATGATGGATTTATCAGATACACAGAAAACTTTTATAGAGGCATTAAACACAGTAATATCTATGGTATCAGTATTTGTATCCTTCGTACTTGGATTTTTAATAATTTATGCAAATAATTTTTTAATAAAAAAGAGAAATAAAGAGTTTGGAATATATATGACTTTAGGTATTAGTAGAAGTAAAATAGCTTTTATGTTATTTTACGAAACTATAATAGTAGGAGTATTATCACTTATAGTAGGAATATTTGTAGGAGTGTTTTTATCACAGGGATTAGCAGGAATTACAGCTAAGCTTTTTGCTGTAGATATGACTGAATATAAATTTGTATTTTCAAAAGATGCTTGTATAAAAACTATGTTCTACTTTAGTATTATGTATTTTATAACTATGATACTAAACTTTATCTTAGTATCAAGATGTAAATTGATAAAACTTATAAATAGTGAAAGAGATAATGAAAAATTAAAGGGAACAAACTTAATATTATCTGCGACATTATTTATTATTTCAGTGATTAGTTTAGGTGTGGCTTATAAATTAATTTTAGAAAATGGATTAGTAGATATAACTAACAATAAATTTAAAATATCTATAATATTAGGTATAGTAGGAACATTATTATTTTTTAGAGCTTTAGCAGGCTTTTTAATAAAAATAATACAAAGTAGTAAAAAACATTATTTAAAAAATCTTAATACTTTTACTCTAAGACAGTTAAATAGCAAAATAAACACAAACTATATTTCCATGAGTGTAATTTGTTTAATGCTATTTATTTCCATAGGAATGTATTCAGCATCTATAGGAATAAAAAATGCTATGGAAAATACAGCAGAGTTTTTATCACCTTATGATATGACTATGGTTGAAACTTATGAAAAACCAAATGATTTTAAAAGTTCTCAACTTAAAATAAGCGAAGAGGTTAAAGATATAGGTTTTGATGTAAAAGATTATGCAAAAGAATATTTAGATTATAATATATATGAATCTCCAGTAAAATTTACTGAGATGTTTAAAAATACTTCAGATGATTTTTTATCTAAACAAATAAAAAATATGAGAGATTTTAATGTACCTATTGTAAAATTATCAGATTACAATAAATTAGTAAAAATGCAAAATAAGGAACCAGTAGATTTAAAAGATAAAGAAGTATTTCTTTTTACAGATATGTCCACAATTGAAAAGCCAATAAAAGAATATGTAAACAAAAATCATACAATGAAGATTGGGAAAGAAGACTTTAAAGTTCGTGACACATATGCTTTTCATTCAATAGAGGACACTCTTATTAGTGGTAATTTTATAACTTTAGTAGTTGAAGATAAATATGTAGAGGGATATGATTTATTAAAAAGATGTTTAAGTTTAAATTATATAGGAGATAAGGAGGAAACTGAAATAAAAGCAGTAGATGCTATTATGAATGGTATAGAGAAATATAAGGGTAATAATAAAGTTAATGAAGAAAAAATAAGCGTCATGACGAGAATAATAGCATTAGAGGGAAATATGGCTTCATCTAGTATGTATCTTTATGTTGGCTTATATATAGGTATAATCTTCTTAATAGCAAGTGCAGCAGTTCTTGGACTTAGTCAATTATCAGGAGCAACAGAAAGTATTAGTAGATATGAGGTTTTAAGAAAACTAGGTGTAAGTTCAACTATGATAAATAGATCAATTTTTGTTCAAGTATTATTATATTTTGCTCTTCCTATAATTTTAGCATTAGTTCATAGTATATTTGGAATACAGGTGGCTAATGATGTTGTAAAGATATTTGGAGAATATGATACTTTGGGCAATAACATAGTCTCTATAGGAATTATATGTATAGTTTATGCAGTTTATTTCTATGGAACTTACAGAGGATATAAGAGAATTGTAAATAAATAATAAGATAACAAAAGGAGTATATTAAATATTAAACTAGGTACAGTTTAAATTAATATACTCTTTTTAATAAAAAAGAAAACTACAATTTATTTATTTAAGAAAGTAGCTTTAAAGAAAAAAGTTTTTTACAGTAATTACTTTCAGGTTAGCAAAATAGCCTCTATGGTTGAATTTTATATCAAATAAATATCCACCACTTATAAATAAATTGTAGCTTATTAAATATTATGCATTTTTATGTTTTATGATACTCTAATATAAAAATTTTTATATAATATTTTTATATATTTTATAAAGCAAATCCATACAAAAATTAGAATATTATTGACGGGTAGGCTATTACATTAGAAAATATGAATGAATACAATTTATATGTATATATATCAACTAATGGAGGACACAATTATGTTAAATTTTAATTATTATAACAAAACAAGAATCATTTTTGGTAAAGATACACATAAAGAGGTTGGAAAACATCTTAAAGGTAATGTAAAAAAGGTACTTTTACACTTTGGAGGTGAAAGTATAAAAAATAATGGAGTCTATAATGATGTAATAGAGTCACTAAAGTCAAATGGAATTGAATTCGTAGAACTTTCTGGAGTGAAGCCAAATCCTAGACTATCTCTTGTACGTGAAGGAATCAAACTTTGCAAAGAAGAGAATGTTGATTTTATATTAGCTGTAGGTGGAGGAAGTGTAATAGATTCTTCCAAAGCTATAGCCATAGGCGTAAATTATGAAGGTGACGTTTGGGACTTTTTTGAAAAAGGTATAGAAATTAAAAGAGCTCTGCCAATAGCAACTATACTTACTATACCAGCTGCAGGAAGTGAATCAAGTACAGGAACTGTTATTACAAATGAAGAAAAACAACTTAAATTATCTTGTGGTGCAGAATTACTTAGACCAGAATTTAGCATCATAAATCCTGAAATTTATTATAGTCTACCAGAAAATCAAATTGCTAACGGTGTTTGCGATATGATGAGTCATATAATGGAAAGATATTTTACTAATACATTACATACTGATTTGACTGATGGATTATGTGAAGCTACATTGAAAACTATTATGAAGAATGGTCTTATATTAAAAAAAGATAATAAAAACTATAATGCATGGGCAGAAATTGCTTTTGCTGGTAATATAGCTCATAATGGATTATTAGGACTTGGAAGAGAGCAAGATTGGGCATCTCATAAAATAGAACATGAATTAAGTGCCATATATGATGTTGCTCATGGATCTGGTCTTTCTGTAGTAACTATTGCATGGATGAAATACGTTTATAAATCTAATTTACCAATGTTTGTACAATTTGCAGTAAATGTTATGAGTGTGGAAGGAAGCTTTAGAGATGAGGAAAGTATAGCATTAGAAGGAATAAATAGACTTAAAGAATTTTTTGTAAAAATGGGACTTCCTGTAACTTTAAAAGAATTAGGTATAGATGATAGCAATTTAGAAATAATGGCTAAAAAAGCTACTAATTTTAATGATGGAAAAGAATTTAAACTTGGTGGACTAAGAAAATTAGGATGGGAAGATGTACTTGCTATATATAAATTAGCTAAGTAAATTTTAATAAATAATACGAAATAAAAAATAAGATAATATAAAATAATTTGTGATTTTAAGATAATAAAAAGCTCCTTTATGGCAATGATAAAATACAATCATAGTCAAAAGGAGCTTTTTTAAATATACAAGTTCTATCTATTAAATAAATAAATACCTAAATCTTCTTTGTTTAAATCTATACCTAAATAATAAACTACATTGTTTTCTAATAAATAATATACATATCTAGATGTATCTAATCCTATTTTATTATCACAGATAGTATATAAATTGGTTCTAAATATTTGAGTAGTACCAAATTTTCTATAAAGTGTAAATATTCTTTTGAATTTTTTATCCACTATGGTATCAGTATTTTTATAAGCTCTAATAAAAGGCACTTCATTTATCACTATATCTCCTAAATAAATACATTTTAAATCAAGGCTATCACTTTTACCATTAGATAAATTTTCCCATAATTCTAAAATATTACTACCTTTTAATAACTCTAATCCAACAGTAGGAGGCACGACAATTAAATTATAAGGTGTCTCTATAGACTCAGTATTATCACTCCATTTTATACTTAATTCTTCATCCTCTAAAAAAGATACAATACCGATGTTTTGTAGATTATTTTTATGAGCTACAATATCTCCAATCTCAAAAGTAGATTTGTATGTAGGGTTATCTTCTAATACTAAACTTCCATTTACTACAGAAAATCTAGATACTAAATCTTTCTTTTCTAACTCTTCTTTTGTTATAAAGTTCATAATTTTCCTCCTATAAGTTTTTCTTTCATATAATATTCACCTTAACATAATACCTTATGTCAAAAGAATTATAAATATTTTATAGTAAATTTTATAACAACTTTTATTATTTCTAATTTTAAAAAGAAAATACAAAATTTAAACTGATGAGATGTGATATCTATTAAATTCAGTTAAAATAATTTATATACTTGAAACATTTCATAAAACTTTATTCAGATAAAAGTAATTTTTATATTTTATTACTATTACTACTTATCCAATATTATAATCTTATTAGATACAATAATAAAAATATACATATAAAAGGGAGATAAAATATGTTAGATATGACACAGGGGAATCCTAGTAAATTAATACTTAGGTTTGCCTTTCCCATGATTTTAGGGAATATATTTCAACAAGTATATAATTTGGTGGACACCATAGTTGTTGGAAAATTCATAGGAGCAGATGCCCTAGCAGCTGTAGGATCATCATTTTCAATAATAGTATTTATAACTTCAATAATAATTGGTCTAGCTATGGGAGCAGGTATTATATTAGCTCAGTATTACGGAGCTAGAGAATTTGAAAAGTTTAAAGAAAGTACAATTACTTCAATTATTTTTATTGGGATAGTAACTATTATATTAATGCTTATATCAATCATAGGAATAGACTTAATACTTAGATTATTTAAAATGCCACAAGAGCTATTATTATACTGTAAAAGTTATTTAATCATTATTCTTTATGGATTGATTTTCACATTTATATACAATTTAGCAACAGCCTTACTTAGGTCAGTGGGAGATTCTAAAAGACCTTTATATTTCTTGATTATAGCTTCCATAATAAATGTGGTACTAGACTTATTATTTGTAATAAATTTTGATTTAGGAGTAAAAGGAGTGGCATTAGCTACAATTATAGCTCAAGGAGTTTCTGCTATTTTAGCTATGATATATGTTTATAAAAATTTATCTTTTTTAAGATTTAATATTAAAGACATAAAAATAAAAAAAGAGAATTTTAAATTAGTTGCTAAATATTCTATTTTAACATCACTTCAGCAATCCATAATGAATTTTGGAATATTAATTGTACAAGGATTAGTAAATACTTTTGGAGCTACAGTTATGGCGGCTTTTGCAGCAGGGGTAAAGGTAGATTCTTTTGCTTATATGCCTGTACAAGATTTTGGCAATGCATTTTCTACTTATGTGGCACAAAATAAAGGTGCTGAAAAAGATGAAAGAATATTAGAAGGCATAAAAAGTGCAATAAAAACTATTATTATTTTTTGTATTATAGTATCTTCTTTGATTTTATTATTTTCAGAAAATATTATGTTACTTTTTATAAATAAAAATAATATAGAAGTTATATCTTTAGGTGTAGAGTATATATCTGTAGTGGCAGTTTTCTATGTCTTAATAGGATTTTTATTTATGTTTTATGGCCTTTATAGGGGGATTGGAAATCTTAATATGTCAATAATTTTAACTGTAGTATCTTTAGGAACTAGAGTAACTTTAGCCTTTTTACTTTCAAGCACATCTTTAGGTCCTAGGGGAATTTGGTTTTCCATACCTATAGGATGGGCATTGGCTGATATTTTAGGCTTTTATGAATATAGAAAATTAAATAATAATAACTAAAATAATAACTGATAATAAAAATATAAAATATTTTGATTTACAAAATATGTCGGATTTGGTAAAATGTAATAAGGAATTTTGATATTCAAAATATTGGAGGTACTAAATGAATAAAAGTAGAAAAATTTGTATTTTTATTACAATGATAATTATGATGGTATCGGGTATTATAGGATTTAATTCTTTAAACCCATCTAAACCAAACTATACAGACAATAGTAAAGTAAATGTTACTAAGCAAAAAGAGCATATAAGTAATATTGCTAAAGAGCCACACTCAGTGTTTGATGTTGAAGCTAAAAAAGAAGTAAGGGATTATTTAATATCTGAGTTAGAAGAACTAGGATTGAAACCAGAAATATACGGTTATAAAGATATTTATGAAAAAAGAAGCAATAGCAATGTAGATTTAGAAAATATATATGCTGAAATAAAAGGTAAGTCGGATTCATACATAATGCTTGTTACTCACTATGACAGTTCTCATGCTAAAAAAGAGCGTTACGCTGAAAAGGATGGTTCTTTAGGTGCAGCTGATGCAGGGTATGCACTATCTACCATATTAGAAACTCTTAGAGTTATAAAAGAATCTGATATTACTTTAGAAAATGGTATAAAAATATTATTAACTGATGGTGAAGAATACGGATTATTAGGAGCAAAAGAAGCTGTAAAAGAAAATAAAATTTTAGAAGGTGTGAATTATGTAGTTAATATAGAAGCAAGAGGAACTAGAGGACCTGCTGTTATGTTTGAAACTAGTCCAAATAATACGCCTGTTATAGATTTATATGAATCTAGCGAAAAGCCATTTTCATATTCTATAACACCTGAAATATATAGATTATTACCTAATGCAACTGATTTCACAGTATTCTTAGAAAATAATTTAACAGGAATAAATATAAGTGCTTTAGATGGGTTAGAAAATTATCATACACCTAATGATAAACCAGAGAACTTAGATGATAGAACTATGCAACATTATGGAGATCAAGTATTACCTATAGTTAAAGAATTTGTAAGTAATGAAAAATATTCTTCTTCAGATGCATTTGATGGTAAAGATGATTTAATCTTCTTTAGTTTAGGGAACAAATTTATAAAATACTCTAAGTTAGCGAATATAGGATTCTTAGCAATTATTTTAATAGGAATTGTATTTATAGCTAAGAAATTTAAATTGAAAAGTGCTAAAAAAGTTGCTAAATATGTAGGTATAAATGCAGGATTTATAGTAATTACAATGGGAATAGGATATGGAATAAGTAGATTACTAGCAGTATTAAATGGTAGAGAATTCAAATTAACTTATCTTCCTTTAATAAAGTTTGAAAATATTATATTTATATCAGTTATGGTTTTATTATTTATAAGTTATTTATTACTAATAAGAAAGTTTACTAATAATTTAGAAGAATCAAATGAATTTATAATAGGTTCTTTATTACTACTTCTTATATTATCTATCATATTTACTGTAGCATTACCAGGAGCAAGTTACTTAACAGTTTATCCTGCTTTAATAATCACTTTAAGTATAATTATAAAAATTTTACTTAATAAGTTTGAAAAAATTTCATATATAATGCTATTACCAATTGCATCAATTATAATATTATATGTACCAACAATCTATTTATTTAACTGTGCTTTAACAATAGGTGCTCTTTGTGCCAATATATTCTTTGCTATGATAGCTTTCATACCTATTGTAATAGGGCTTGTTAATATAGAAGATTTAAGATAATGTGGTTAGAAAAACTATATTAGAATCAAATGATGATGAATTCATTAATAATTATTATGAGGATTACTTTTTACTAAATATATTAGTTTAAATTTAAAGGAGTATTGAAAGTTATTTCAATACTCCTTTTTACAGAATTCTAGTACATATCTAAAAGAGTAGGAATTATTTTATAAAAGAATAGAGATATATATACTAGTAAATACAAATATTGAAGAAATTGGCAAAATATATTGAATAATATCTTTAAAATATATATAATTGAAAATGTAAGTCGAACTAAAAAATAATAACGGATGAAATTGTTCGAAGTTAAGCGTATTATTGTACATGAGATTTCATAGACAATTGATTTAGTAAATAACTGTCTACAAATAAGGCAAACTCTGAAAATATAGTATTGGAATTATTAGTTTTTAATAATATAACATTTGGATTATAAATTTATAGAGTGTTGTCAAAATATGAACAATTTTATAAAAAGAAAACTGTATTTTTCATGAGATTTATGATAGTATATTAACTGTATTTGACTTTTAAAATTAAGTCTAAAATAATAATTTAAAAATAATATTCTATGAGGAAATTAGTAAAACTTAATACAAATTTAACATCTTTTCTGTATAATAATGTTATTAGATGTGAAGTTATTTTATAACAACATGGCACTCCATGTTGTAAATGAATATTGTTTGTTGCAAAGGAATATTGTTTTAGAATAACATGGCACTCCATGTTGTAAATCAAATATATTTTTAAAATGACATGGCATGCCATATTATGTTTGGAGGTGATTTTAGCCAGTGTCAAACAATACAGCAATTTATAAGATTATAAGAGAGAGTATAGTTGAAGACATTCTTAATGGTGTTTATGAAAGTGGAGATATGATTAATGGTCAAGACTATTATGCTAAAAAATTTAATGTAAGTAGAGCGACAGTTAGAAGAGCTATTGATGATTTAGTAGAAAGAAAAGTTCTTTATACTATAAAAGGCAAAGGCACATTTGTAAGTCAACTTCGCATTAATAAAGAACGAGAACGAAGAAAATTATCATTTAGTGAGTCACCACGTGCAAAAACTCATAAGTTTGAAACTGAACTTGAAGGTATATTTTATCTAAATGCAGATTGTAAAATTGCAAAACAGCTTCATATAAATGAAGGTGATAAAATTGTCAAAATCCAAAGGATAAGAAAGGTAGGAGGGATAGGAGAAAACTATCAAACTAGTTATCTTAATTATAATTTGGTTTCTGGAATAAAGTTTGAAGAGGAAAGCCTAGATCGTTGCTCTTTGTTTGAGTTATTAGCTAATAAGTCAAACCTTAAGCCTAAGTACTCAGATGAAGAAATTAGAGCAATATCTTGTCCAAAACAAGTAGAAGGAAAGTTGCCTATAAAAGAGGGAGACCCAATCTTGTTTATAAGAAGAACTACATATACAGATGGAAACATAGTTATGGAGTATTGTGAAGATTATGAGTGCTCAGATGTTAAAGGTCTTAAAGTGAGAACTTTTGCACAGTAATAATACATAAAAATAAGACAGTAATAAATGAAAGGACGCAACATGGATATAAAACTTATAGTAAGTGATATTGATGGTACATTAATAGGTACAGATGAAACATTAAAAGAAGAATTTCATCAATTAAAAGAGTTTGTAAAAAAGCATAACATACCTTTCACATTAGCATCAGGGAGATGCTATGAAGAAGTTAAAGACTTTGTAGAAGAATTTGAAGTTAAATTACCAATTGTTGTTAACAATGGAGCTGCAGCTGTAAAAGATGGAAACTTCCTATGGGGCAACACAATGAAAGGTAATATATTAAGAAAAGCGATAGAACATGCTGATGAACTTGAAATGGCTATTGTAACAAGTGATGGAGTTTCTAATAAGTCATATAGACATAATGATTACATAAGAAATCAAATTGAGAAATTTGGAAGATATGAAGAAATATACAGACCTAATGATGATGAGTGGGATACTGTTAATATACAAAAGCTTTTAATAATTGACCCTCTACCAGATGGAAGGATAGATTCTGTATTAGAGCATCTAGAACCCTACAAAGATATGTTAAATATTGTTAGATATAATGCTAGATCAGTAGATATAATGCCAGCATCTACAAACAAAGCTGAAGGAGTATTAAACGTAGCAAAAATGCTAGGGATAGACATAAATGAAGTTATGGCTATTGGAGATGCTCAAAATGATATAGAAATGCTAAGCACAGTTGGAGTTGGAGTGGCTGTAGCTAATGCAGAAGCAGAATTAAAAGAAGTAGCAGACTATGTATGTGATTCTCCTAATGCAGGAGGCGTATTTGAAGCAGTTAAGAAATTTTATAATTTATAAAATTGGAGGAAAATTAAAATAAAAATGAAACAAAATAAATCCTTTATAAAGAAAATAGAACCATATTTATGGTTGACACCAGCATTTATATTATTTACGGTTTTTATATTTTATCCTTTTATAGAAACATTCATAAACAGTTTCTTTATAGTTGATAAATTTGGAAACACTATTAAATTTGTAGGATTAGAAAATTACAAATACATATTAGATGATGAAAACTTTGTAAAATCTATTTGGAATACAATATTGTTTGTAATATTAACAGTGCCTATTTCAAAAGTATTAGGACTATTATTAGCATTGCTAGCAAATAAAAAGAGAAAAACATCGATATTTTATGAGACAAGTTTTGCAATTCCTATGGCAATGGCATCATCAGTAACAGCTATGATATTCCAATTATTATATGTTCCATCATTAGGATTTATAAATGGATTCTTTGGAATAGATGTGCAATGGTTAAATGATCCTAAAGTTGCAATGTTTGCACTTGCAATAATACAAATTTGGTTATCTACAGGATATGCATTTATATTCATGCTATCGGCTGTAAGAAGTGTACCAGAAGATTTAATAGAAAGTGCTGATTTAGAAGGTGCTACCCCTTTACAAAAAATATTAAAAATATACGTACCTATAACATCACCAACAATGTTCTATCTTATAATAACAGATTTAGCTTATGGAATGATGATGATGAGTTTAATGAGTGTATTAACTGATGGAGGACCTTTTGGTTCAACTCAAACAATAATACAGTATGTATATAAACAAATAACAGCAACAGGAAACTTTACTGATGCTAACCCAGCTGCAATAATTGCATTTGTTATGACATTCATAGTAACTATGATTGGATTTGCATGGGAGAAGAAAGGGGTAAATTATTAATGAAAAGAAAAAAATTAGAAGATTATTTTGTTCAATTTGTCTGTATAGCTATTGCATTAATTATATTATTCCCAATTTTATATGCAATATCTGTATCATTTATGGAACAAAAAGATATTTTATCGAATCCACCAAATTTATTACCTAAAGAGGTAACATTTGAAAACTATATAACTGCACTTACTAGAACAGACTTAATGAGATATATGTTTAACTCATTTGTTGTATCTACAATTGTAAGTTGTTCAAGAGTTGTAATAGGTATGATGGCTGCATTTGCCTTTGCATTTTTTGAATTTAGATTTAAAAAAGTGTTGTTTACATTAACTATGACAACTCTGATGATACCACCAGATGTTCTTATAGGGTCTAACTTCCAGACTATTTCTGAATTAGGTCTTGTAAACACATACTTAGGTATGTCATCAATATTCTTAGTATCAGCTGCTAATATATTCTTAATTAGACAAAATTTCTTAACTTTCTCAAAAAGTTTAAGAGAAGCAGCATTTATGGATGGATGTGGAAATGTAAAATTCTTCACAAAAATATTAATTCCTATAACTAAACCTGTTTTAGTGACAATATTCATATCATCTTTCGTTAATATGTGGAACCAATATGTATGGCCTATGTTAGTTACAAATCAAAATGAGATGCGTACAATACAAGTTGGTATCACAATGTTAAAAGATAGAGAGTCAGCTATATTTGGACCAGTTATGGCAGGTGTAGTAATTGCTTTAATTCCTACAGTACTAGTATTTATAATATTCCAAAGAAAAATTGTTTCTGGAATGATGTCAGGTGCTGTTAAAGAATAAATTAATAAAATTTCAGGGAGAGAAAGAGATGAAAAAGACAAAATTAATGAGCTTAATCCTTTCGGCATCAATAATTTTAACTGGATGTAGTGCAGGGAAGGACAAAACAAATTCAAGTTCAAGTGATTCTAATGGTGTTACAGAGTTAACATACTGGCACTCAATGGATGGGGTGTTTGGAGAAATTGTAAATGAACAAATTGATGAATTCAACAGTACAATAGGTGCAGAAAAAAATATAAAAGTAACTGGAGTTTTCCAAAACTGGCCAGGAACTGATGGTTTAACAGCAGCTATGTCAACTGACGATATAGAAAATATGCCAGATGTTATACAATTATATGGCGAAAGTGTAAGTTTAGTACGTGACTATGATCGTACAGTTTGGGCAGAAGATTTTATAACTAAAGAATATTCTTCAGTTAAAAAAGAAGATTTAATAGCTAATACAGTAACTTCTCATTCAATTGATGGAAAAATGATAGGTGTGCCATATACAGCTTCATCATTAATGCTTTACTACAATATGGATTATTTAAAGGAAGCAGGATTTAATGAAGCTCCAAAAACTATAGCTGAAATGGCTGATATGATGAAAAAAATATCAGAAAAAACAGATGCTAAAAATGGTCTTAACGTAGAAATTAATCAATATGAATTAGAAAATTATATAGCAACTCAAGGTGAAAAAGGAACTTACTTTGGAAACAATGAAAGTGGACATGCTGGTCATATGACAGAGTTTTCATCAGAAGCTAATAAAGCTTTAAGCAACTTCTTAACTGAATGGGAAAAAGTTGTAAAAACAGGTGCTTATAAAGAAACAAGTGACAGTATAAATGAAGAGTTTGCTAATGGACTTCATGCTATGACAATAATGACAAGTTCTCGTATCCAAACAATAGATGAATTAGTTGGAGATTCATTTGAGTGGGGAGTTGCACCAATACCAACTGTAAGTGCTAGTGATGTAGGTGGAGCTTATCCAAGTGGTTCAGGACTATATATGATAGATAGAGATGATGAAAAGAAAAAAGAAGCTGCATGGGAATTCGTATCTTATATGATATCTCCAGAAGCTCAAGTTAAATGGGTAGAAAAAACAGGATATACTCCAGTTAATATAAAAACACAAGAATTAGAAGAGTACAAAACAGCATTAAAAAATCAACCAAAATTAGAAGAATCTATGAGCAACTTAGTTAATACGCCTGATACTGTAGTACCAGCATTTATACCTAACTCTAGTTCTATAGGAACTATAATAAAAGATACAATGATGGCGTTTGGAGCAGGTTCAATATCAAAAGAGGAAGCACATAAGCAAATAGTAGATGGAATAGAAAAATCTATTGAAAGTTACTACCGTGCTAATCCAATAAAATAATAATGAATAAAGATTTAAAGAAAAAAGTAATCATAGATTGTGATCCTGGAACAGACGATGCTATAGCAATTATGCTAGCATTAAATTCTGAGGAGTTAGATATTTTAGGAATTACCACAGTATGTGGTAATTCCACACTTGAAAATTGTACTCAAAATGCTTTAGACATAATAGATTTTTCTAGTGAGAAGGAAATTCCAGTATTTGCAGGGTTAGATAAACCAATCCAAAGAGATATTGAATTTACAGATGAATACTGTGGAAAAAATGGTGTCTGTGATTATGAATTTGAAAAAAGTAATAGAATTAAAGAAAATATAAGTGCTATAGATTTTATTTATAATAGTGCTATTACTGAAGAAAAACTTACAATTATTTCAACAGGTCCTATGAGTAACTTAGCTCAAGCTTTAATAAAATATCCTGACTTAAAGGATATGAATATTGAAATCATAACTATGGCTGGTTACTATAAAGTTAATCCAGACGTAAGTACAAAACGTAGTGAATGGAACGTATATGTAGATCCTGAAGCTTTTGAAATAGTATGTAATTCTGGACTTACTATTTATACTTTAGGACTAGATGTTAGTCGTACTTTAAAAGATGAAAGTATAGATGAGATTATTAATAGTTGTGAAAATAACAAGTGGATAGATTTTTTAGTTTATAGTAAAAATTACTACATCAACAAGGATTTGACACCGAGGAGCTTACTTGTAGATTCATTGCCATTAGCATTTGCTATAAATAACTCCATATCTAAGTTTAAATTAGGAAGTGTTACAGTTAAACATCAAGATGTTATAGATAGTGATATAATTAAATTTGATATTGGAAATGAAAATGCAAATGTCTATGCAGCATACACTTTAGATTTAGAGTGTTTTGTTAAGCTTTTAATAGAAAGGGTTTTTAAGAAATGAAATTATCAACATCCACTAATATAGTATGTGATAGACCTGATGGTAGTGTATTTGAACTACCTAAGACTTTAAAGCTAGCTAGTGAAGCAGGATTTAAAAGATTTGATATGAACTTTTGGGACTGGGCACTTCCTCATTCACCATTTTTAACAGAAAACTGGGAAAAATGGATACATGATGTGGCTGATTCGGCAGCTAAATTAGGTGTTGAATTTGGACAATGTCACAGTTATACATTTGGTTTCTTAAATCCGAATTTATCAGAAGAAGAGTATAATTACCATCAAATGCTAACAAAACGTTCATTAGAATGTTGTAGTATTTTAGGTTCAAAATTATGTGTTACTCATCCTGATACAGATTTTGTAGCAATAGATTCAATAAAATCTTCTAGAAAGAAAAATATGGAATACTTCAAAAACTTATTGGAGGTAGCTAGTTCATATGATATGGAACTTGCTATAGAAAATATGTGTGATTTTAGTATTGCTCCAAAACGTAAATTCTGTGCAACTCCAGAAGAATTAGTAGATTTCATAGATGAATTTAATGATTCTAGATTAGGTATATGTTGGGATTTTGAACATGCAGATATAATGAAGCAAGATCAAAGGCAATCTCTTCTTCATATTGGAGATAGACTTAAAGCAACTCATGTATCTGATACTCACAGTTTAACAGATACGGATCTTATGCATGTAATGCCGTTATTTGGAACTATTCAATGGAAAGAAGTTATGAAAACTCTTAAAGAAATTAACTATAAAGGAGATTTTTCTTTTGAGGCTCATAATTATGCAAATAGACTTCCAGATGAGCTTATACCTACAGCTTTAAAATTAAGTTATGAAATAGGTCAATATTTAATGAATTTAGAATAGAAAAAATGAGTGTAGATAAGTTAAATGTATCTACACTCATTTTTTATTTAAGACTTAAAAAATATATATTTACTATCAAATAAAATATCATTGCATCCTTAAAGTTTCTCAAATCTAAATTAAAAGTTTCTTTAATTTTATCTAATCTGTAAATTAGCGTATTTCTATGAATAAAAAGTGCTGTAGAAGTTTTTGATATATTTAGATTGTTCTCTATAAAACTCATACCAATATGAAGCAAATCTTTATCAACTGAATTTATTTTATTTAGATCAACTAAATAAGATAAATTTTTGTCTTTAGATAATAATTGAATACTTCTGTATAAAATTAAATCATCTATGGAGATAAATTTTTTATCATTAGATTTACTTAAAATATCAGGAAGTAAACTATCAAATAAATCTATCTTAAATTTAAAGTCATTAATATCTAATAAATTACCTAAACTTAATATGTAAGTATTACAGTATGTTTCTGACTCAATCATATTAATAGTGTTAAAATCTATATCCAGCTTCTGAGGAGTATTTATAAGTACATATTTATTATATTTGTTTATGCTGATATGACGATATAAATTATAAAGGACTTCTTTAAGG
The DNA here is from genome assembly GCA_029851945.1 of Terrisporobacter sp. Next base: position 21,557 of record JARKUZ010000024.1, on the reverse strand, counting down.
GTGTTAAAATCTAAATTGGACTGATATATAACATAATAATATCCATTAAAATTTGAAGGTAGAAAGTCATCTTTAATATCTATTACATAAACATCATTATTAAAAGTGACCAGTTCTTGATTACTTTTAAGTGGTTGATTTTCATATTTAAATATGTTTACCTTTTTATTAGTTTTATCTTCTATGAAGCTTATAAGGTCTTTCATTTACTATCCTCCATAATTATATAAATTAAAAGGGGGGACTAGCCCACCCTTTAATATATTACTATAATATTTTATTAATTATACTATAGATAATTGAGTTTCTTTATCAAATAAATGTAAAGAGTCCTTATCCATAGCAAGCTTTATATTTTCGCCATTTATGATGTTAAATTTACCATCGAATCTAGCAGTTATAGACTTAGAACCTACTTTTAAGTAAGCATAAACTTCAGCACCCATTAACTCACTTATATCTAATTTAGCTTCGAAAGCAGTATCTTGATTTTTTTCTACAAATGAAGCATCTCTATGAATATTTTCTGGTCTAATACCAAGTACAACTTCTTTATTTACATAGTTTTTAGAAGATAATACTTCAGACATATTTTTATTTAGAGCTATTTTTAGTTCGTTATTTACTGCGTATAAGTTTCCATTTTCTTCTTTTACAGTAACATCTATAAAGTTCATTTGAGGAGCACCTATAAATCCAGCAACAAACATATTATTTGGATTAGTATAAATTTCTTGAGGAGTACCTATTTGTTGAACTACACCATCCTTCATAACAACAATTCTATCAGCCATAGTCATAGCTTCTACTTGGTCATGCGTAACATATATGAAAGTGCTATCAAGAGATTTGTGAAGTTTGCTGATTTCTGTTCTCATTGATGTTCTAAGTTTAGCATCTAAGTTAGATAAAGGCTCATCCATTAAGAATACTTTTGGGTTTCTAACTATAGCACGTCCAAGAGCTACCCTTTGTCTTTGTCCTCCAGATAAAGCTTTAGGTTTTCTGTCTAATACTTTTTCTAAATCAAGTATTTTAGCAGCTTCTTTTACTTTTTTATCTATTTCATCTTTTGGAGTTTTTCTAAGTTTTAAAGCAAATGCCATATTTTCATAAACTGATAAGTGAGGATATAAAGCGTAGTTTTGGAAAACCATAGCTATATCTCTGTCTTTTGGATGAACATCATTTACTAATTTTTCTCCTATGTATAATTCCCCTGAAGTTATATCTTCAAGACCAGCTATCATTCTAAGTGTAGTAGATTTACCACATCCAGATGGACCTACTAAAACTATAAATTCCTTATCCTTAATATCTATATTAATATTTTTTACAGCGTTAAATCCGCTAGTGTAAGATTTACATACATTTTTTAAAGTTACGTTAGACATATTTTTTCTCCTTGTTAAAATGATTAGTAATTATTTCTAATTATAATTTAAATACTACTTCATAACAATGTTTAAAGTATCTAAACATACTATACAAAATGTATAAAAGTGATAAATTTCGACTAACACATATAAGTAAAATAGCCAATTTATTCAAAATTATATACCTAAAAATATTACTTAATACTTAATTAGAAATTTAGGTATGAGGAAAATAAAAATCAAACATTTTTATAGAAAAGTAAATAAATATACAGAAAAATACTGAATAAAACAAAAATCGACAAAATTATATTGAATAATATTCATAAAATATATATAATAAAAATGTAATCGAACTAAAAATATAAAAAAATAAGCAAAGTTCGAAAAGAGGTGTATTATGCAAGATAAAGTATTAGAGAGAATTAATATAATTAAAAATCGAATGATTGAATTGAGTGAGGAAATTTATGCTAATCCAGAACTTGGTTTTAAAGAATTTGAAACTAACAAATTAATTTGCAAAATACTTGATGAATATAATTTATCTTATAAATCAGATATAGCAATAACAGGTATAAAATCAACAATAGATTCTAAAAAAGCAGGTCCACATATAGCCCTTTTATGTGAATTAGATTCTGTTCCATCAACAGATCATACACATTTAGGCAAAAAGGATAACTGTGCTCATTCTTGTGGTCATTATGCTCAAGTAGGTGTGATGCTTGGAACATTTATTGCTCTAAAAGAAGCAAATGTTTTAGATGAACTTGGAGGAAAAATATCTTTTATAGGAACGCCAGCAGAAGAATATTGTGACTTTGAATACCGTGAAAGATTAATTAAAGAAGGAAAAATTTCTTATATGTCTGGTAAACAAGAAATGATAAAATTAAATGCTTTTGATGATATAGATTTAGTTTTATCATGCCATTCAATGCCTCCTAGTTATGAGGGATACTTATCTGAAGTTAACTCTAGTTTAAATGGATTTTTAGGTAAGAAAATTATCTTTAAAGGAGTTTCTACTCATGCAGGATTCAGTCCTTGTGATGGTATAAATGCTTTAAATGCTGCAAATGTTGCACTAAATGCAATAAGTTATTTAAGAGAAACTTTTAAAGAAGAATATTGTATAAGAGTTCATTATGTAATAAGTGAAGGTGGGGCAGGAGTAAATTCAGTTCCAGATAGAGTAGTAATTGACATGTATATAAGAGCAAGAACTTTAGATGCTATTAAAGATGTTGATACAAAAGTAGACAGAGCATTAAGAGGTGGCGCTTTAGCTATTGGAGCTGATATTGAAATCATTAACACTGGTGGATACTTACCACTTATACAAGATGATAAACTTACAGAAATAGTAAAGGATAATATATTAAAGTTTGTAGAAGAAGATAAAATCTTAAAAGATTGTCATTCATTTGCAAGTGGAGATATGGGAGATTTATCTTATTTATTACCAACTGTTCAAATTGGTGTATCAGGATTTGCTGGTAGAATTCATGGAAATGACTTTAGAACAGAAGATAAATTCTTAGCTTATGAATTACCAATAAAATATTTTGCTGAAACAGTTCTAGATTTACTAGAAAATGATGCAAAAAAAGCAAATGAGATATTATCAAATTATAAGCCAAGGCTTACGTTTGATGAATATATAAAACTATTAAATGACACAAATAAGACAAATGTGTACAATGCGGAGGTTTAGTAAATGTTTAAGAAAAAAATATTATCAACTCTATTAGCAGTAGGATTAAGTGCTACTTTCTTAGTAGGATGTGGTGCTGGAGGAGATGAAACAGCTTCAAGTTCAGACAAAGTAAATGTTAAATTATTAGTAACAGGAGCTTTAGGTGACAAAGGAATCAATGATTCAGCAAATGCAGGTGCAGAAAAAATAAAAGAGCAATTTGGTGATAAAGTTGATGTTGAAGTAGTAGAAATGGGATTTGATCAAACTAAATTTGAGCCAGCTTTAATAGATGCATCAGAATCAGATGCTGATGTTATAATAACTGGTGGTTGGGATATGAAAGAACATGTTGAAAATACAGCAGAGCAATACCCAGACAAAAAATTCTTAATATATGATACAGATGTAAATTATGATGAGTACAACTTAGAAAATGTATACTCAATGACATACAAACAAAATGAAGCAGGATTCTTAGCTGGAACATTAGCAGCTTTAGTTACTACAAGTGATATGGAACTTGCTAACCCAGAGAAAGTTATAGGATTTGTTGGTGCTAGAGATACATCAGCAGTTATAAACGACTTCTTAGTAGGATATATAGAAGGAGCTAAATTCGTAGATAAAGATATGAAAGTTGAAGTTGCTTATGTTGGATCATTTACTGATACTGCAAAAGCTAAAGAATTAACATTAGCTCAATACTCAAATGGAGCTGACGTAGTATTCACATCAGCAGGACCAGCTTCAGCAGGTTCAGTAGAAGCAGCTAGAGATTCTAAAAAATATGTAATAGGTGTGGATAGTGACCAAGCTTTAGCTTACGAAGGAAAAGAAGAGCAAAAATATATAATATCTTCAGCTTTAAAAAGAGTTGATAACTCATTAGCTTTAACAATGGAATCTTTCTTAAATGATAAATTAGAATTCAACAGCCATGATGTACTTGGAGTAAAAGATGGAGTTATAGAATTAGCTGAAAATGATATATACACTTCTACAGTTAAAGAAGAAATAAGAAATAAAGTTTCTGAAACAACTGAACAATTAAAATCAGGAAAAATAAATGTTAACACAGCTTTAGGTATGAAAGAAGCTAAATTAAAAGAAATAATAAACAGCGCAAAATAAAAATCTAAGTATAAGGGTGGGTTAAATGAACAAAGAAATATTAAGAGTGAGTAATTTAACAAAAGTCTACCCTGGTGGTGTAGTTGCAAACTACAATGTAAATATTGCTATAAATGAAGGTGAGGTTCATGCACTTATAGGTGAAAATGGTGCAGGAAAATCAACTTTAATGAAAATGCTATTCGGAATGATACCACAAACTAGTGGAGATATATACGTAAGTGGAGAAAAGGTAAACTTTACTTCATCTAAACAAGCTTTAGAAAAAGGTATAGGGATGGTGCATCAGCATTTTATGCTGGTGCCTTCTTTAACTGTGGCAGAAAACCTAATTTTAGGACATGAAACATCTAAATCAGGATTTATAAATATAGAAGAAGCCGTAAAACAAACAGAAGAAATCTCTAAGAAATACAACTTAAAAGTTGATGCTAGAGCTAGAGTAAAAGACATTTCAATAGCAATGAAACAAAAACTAGAAATATTAAAAGCTTTATACAGAGGAGCAAAAATATTAATACTAGATGAACCAACAGCAGTACTTACACCTCAGGAAATAGAAGAATTATTTAAACAATTAAAATTATTAAAAAAACAAGGATATACAATTATATTTATATCTCACAAACTTCATGAAATAAAAGAGCTTTGTGATAGATTAACTGTTTTAAGAGATGGACAAACAATGGGAACTTACTCAGTTAGTGAACTTTCTGAACAAGAAATATCAAAATTAATGGTTGGTCGTGATGTAGATTTAAACATTGAAAAAACTGAAAGAGATTTCCAAGATGCAGTTTTAAAGGTTAATAATTTAACTGTTAAAAACTCATTCCAAAATGTAGTAGTAAATGATGTTAGCTTTACAGTGAGGGAAGGACAAATACTAGGTATTGCAGGTATAGAAGGAAATGGACAATCAGAACTTGTAAATGCCATAGTAGGAACTACTCCTATTGTAAGTGGAAAAATAGCATTAGGAAAAAATGATATTACTAAAGAGTCTATATTAAAAAGACAAGAACTTGGAATATCTCACGTATCTGAAGATAGATTACACTATGGTAGTGCACCAAATCTTTCAATAGAAGATAATGCAATATCTAAAATATATGCATCTAAAGAATTAAATAATAAAGGATTATTAAACTTAACAAAAGTAAAAGAATTTACAACTAATCTAGTAAAAGAATTTATAGTAAAACATGATACTACAAAGCAAGCTATAAAAGATTTATCTGGAGGTAATATCCAAAAGGTTATAGTTGGACGTGAATTCTTATACGATCCAAAACTTTTAATAGTTAACCAACCAACTCGTGGGATAGATGTTGGAGCTATAGAATTTATAAGACACAAAATATTAGATATGAGAGAAGCTAAAAAAGCTATACTTCTTATATCATCAGATTTAGGAGAAGTTTTATCTTTAAGTGATAGTATAATTGTTATGCACGAAGGTAAAATAGTTGGTTACATTGAAGATGCTAAAAATGTAACTGAAGAAGAATTAGGTCTTTACATGCTAGGAGTTAAGCATGATAGTGATGAGATAATCGGAGGTGCTTATTATGCATAAAGACAAAAAATTTAATGTATTAAAATACTTTGATTTATTAAGACTATTTGTTGCTATAGGTATAGCACTTTTAATAACAACAGGAATAATATTTTTAGTTAGTGAAAATCCAACTAAAGCATTATCTACTTTACTTGTAGGACCAGTAAGTTCAAAAAGATATTTATTTAATGTTCTTGAAATGATGGTTCCATTAATGTTTACAGGTTTATCATTAAGTTTAGTTTTTAAATCAGGAAACTTCTCAATGATAACAGATGCATCTTTCTATATGGGTGCTGTAATTGCTTCCTTTGTAGCAATAATGATACCACTACCAGCAGGAATACATCCAATGGTTGCTATAGTAATAGCAGGTTTCATAGGAGGAATTATAGGAAGTATACCAGCATTTTGTAAAGTTAAATACAAAGCAAACGAGCTTGTTACGTCTTTAATGCTTAACTATGTATTTTTCTACACAGGACTTTATATAATAAATAAATTTGTAGTAGATAGACAAGCAAGTAACTTTGCTTCACTTAAGTTCTTAAAAACAGCAGGACTTTCTACTATAGTTAGTGGGACAAGACTTCATAGTGGATTTATAATGGCTATTGTAGTTTGTATATTACTTTTCATATTCTTAACTCGTACTAAATGGGGTTATGAAATAAGAATAGTAGGTTCTAATCCAGAGTTTGCAAGATTCTCAGGAATAAATACTAAAAAAGTAATACTTTATACTTCGTTTATATCAGGATTTATAGCGGCAATAGGTGGTGCTATAGAAAAATTAGGTATGTATAGACGTTTCCAATGGTCTCAAGCTCCAACATATGCTTGGGATGGAGTTATAATATCTATACTTTCATCTAATAATCCGATATTTATACCAATAGCAGCATTTTTCTTATCATATGTTCGTGTTGGTGCAGATATAATGTCAAGACAAACAGATGTACAAAATGAAATAGTTGCTCTTATACAAGGTGTAATAATCCTTTTAGTTACAGCTGAAAGATTCTTATACTTTATAAAACAAAGAAAAGAAAGCCAATTAGCTTTAGAAAACAATGAAAACAAAGGGGGCGATAAGTAATGGAAGCTCTATTTGATATCTTATTAAAAGATGGTTTCTGGTTCGCTGTTATAAGATCAACGACTCCTATATTATTAACAACTTTAGGAGCTATGATAGCAGCTCGTGCAGGAGCTAGAAATATAGCATTAGAAGGTACAATGTTAACAGCATCATTTGTTGGTGTAGCAGCTAGTCACTTTACACAAAGTGCCTTTGCAGGCTTAGCATTTGCAGTGCTTTCAGGAATAATAATGAGTAATATAATTGCTTATTTCGCTCTTAAATTAAAGTCTAATATAATTATATCTGGTATATCATTAAACTTAATGGCATCAGGTATGACAGTATTTGGTTTATATTTATTAACAGGAGATAAAGGAGCATCAACTTCTTTAAACTCTTTAGTTTTACCTAGTATAAATATACCTATAATAGAAAATATACCTGTAGTGGGTAGTATATTATCAGGGCACAATATATTAACTTATGTGGCACTAATATTAGTATTACTTGTTTGGGTGATGTTCAAATATACTAAACTAGGACTTAGAATTAAAGCAGTTGGAGAAAGTCCAGAAGCTGCTGAATCTGTAGGTATTAGTGTTAACAGAGTAAAATATATAGCCCTTACTATGAGTGGTGCATTAGCGGCTCTTGGTGGAGCTTTCTTATCTATGGGATATGTAACTTTATTCTCAGCAGGTATGACTTCAGGTAGAGGATATATAGCACTAGCAACTCAAGCTATGGCAGGATCTAATCCAGTGGTAGGATTACTAACATCTGGGTTATTTGGATTTGCAGAAAGTATGAGTAACTATTTACAAGGAGCAAGTCTTCCAATTGAATTTATTCAAATGTTACCATATCTTGCAATAGTAGTTATATATGTAGTTTATTGTGCTAATAAGACTAAAAAAGAAAATAGTTTATAAGAATTATTGAATTTAATAAAAGTAATAAATCCTTGAGCAAAAAACGGAATCGTTAGCGCTATGAACGAAGTGAATTTTTTATTAATTAATAATTTTTAATATAGAAATCTACTATATTAATTTAATGATTAACTTATTAATATAGTAGATTTTTTTTGATAATTAAGATATTTAAGGAGAAAAATAAATGATAAACAAAATAGCTAAAGTAACAATTTATGTAAATAACCAAGATGAAGCTAAAAAGTTTTGGACAGAAAAATTAAACTTCGTAACTAAAATAGATGAAACAGAAGGGCCATTAAGATGGATAGAAGTAGCTCCAAAGGAAAGTGAATGGGTAACTATGGTTTTATATGATAAAAATCTTATGAAATCTCAATTTCCAAATGCTAATGTAGATTATAAAACTGTTATATTAAGTACAGAAGATTTAGATAAAGCTTATGATGAAATGAAAACTAATGGTGTTGAAGTGACTGATATAGTGACTATGCCTTATGCTAGATTATTTACTTTTAAAGATCAAGATAATAACGAATATTTATTAAGAGAAGATAAATTCTAATTAAAAAGCCCGTTATATGTATAGATAACTTTATACATATAACGGGCTTTTTCTATTAAAAGTATAATTGGAGCATCATATAATAATCGTATATTCACTAAAATAATAAAAAATAAATTTTGCATAAAAAAATATTTATAATATATGTTTTACTAAATATGTATGGTAATATATGTGAAGAATTTTCAAAGAATGACAATATTCGACTTGTAAAGTATAAATTGGCCTTAGTAAATTTTATATTTAAAAATAATAATTTCCTATAATTTTGTATGATAGGGAAATTAAAATAAATATAAAAATTTAAGGATTAAGGAATATATTATCACGAACTTATCATGGGTAAAATAATTAGATGAGGAGGATAGAGTATGAATAGTACAGAATTTAATTTATACTCTGATATAGTATTTAATATATTTAATAATGAATGTGACAACATAAATAGTGTTTTAAAAAATATTGAAGATATAATACCAGGTATAGTAATTCATGTTATGGAAATTGATAGTGAACAAAATTTATATAGATACAGTTCTAAAAAAAATAGATTAAAAAAAACTTGCCAAAGAAAAAACAGACTTAATTCCGATAAAAGTTATTTAGATAAGTTGATATGGGGAATAAAGGAAAACAATTATAATAGGAATTTATTTTGTGAAAAGTATATACCTAAAGATTATGATGATGATAATATTTTTAATATTTATAGTTCACATGAAGAAAAAATTTATTCTTTTAATTTTAATGATAAATCATGTGGCTTTATTTATATAGATATTAGTAATACAAGAGAAGATATAATAAATAATTTGGAATTCATAGAAAAACTTATATATATAAGTATAAAGAACAGATATAAAAAATTAGAATATAAGAATAATTATAAAAAAAGATTATGCAAAGATATAGAAAATGGAATTAAACTAAATGAATTTAAATTTGTTTATCAACCAAAATTTAATATGAAAACAAATAGTATAGTAGGTGCAGAAGTTTTAATAAGATGGAAAAAATCAAATGGAGAAATCGTATATCCAGACAAGTTTATAAATAAATTAGAAAAATATAATTTAATTTATTTGATTGATTATTATGTAATGTACGAATGCATAAAACAAATGGACTATTGGTTTAATTTTATGGAATACAAGCCAATAAATATAGCTATAAATTTATCTAAAAGTACATTAATGAGGGATGATTTTATAGAATATTTGAATAATATTATAGATAAATATAAGATAAATTTAAATTATTTAGAATTTGAAATAACTGAAAGAGAAAATATAAAACTTGATATAGAAGATGTAAATAAGAGAATTAAGATTATAAGAGATTTAGGAATAAAGGTATCTCTAGATGATTTTGGTTCTGAAAATTCTAATATATCACTTTATATGAATATAGATTTTGATGTTATAAAAATTGACAAATCTATTATAGATAACATAGGAAAGAAAGATAAGGCTGATTATATATTGAGATATATAAGAAATTTAGCTAACCATAGTGGTGCTGAATTAATAGCAGAAGGTATAGAAACTAGAGATCAGTATAAGTTTTTACTAGAACATGGTTACAATACTGGCCAAGGATATTATTTTTCCACACCTATTGATGTTTATGATTTTGAAAAAAAGTATTTGAATATAGATACTTAAAAAGTTAAAAAATCTTTATATGTATGGGATAAGACCATATATATGAAGATTTTTTTGATTATAAGAGAAAATTTAATGTTTAAAAATACAAGAGATATCCTTGTAAGATATGGGTTGTATTTTTTATTAGCACTTAATCAAATAAAATGACGATTCTAATTTGGAATTAAAATAGAAATGTAATAATATTACTTAATAAGTAGATAAGCTAATCAATAACTATTATCAAATAAATATATCAATAACATATTGGAATATTTGCAAATGAAATAATATGAGACAAATTGTATAATAATGTGTTATATTTTTTATATACTATAATGATACAATTTAAAACTTTATAAAAGTTCCTGTGGGATTAATAGGGAAATTGGTGTGAATCCAATGCGATCCCGTCACTGTGATAAAGGGTTTGTTTTTATACCACTGAACAAATGTTTGGGAAGGGAAAATAAACTATGCTTTTTAGCCAGGAGACCTGCTTTTATAATATTTATATACATTGCCTACGGTGAATAGGTGTGTTCTAAAAACAACCTTTTATGAGGTTTATTTTTTGTACACACTTTCATAAGAAGTGTGTTTTTTTATTGTAAGTAAATTATATCTTATGAGTTATAAATTCACTAAAAATAGATAGAATGAAGAGGGAATTTTTATGGATGTTAAACAATTACAATATTTTGTTGTTAGTGTGGATATGGGGAGTTTCCATGCAGCAGCAGAATCATTAATCACAACCCAACCAAATGTTAGTAAAATAGTAAAATCTTTGGAATCAGAATTAAATATGACGCTGTTAAATCGTAATAGAAATGGTGTAACTATTACCCCAGAGGGTGAAAAAATATATGATTATGCTATTGAAGTCTTAAAAAATATGAAAAAAATCAGTAATTTAAAAAAAGATCAGTATATAGAGAAACTATCTATTTGTAGTGTTCCTAGCAATAAGCTATCAACCTTTCTATCTGAATTTTATAATAATAGTTTGAACAAAAATATAAAAATAGAATTCTGTGAAAGTAACGTGGAAGATATTATGAAAAAAATACATAGAAGAGAGTCAGAATTAGGGTTTGTATATATATCAAAACGTAATATGTCAGCTTTTAAGAAAAAAATTAGATGTAAAGGAATTCAATACTTTGAGTTAAGAAAGACTCCTTTGTGTTTATTTGTTGGTGAAAAAAATAGCTTATATGAAAATAAAGAAATTGATGAAAAAGTAGTAAATGATACTAAGTTAATACAACATTATGAAGATCAATACTCAATATTTAATCATTTAGGACATTTAAAGGAAGATACTTTTTATATGGGTGAAAACACTCCTATATCTTATACAAATAGTGATCACTTTTTAATTCAATTAATAAAAAATACAGATTTTTGTTCAATAGGGAGTACTTTTATTAAAGAAAAGTATGAAGAGCATGGAATAAAGGCAATACCTATAGTATCTTGTGAGCAGAAGATTTCATTTGGGTATATTAAGCGTACTAGAGATGAATTATCAAATATAGGAAGAGAATTTATTGAATACTTAGAAAATGATAATAATTTAAAAGTAGATATTTAATGGAAGGTATAAAAATACAAAACTTAAGCATGGATAAGGGGTGTAAAGTTTCTGGATATATTAAAGTTATAAATACAGAATTATTATTACTCATAACTTTGATCTCTGGTAATAGAGAAGGTAAAACGGTTTTAATAACTGGTGGAATACATAACTTAGAATATGTGGGAATACAAGCAGTTATAGAGTTGGCAAATAAGATAAAATTTGAGGATATATGTGGTAATGTCATAATTATGCCTCTTATAAATAAAACTTGATTTGAGAATAGAACAATGAGTTTAACTTACGAAGATAATAAAAATTTAAATAGAGAATTCCCTGGAAATAAAGACGGGACCTTAAGTGAAAGAATAATTTACTTTATGTAAAAAGAGTTATTTTCAATATTAGATTACTATATTGATTTACACTGCGGTGATGGATATGAGGACTTAATACATTATGTTTATTGTCAAGAAAAGGCTAATGGTGAAATCAAGTATTGGTCTAGAAAAATGGTTGAAGATAAATATGTAGAAAGTGTACTTTATGTTCTTGTAGTATTATATAAGGAAAGCTTATTAGAAAATAATAACGCTAAATTTATAACAAATACAATTTATGAAAATTCAAAGTATACAGGATGCTGGTATCCGAATTATAAATCAGGGAATTTTTCCTAAAAGGGTAATATGTGCAGCAATACTTCTGTTACTGGAGCTGATATAAGTATAGCTGACTACTATTGGATAAGTACAAATATGAAACCAGCTGAGCAGTAAAATGTTTGGTGGTTTTTATGTTAAGTATAAAAAATATTACAATACAGTACGGTAAAAACAAACCTGTTATCGAGGGTTTTGACCTTAATATGAAGCAAGGTGAAATCATAAGTATTGTAGGTGAAAGTGGAAAAAACTACGCTTATAAGGGGGGAGCAGGTCTCCTTCAAGGAGAAGGTAAGGTTATAAAAGGAAATATAATGCTTCAAAACGAGTCATTACTAAACTTCTCTAAAGATTAATGGAATGAATAGAGAGGGAGTAAACTTTCTATGATATTCCAAGATTGTGGCTCTATGTTAAATCCAATTAGAAAAATTGGGGGCTCAGTTTGTTGAATATATTTTAACTCATGAAAAAATGTCTAAAAAAGAAGCTTATGATAAAGCTAGTCAAATGCTATATAAAATGAGGTTACCAAATATCAATAATATTATGAATAGTTACCCATTTCAATTAAGTAAGGGTATGCGTCAAAGAATAGGTATTACCATGGCAATGACTTTTAAACCCGAATTATTAATAGCCGATGAACCGACAAGCGCTCTTGATGTAACTACTCAAGATCAAATTATTCGTCAAATGATTGAGCTTAGAGATAAGTATAATAATTGTTACTCATAACTTAGGATTAGCTACATATATGGCAGATAAAATTGTAGTAATGAAAGATGGAAAAATCGTAGAGCAAGGCAATAGATATGTCTAAAGGAAATGAAGTTGTACTAGAATTAAAAAATGTGACTAAGAAATTTAAAACTCACAATAACAGTGTGTTAACTACTTGTAGAGATATATCCTTTAATTTTTATAAGGGAGAAACTCTTTGCATAGTAGGAGAAAGTGGCTGTGGAAAAAGTAATAAATATAGTTTTTATTGCAGGAGTTATAGGTGGAGCTATATTAATGTTCATTGGAATGTTTTTTGCGCCTACTTTTCTAAGATTGATGAACACTCCAACGAGTATTATGGATATAGCTGTTAGATATTTAAGAATATATATGATGAGTATGATTTCCATAGTTTTATATAATCTTTGTTCCGGTATTTTAAGAGCTATAGGAGATTCCAAATCACCTATGATCTTTCAAATTATAGGTGGTAGTACTAATATAATTGCAGATATAATATTTATTGGATTTTTCAAAATGGGAGTGGAAGGCGCTGCAATAGGTACATTCTTATCTCAAACTCTTGCTTCTATTCTTTACATTATTCATATTTGTAGACACACGTCAAAAGTCAACTTTAATATTAGTTTTAAAAATTTTGATAACAAACCATTTAATAGGATACTTACTATTGGTGTACTAGCAGGAATTCAATCTATAGTTATTGCTCTATCAAATATTATTATCCAATCTAATATAAATGGATTTGGAGTAGATGCAATTGCTGCTTTTACTGCTTATTTCAAAATAGAAATGATAATATACTTACCAATACTAGCTCTAGGTCAGGAAGTAGTCTCTTTTGTTGGGTAAAACTATGGTGCTAAACAATATGATAGGATAAAAGAAGGAGTGAAGTACTCTATAATTTATAGTGTCATAGTTACTATAATAGTAAGTAGTTCAATAATGTTAACTTCATCATTCTATACCACCGATGATTATTACTTTGTTTAGTTTTTGTTGAATTAGGATTGTATTTCTGATATATATGCTTAGCAAATGGTATGACTTAAAAAGTATAGCTATTAGCTATCCTGTATCTTGGGCTATAGCAGTCTTACTTACTGCTTTATATGTAAAAATAAATGCTGGTAAAAATTTAGATAATGCATAATTATATATACAGAATTTTGTTCAATAGGTAGTAGTTTTATTAAAGACAAGTATGAATATTATGAAATACTCTCAATTCCTATTTATCCTTGTGAAGAGCAAATTTTTTTGATATATTAAACGTAACAGGGATGAATTATCAGACATAGGGAAGGACTTTATAGAATATTTGAAAAGTGAGATTGATGTAACTTGATTATAAGAAAAGTAACATAACTATATTATACTTGGGGGAACTTTTATAATGGGAAAAGACAGCATAAATTTAGAAAAAATAATAGATTTTAAGAAGTGGCAGAAGCTACAAGATGATATATTTTCAGTTACTAACATGGCCATTATTAGTGTAGATTATAAAGGAAATCCAGTAACCGAACATAGTGGTTGTTCTAAATTTTGTGAATCAGTAAGAAATCATCCTCATATGGTAAAATACTGTCAAAAATGTGATGCAAGAGGTGGATTAGAGGCTGTACGATTAAATAAACCTTATATATATTTATGTCACTACAATATAATTGATGTTGCTATACCCATTATAATTGATGGAAAGTATATGGGAGCTATAATGGCAGGTCAAGTAAAATTATTAGAAGATAAAACAAAAGACATGGAGAAAATAATTAGTACATCACATGATAGTATAGCCAATGAAGTCTTGGAAGAGTTTAAAGATTACTACGAAGAACTTCCAATACTTACTTATGAGCAAGTAAAAAATATTGCTAATATGTTATCTTCTTTATGTAATTACTTAGTGGAAGAAGCTTTGGATAAAAATTTAATATTAGAAATGTATAAAAAGTCAATTAGCTCAAATAAAATGTTAGATTCTAGTACATTTGAAGGATATACAGTAAATAATATTGAGAATATTAAAAGGGAAATTTCAAATGCCATGCTAGATTCCTATGTACCTGATAGTGAAGTAGAAAATATAAATAAAAATATAAGTTCTACTCTAAAGCCTGCAATAGAATATATTTATAAGAATAAGAGTGAAAATATAACTGTTGAGAAGTTAGCTAAAGTATGCCATGTAAGTCAAAGTTATTTTAGTAGACTGTTTTCAAAAGAAATGGGAGAAAGTTTTTCTAACTACATATCAAAACTTAAAATTAAATGGTCTAAAAATCTTTTAGAAGAAACTGATTTAACTATTAATGAAATAAGTGAAGATCTTGGATTCAATGAAACAGGATATTTTATAAA
Organism: Terrisporobacter sp.; assembly: GCA_029851945.1. Next base: position 6,190 of record JARKUZ010000024.1, on the reverse strand, counting down.
AATATTTAAGAAATATGAGGGAGTTACCCCATCCATATATAGAAAATACTATAAAAATAAATAATTAACAAAATTAATGAATTTTTAAGATGATTATAGTAAAGCTGTAAGGCAAATAATTTATATTTATTTACCTTACAGTTTTTTTATTATTATGGATAATCATATTTCAGGTAAAGTATATTATTTAGCTTTCATTCATATTTAGACATTTTTAGACTTTTTGAAAGAATAAATTAAATAAAAAGATAGATAGGACTTATTAATTTTAAATAAATCAAAGCAAGTTAACTAATTAACGAAAAGTAGAAATATTACAATTTTACAGTTTTAGTTAATAAAATTACGACCTTATATTGTAATTTTATGACATTCTAGTCTAATGTAGAAAAAGGAAAACGATATTATAATTTAATTAAAGTTTAAGTAATAAATAAAAAATATTAGATTAAATAGATAGGAGTTAATTGATTATGAGAAAAGCATTTATATGTCCAACTAAATATGTTCAAGGTGAGGATGAATTATTAAACTTAGGTTATTTTGTAAAAACATTTGGAGAGTCTGCATTATTAATAGCTCATCCAGATGATGTGGCACGTGTTAAAGATAAACTAGATAAGACTAGCGAAAAATTTGGAATTAAATTTGTGGAAAGTGGATTTAAAGGTGAGTGTTCGAGACAAGAAGTTGCAAGATTACAAGAGGTAGCAAAAGAAAATCAGTGTGCTTGTACAATAGGTCTTGGTGGTGGAAAAGCAATAGATACTGCTAAATGTGTTGCCCAAGGTGAAGCTTTAATAATAGTTCCAACAATTGCGGCAACAGATGCACCAACTAGTCATTCAGCAGTATTATATACTCCAGATGGAGCTTTTGATGATTATGCATATTTCAAACAAAGTCCGAGTGTAGTTCTTATAGATACAACAGTAATAGCAAAAGCACCTACTCGTTTCCTTGTATCAGGCATGGGAGATGCTTTATCAACTTATTTTGAAGCAAGAGCAACTGCAAACTCTTACTCAAATGTAAATGCAGGTCTACCTTGTGGGGCTAGAGAAGGGCTTTGCTCACCAGCTAAAGGCACTAATACAGCTCTTGCCCTTGCAAAATTATGTTATGAAACTCTTCTAAGTGATGGGGCAAAAGCAAAGGTATCATCAGACTGTAACTTAGTAACTCCAGCACTTGAAAATATAATAGAAGCAAATATACTTTTATCAGGTCTTGGATTTGAAAGTGGTGGACTAGCTGCTGCTCATGCAATACATGATGGACTAACTATATTAGAAGGAACGCATAAATACTTCCATGGAGAAAAAGTTGCTTTTGGAACATTAGCACAATTAGTTCTTGAAAATGCTCCAGAAGAAGAAATAAATCAAGTTTTAGATTTCTGTTTAGAAGTAGGTCTTCCAGTTTGTTTATCTGATATAGGTGTAGATGAAATAAGTGAAGAAGAATTAATGGAAGTTGCTGAAAAATCTTGTATAGCTGAAGAATCAGTGCATTCTATGCCATTCCCAATAAGTGTGGAGTCAGTGGCAGCTGCAATAATTACAGCAGACAGATTAGGTAGAAATTATAAAGCTAATAAATAGGGACATTAGAGGTGAAAAAATGAAAAAATTAATCAATAGACCAGAAACAGTAGTAATGGAGATGTGTAATGGTATAGCTATGGCTCATCCAGAATTAGAATTTGTAAAAAAATATAAAGTAATTAAGAAAAGAGATATAGATAAAAATAAAGTTAGCTTAATAAGTGGTGGAGGAAGCGGTCATGAACCAGCTCATGCTGGATTTATAGGTAAGGGTATGCTGGATGCTGCTGTATGTGGTGATGTGTTTGCTTCACCATCTCAAATACAAGTATATCAAGCTATTAAGGCTACTGCCAGTGAAAAAGGGACACTATTAATAATTAAAAACTATAGTGGAGATATGATGAATTTTAAAAATGCAGCTTATTTAGCAAGTGAAGATGGAATAAAAGTAGATTATGTAAAAGTAGATGATGATATAGCTGTTGAAGATAGTTTATATACAGTAGGACGTCGTGGAGTTGCAGGGACTGTATTAGTTCATAAAATAGCAGGTGCAGCATCAGAGCAAGGTATGTCATTGGAAGAAGTTAAAAAAGTGGCACAAAAAGCAATAGATAATGTAAGAAGCCTAGGATTTGCTTTAACATCTTGTACAGTACCAGCCAAAGGTACACCAACATTTAATATAGCTGATGATGAATTAGAATTTGGTGTTGGTATACATGGAGAGCCAGGAATAAAAAGAGAAAAAATGTGTACAGCAGATGAATTAGCTAAAAGAATAGTAGATGATATTTTAAAAGATATGAAAATTGAAGATAAACAAGAAGAGATAGCTTTATTAATAAATGGATTTGGTGGAACACCTTTACAAGAATTATATTTATTTAATAACTCAGTTACAAGAGAATTATCCAAAAGAAAAATAAAAATTTATAGAACTTTTGTTGGAAACTATATGACTAGTATAGATATGGCTGGAGCTTCTGTATCAATAATGAAATTAGATAACGAGCTTAAAAAATTATTATCAGAAGAAAGTGATACTCCATCATTTAAGGTAAAAAATCATGTTGAATCTGTGGAATATACAGATGTAAATGATGAGGAGAAAGAAGTAGAAGTTAGTTTTAAAGTGGAAACTGATGAAAGATTCTCTAAAATAGAAAATAAAAATATAACTTTAGACAATATGATTTATATAGTAGATAAAATGAGTGAAGTTATAATAGAAAACGAAGTGCCATTTTGTGAACTAGACTCTCATGCTGGTGATGGAGACTTTGGTATGAGTGTTGCTAAAGGATTTAAACAATTAAAAAGAGAATGGAAGGAAATACTTTCTGATAAAGATATTAATATTAGTAAATTCTTGGATGCTTGTTCTATGGTAATTATGGAACATTGCGGAGGGGCTTCTGGACCAATATGGGGAAGTGCATTTAGAGCTGCATCTAAATTTGTAGCAAATAAAGAAGTATTAACTATTGAAGATTTTGCAAATATGATTCAAGCTTCAGTTAAAGGAATACAAGATACTGGAGAGCGTTCATTTGGCCGTGGAGCAGTAGTAGGAGATAAAACTCTTATAGATGCCTTAGTACCATGCGCAGATGCTTTAGTTGAAAGTGCTAAGAATAAAGATAACTTTAAAGTAGCTTTTGAAAAAGGATCAAATGCTGCAGTTAAAGGGGCAAAATCAACAGAAGAAATAGTAGCTCGTATGGGACGTGCAGGTACTGTGGGAGATAGAAGTTTAGGGTATCCTGATGCAGGGGCTTATGGTCTTGGAGTTATATTTACTGAAATATCAAGATCAATAAATATATAAATATTTAGCTAACATTTAGTCTTATAAATACAACTGTAAAATATAGTATTTATAAGCCTAATTTAGTATAATTATGATATTAAAGAAGTATAGGGAGATATAAATATGAATTGTAAAGAATTTTACTTTAAAGGTGAAGAAAACTTAGACATACATGTGTACAAATGGTCACATGAAGAAATAGAACCAAAAGCAGTAATACAAATAGCTCATGGCATGTCAGAAACAGCAATAAGATATGAAGAGTTTGCAAAAAACTTAACTGAGCAAGGTTACATAGTATACATAAATGACCATAGAGGACATGGACAAACAGCAAAAGTAATTGATAATGTGGGATATCTAGCTGAAAAAGATGGATTTACATGTCTGGTTAAAGATATGAATACACTTACAAATATAATAAAAGAAGAACATGAAGATTTACCAGTATTCTTGTTTGGACATAGTATGGGATCTTTTGCTAGTCAAAGATACATAATGGAATATGGTGAAAATTTAGATGGATTAGTTTTATCTGGTTCAAATGGAAAACATGGAATTAAATTAAAGGCTGCAGAATTAATAGCAAGTGTGGAAATTAAAAAACATGGAAGAAGATACAGAAGTAAAAAGCTAGACAGTTTAATTTTTGGAGGACATAATAGAAACTTTAAACCAGCTAAGACTGAATTTGACTGGTTAAGTAGAGATGAAAAAGAAGTACAAAAATACATAGACGATCCATTTTGTGGAGTGCTATTTACTTGCGGATTTTTCTATGATTTCATAAAAGGGTTGCAAGAAATAGAAGATAAAGATAATCTTAAAAAAGTACCTAAGAATTTACCTATATACATAATATCAGGAGATAAAGATCCAGTTGGTGAAAATGGAAAAGGAGTACATAGATTAAGAGATAGATATGATAATTTAGGTGTAAAAGACCTAAGCTGTAAACTTTATAAAGATGGAAGACATGAAATGCTAAATGAGATAAATAAAGAAGAAGTTATAAATGATGTGATTTCTTGGTTAGAAAGTAAATATTCAGAAATCTGTGGTGTAAAAGCTTAAAATAATTGAGTAAAAGTGGTAGATAGGTGAAATACTTATCTACTTTTTTTGTAGAGATATTATTTATTATTAAAAGTTACGTTACTTATTTGCAATTACTTTTTAAATAATAATTATTTTTATAAATATAGACACAATTGGTTTATTATGATAAACTTGGATTAAGTTAGTTTATTACAATAAACCAAAGGAGGGTATATGGAAAAGTATAAATTATTTGACGCAGAGTTAAAATTTATGAATATTATTTGGGAAAGAGAGCCTATTGGATCTGGAGACTTAGTCAAAGTTTGTAATGATAAACTTGGGTGGAAAAAATCTACTACATATACAGTCTTACGCAAGTTGTGTAATAGGGGAATTTTAAAAAATGAAAAAACAATTGTAACAGCTATTATAAAAAAAGAGGAAACACAAAGATATGAAAGTCATGAAGTTGTAGATAAATCTTTTGGAGGTTCTTTACCTAAATTTTTAACTGCATTTTTTGGTGATAAAAAGATTTCAAGAGAAGAAGCAGAGGAATTAAAAAAACTTATAGATTCACATAGAGAAGAGTAAAATTTATATTTAATAAGGATGTAGATAGCTTCAAGGTTAATAATTAAGCAGGGAGGGAAAGATCTATGAATTTATTGCAAGATTTATTTAAACAAGTATTAGATTTAAGTATAACAGCAAGTTATGTTGCAATTGCTGTTATGGTAGCACGAATTTTTCTTAGGAAATCTCCAAAGATTTTTTCCTTTATTTTATGGGGAGTAGTTTTATTTAGATTAGTAAGTCCCATATCTTTTATATCGGAATTTAGTATTTTTAATTTATTTAATAGAGGTCTAGGAGATTTTCAAAATATAAGTTATGTAGATGCAGCAACAGAAGTTTTAGAAGTCATATCAGTTCCCATGAATTTTAACTCTAAAAATTCTATATCTGATGTTACAATGGAAGTTGTAGATTTAAGTTTATTAGAAAATATTTTTAATATAAGTACTATAATTTGGATAATTGGAATACAAGTACTACTTGTTATTGGAATTGTGTCTTACATAAAATTATTAGCTAAGATAAAAACAGCCACACTTATAGAAAATAATATTTATGAATCAGATAGAATAGACACCGCATTTGTATGTGGATTTATAAGAACTAAAATCTATATACCCACATCATTAAAGAAAAAAGAAAGACAGTACATAATTGAACATGAGAAAATTCATATAAAGAGATTTGATTACATAACAAAATTAATTTCATCTTTATTATTAACAATTCATTGGTTTAACCCTATTATGTGGATAAGTTTTATTCTTATGAGCAAAGATATGGAAATGTCTTGCGATGAAAAAGTAATAAAAAAACTAGGAGATAATATAAAAGTAGATTATAGTAATTCATTATTGTCACTGGCAACAGACAAGAAAGTATCTTTTGCATCTCCTATTGCTTTTGGAGAAAATAGTACTAAATCAAGAATAAAAAATGTGTTAAATTACAAGAAACCAAAGTTTTGGGCTATAGTATCGGTATTTACGCTAGTTGTTGGTATGAGTATATTTTTAATTTCAAATCCTGATAATAACTGGAAAAATAATTCAACAAAATTTGTAACACAAGTAGATACTTTAGTTGAAAAAAGTGAAGATAAAGAATTAACAGTAGATGATTTCAAAGAGATAACGCCTTTTGAGTGGGATTATATGTATAGTTTTACACCATATACGCCAAAAGAAGATATTGAAAATACTATAGG
>JARKUZ010000004.1 GCA_029851945.1 Terrisporobacter sp. | reverse complement strand
TTTTGTTATTTTCTCAGATATTGTTGCTTCTTCTAATAACCTTTGAGCTATACCAAGTTGAGTACTATCTCCTAATTCATGATACTTAGGGTCTGGATCACTATTTTTCCCAAGTATAGCTCTTAAGTTAGGATGATACTCTTTACTTATTGGGTCCATTGTTTTTGCTTTTTTGATTAATCTATCTATATCAGATTGAGTTACTGTTTCCTTAAGCTCTAATCTTAAATCATCTTTAAATAAATCTTTTACTTCTTGTTCTAATGAATCGTATTCATAGAACTTAAGCTCTGATATATTTACATGTCCAGTTGAGTAAACATGTGTATTTACTTGAATTTTTTTAGCCTTAGCTGGTTCATTAAATGTTAATATTGCATAATTCTTGTCATTTGAGTTCTTGTGTGTAATTTTAGGTGTTATTTCAGTCTTATTTCCAGCTTCATCCCATACAAATACTCTTGCACCACTTGTATTATAACTTCCCATTTCTAATGAAGTAATTACAGCTACTTCACCAATAGTGTATTCTTTATCAAAGGTAACTATCGGTCCTCTGTAGTTACGATAACTTGCACCAGCATCCCAGTCTTTTACCTTATATACAGTTGAATAATCACCATCAACAGCAGCATACTTTGAGTCTACTTCTACAGTTGAGTCTTTACTATTTTCAACATCTATAATTGAAGTTGTACCTATTTCATTTTCTGATGTAGGTCTATTTATAAGCTTGTAATTTGTAGTTACTGGTGGCTTCATAGATTGAGTCGTTGCTAAATATGTTTCTGACATTTTACTTGTTCCAAAATGATTAGTAGCAGTAACTCTAACTTCATAAGTAGCCTCATCTTCTAATCCCTTTACAGTATAGCTATGAGATCTAACTAACTTATCCTTATCTGGATTAGTCATAGCTTGGCTATTTTCTTCCACTAACTTATTATTATCATTCGCTTTTTTCCAAGTATTCCCTGTTTCCCCTACTTTTCTATAATAAATATCGAAGTCTCTTGCTCTTTTATGTTCTTCCCAAGATACACTAAATGATTTATATCCTGATGTTACGCTTAAGTTAATTGGCTCTGAAGGCGCACCACCAGGTATTACTCTTATTTCAGATATTGTACCTTTATCTTTTGGAGCATTATTTACTCCATAATATCCATCAATTGGATTATAGTTTTCATCTACATTATCTGCTTTTCCATCAAATGGATTACCTTTATATCCTATACCTCCTAATTCATCAGCATATCCACTTTTCCATTCTCCATTTAAAGATTGTATACTTACTCTAAATAGATCATATGGTTTTATAGCCTTATCTAATATATTTAATTCTGTCTTATTAGTCTGTAAAGTTTTTGTCCACTGAACTTTATTATTTTCATCTAACTTTTGATATTTTACTTCATACCCAGTTACATTTGGTTGAGCTTCCCATGTTAAAGTTATTCTCTCATCATGTAAATCTGTTGAAGTTTCTACAGTTCTTATTTGAGGTATACTCATCTCTGGCTTAGGTATTTCTTTATAAATATTATTTAAAAATTCTATTTTAGCTATCTCTGATATATTTTTATTACCTCTATTTGCAGTAACATCTATAGTTATTTCTTTTACTGCTATTTGTTTTCCTAAATCTATTACTATATCTTCAGTTCCTGCTGACTTAGTTCTATTTGTACTTGAATCAAATTTAACTGGTACTTTATTTCCATTTGCATCTGTATATGTTATAATTCCTGATTCTGGCGCCCCTGCATTTTCATTTGAATTTGTAGTTGGCGATTTTATTACTATTTTCTCCATCTCAACTGTGCCATTACTTCTAGCTGATTGGCTAGTTAAATCTAATTTAATACTTATTGGATTTTCAGCTGATGGAGCTGAGTCTTCATTACCAATAGCTACAGTACTATTACTATCTGTTAATATATCTTTTATATTTCCGTCTACATTTGTACCTTCTGGTACTTCTATGTTTATATTTTGTGGATCTATGATAGCATCTGTATTTTCATAATCAGAACTATTTAAAACTACTTTTGACTTTCCAATGTTTTCTTTTATATTTGTTAAATCTGCTATATTTACTTTTCCATCTTTATTTATATCATAAGATTTATTATGATTAAATTTTAGTGTTTCATCTAAAACTAAATTATAATCATCCATATTTATTATGTCATTTTTATTTACATCACCTGCTAAGAAAACCCCTTTGTATACTTCTTCTTTCTCTTTTCCTTGAGCATCTTTTACTTTTACTACATTATTACTAGTTCCTACTCTTATTCTTTTTGAATAGTTAGAAATATCTATATTTTCTATATTAGCAGTAGAGTATCCTGACCCACTTAGTTCTAATGAGTAATTACCTCTTTCTAGGTTTTTAAATATAACTCTGATGAAATATATTTCTTTGTCATTACTGCCCAAAGCTTCTCTTTTAGAGTTTAACTTTTCTATACTATAGCTTACACTGCTATTATTTATAGTTCCACTAGCTTCTGTACCTAAATTAATACTTCCAAGATTCGTACCATCTTGATTTAATTTTATACTTATATCATTTTTATCTGAATCTATAATTGGCGTTGGAAAGTTTATATCTAGTTCTATATTTCCAGTAACCTTGCTTGGGCTAATAGATTCTGTTTTAATTTCTTCATTAGGCTGTACTTCTACGTTATTATTGGCAAATGCCGTCATAGGTGATGACGCTATAGCCGTAGCGAGAGTACACGATAATACCGTTTTCATTAAATCACTCCTCACATGTCATTAATTTTAATTTTTGTTAATAAAAATATTGTTCAAATGAATAATTTTAATTGCATTTTACAACTAGCTAACTTAGCTCAAAACTTTATTTTCGACAAACTAATACCCTTTTTTTAGCTAATTACATTTATACCCAAATATGTAAATTTAAACCTTAATATATTGCAATTTTTTCCATGGTATATTTTATCATGTTTTGTAAAATTATGTAATACTTTCTATAAATTTCTATAACTTATTATTATGTAATTAAATAGAATATAAAAAAATATTATATTTAATTTTTAATATAATACTCATAAAAAACATTTATTAAAAGGAAATAAAAAAACCATATTGACTATACTGTCAATATGGTTTTCTTATTCTTTAATTATAAATACCAGTCTAACCCAATATAATTTACCACTAATTATTTATATATTTCTCAAAAACTTCACCAAAGTCTTTGTTACTAAACTGTTCCTTCATATCAGTCATCCAACCAAAGTTGAACTTAGTAATCTCTTCAAGCATAGTAGCTGCATCGCCCTCTAATCTACTTTTTCCTATAGCTTCATTAGCCATATTTAAACTACTAATGCCATTTTCATAAGACTTATCGTTTTTATGTTGAATCTTACCTATTTCAAATAAAGCCTTATATAAATCTTTTAATTGCTCTATTTGTTTTTTATCAACATCTATGCTGAAAAAATCATTTCCAAAAGCAAATTTTATTTCCACATCTAAGTCTACTGTTCCAGCAGTTTCTAATGTTACTGAGTGAACATTTTCTGTGTAAAATTCATGTCTTTTTACTACTCTTTTTTTACTTACTGCACTTGCACCATCTACATGGATTAGTCCCATATTTGTAAATACATATTCGTCTGATTTTGATTTTATGACGAAGTATATTTTTTCTCCATCTTCGTGCATTATGTAATCGTCTCCATCAACTTTATTAAAGTCTTTTGGTTCTATTATTTTTCCTATATCTGATAATCCTAAAGTATCTGCTGCCATTTTCCCAAATAAGTTTCCTGCCATATTACCCTCCTAGTTATTAGAATTTTCTTATCTTATATTATACCACTGAGAATGTTTTGTTCAAATATATAAGTTTTCTTTAATAAAGTAAAAAGGATGAGCTATTAACTCATCCTTTCCACATACACTTTTAGAATCACAAAATTGAATACATGGCTATATTCATTTGAACTATAATTTTTTATATTATTAGTATATACTTGGGTAAAATACATACTATAACATGGCTTCACAATGTTTTTAATATTATTAATATTGTTTTATTGATATTTTTATATATAAATTAATAACTTAATATTAATTTTTAACTATTTGATACTATTTGTTTTCTTGAGACTTATGGAACTCTTCAACAAAATCTTTTATTTCAACAAATGCTGACATTAAGTTACTTACAAACTCATCAGCTTTAGTTTGTTGTTCTTTTCTAGCAGCAGAGTTTATAACTATTTGATCTTTGCCCATTGTGTAGAATATTCCAAGACCTTCAGCAGTTTGCGGTCCAAATGCACAATGAGTTATATATTTCCCACCAACTCCACTTGTTGATAAGAAGTCATATTTTAATTCTTTATAACCTTTATCTGTGTATAATGCTGGGACTTCATTTATTCCTAACTCCGCTCCAAATTTAGCTTGCATTTGAGCCATTCCGAATAAATGTCTTTCAACACCAAGACCTTTTTTACAGTCTTTTATTCTTGCTACATGTGAGCTTGATGCTTTTTGTAATAAGTCATAAAGTTCTTCATCACTTACATTTCTTTCAACGAAAGCTTTAGCAAATTCAGCTTTTTCCATACTTGAAGATCTAGCACACTCTGTTCTACCTTGTCTGAATTCTCTTACTGCAACTGACTCATAAGTACTTTTTATTCTACCGTAAGTTTTGTATTGTGCAGTTTGAAGAGCTATGTGGAAGAATGCATCTGGACTCATTTTTAATTCCTTAGCTTTATTTCCTCCAAATTCATTAAAGTATTCAAAGTTAAAGTGATAAGCTTCTGATTTTTCTTTTTGTTCTACTTTTAATTTATCTAAAGATAACTTAGCTTCTCTAGTTAATAAGAAGTCTAATTTTTTAGGAAATGTAGATTTCTTAACTGAATCAGCATCAACTATTCCTGCTTCTAGTTCATTGTTTATCATTTCAAGGACAGCAAACATTGTTGAACCATCAAATCCAGTATGCTCTATGTTAGCCCCTATTTCTTTAGATTCATTTATTATAAATTGAACTGTTTTATCAAAACATCTGTTGTTTCCATCAGATAATAAAACATCTTTTGTTGATGCTTTTACATTTTTATATCCTCTATCTATACACATAACAAATAAAGCATCTTTAACCTCGTTGAAGTTTACTAAGTTATCTGGTGACACTAAGATTTGGTCTAATACTTCTTTACCTAAATCTCTTGTAGTCGCTGTATATAGGAAAGGATTGTAACTTTCTATATTTTTGTTGTTTCTTATTGTTTCTATAGCGATTATTAATGAACTTATTCCTATTCTTTGTCCATTTTCATCACTTAACATTATTTTGTATATATTATTGTCATTGAATAATATACAGTAGTTGTTCTTTTTATCAAAGTCACCTACATAGAAATCATCAATGTCAGTATTAACCATTCTCATGCTTTTGAACATCCTTAAGTATTGTTCCATACATAAAGGTGTTCCTTTTATCATATCAACTGGCAAAGTTCCATCTACTATTTTGTGGTATATACCTGTTGCAGCATAAGCTACTCTAGCTAATATTTCTTCTAAAGAATATCTCTCTTTATATTCTTTATTATTTAATAAAGCTGAGAAACTTATATCAGGTATTATTGAGTATCTACCTGCTAAGTACATTTCATCCCACATAGGGAATAACCAGCTGTTATTATCTTTTATAGTATTTTTATATTCTAATAATCTAGCATGAAGTTTTTCACCTATTCCTTCTGGTTTTCCAAACTCTTCTACTATTGATGTAGTATTTTTTAATTCTTCTTCTGTTAAAAGAGGTTTAACCCACTCTAAATACTTTGCTAATGTGTCTTTAAGTTCTGGTATAGGCAAAGTTTGTAATTCATTTTGATATTTTAACATCTCTCCCATTTTATCTCTCCTATTTTTATCCCAAATTCTAAAAAATATTACTCCATCAAAAACTTATTGTTAATATCATAAACCACTGGTAGGTCAACTACATATGATAGTAGGTTATAATCTTGTGCTATGTTATATCCTATTAAGGTTGCTAAGCTAGATGGATTAAAATTTCACCTATAACTGATATGGCACTTAAGTTCTCTGTATCAACTTCCTTCGACTTAAGGAATTTAACTATATATAATTATATAGTTCTCATATATTAGAGAATTTTTCTAAGCCTTTTGTTTGGTGTCTTAATATTTCTGAAAACACTTCTTTTGTATTTTCAAAAAGAGCTATTTTAGTCGAAGTAGACCCTAGATTTATTATGAAAATTGTTTTATTCATAGTATTTTTCCAGATGTCGATTTTTGTAGTTAAATTCCATTGACTTGTTAAATAATCACCTTGATATGTTATATATTATCATCATTCATTAATTCAATCGTTATCTTAAAAGGTTATTTTTGCTTTAGGTTTATTGACATATTTAATTTATTTCTACCTAATATGACAAATTATGCATCATTTATATACTTTTTTTGTTTTTTATTGTATGATTATATAATAAAAATGACTGTATTTTATTTATTGAGGTGTAAAATGAATTATAAATTTTTAAATTACGATAACAATTTACCTATAAATTTTCTTTTCTTTGATAAACAAGATAATGAGCTTGAGTGGCATAAAGATATAGAGATAGTTCTTTTGCTTAGAGGAAATGCTTTTTTAGATATAAAAAATAACACTTATTATTTAGATGGAGAAAATATAGTTTTAATAAATAGTTCTGAAATTCACAGAATATATAATATTTCTGAAGATAGTTTAATTATAAGTTTATACTTTGATCCACACTATTTTGAAAAATATTATAATAATTTTGAAAAGCTATATTTTGACTGTAACAGCTCCATAAATATTGATTTAGATGATAGAGATAAATTCAAAAAACTTTTCTCATTATGTTCATCTATTATTTTATCCATGTTATATAACAATAGCTTAGATCAAATTAAAGTTCTAAAAAATACTTTTAATTTAGTCGAACACCTTATAGATAGTTTCTCTGCAGAGGGTATTTTAGAGTCTTCCGATGTATCTATTTATCATCAAAGATTTAATAGAATTTTACAATATATAAATGATAACTATGCTACCAAAATTACCTTAGCAGATTTGGCTAAAAGAGAATATTTAACTACCCATTACGTTTCTAGATTTTTCAATAAATATATGGGAGTTGGTTTCTTAAAATATTTGAATAATTTTAGACTAGAAAAATCCATGTATGATCTTATTAATACTAATAAGAGTATACTTGATTTATCATTAGACCACGGTTTTTCTTCTTTAAAGTCTTATAGGACTACTTTTTTTGAGAAGTACAATATGTCACCTTCAACTTACAGAAAAAATTATGCTTCTGCTTTAAACAATGTAGAAAACAATCCTACATTACCAAATACAAGTACTTCTGACCTCATTGATTATTTACAAAAATATGAGTCTCATAATTTTAGTAATCCAATGGTTGAATATATTACAAAAGATATAGATGGTATCTCTTTTTCAAAAAAACAATGGTTAAACTTTGAAAAAATATTTTATTTTAATAATGTTTACGATGCTCTAAACTCAAACTGGCAAAGGAACTTTGCTTTAACTATCGACTTAATAAAACCAGACTTTATAAAATTTAATGGTGTCTTCAACGAAAATATGTATGATTACGATGAGCTAAAAAATCATTATAACTGGTACAACATAGAGAGTGTGTTGGATTTCTTCATGCAAAATCATGTTAATCCTTTTATGAAGATTGAGTATGATGCTAAAAAAGAATCTATAAAAAAATTCTTCTATAGATTAGAATCTTTTATATTATTTTGTATAGATAAATATGATTTAGAATCTGTGAGGGAATGGAAGTTCGAACTTTCTTCTATTGAAAAAGATTATCCTAATATGATTAAATTCTATACAACTATATTAGATCAAATTGCAGAAAATAAAATTTTATCAAAATTAAACTTTGGTATAGACTTCACTATCAGTAGTACTTTCTACAAAGAATACTTTATAAAATATATCCAAGACAAAAAGATAAACTTTATATCTGTATATGCAGCAGAAAGAGATTTCTTAGAAACTAAGGATTTCCTTAGAATCCTACTTATGAAAACTAAGAAATTAATGAAAATAAAAACTTACTTTATTCAACAGGTAGAAAATCACTACTTAAATGATACTAGTTATAAAGCTACAAAAATAGTAGACAACTTTCTTAATGATTATTGCGAATGCGATACACAAGTAAACTTTATAGATAACTCTAGTAATCTAAACTTATTCAAGGGTGATACAGGTATATTGACTTACAACGGTCTTAAGAAACCAAGTTTCAATGCTATCTTCACTCTTAGTAAATTAAGTGGTTATGTTGTTGATACTGGAAGTGGGTATATAATAACAAAAAATAAAAACACTTATAAGATACTTTTATATAATCACCAAAATATAGAAGATTACTTCAATAATACTAATGATGATTATACTCAACTTTATAAAGATATAAAATTAAAAATTAAGTTTATAGATTTGAAGATAGAACTGGAACCAGGAAGTTATAGTATGAAATCTTATACCCTTAATAAAAAGAATGGTTCTATTTACGATGAATGGATAAGGATGGGTAAACCTCCCGTTTCAAATCGTGAAGTTTTAAGATTTCTAAAATCAAAAGAAAGTATAGGTTTACAATTTTCCGATTCTTTAATTGAGGATTCTATTCATTTGAAGGAACACATAATTCTTGGAAGTTTAAAACTTATTGAAATAAGCAAAATATAGTAAATAATAAAAATAGCAGCTAATATTTAAATTAGCTGCTATTTTATATATTTAAATTTTATAGCTTTCATTAAAATCACTTATCAACAAATACTTACTCTCTTGTATGATGATTACCTTCTTTAGCCATCTTAAAGAAAGATAACGTAAGTAAACATATTATAATAATACCCGGTATTACAGTTATGTTAGATGATGTTTGAATAGTTTCAAGAGGTCCATCTATTAATATAAATATAGAAGGTATTAAGGCTAAAAGTAATGCCCAAAATAGTCTCGACCATCTAGGAGGCTCTTGACCATCATCTAAATGTTCTACAGTGCAAGATGCTATTATGTATGATATAGAATCAAATGTAGTAGCTGCAAATATTATTGCCCCCACTGTGAATAATACAACTATAACTTTACCCATCTTTAACATACCTAATATTTTAAATATGGTAACATTTGCTCCATACTGATTTAAATGTGATATTACATCAAAAGTACCACTAATTTGTAAGTATAATCCATAATTACCTAATATAACAAATACTAATGCACATCCTAAAGTTCCGTATATGATAGCTCCAGCTAACATTTGTCTTACAGTTCTTCCTTTAGATATTTTAGCTATAAACATTCCTATTATAGGTGATGATATAACCCACCATCCCCAATAAAATACTGTCCAACTTTCAGGGAAACCAGAATTATTTATAGGATCTAACCAAGTGCTCATTCTTAAGAAGTTTTGACCAATTACACCTATACTAGTTATCCCCATTTTTATTATAAATACTGTCGGTCCAGTTATAAGTACAAATAATAAGATACCAAAAACTATCCCAACATTTAAATTACTAAGTACTTGTATTCCTTTTTTAAGTCCACAATAAGAACTCATAGTAAATATAGCTACTATTAATAATAAAACTATTAAGTTTAATCCTGTAGATCTATTTATATTAAATATTTCACTTATACCAGTTGATACCATAGGCACACAAATTCCTAAACTAGTTGCGCAAGCTCCCATAGAAGCAAATATAAATACTATATCTACAGTCTTACCTAAATAACTATCTGCTTTTTTCTTAAGAATAGGCTTTAATGCATGACTAATTTTGAAAGCATTTTCCTTTTTTATAAAGTAACAATAGGCAATTGGTAAAGCTGGTAAAACATATAAGGCCCAACCTATAGGACCCCAATGGAAAATTCCATAAGATGCTGCAAATTCAGCTGCTTGCCAAGACTCAGGTTCCATCATAAAAGGAGGATTTGTATAATAAAAAATCCATTCTATAACACCCCAGTACATTACACTTGATCCAATTCCTGCACAAAACATCATTGTAGCCCAACTTATGGTGTTATATTCTGGTTTATCATTTTTATCTCCAAGTATAATATTTCCATATTTACTAAAACATATATAAATACATACAATTATAGCAAACAGACCTATCAGCATATTTAAAAATCCAAAATTTGTCATTAAATAATTACTAATAGATCTAATAAATACTTCTCCTGTATCTCCAAAAAATAGCATAGGCAAACTTAAACCTACGACTAAAAATAAACTACCAAAAAAAACAAACTTGTCAATTACGACTTCATTTTGTTTTTTGTTACAACGATTTGTCATAAAATATACTCCTCACTTATCCATTGTCCATATAAATATTATCTCATAAAAATAATCTTTATATAATATCTTTATTGCATATTTTATTTACCCATTTATCATATAAATAAAGCATTTTTGTTTTTTAAAAAGCAAAATAAACGTCAATTTGACGTTTATTTCACCATAAATTTAGATGTATTTAAAGTATCCCGATTATAATTTAAATTTTATTCAAATACTAATTTAACTGACCATACTAAGAATCCTAGAAACGCCATTATACATAATGTTTGTACTATATTCTCAGCCGGAGCTTGAGCCGCACTTAGTGCTGCTTCTGGTGCTATGGGAACTATTCCTGGTATTTTCATATTATTTATTTCCTCCATGATCTTTTCTTAATTGTCTTACAAATCCTGACATAGAAAGTATGAATATGAATAAGTACGGTATTGATAATACTATAGCTACGGCTTTAACCCCACTGAATGAGCCAGCTATTAAGTTTGCTGAAGCTATAAGAACTATTATTATAGACCATATTATTGTTCTATATTGAGGCGCATCTTCAGCACCATCACTAGTTATCATACTTAAAGATATAACTGAACTAGTAGCTGATGTTGATAAGAATACTACTATTAATATTACGAATAATGTTCCTGTAACTGTAAATAGAGGGAATTGTTCTAATACCATTATGAATGATAAGTAAACATCATCTGGATTAGCTAACATGTAATTTGCTATTTCAGCATTTCCTGCTATAGCATCTAATAATCCATGTCCACCAAATACACTAAACCAAATTACTAAGAATACAGTTGGTACAAGTATAGAAGCTGTAACTATTTGTTTTATAGTTCTACCTTTAGATATTCTTGCTATGAATATTCCTATAAATGGAGTCCAAGATACCCACCACATAAGAGTAGTTATTGGCCAGTCATTGAACCATTGTTTATCTAATAAAGCAAAGTTTTCAAAACTTATTGGTACTATATCTGTAAAAGTACTTTTTAAAGTAGTAAGTATTGTTCCCATGTAGTAATCTGTTCTACCTGCGAAGAATACGAATAATAATATAGCTATTGCTATTACTATATTTATATCACCTAAGACCTTCATACCTTTTTGAACTGGTAATACTGCTGCTAGTGTATAAACTACAAATAGTACAGCTAATATTATTAATAATGAAGTAGTTCCTTCAAGTTCCATCCCGAATACACTTGATAAACCATTTTTAACTTGGAATACACCTAATCCTACTGATGCTGCCATAGTAAGAGCTGCTGCTGATGCCCCCATTAAGTTAGCTGCGTAAGCAACTGACTTACTCCATTTTTTATCTTTAAATCCTTGTTCTATTGGTGTTCCTGGAAGGAATTTTGCACCTCTAGTATAAGTAAAGTATCCTACTACAAGTCCTGCTATTGTATATATAGCCCAAGCTGGTAATCCCCAGTTAAATAAAGTTAATTTTAAAGCATTTTGAGCTGCTTCTGCTTCTGAGTATCCACCTGCTAATCCTAATGGTGATTGCATAAAATGAGTTAATGGTTCTGCAACACCGAAGTTCACTAATCCAACACCTATACCTGCTGTGAATAGCATAGCCATCCATGAGAATGTTGAAAATTCTGGTGTAGTATCTTTTCCACCTAACTTAACATTTCCAAATCTGCCAAATGCTAAGTATACACATAATGCTAGTATTAATAATGGCATTAATATTACGAACCAGTTGAAATCATTATTAAATCTTGATGTCCAACTGTATAAAGTATTTGTTAAACTTTCTGGATTTACAACTCCCCATATTGAGAATATTGCTGTAAAACAAGCTGAAGCCCAGAATAATGACGAACTTGGCTTAGATTTGTCTTTAGCTTTTACTTTACCTGCTGTTCCTTGCATATGACCTTTACCTCCAATTTAATTGTCTTAATTGTACAATTTAATTAATAAATCTGTAACAATGATT
>JARKUZ010000001.1 GCA_029851945.1 Terrisporobacter sp. | reverse complement strand
TATACGTTGAATTAATTTATATCTTCCATTTCCTACGAATCTAGTAAAATCTGTTACATTATGTTCTTTAAACCCACAACTTTTTAAAGAATAATTACATGCATTTGCCAAATCCTCTAATGTATCTAATAATGTACCATCTAAATCAAAAACTACCGCTTTAACCATTTTGCATTCTCCTATACTATTTTCTTGTAAAGTAACCTTATTATAAATTAAAGCTACATTAATTATTATTTTATCATATTTTACTTTGTTTTTAGTAAAATTTAATTTTATTACCTATTCTTTTTTATATTATTTTATATTTAATTATAATTTTTCATATAAAAATAAGCTAGATACTAATTTGTAACTAGCTTATTTTTATTTATTAAATTTATTTTATTGCATTGTTTATTTCTTCTACCATCATCATTGTTGATGTGAATCCACCTGTTGCAGTGTACCAAATACTCGGATTTAAGTACACTATATTACCATTTTGATATGCATCTGTTTTTGCCATTAATTCATTTTCAAATAACTCTTTAGCTGAAGTTGTTCCCCCTGTAACCGCAGCTCTATCAACTACAAATAGATATTGAGGATTCTTTTCTACAATATATTCGAATGAAGCCTTTTGACCATGAGTAGAGGCTTCAATAGTATCATCAACTGGAGTAACTCCAAAGCTATTGTGTATTATTCCAAATCTTGATTCTGCTCCATAAACGCTAAATGCTCCATCGTTAGCTAAAGCTATAAGTCCATTAACACCTTTTTCTGTAACTTTTGTATTTAATTCTTCAATTGCTTTAGTTATAGTTGCAAGCTCCTTCTCAACAGCTTTTTCTTCTCCGAATATTTCACCTAATATATTCATATTTTCTGTGAATGATTCTAAATAATTTTCATTTTTCACACCTAAATGTATTGTTGGCGCAATTTTATTTAATTCTTCATAGTAATCAGATTGTCTTCCTGAAATTATTATTAAATCTGGAGTTAATTCAAATATCTTTTCCATATCTGGTTCTTTTAAAGATCCAATACTTGAATAATCTTCACTTGCAAACTTACTTAAATGCTCTGGAAGTCCACTTTGAACTACACCTACTATTCCTTCAACTCCTAATTTATCTAATGAGTCTAAAATTCCATAATCAAATACTACTATTTTTTTAGGATTTTTATTAATTGTTGTTTCTCCAAGTTCATGAGTAACTACTACAGTTTCTCCTTCACTATTTTCCCCTACTCCTGCAAACTTAGTAATACCGAATATACCTAATACTACTACTAATAAAATTACCATTGATATGATTGTTTTTTTCTTCATTATTATACACCTCTTTATATAAATTTTGTTTTTAATATTGATATTCATTATCAGTATACTTTTTATATAATAGGCAAATTAAAAATTTGCCCTTATAATCATTTTATATTAGAAATATATACATATATTTCTGTTATTAATATTTTCAATATGGAAATCTATTTCATAAATATTCTCTAGTTCTTCCTTCTGTATAGTTTCTTCAGCAAGTCCATTCTTTATAAGTTTTCCATCTTTTAAAGCTACTATATAATCTGAATAACAAGATGCAAAGTTAATATCATGTATTACTATTACAACTGTTTTTTTCAACTCATCACAAAGCTTTCTTAAAATTTTCATAATTTCATCTGAATGCTTCATATCTAAATTATTTAAAGGCTCATCTAAAAATATATAATCACTATTTTGAGCTATTACCATGGCAATATATGCTCTTTGTCTTTGACCTCCACTTAGCTCATCTAAGTATCTATTCTCAAACTCATTAAGTTGCATATAGTTAATTGCTTCATCTATATATTTATGATCTTCTTCTTTTAAATTTCCTTGAGAATGAGGAAATCTACCAAAACTAACTAACTCTCTAATAGTTAACCTAATATTAATATTATTTGATTGTCTTAGAATAGCTATTTTTTTTGCTAGCTCTTTATTATCCCATTTTAATATATCTTTACCATCAACTAAAACTTCTCCAGAATCTCTTTTTAAAAGTCTACTCATTATTGAAAGAAGAGTACTTTTACCGGCTCCATTTGGTCCTATGAAAGAAGTTATTTTTCCTTCCTGTATATTTAAAGATACATTATCTACTACTTTTTTATTTCCATAAATTTTAGTTATATTTTTTACTTCTATCATCGATTTCTCTCCTTCATTACTAAATAAATGAAATAAATTCCTCCAACAAAATTAATTATTACACTTACCGAAACACCAAAATCCATTAAATGTTCAACTAATAATTGTCCACCTATTAATGCTATTGTACTAATTAATATAGTTGCAATCCCTAAAATACTATGTTTATAAGTTGCTATAAGTTGTCGTGCAATATTTACTACAAGCAATCCTAAAAATGTTATTGGCCCAACTAATGCTGTAGCTACTGATGTTAATAAAACTACAACTACTAATATTTTCTTTACCATTTTGTCATAATCTACACCTAAGTTTATAGCTTCATCTCTTCCTAATGCCATAACATCTAATATTTTTAAATAATCATAAACATATCCTATACAAACAATTATTACTATGCTTGATATAAATAATAAATCTGTCTTTATATTATTAAAGCTAGCTTGCATTTTATCTTGTACCATTTGGAATTCTACTGGATCAATTAAATCTTGCATAAATGTAGTTAAACTTTCAAATAAAGTTCCACATACTACCCCAACTAATAATAATGTAAATATGTTTTTACTACCTTTTTTAAATATAAATTTATACATTAAACTTGAAAATAAAAGCATTGCTACTATTGAAATTATAAAATTCATATTACCATTACTCATTATTGCTGAAGATGATCCTAGTAAAAATACTACAGTTGTTTGTAACAATACATATAATGAATCTATTCCTAAGATACTTGGTGTTAATATTCTATTATTTGTTACTGTTTTAAATATTAATGATGAAAACCCTATTGCTCCACCAGTTAATATCATGGCATATATTTTAGGAATTCTTCTATATAAGGCATATTTAAAATTAATGCTATTTACTCCAATAAATAAAAACGAACTTACTAATACTAAAACCAATACTGATAAAATAATTATACTTCTTTTATCTTTAGTTTTCATTTTTTGTCCCCCTTATTATCATATAAAGGAATATTATACTTCCAATTACTCCTACTGTTAAGCTTATTGACATCTCAAATGGGAAGATTATTATTCTTCCTAAAATATCACAAACAAGCAAGAATATAGGTCCTAATAACGCTGTATGATATAATGTTTTCTTTAAATTATCCCCGCTATATAAGCTAACTATATTAGGAATAATAAGTCCTAAGAAAGGTATATTACCTACAGTTATAATTGTTACTGCACATATTAATGAAACAATAGCTAGTCCCACATTTACTACAAAATTATAATTAAGCCCTAAATTAACTGCAAAATCTTCTCCCATTCCTACTATAGTAAATTTATTAGCATATAAAAATGCTACTACTACCATTGGAATACTTAAATAAAGTAACTCATAACTTCCTTTCATTATTAATGACATATCCCCTTCCATCCAAGATGAAATATTTTGGACTAAATCATATTTATAAGCAAAGAAAGTAGTAATTGATCCAACTATCTTACCTAACATCATACCCATTAAAGGTACAAAAACTATATTTTTTATCTTTATAGCTTTTATCATTTTCATAAATAAAACTGTTCCTAAACCAGCAAAAATAAATGATATAATCATCTTTTCCATAGTTGTTGCATTAGGAATTATCATTATACAAAATAATATTCCTAATTTTGCAAAATCTGCTGTTGCTGCCGTAGTTGGTGAAACAAATTTATTTTTACTAATTTGTTGCATTATAAGACCACTTATACTTAAACCAATTCCTGCAACTAATATTGCTATTAATCTTGGAATTCTACTTATAAGTAATATATGTATTTTATCTATGTTAAAAGTTAATATATCATTTATAGTAATACTTGATACACCAATAAATATTGATGTAATTGATATTAATAGCAATATAATAAATAAATATCTCTTTTTCATTTATTGTCCCCCGTAACTTATTATTATCTCCCAAAAACATATCTTTCGAAAATATTTCTCAAATGATATTAGCTATCATTTTCTTTTAAAGAATATCACTAATATATATACTTGTCTATATCATTTTATATTTTTTTAAATTTAATATTTTTTACAATAAAATTTATATTATATATTAATTTGAAAATATTTACTATTAATATTTTAATAACTTATTAATATTTTTAATAATAACTCTATAATTTCTATTTTGTCATCACATAATAATAGAGAAACTTCTTTTATACAAACTTATTTTCTTCATTATTACCGAAATATTTCATTAGGTGTTAAAAGTTCTTTTTCATACTATAATTGTAAGGCTTCTTTTTATTTATTATTTTTTGTAAAATTTATAAATTCGTTTTATATAATTGTTAATTTTTTAACTACTTAAATGCATTTTTATTATTTTTTTGCATTTTATTAATAATATTGCCTTTTTTCTACAATATTGTCCCTTATTTTCTATTCAACCCCTTTGATTATAAAGTAATACTATGTTATTATATTTAAGGAATTAAATTACTATAATTTTGATTTCAAGTTTTTTTAATTTAAATCTTGAAAATTTCAAATTTTAGTGATATAGTTTAAATATGCCATTGTTAAACGATAATTATTATTATTTAAATTTAATTATTATTTAACATTAAATGACATTACTTATGTAATAATTTTAAGAAAAGAGGCGCTATAAATGAGAGAAGAATGGAACGATTTTAAAACAGGTTCATGGACAAAAAGTGTTGACGTAAGAAACTTTATCCAAACTAACTACACTCCATATGAAGGAGATGATAGTTTCTTATCTGGAGCTACTGAAGCTACAACTAAACTTTGGGCAGAAGTTAGTGAGTTATTTAAAAAAGAAAGAGAAAATGGTGGAGTTTTAGATGTAGATACAGAAACTATATCTGGAATTAATGAATATAACCCTGGTTATATTGACCAAGCTTTCGAAAAGATCGTTGGTGTACAAACTGATGCTCCATTAAAAAGAGCTGTAATGCCATATGGTGGTATAAGAATGGCTGAAAGTGCTGCTAAAGCTTATGGATATGAAGTAAGCCCAAAAATTTCAGAAATCTTCAGCAAATATAGAAAAACTCATAACCAAGGTGTATTCGATGCTTATACTACTGAAATGAGATTAGCTAGAAAATCTGGTGTTATCACTGGTCTTCCAGATGCTTATGGTAGAGGAAGAATTATAGGTGACTACAGAAGAGTTGCTTTATACGGTGTTGATAGATTAATCCAAGATAAAGAACAACAAAAATTAAGCTTAGAAGTTAAAACTATAGATGAAGATGTAATCAGATTAAGAGAAGAAATCTCTGATCAAATTGTTGCATTAAAAGAATTAAAAGGACTAGCTGCTAGTTATGGATTTGATATATCAGGGCCAGCTACCAATGCTAGAGAAGCTATCCAATGGTTATACTTTGGATTCTTAGGAGCTATCAAAGACCAAAATGGTGCTGCGATGTCTCTAGGAAGAACTTCTACTTTCTTAGATATATACATTGAAAGAGATTTAAGAAACGGTGTTATTACTGAAGCTGAAGCTCAAGAATTAATGGATCACTTCGTAATGAAGTTAAGATTAGTTAAATTCTTAAGAACTCCAGAATATAATGATTTATTCTCAGGAGATCCAACTTGGGTTACTGAATCAATTGCTGGTATGGGATTAGATGGTAGAACTTTAGTTACTAAGAACTCTTTCAGAGTACT
>JARKUZ010000002.1 GCA_029851945.1 Terrisporobacter sp. | reverse complement strand
CCTTTTTCACTCCGTGCTTATTAGACGGTAATCTCCTGAAAAAAGTTTTAATTTTTTAATAAATTATATAAATGTTCCAGTATAAATTTTTTTTATTATAATTAAATATTTTTTAAATTTAATACTTTGCCTTTTTACTATATAATTTTTCTGTATTTTACAAATAATTAAAACCTTTTGTTGATTAACCACGTCTAATTGATGAAAACTAACAAATAGAAGGAGTAAAAATGGAAGATATATTATTAGTAAAGAGAGCTATCAAGGGAGATATAGACTCTTTCGAACAATTAATAAATATTTACTTTGACAGGCTATACAAAGAAGCCTATTTAAGATGTAAGTATGAAGAAGATGCAAAAGAAATAGTTCAAGAAACCATATACAAAGCCTATAGAAATATTAAAACTTTAAAAGAACCTCAATATTTCAAGACTTGGATTAGCAGGATTCTTATAAATGTAGCAAATGATTATTTAAGAAAAAATGGTATGATTGAGTTAACTCATGATGAAAATAGCTATATTACTAAAGTTCATAATGATAATAATATAGATGTGAAAATAGATTTATACAATGCAATCGATGAATTGGAAGATAAATATAAAGATGTAATTATACTCAGATACATAGAAGATTTAAAATTAGAAGAAATATCAACAATCTTAGACCGTCCTGTAAATACAATTAAAACACACCTTAGGAAGGCAGTAAAGGATATGAAAAATTTACTGAAGGAGGGCTATATAAATGATTAAGAATAAAAAAGACATAAATAATAATTTTGATAGTGAATTATTTGAAGAAATCTCTATAGAAGAAATAGATAAAGAAATGAATGATTTTCACATAGATAAAGAGAAAATAGACAATATAAAATATAGCTTTGACAAAGATAGTTTAATAAAATCAGCCATAGATAAAGCTGAAAAAGATATAAAGAAAGATAAACTTAAAAATAATTTTATAAAAGCAGCCTCTATATTAATTGTTATTTTATCAATAGGTGTCTATAATCCTGTCCTAGCACATTATTCACCTGTATTGATGAATGGTTTATCAAAAATAAATGCTTTTCTTAAAGTAGATAAAATATCTGCTTATTTAAAAATAGATACTATAATACCTAAAGCTGTATTAAATGAAGATAATAAGGTTGAATTTATTAGAATGAGTAATTATAAAGTAAATCAAAGTTCATCAAGTAATAGCAATAATGTAAGTAAAATTACTAGTGAATATGATGTGGTGAATTTTATCCATCAAATGTCTAACGGGATCATAAATGCAAGCGATGGTAAGAAGTTTGGATTAGTAGAAATTACTCCAGATAATATTGATTTAGCTCTAGATTCAATAAAATTAATAAATAATGCAGATGCTAAAAAGTATTTGAATAGTCAGCTAAATAGATGGAAAAATGGAGATTTCTCAAATGCTGTACATGTTCACAATTATGTGTGGCATATGTTAAATGGAAATATAGGTATTGCATCCTCATTAGATGAGAGCAAAATAAATGAAATAGTAAATAAATATTTTAAGTAAATTTTTATTAAAAAATGGATCCTATATTAGAGGATCCATTTTTTAATTATAAGGAAATTATAAGCCTTCATACTTAATAAGTTTCTACATACTCATGAAAATAATTAGTTAAGTTGTACTGAAGATCATTTGTATTAATTGACCATATGCTTAAAAACACCAAAGACAATATCAAAAACACATTTACTGCCGTAGAAGATTTTTTTCTATCTTTAAAATTAGTTTGAGCAATTGCAAGTACGAACATAAATATAGTAGCTACAAGACAATAGTCCTTTACTATATTCATATATACATATTTCTTACTATACTTTATATATTTACCCATATAAGAAATATTTTCTTTCGTAAACTCTGCTCTTTGATAAAAATCATCTTTAGATTTAACTTCAACTACTTTATTTTTATTGTCATCATAAGTCAGACTATATGAGTAGTTGTTTGACTTTATTTCATTTGAATTTATTTTTATGTTAGATAAGTAAGTATAAGTATATCCCATAAATATTACAAGTATAAAAGCAGTTAGGACTTTATTCTTAATAAATTTTCTATCTCTAACAATTTCCTCTCCATTGATAGACTTTATATATTTACGACTTAAGCTATCACCATAAATTGTTATAATTGGAATAAGTAATGCTACTTCAATACCTATATGTACATAAATATCCGTTAATAGAATAATTATTATTTTTATAATTAAATATATATCTATAAATATCATCATTTTTTTTAAGCTTTGGTAGTATTTTTCTTTATCTATGAATTCTATATCATAATCTAATAAGTCTTCGTATATTTCTCCATTCCATAAATATTTGTACAGAAAATACATTATTCCTAAAATCCACACTATTTGTGATACTTTTTCTGTGAATATCATTCCAAGTATTACACCTATTATGATTATTCCATAGTCTTTTTTATCTAGCTTCATTTAATTTCTCCTTATATTTTTCTCTATTAATTACAATACTACAGAAATAATGTTTACGTCGCAATAGAGTTAATTAATAACAATAAAATTTATATATATATATTTAAATAATAGCCATGAAATGAATTACAAAGAATGGTAAAATATTAAGTGTAGAGGAGTGATTATATGGGGGCAAACATAAACAATTTAAACAATCCATTAGCAACCGATAATGTAGGTAAATTAATTTTTAAATTCGCAACACCTTCTATAATAAGTTTTTTGGTAAGCGCACTATATAATATAGTAGACCAAATATTTATAGGACAAGGTGTAGGAATGCTTGGTAATGCAGCAACTAACATAACATTTCCACTAAATACTATATGTACAGCATTAGCACTTCTATTAGGAATAGGTGGTGCTTCTAATTTCAATCTTAGAATGGGTCAAAAAAAAGAAGAAGAAGCTGCTTACATAGTAGGAAATAGTGTTATATCTATGATTATATCAGGAGTAACTTTATCTTTATTAGTAATAATATTTTTAAATCCATTATTACATTTATTTGGTGCAACAAAAGATATAATGCCTTATGCACTTACTTATACTAGAATAACTTCATTTGGTATTCCATTTTTAATATTTTCTATAGGATGTAGTAATCTAATTCGTTCTGATGGTAGTCCTACCTATGCAATGTTAAGTACATTGTCTGGAGCAATATTAAATACTATACTTGACCCAATATTTATATTTGTATTTGACTTAGGTATGGCAGGAGCTGCATATGCAACTGTTATTGGTCAAATATTATCAAGTATAATTGTTGCTAGATACCTTTTCAAATTTAAAAGTGTAAAACTATCAAGAAATAATTTCAAATTAAGAAAAAAACTTGTGCTAGCTATATCAGCATTAGGTGCAGCATCATGTTTTAATCAGTTAGCTATGATGGTTGTTCAGATAACTATGAATAATATACTTACTTATTATGGGGCTTTATCACATTATGGAAGTGAAATACCTCTTGCTAGTGTTGGTGTAATATCAAAAGTTAATATAGTTTATCTGGCATTTACATTAGGAATATCACAAGGATGCCAACCAATAGTAGGATTTAATTATGGAGCACAAAATTACGATAGAGTCAAAAAAACATACAAAACAGCAGCTATTGCAGTTACATTGATTTCTATTGTTGCATTTTTATGTTTCCAAATATTCCCGAGACAAATAATAAGCATATTTGGTCAGGGAGATGAAAATTACTTTGAATTTGCTCAAAGATATTTTAGAATATTTATGTTCATGACATTTGTAAATGGTATTCAACCACTTACATCAAACTTTTTTACATCTATTGGAAAATCTCAAAAAGGTATTATTCTATCATTGACAAGACAAATAATATTCTTATTGCCATTAGTTATTATATTGCCAAAATTTTTAGGTATTGATGGTGTTATGTATGCAGGTCCAATAGCAGATAGTATTGCATTTATAACAGCAGGAATACTTGTATATAAGGAAATGAAATGTATGAATATAAGAATGAGTGAAATAAATTCTTGTAATTAATAAAAAATTTCGATTTGCTCAAGTGACAAATTTGAAAAACTCTATCTTAGCCACTGTAATATGTGTACCAAGATAGAGTTTTTTTATAATTGATAAGGGTGTGACATTTTTGGGACACCCTTTTTTGTACTGTATTTAAATAATTTTTACTAAACATTAAATCCTCTTGATTGACGATCCATATATTCAACTACAATGTCATATACTTGTTCATCATGTATAGCAATCACATTTTTAAAAAGTCACCAAAGTTCTATAAACATAAGTAATACCAATAACTATGTTAATAATCATTGGTATTATTTTATGTATGATTAAATTATGGAATTTCTATTTGTATTACTTCATCATCAAAGTGTTTTTCATTACCATCAATATAAACAACAGGTGTTATTACTATTTTCTCTTCTGTCCCTTTAAGTTCAAAATCACAGTAAACTGTATTTTCAGTATCTGAAATACCACTATCAAGATTCATTAAATCTTTACCATTTTCATCTGTTACTGACAAGGAGAAGTATGTATTATTTGAAATATCTCCTTCTATATCCATCTTAACCTTTGCAGATACAGGAGATATCCTTATATCATCAATCTTCAGCTTGCATTTTATATTTCCTTCATTTATATCAATGACCTTGTTAATTTCAACAGTTTTCATATCATTGGATATATTAGAAGTATTTATAGTAGTATTAAATTCCCATGTTCCAAATTCCTTGCTTAACCACTTACCTGACTCTGTTTTTGACTCACCTATATCAAAGTCTTTAAATTTAATTTTCATATTATAATCTTTATTTTCCTCTAAATTTTTAAGTATATCAATGTCCGTATCAACGATCCCATCTCCATCGGTGTCAATTTTAGTTAGATTAACAATGTATAAAACTTCTTTTTTATCCTCACCTCTTACATTCCTTTGATTAATTAATCCACCTTGACCAGGAAAAGACATATCTCCTATTGTAATAAGCGGTAAATCTGGCACAAAGTCCTTTTTATTAAATCCATTTTTCTCTAAATCAAAATTACTATAATCAATCCCCAAACTTACAATTAACTGTCTATCATCAATCATTACATCTCCTAAGTTAAGTATCAATCCATCTTTTTCTAATGATTGGTTTCCTTCAAACTTATATTTATCAAACTCTCCAGAGTCTCTATCTAAAAAATACTCAATACTATTTACTAATCTATTGATATATGCCAATGCCCTCTCATTTGTAAGAGCTACAGAGCCTAAAACTAGTGTAGCTGATACACTAGCTACTATTAACTTTTTATTCACTTGCTTTCTAGGTTTTATCTTTGATTTCATTATATTTTTCATTTTCTCATTATCAGTTTTTACTTCAGTATATCTATCAAATTGAATTTTTTCGTTATTTAATACTTTG
Source organism: Terrisporobacter sp. (assembly GCA_029851945.1). The sequence goes on along the minus strand of JARKUZ010000002.1, from coordinate 20,489 downwards.
TATTTATCTATCACTTTATTTACCTCCATCCCTTAATAAAGATTTTCTTATTTTCGCTTTACCTCTAGATAACTTACTATGAACACTAGAAATGGCTAATTTCTTATTACGTGCTATATCTACTATACTTTCATCTTCTAGATAATATCGTCTAAATATTTCTTCATCCTCTTTAGATAAAAAGTTTAATGTTTCATTTAATTCTTCTTGTATTTCTATTTGTAACAAATTTTTATCTATATATGATGTTTCTTCATCTAATGTAGATAATTCCATCTTGTTTAGATATTTTCTTTTATAATCAATTGCTCTATATTTGGCTATTGCACATATCCAGTTTTTAAAAGAATTTTTATTTTTTTCAAATCCATCTATGTTATTCCAAATAGCTAGTAAAGTATCACTAACACATTCTTCTTCATAATTAATAAGCGAACCTAAATGATACCTAACTACAGAAGTAATAAGGCCATTATATTGGTCTATTAAAATTTCCATTCCTTTTTCATTTCTCTTTTTTATGTATTTAATCATTAACTTATCTTGCAAGTTACTTCCTCCTAACTGTAAAAGCTTTTACACTAATTAATTCGTAAATTAATATCAAAAACTTGCATGTTTGAATATTTTTTATTTTATTGTTCAACTTATCTAAAAATATATAGTAAGAAAGCCCTTAGAATCCAAATAAATGAATTTTAAGGGCTTTGATTTTATTGGAAATACATAACTATAATTTATAAACGTAAATTTTAGTACTTTTTATTTATTTTATAAAAAATTTTAATATTGTCTATCAAATCTTCTTAACAAATTGGAATTTAACGCTTTTGTATCTCAACTATATTTTTTAAGCTTTTAGAATGATTTTCTATATATTAATCCCATTTTAATACTCCCTTTGCTACATTAGTTTTTACTCTTTATATTTTAAATATTTTAATTTCATTAAATCCAAATATATTAAAACTACTCATTTTCATACTAATTTAATTTTTCTTAGTATTTCTCGAGATTTTTGAATAATAATATAGATTTAATTTCTGTATTCTTAAATGATATCAGAAAAATATTTATATCCATTATATAGTAATTATAAAAAATATATAATTATTAAATCTACCATAAACAAGTATAAATTAAAAAATATGATAAGTTATTTTTGCAAAATTTCAGGTGTATCTCGTTCAGGTTATTACCAATACTTCTCATCTAAAGGTAAGTCATTAAGAAAATCAAAAGAAAAAGCCGACATTTTAGTTAAAGAAAATGTGCTAAAAGCCTTTAATTTCAAAGGTCGCAAAAAAGGTGCAAGACAGATAAAAATGGTTTTAGAAAATGAATTTAATATTACATATAATTTAAAACGTATCAGAAGAATAATGAAAAAATATAATATAGTTTGTCCAATTAGAAAAGCTAATCCTTATAGATGTATGATGAAAGCTACAAAAGAACACACTATTATGCCTAATCTAGTAAATAGATATTTTAAGCAGGATATCCCTGGTAAAATTCTATTGACTGATATTACATATTTAAATTATAAAAATGGAAAAAGAGCTTATTTATCAACAATAAAAGATTCATATACCAATGAAATATTAGCTCATCATATCTCCGATAACCTTCGGCTTGATATTACTTTAAAAATATTGGATAAACTAAAATTAAATTTAGAATTTAAGTTCCATCACTGAGCTATCTTACATTCAGATCAAGGGGTACATTATACGAGTCCTATATTTCAAAATAGAGTAAAAAACTAGGGTTAAAACAATCAATGTCTAGGAGGGGCAATTATTGAGATAATGCTCCACAGGAGTCATTTTTGGGTCACTTTAAAGATGAGGCTATTCTTAGTAATTGTAATGATATAGATGAAGTTATAAAGGAAATAGATGATTATATAGACTACTACAATAATGATAGATATCAGTGGAATTTAAACAAGATGACTCCTGTTCAATACAGAAATCATCTTGTTAGCCAAATAGCCATTTCATTAAACTGTCCTTAACAAAGGGTACATTTTATATCACCTAGGCTATTTTTTAAATCATATATTACACTGAATATATACAATCTTTATCTCTTAATTTTTCTACTTCCTCAATTTCTGGCATAGAGCAAATTGCACCTTTTCTTGTTGTTACTATTGATGCTGCTGCACTGGCAAAAGAAAGCATATCCTTTATTTTTTCTTCATTTAATTCATCTATATTGTTGTCTATAATATATCCTAAACAACTTCCACAGAAAGTATCCCCTGCTCCAGTTGTATCTATAGTATTATCTTGTAAATAAGCTTTTTGTTCTATCACTAAATCCTTATAATAAGCCACACTACCTTTACTTCCAGCAGTTAATAAAATAAGCTTTATGTCATATTTATTTTTTAATATTTCCACTGCTTCGTCAATATTATCACAACCAGTTAAAAATTTAGCTTCTTCATCTTCTATTTTTAAAATATCACATACAGAACATCCAAAATCTATTTGTTCTCTAGCTAAGTTTAAGTCTTCCCATAATAATGGTCTTAAATTAGGATCAAAAGATATTAGTATATTTTGTTTTTTTGCTTCTTCTATGGCTTTTTTTGTTGCTATTCTCACTTTTTCATGTGTCATTGATAATGTTCCAAAATGGAATATTTTCGAATTTCTAATTAATTCAAAATCCACTTCTTCTTCCGTTAACATCATATCTGCTCCTGGATTTCTATAGAATGAAAAACTTCTTTCTCCATTTTCATCAGTATTAACAAAAGCTAATGTAGTATTAACCTTATCATCAAATACTAATCCTTTAGAGCTTATACCTACATTATCAATTGTACTTTTTAAAATTTGCCCAAAAGCATCTTTTCCTACTTTTCCTATAAAAGCAGTTTTTTTATTCATCTTATTTAACATAGCTAACACATTGCAAGGAGCTCCTCCTGGATTAGCTTCATAAGTATTATTTCCTTGATTGCTTTTACCTTCAAAAGTAAAATCAATTAATAACTCTCCAAGGGCTACTACATCATATTTCATATTCATAAATTCCTTTCTCTACTGCTCATAACACTTAATTTAGATAGTATATATCTTAAAATCCCTTAAATTATCTATTTGTAATTTATTTTCCAATGGATTTACAATATGGCTTATTACATATTGTCCCTTATTTATGTAAGTTTCTATTACTCCATAATCAATATACACTTCTATGTTACATTCATCTTCTAACTGTGAAGTTGATGCTTTTATGTTTACATACTCTTCATCAAAGACTTTACTTCTATCAGCAGTTATAACATTATTTTCAAATGTGATTTCATATCCACCTATGCTTATTTTTGAATTCTCTTTTAAAGTAGCTTTGATACATGTAGGAATACTAAAATCTACATTATCTATAGTATCCATATTTATTTCCTTTGTAAATAAAGAAGATATATTTGGATGAACGTTAGTAGTAATTTCTTTATTTTTAACTTCTATTACTCTTGGCAAACTCATCATACCTAGCCATGTGTGGTTTTCAAAAGGTTTATTCATTCTTAGCCAACCAAATTGAACTCGTCTTCCTTCTTTGTCTATAAATGTTTGTGGAGCATAGTAATCTAGGCCTAAATCTGATACTCTAAAATCATCTTTATCAAATTTTGTATTACAACTTTCTTCTTCAAAATCCACAATACCCATAACTGCATTGTTTGTTGGGTATGTTCCATCAGTATAATAATTTTCTGGTGACATTACTAATATATAATTATCATCTACATTAAATATGTCGGGACATTCCCACATATCTCCCAGTCCATGTAACTCAAAAGAATTTATATATTCCCATGTTTTTGCATCTTTACTTTTATAGTATAATATTTTTCCTGTATGTTTTTCTTTGTCAGCTTTCTTTACTTTACTTCCAACAATCATATAATAGTTGTCTTTATATTTCCAAACTTTAGGATCTCTAGTATGTGTGTAATGACCTAATTCTTCGTCCGTAATAGGTGGTACTATTAAAGATTTATCATTGAAATTGTCAAAATTAAATCCATCCTTAGAAATAATCATTGCTTGTGATGCTTCAAATGTATTATCTTTTGGTACTGTTGTATTTTCTTCTTCTGTTTCTGTATATTTGATAGAAGTATAGTATAAATATAAATCTCCATCTACTTCTATGGCGCTTCCTGAGAAACATCCATTTTGATCATATGATTTTGTTGGGAATAATGCTATTGGTTCATAAGTCCAATTTACCATATCATCACTTATAGCATGTCCCCAGTGCATAGTTCCCCATTGAGGTGCATAAGGGAAATGTTGATAAAATGCATGATATTTTCCTTTATAATATATAAGTCCATTGGGATCATTCATCCAGTTTCTTTCACTAGTTAGATGTAACTTTGGCTTGTTCATTATTTTCTTCTCCTCCATGTAAGTAATTAATTATATTTTCTCCCGTTTCTATATCGAAAAAATGTAATCTATTTGTATCTATTACAAATTCAATTTTCTCTCCTATTTTTTTTAAATCATATTTAGATGCTCTTGCTACTACTGTTTCTTCACCTAAAGAGAAGTATATGTTATTTTCATTTCCCATAACTTCAACATTAGTTACAGTAGAATGTAATACATCATCTTTTCTAAGGTCCATATTTAAGAAATCAAATTTAATATCTTCTCCTCTAATACCTAAAATCATTTTGCCTGATTTTTGTAATCTATCTCTTACACCTTTGCTTAGGTGTATTTTGTTACCGTCCTTAAACTCTACTACGTTATCTTTTATATTTACCTCTATAAAGTTCATCTGAGGAGATCCTATAAATCCTGCAACAAACTTATTTGCTGGTTCATCATAAAGTTTAATAGGTGAACCTATTTGTTGGATAACACCATCTTTCATTACTACTATTCTATCTGCCATAGTCATGGCTTCTATTTGGTCGTGAGTTACATAAATAGTAGTTGCACCCAAAGCTCTATGTAATTTTGTTATTTCGTTTCTCATACTTACACGTAACTTTGCATCTAAGTTTGATAGTGGCTCATCCATTAAAAATACTTTTTGATTGCGAACTATGGCTCTTCCCAGTGCCACCCTTTGACGTTGTCCACCTGATAAATTCTTTGGCTTTCTTTTTCTATATTCTTCAAGTCCTAAAATATCTACTGCCCAGTCTACCTTCTTATCAATTTCTTCCTTTGGAGTTTTTATATTTTTTAGTCCAAAAGCTATGTTTTTTTCTACTGTCATGTGAGGATATAATGCGTAGTTTTGGAAAACCATAGCTATACCTCTATCCCTTGGCAATAAATTGTTTACAACTTGTCCATCTATTTCAATACTTCCCTCTGTTACTTCTTCAAATCCTGCTATCATTCTTAATGTAGTAGACTTACCACATCCAGATGGTCCAACAAATGCTATAAATTCTCCCTTTTCTATATCTAAATTAAAATCCGTAACTGATTTTTTATTATTTCCTTTATATTGTTTATTTATATTCTTTAAAGATACAAAACCCATATCTTAACCCTCCTTAGTTCCTGATGTAGTAACTCCCTCAACAATTTGTTTAGAGAATAATGAATAAATAATTATTACTGGTATTGTTATTAATGAAATTGTAGCTAACACTTGTCCAACAGTTGTATTATCATTAGCTGTTATAGAATTTAATCCTATTTGGACAGTTAACAAATCATTAGATGTAAATATTAAAGATGGCCAGATAAAGTCATTCCATACACCTAAGAAAGTAAATACACTAACTGTGGCAACAACTGATTTTGACATTGGTAATACTATTTGTAAAAAGTATTTGAAAGTGCCACAGTGGTCCATTTCAGCCGCTTCTCTAAGCTCATCTGGTAATTGCACAAATACCTGTCTAAATAAGAATATATTAAATGGATTGACTATCATCGGTAAAATATATCCTATTATATTATTTAATAAGCCAGCTTTTGCAATCATCATATAGTTAATTGTTATTATAGTTTCTGCTGGTACTATCATAAGTAAAGTTATTACTAATACCCATCCCTCTCTAAATGGAAATTTAATTTTTGCAAGGGCATATCCAGCTAGACCATTTACTAAAATACTTAGCACTATAAGTACTGCTGAATAAAAAACTGTATTTGCCATATATCTCATTAAATCAGAATTTTGAATTATAGTTGAATAGTTACTAAAGAAGTTTCCATCTAAACTAGGTGGTTTAAATGCACTCAAGGTATTCATATCTTGTATAATTTGAGCGTCTCCTTTAAATGAGTTTGCTACCATCCATATTACAGGGAATAAGAAGAATAATGAAACTCCTATCATAATTAAACATATAACTATTTCAATAATTTTACGCTTTTTACTTTTCATATTTTAGTCCTCCTTATCTCCTGTTATTTTATTTTGTATTATTGTTAAAACTATTACAAACGCTGCAAATACCATAGACATGGCAGATGCAATTCCTATCTCCCAGTTTACTGTACCAGTTTGGTATATGTTGTAGACTAGTGTATATGTAGAATATGAAGGTCCCCCACCTGTCATTACCATTGGTTGAATAGCCATCTTAAATGCTCCAATAGTTATTGTTATTAACACAAATATCATAATTGGTTTTAATGCTGGTAGAGTTATATATCTAAATTTAGCCCACTCAGATGCATTGTCTATTTCTGCTGCTTCATATAAACTAGGTGATATGGCTTGTAATCCTCCTAAGAAAATTAACATTTGATAACCTGCACCTTGCCATATACTCATAAATGCAATTGAAGGTAGTGCTTGTTTTGCACTATATATGAATGGTTGTGGATCTATGCCAATCCATCCTAAAATATTATTTAAAATCCCTTCTGTACTATATATTTGCATCCATAAAGTAGAAACTACAGCTAGTGACATTACTACTGGTATGAAAAATGCCAGTTTAAAATAAGATTTACAATATGATATTCTATCTATAAATAATGCAAGTCCAAAAGCAAGTCCCGTTTGAAGAGGAACTATTATAATTACAAATAGAATTGTATTTTTAAAAGCTTGAACAAATAATTTGTCTTTAAATAATGATATATAATTATCTAAACCAACAAAACTTGTTAAATTTGGATTCAGTGCAAAGTAATCTGTAAAACTGAGTACAAACGTTAAAATCATTGGTATGAATAAGAATATTGCCATAAGTACTAAAGCTGGTCCAAAAAATGACATACCAAGAATAGAGTTTCTTTTTTCCACTGTATTTTTAACCATTTATCTATAACGCTTTAATTTCGCGTTTATCCTTTCTATAGAATATTCAATCGTTTCTTTCTCATCTTTGTTATTTAAAACTATGTCTTCTAACATTCTTTGATACTGCTCACTTACTTGAGGATAAGCTGGTGTTTTAGGTCTTGGATGACCATAGTTTATTAACTGTTCTTTTAAGAATAAATATACTTCATCCTTGAACTGAGCTACTCTATCATAAGCATCATATGTGGAAGGCATATTTCCTGTTAATTCACTTAGAATAACACCACTTTCAACTCCACTTAACCATTTGACAGCCTCTGTCGCTGCACTAACATTAGTACAACTACTGCTTACTGCGTATGCCCATGAACCTGTTGGTGTGTATCTTTCTTTATTCCAATCATTTCCCACAGGATAAGGTGCAACACCTAAATTAAAATCTGGATAGCTATTTTTCATATTGTTTGGTAACCATGCACCATCAAACTTAAATGCTGATCTTCCAAGTTCAAATAAGTTATCTATTTTAGTTTTTGAAAACATATTATTATCTAGTAATTTGTTAAAATAATTAACTGTTTCATAAGTTTTCTCTGAATTAAAATATCCATCAACAGTTAATCCATCTTCACTTACGAAATCACCACCATTTGACCATACAAAAGGAGCATAGTAGTAAATTGTTGACTCTCCTGAAGGGAAAGTCATATCAATTGGGTAATCCTTCTCTGGAATAACACTTTTTACTTTCTCGCATACTTCATAGAATTCATCCCAAGTCCATGGGTCATCCAGACTAGGAATCTCGATTCCTGCTTTTTCAATTATATCTTTGTTATAATATAATCCAACGCTGGACTCCATTGCACCTAGGGCATAAAGTTTATTATCTATTGTCCCCTGTTCTATTATTGAATCTAAATATACAGACTTGTCTTTATCTGATACCCCGTCTAAAGGTTGTATTATATTATTAGATACATATGCTGAGATATTTGGTCCATCAACAGTTATAATATCAGGTAAGTCTCCAGACATAACACCTGCATTGATTTTATCTGAATATCCTCCTCCACTTTCATTACGTGGAATAAATTCTATATCTAAAAAATACTTACCATCGTATTTTTCATTAAAAAGCTCAACACTTTTTTTGTAGGCTTCTCCTTCTGTAGTATTCTCTATGGTATGTACCCACATAGAAATATACTCTTCATTGTCATCAAAACCACTAATACTACCTGTCTCTATTTTTTTCTCACATCCAACTAAGCCTATTATTAATGTGAAAATTAATAGAATACTTCCAATTTTCTTCCCCATATTAAATGAACTCCTCCTTAATATAATTTTGATAAAATCGGTTTTGTAACCGGTTTTGAAATCGGTTTCATCAATCTACATAATCCTATCATAGGATTTACAATATAGTCAACTTTATAATTTTTTTTTTATATCTTTATTTTTGTGTAATAGAAAAATATATTTAATGTAAAATTTAATCTTTAAGTTGCACAAGACTTCTTTATTTGATAAACTACATAGGAATTATTCATAATAAAGAGGTGCTATTTTGAAAAAAAATATTACATATAGCGATATAGCTAAACATACGAATTTGTCTAAAGCTACAATTTCTAGATTTTTTAATTCTCCAGAAAGTCTTACTGAGGAAACTACCCTACTAATAGAAAAAGCACTTATGGAGTTAAATTATAAAGAAAATAAAGTGGCTAAGATTCTAGCTAATGGTAAAACAGAGTTTATAGGTATAATTGCTCCTAAGTTAGACTTACATTTTTATTCTTATTTACTTAATTGCATTCTTAATACTTATTCTAAATATGGATATAAATTTATTGTTTTTACTAGCAACGGGGACATTGATGAAGAGAAAAAATATATTGAAGAGTTATTAGCTTATCAAATTGAGGGATTAATTATGATTAGTTCATGTATACCTTCTATAGAATTAAAGGATTACAATATTCCAATTGTGGGAATTGAAAGAGAGGCAAAATATATTTCAAGTGTAAATACAAATAATTATATGGGAGCTTCTTTGGCTACAAATACTCTTATTGAAAACAATTGTGATGTATTGATACACATAAATAGTCCTCTATCAGATGAAGTTCCTTCTATTGATAGGATTAAGGCTTTTAATAATATTTGCAAAGATAAAGATATGGAATATATGGTATTCTATGAAGATTTCAACGGTGATATAAATGATACTAACAATAAGTTAAATAATATATTTAAGAAAATAGAAAGTAATTATCCTAATAAGAAAATTGGAGTATTTTTAAGTAATGATACTTTGGCTAATTATTTTATTAAGATTCTTGTGAAAAATAATAGATCTATTCCAGATGAGTATGAGGTGATTGGTTTTGATGATTCTCCTGCTGCAATCGAATCATTTATTCCATTAACTTCGATCAGTCAGGATATTCAGGCTATTACGGAGAATACTCTGGCTATACTGAATGAGAGAATTAAGATAAATCACAACAAGAAAAAGGTTAATTTGCCGCCTGATAAACATGTTATTATAGAACCTACTATTGTAAGGAGAGATTCTACTTTGTAGGGTGGTGAAAAAGGGACTATGGATGGATTTTGCGCAAACCTATCTATGGTCCCTTTTGGTTGATATGATGTTTTGTTTTTACTAATAGTCTCCCCCTATTTTTTGATTTATTATTATATAAATTCAGCGATAATTATAGCATTTAATTAATCATTGGTTCTATTCTATTTGTTATATTTCTTAAATTTGTAACCAAAAATCAATGATGGAATAAAAAATAATAGAGAATAAAAGATTGTAAAATGAGTTCCCCTATTGCCGTTAGACCATGCTTTTAGACCAATATAATTTAAGATATTATCTCCTATACAGATATCATTAAATGTAAAACTAAATAAACAACCAACAATAAATAATAATAAAGAAAGTGAATCTATTCCAATTTTCTTTTTTTTCACATTATCCCCTCTAAATATAAATATTTATATGATTTAAATTTAATACAATATGTTAATTCATATTATATAACAATTGTTAATTAATTTAGTTATTTGATTTAGCTTTTTTCTTAATACCTTTACCTCTAACCTCATATTTTACCTACTGACCATTTTCATTGTTAACTTATAATTTTAATTTTCGTGAAAATATTGAATAATAAAAAAGAGTAATCATATTAGATAATAAATCACCTAAAATAATCTCTTTTTGTGTACCTTAATTCGAAATTATTAATATTGTTCATCAAATCTACTATACAAATTGGATTTTATAAGTGAGCTTCCGAACTGCCAACTAAACAAAACTCCAATCAGCTCACCGTGGTATTGATGACATTACAGAAATGCAGTTCTATTTGCAAAACAATGAAATACCAAGTGTTTATATACTTTTGGGCAGACTTGAAATATAGTCTGCTATTTTTATGTCTTGACTATATGGTATTAATTACATATAATGTACTTATACAATAAGTACACTACATTACGAAAGGAGATGCCACATGGAAATTATAATCAGTAGTAATACAAGTAAGCCAATCTACGAACAAATAACATCACAAATGAAAGCTATGATTATGAGTGGAGAGTTAAAAACAGGTGACCCAATCCCTTCTATGCGTTCACTTGCTAAAACAATTCATGTTAGTGTAATCACGGTTCAAAAGGCTTATGAAGACTTAACACGAGATGGTTTTATTGAAACCACCGTTGGAAGAGGAAGCTTTGTAGCTGCTCAGAATAAAGATTTCATACAAGAAGAGCAGCAAAAACAAGTTGAAGAGCATTTAATGATAGCGGCTGATATTGCTCGCACCAACGGTATTAAGTTAGAAAAAATAACAGAACTACTTAAAATATTCTATGAGGAGGATTAACAAATGGATTACGCTTTAAAAGTTGAAAATCTTTGTAAGGTTTATGAAAATACTGATTTCAAGTTAGATAATGTGACTTTTAGTATCCCTAAAGGCTCCATTTTGGGGTTTGTGGGGAAAAATGGTGCTGGAAAAAGCACCACAATCAATTCAATTTTAAATATTATAAAAAAGGATAGTGGAACAGTAAAATTTTTTGGTTGCGATATGACCGATGATGCCACTTCTATTAAAGAAAACATTGGTGTAGTATTCGATACCGTTAATTTTCACGAAGATTTAACGTCTAAAAATGTGGAAAAGATTTTGTCGGGCATCTATACAAATTGGGATAAAGATTTATTTTTTTCTTATCTTGAAAAATTCAAAATTCCGAGTGATAAAAAGATAAAAACATTTTCTCGTGGTATGACTATGAAATTATCAATCAGTATTGCTCTTTCTCATAAAGCGCGCTTTCTAATTTTAGATGAAGCTACAGCCGGTCTTGACCCAGTTGTAAGAGAAGAAATTCTAGATACATTTTTAGATTTTGTTGAAGATGAGAATAACTCTATTTTAATATCATCTCATATATCCAGTGACCTTGAAAAAATTGCTGATTATATTGTGGTTATTGATAATGGTAAAATTATTTTAACAGAAAGCAAAGATACTTTAATTTATAATTATGGCATTGCCCGCATGAAACGAAATGATTTTGATAAACTTCAAAAATCTGAATATATTTCTTACAGACAAAGAGGTTTACAGATTGAGGCTTTAATTCCGGATAAAATTAGTTTTTCAAAAAAATATCCAAATATTACTTTAGATGTAACAAGCATTGATGAAATTTTACCACTTATTACAAAAGGAGAACAAAGAAAATGAAAGGTTTAATAAGAAATAATTTCTATTCAGTTGGCAGTGCTTTAAAATGGACCATAGCTTTTTGCATTATTGTAAATTTTGCAGTCATAATTGGAACTTTACGATTTACCAATACTGAAGGCTTTTTACCAATATTGATAATTGGGCAAATAGGAGCTTTTGTAGGTTTAACTGGAACTGCGCTTCAAAAGGATAACACTTCAAACTGGAGCAAATATGAAAAAACTTTACCAGTAAAAATACGTGATATTGTAATGGCAAGATACATTTCCTTCCTAATTTTTTCTGTTATAGGAATTTTGCTTACCACACTCACTGTAGTGTTATTCTCTGTTATTTCAGCTCAACCAATGAACCTAGAAAGAGTAGGCTATGGATACAGTTTTGGAATTACATTTGCTCTTTTAGTTCCAGCACTTTTGTATCCATTAGTATTAAAATTCGGAGCAGATAAATCAGAGATAATGCTAATTATTTCCGTTGCAATTACCATGTTTTTATTTAATGGCGGAAGTGTAATTTTAACACCATACTTAATTAATCTAAACAATGCAAATATGATTTATAGAATAGCTTGTATTGTTATTAGTGCGGTAATATTTATATCTTCTTATTTTATCTCTCTTTCTATATATAAGGGAAAAGAATTTTAATTTATTATTAGCACACCATTATATCAAGCCAAAACAAGAAAATCGAATAAAATCTTGATAACAAAGTGCCTATCGATGTAACAGTTGATAGGCATTTTGTTATACCTAAAAAATGAAAGAAGACAATACATCTTAGCTTTTTTAAGTTATAATAATCCATTCCCCAAAAAATTCCTATTCATATATATGATATCAAACGTGACGTTAATTCTCATTATATACCAATCGAAAAAATGCTATAATAAATATACAATTGTTATATAGTACAAATTAATAAAATATATTTGGGAGAATAAGCATGAATACACTAATAGAAAATTTATTTTGGATAATTGTAATTGTTTTTGGAAGTATGTATTTGATATTTTTAGAGATTAGAAATTATAACAATAATAAACGTTTAAAGTCTCAAATAAAATATACTGAAGAATCTATTGTTGATATGAAAATAATAAATAAGCGTTTTTCTAAGGGAACTATTATGAGAGTTGGTGGGGCTATACTTCCATCAATATTACCAAGTACATACACTATTGAATTAGAATATAAAGGTAATAATTATGAAATAAATGATCAAGAAATATTTACTTCTTATGCAATCGGACAGTTTATAAAATTAAAACTAATTGAGAATTTAGATAAAGATAAAAATATCATAACGTATGATTTATTTAAATTAAGTTAAATATTTAAGTTCTAGTTTTTTCATAATACGTCTCACTTTCTTTTGGTTAATAAATATACCCGCATATCTTAATGTAGCTGTAATTCGGTGATAAACCAACCTTCATTTTAAAATTATAATCATATTTGGCCATAAAAATACCCCAATCATTAGATTTTGGTCCAACAATTGGGGTGCAGTACAGTAAATTCCTCCCACAATAGTATCATCTAAACTCAATTTCATTCTCTAAGTTATATTCGATTATCGTAATATTTTAATGCAAATAGTTCTACCGCATTTCGTAATTCAATGAAACATACCGCATAGGTACAAAGACGATTCAATGTAAAAGTTATTTCAATATCAAAATTAATCGTTATTATTTGTCCAATAACTAAAAATAATACTAATAAGATATAGTTTAAATAATTTACTACATTATTAGCTTTGTTCTGAATTAACTGCCAACGTTCGTCTTTTTTATAAGCAATTTCTTTTTTTGACTTCCAGAAAGGAAGAAAAATAGTAATTCCAGCTCCTGGAATCAAGAAAAGTAAAAAAATAATTTGTTCATTCATTGCTTTAATCCTCCTTGTATTCAAAAACGTTATTTATTGAAACATCAAAAGCATGTGCAATTTTGAAAGCTAATTCTAAAGATGGTGTATATTTATATTTCTCAATTGATATAACAGCTTGGCGAGAAATGCCTACCTTTTCAGCTAAGTCAGCTTGTGTCCAATTACGCTCAGCTCTCAAAACTTTAATTCGATTTTGTATCAAAGTATTACCTCCTTGACAAAATGTAATCTATTGTTTACATTTTAAATTGTAATTACTTATTTACATTTTGTCAATTACAAAGTACTTTTTCTGTTAATATTATAGACTTATATTTTTCATAAAAAATACAAGCTACTCTATTTATCTATATCATGTCAAACCCTATAAATAAGAAAATGTACACCAAAACAAATGATTTTGTATATATATGACAAGTTAATATTATTCTCTAAAAACTTATATAAAAATATATAGTAAGAAAGCCCTTAGAATCCAAATAAATGAATTTTAAGGACTTTAATTTTATTGGAAATACATAACTATAATTCCTAAAGGTAAATTTTAGGACTTGTTATTTATTTTATAAAAATATTTTAATTGTTTATTGAATTATCAATAGCTATTAATAAAGATAGTAATATTTATCACTTAATGAAATTTTTTGTTTAATATAGTATGTATTCATTCAAATCCCCACCTAAGTAATTGTTATATTAATTTAATTAGTTTTTTCATCCACCAATCCTTAGTTAAATGGAGATATCCATTAGGAGTTACTATAATATATTTATCATTTATATCTAATACATTAGGTACTCCTGTATATACTATATCTATATAAAGATTGAATGGCTTAGCTTTTTTATTTAATTTACACTCTAATTCCTCTATATAATCACAAAACTTATTACCAACAATAATTTCATAAAAAGAAATAGCATTGTTTCCTCCTGCTTGCATATACCACCATTCTATGAAATGTGGATATGACTTTTTACAACACTCTCTAAGCTCAATGTATTCTAGTTCTAAAAAATTATTTATATTATATATTTCATCAATAGCTACACATATTTTACCAAGATTAATATTATTATATTTTTCTTCTATAACATTGTTAAACCATAGCTTCCACTGTGACTTTAGCTTACTCATATGTAAATTGTCAAAGTCTAAATTTGATAATTTTGTAGGCCAACGTGTATTTGACTCATCAAAATTTTCATCATCTATTAAGTTATACATACATCCAGTAAATATAATAAAATTTAGCAACTCATCTGTAGATGTTCTAATAGACCAAGATTCATTAGTATCTCTATTTATCATTTTTAAATCACCTTATTTTTATTATTATTATTCGCATTATATTAATATTGTGAATGATTATCTTATTTACCATAAATTCCTTTATTATTGTCACTTTATTATTGTATTATTTGATTATATTAAATCATATAAATTCTTTTATATTTCTCTTAAAAGTATAATACGTTCCTACAAAGTAGCACACATAAACACAAATAGTTAAAATAATCCCTGTAACAATACTCAAAATGAATAATTTACCACCAATAAAAGTAGCGATTACTTCTTGATACATTAGATAATAGTTATATATGAAGATTCCTACACCTACCAGTGCAATAGCTATAGGTACTACAAAATATATTGAGATTTGCTTTAATACTATCTTATTTATATACTTTTCCTCAACGCCTAACTTTCTAAGGACGTTAAATCTATCTTTATGTTCGATAGAATCTGCAAGTTGTCCAAGGGCAAGCACTGTAAAACTTATGGTAAGTAGAACTATGCATAAATATACCCCAAGAATTCTCATTGCCAAAGTCATATTTAAAATATCATTTGTTTCAGATGATTTTACGCTTCCATCTATAATACTATATGTTATATCGAATTCTTTGCTATATTTTTCAATTAATTCCCTATTATTTTCTTTAAACCATTTTTCAATATATTCATATTCAAAATTCGCTGCATCTTCATAGCTCATTTCATTATTTAGATTAGCTAAAAAATTAGTTTCCGCTAGAGTAAGATCCTTACACACCTTATCTGGCAAAATAATAATATTATAAGAATAAAAATCATATATTCCTTCCCCGATTGATTCTTTGTAATGTGAATCTTTACTAATGTTAAAAATTTCTCCATTAACATTTAAATGTTTGTTCTTTGCTAAAAAATTACTTATATCATTATCATTAACTACACTGTGCCATTGTGTTGTAAACTCATTTTCTTTAAGATTTATTTTTTCATAACCTAACATGGTCCTTAATTTGTTAAAATCACTTAAGCTTATTGCTAAAATAGGTGAATTATTCCTATCCCCAGTATAAAACTCATCTTTATCTATAAAATATTTTTCAACTTGGCAATAACTTTTTACACTATAACCTTCATCATTTAAATATTGTACAACCTCACCATAATCTAACTTTGGTATATCTTCCATATCAAAGTTATAACTATAGTCATTTCTTATATCAATATCATAAGGAACTCTCATATCTAGATATCCCAATGCCCACTGTGCCATTGCAAGCGTCATAATAAAACTTATCATAGCCCCTAAAAAAGTCATTGATATTGTTGCCATTAGTATTGGTGCTGTCTTTATTTTAGATACAATACTCCCTATTAAAAATAAATTTGTTCCTTCATACTTAAAGTTAATACATTTGTCCTTTAAATATATTAAAATATAGGAAATAGAGTAAAATAGTGCAAAAGTACCTATAATAAAACTTACTAGTGATACACCTATATACGTCAGTGATTTTATACTATAATCAATTTCTGCATTTATTAATTCAAAAGTACAGTATCCACATACCATATATAACAATATTGATAATACAAATATTACACCATATACTTTTCCACTTCTTCTAAACTGGAACTCTACTTGTTTACTTGCATTTAACATATCTATTAGTTTTATTTTATTTAATACGGAAACATTATACAAACCTATTATGCAAAACATAGATATAAAGAATATAAATGTAATGGCCACTGTATCCATATATAACCTTAATGTAAATACTACTTCTTGATTTACACTTACTAAAACCAACGCTGTGATAACTTGTGAAAACAATGTTCCCACAAATATTCCTGCTATTATTGCCAATGTTCCAATTATAAGTGTTTCAATAAAAAACATGAATGCAATACTCTTTTGTTCTGCTCCAAGTAGTATGTATGTTGCAAACTCTCTTTGACGTCGTCTTATCATATATTTGTTCACATATGCTATAAGTAAAATTAAAATTGCTGTAATTACATAAGTAGAGTACTTTAATATTAGTTGTAAAGTTCTAAAATTATAAGATTCCTCTGTTATAAATTCGTAACTAGAGCTGGAAAGTGATGTTATTGCATAAAACAAACTTACACATATTGTTATAGTTATAAAATAAATTAAATAATCTTTTATAGATTTCTTCGCATTACTTTTGGCTAACTTAGCGTACATCTCTAACATCACCACCTAATAATGCTACCACATCTAATATTTTATTAAAAAATTGTCTACGTGTATTTTCACCTCTCACTAACTCTGTAAATATCTTTCCATCCTTGATAAATAATATCCTATTACAATAACTAGCTGTAAAAGAATCATGAGTTACCATCAGAATAGTTGCTCCCAAATCTTTATTTAAATTTGCCATCATCTCTATTAACATTTGTGCTGATTTAGAATCAAGTGCTCCTGTTGGTTCATCAGCTAATATTAGTTTTGGATTTGTTACCAATGCCCTTGCACAGGCAGTCCTTTGCTTTTGACCACCTGATACTTCATAAGGATACTTACCTAGTAACTCCTCTATTCCCAGTTCCTTTGCCACAGCCAACACTTTGCCATCTATTTCACTCTTTTTAGTCTTGTTAATTGTAAGTGCCAATGCAATATTTTCATGTATAGTTAACGTATCTAATAAGTTGAAGTCCTGGAATATAAATCCTAAATTTTCTCTTCTAAACTTTGCTATATTCTTGGGATTTATCTCTGTTAAATCTTTTCCATCTAAATAAATATTACCTGAACTCACTTCATCAATAGTTGCTATCATATTTAATAATGTTGTTTTCCCCGAACCTGAAGGTCCCATTATCCCCACAAATTCACTTTTTTTCACATCAAAGCTTACATCATCTATGGCCTTAACTATATTCCCTTTATTACCATAATATTTTTCTACTTTATTTATTTTTAATATTTCTTTCATATTTATCACCTCGATGATATTTTAACTTATAAGTAACTTCCTTGATTCGATTTAATCTTACTTTTAGGTGACAATCTCGTAACATTAACTGAATTAAAACTTACAAAAGCTTCCCTTTGGAAAAGTTATTATTACCTTTGTATAATTATTTATTTTAGATTCTATGTCTATTAATAATCCTAATTTATCACATAGTTTGTTGCATAAATATAGTCCCATGCCTGTAGATTTACTATTTATTCGTCCAATATTTCCTGTAAATCCTTTTTCAAATACTCTATCTATTTCATTGCTTGGTATACCTATTCCGTTATCCTCAATAATTAATCTAGTACCATTTTTTATATCAATTGCATCTATTTTAATTTTTGGGCACTCATTTTGTCTATATTTTATAGCATTTACTATTATCTGATTTAAAATAAATTCAAGCCATTTACTATCTGAGAATACCTGTTTATCTATATCATTTATTTCAAGATCTATATTATTTAAAATAAACCCTTGCTTATTTCTTGTAATAACACTATGTACACAACTTTGCAAACTTATTTCTTTTATAAGGTAATCTTTGTCTACATCTTCACTTCTTGCATAAAACAAAGCTTGTTCCACATATCTATCTATTTCTTCTAACTGAATAAGTACTTCTGATGATTTCGCTGTTCTGTTGTTTTCTTCAATTAATTTTATAAGTGATATGGGTGTCTTTACTTCATGAATCCATTGTTCTATATATTCTTTATAATCTTTAAGCCTAGATTTTTCTTTGTTAATTTCTTCTCTCATTGATTTACTTGATTTTTTTAATAGATAATAGTAAGGTTTAGCTTCAATAAAAGTCGGCTCTTTTAACACTTCACTTATTAAGAACTTTTTATCAATCCTTGCTACACTTTTTTCTATGATTTCAAAATAAGCTCTCCTCTTTCTATACTCAAACATAAAATATACAAATAAAAAAATAATCCATGTAATTGATATAGTTATTATAACTTTAAATTTATTTCCCACACTCAAAAGAAAAACTGATAACGTTATCAAAGCTATAATATTTAAAAATATTATAGCTACTCTACTTTTCAAATAATCTTTTAAACTCATATAATATAACCTTGTCCTCTTTTAGTTTTTATAAAATCTTTCAAACCGATCTCTTCAATTTTATTTCTTATTCTAGTTATATTAACTGTAAGTGTGTTATCATTTACAAACATGGAACTATCCCATAAATACTCCATAATATCTACTCTGGATACAATTTTACCTTTATTTATTAATAGATAATAAAGTATCTTTAATTCATTCTTTGTAAGCTCTATATTCTTTTGATTGTGCTCAATTGTGCTAGATAAAATATTTAGCGTTAATCCATTATACTCGATTACATCCATATTAGAGTTATTTGGATAAGCTCTTTTAAGAATTGCATTTATTCTAGCCAAAAGTATTTGAGTATTATATGGTTTTGTAATAAAATCATCCCCACCTAATGTAATTGACATAAGTTCATCAATATTTGTATTTCTACTTGTTATAAATATTATTGGTATATTTGAAAAACTTCGTATCTCTGTACATATCTTAAATCCATCATCATTAGGTAAATTTATATCTAATAAAATTAAGTCTGGACTACTTTCTTTTACTATTTGTGATATTTTATTAAAATCTTTTGGTTTTAAGATTGAGTATCCGTTTGCTATTAGTAAATTCCCTATTTCATTTTGTAATTGTTCATTATCATCTACTACCATTATTGTAAACATGTTGTTCTCTCCATATGTAATTTGTTTTATGTTATTAATTATATTATCTTACTAATTATATAACTTCAAGTTAAAGAAAGTATAAATTTAATTTATACTAATTAATTCACAATATATTAATATTGTTCATTTAATTGGCTCTACAAATTGAAATTTATACGGGAACATAAATTTAACTCCGTTATTTTTCAGAACTTAAATATTAATAAATCTCAATTCTTTTTCAGCTTCTAATTTAGATTCATAAAATATAACTTCATTGTACGGTTTAAGATTATTTTTCCAATGTTTAGTTGTTTCTAAAAACTCTTTCCCGCCATTTGCAATTAGAAAACACTCTTTATTTTTATTGATATAGCATATTGGTAAATCACGTTGTAAATCTGTAAATGAGCCAACAGTTCCAATTAAACCACCTTCGCTATCTGTTGCGAAAACATCTACTTGAGGAACTGTATAAAATGATAATTTAATAATATCATCATCAAAAATAAAATGTATATCATACTCATCAGCATATT
>JARKUZ010000079.1 GCA_029851945.1 Terrisporobacter sp. | reverse complement strand
TGTTATATATGATGAAGATATAAAAGCGATAGGTGGCGAAATTTGCTAATGAAAAATATTAATTTTTTTGTATACGGTAGCTTAAGAGCAGGATTTTTTAACTATGATAAATACTTAGCTGGAAAAGTATCAAAAAAGATTAATGCTAAGTTAGAAAATATGAGATTATATCATATGCCTTATAAAGGTTATCCAGCAATAACTCCTGGTGACGATGTAATATTAGGAGAAATTATGGTTATAAATGAAGATGACTACGAAGAAACAATGGAAGCTATGGATAAGATGGAAGGATTTATAAGCGAAAATAATCCTGAAAATGAGTATCATAAAGTTGTTTTAGAAGTTAAAAATCCTCAAACTAAAGAAAAAGAGAAATGTTATGTTTACTTTTATAATAAAGATAAAGATAATATTTTTGATAAAGAAGCAGAGTATATTTCCCATGGTGATTGGAAGAAATATATGATTAATGAATAAATTACAAAAAAGAGTATATTAGAATGGTTAAATCATTCTAATATACTCTTTTTTGTAACTTATTAATATTAACTTTAATATATATAAAAAAATATTGACTCTATACCTACTATAGACTTTATAATATATTTTGTTGAGTTTACTAGGAGGTATAATATGATTTCACAATTTTTAAGTTATGCAATACCATCAGCTTTGGCGAACTTTATATCATCATTATATACATTGGTAGATGGTATTTTTGTTGGTCAAGGTGTTGGTGATACAGCTTTAGCTGCAGTTAATATAGTACTTCCTTTCACCGTTGTATTAATTGGTATAGCGAATATGCTAGCAGTAGGTGGGGGAGCATTAGTATCAAAAAATATAGGTGCTAATAATATAGATAAAGCAGTAGATATATTTAGACAAGTAATGAAATTATTATTAATTATATGTATTGTAACAAGTTTGGTTTGTATAATATTTGCAGAGCCAATAGTAAGGATGTTAGGAGCTACAGATAATCTAGCACCAATGGCTAAAGATTACTTAAGATTTTATGCAATATTCTGCACACCTAACTTAGCAGGTATCGTATTAAATAGTTTTGTAAGGAATGATAATAGACCAAAACTTGCAATGTTTTCTACAATAGCTGGAGCTATAACAAATGTAGTGCTTGATTATGTTTTTATTTTCCCGTTAGGTATGGGTATAAAAGGAGCAGCAATAGCTACAGGTCTTGGACAAATAGTTACAGTTTCAATGCTTCTTCCTCATTTCTTAAGAAAAAGAGGAGTATTAAGCTTCGGCAATACATCTTTAAATAAAGGAACATTAAAAGAAGTATTAAATATAGGGTTCCCATCATTCTTTGGGCAATTAAGTTTCTCTATTATAGTATTCTTACACAATATAGCATTCTCAAGTTATATGGGAGAAGTAGGTATATCAACATACAGTATAATAAACTATATAACAACAAATATATACATGGTGTTATTAGGATTGACATTTGGAGCACAGCCTCTAATTAGTTATAATTTTGGTAGAAAAGACTCTGATAAAATGTTAAAATTCTATAAAATCAACTGTGTATCTTCATTGGTGGCAAGTATAAGTGCGGCAGCAACATGCTGGATATTTGGAAGAAGTATAGTAGGAATATTTACAACAGATCCTCATATAGCAAACCTTGCATATAATGGAATAAAAATAGCTTGTTTGGCTTATATAGTTGGTGGTATAAATTTAGATACATTAGTCTATTATCAAGCAGTTGAGATACCAAAATTCTCAAATATGTTTTGTATATTTAGAGCAATGGTATTCCTACCAATATGTTTATATGTATTACCAAAGGTATTTGGCCTAAATGGTATTTGGGCAAGTGTGCTAACATCAGAAACTTTAACATTCATAACTATGTATATAATAGCTAACGTAAAAAAATATACAGCTATTGTTATTGAAAAAAGCAATAAAGAATGTGATACATCAGGACATAAAGCAATAAATATGCAATAATAAAATTAGATTTACTTGAGCGACGTATCGGCGAAATACTTCATGTAGCAAATAACTTTGCCTGTTGCTCATTTAATCAGTAGGAATTTATAATTTATCTATAAATAAGATAGATTATAAATTCTTAGTATCTATAAAGATGAACTCAAGTTTAGAGTTCGTCTTTTTTGTATATAAAGCAATTTTTTTATTTAGGTAATAATACTAATAGTTAGGTAAATAGGAGGTAATGAAATGGGAAAGTATCTATCCATAGGTCAAATAGGAAAATTAAATAATCTTTCAGTACAAACTTTAAGACACTATGAAAAAGTAGGAATTTTAAAACCTTCTTACATTAACAAAGAAAGTGGATATAGATATTATTCTATGAAGGATTTTAATACGATAGACTTAATTAAGCAGTGTAAAGCAATGGGGTTATCTTTAGAAGAAATTAAAGAAGTTACAAATAACTATACTTCTTTAGAATCCATAGTAGATATTCTAGGAAATCAGAAGGAGTTAATAAATCAAAAGATAAAAGAGTTAGAAAATATAAAAAATAAAGTAGAATCTCTAGAAAGTAAAATAGGATTTTCTTTAGAAAAAGGAATAAATGAAATATTTATAAAACACAATGAAGAAAGAAAATTTATCAAATATAATTTTAAGGATAGATACACAGATGAGTTTGAAATAAATTTAAGGAAAATATTATTAGAAGTAGAAAGAGATTATGAAAATGTAAATGCTGAAATAGCTTTTACCGTATCTTATGAGGATATAAATAAAACTGGTATAGCAGATTGTGAAAATGTAATGATACACTTAGGTGAAAGTGTTGAGTATGAAGACAAAAAAATAATATCTATGCCAAAGGGAGATTACTTGACTATGTATTTTGATGATACATATAGAGATTCAGGTAAATATTATGAAGAAATAATAAAATATATAAAAGAAAATAACATAAAAACTATTGGGGATTTCCATGAAATTTATATAATGACCAGAGTTGGAAGTGATGGAAAAGAAAAATCCCTTGGGCAAATTGAGATAAAGCTTGCTTAATAAATAATTAAAGTTGCCTGAAAATATATTAAATTATATAAATATTAAATCATAGCAAAAGACCATGTTGAATACTTCAACATGGTCTTTGTTTATGTTTATTAAATTAAAATTTATGAAGCTTCATCAACTTCTGTTGTTGGTAGACTTTTACCATATATAAATTTCTTGACATATATCAAAATCACACCTGTGACTGGAACAGAAAGTAGTATTCCCATAAAACCTGTGTATTTTCCTGCAAGAGTAACTGCAAGTATTGTGAATATTGGTGGAACACCTACTTGTTTTCCAACAAAATATGGTTCAAGTACGGCACTTTCTAATTGCTGAACTATTATCATTACTATTAATACAAATACAGCTTTTTCCATTGAGAAAAATAAGTTTACCACAACAGCAATAACTGTTCCTATTATTGGTCCGAAGAATGGTATCATATTAGTAACACCAGCTATTATACCTACAAATAGAGCATATTCTGAACCTATCAAATAAAGTATTATTGTACAGATTATACCGTATATTGTAGAATCTGTAGCTTTAGCTACTATATAAATACCTATATTTTTATCTAAGACCTTAACAAACTCTTTAGTTTTCTCATAATGTTTCTTTAATAATTTTTTTGCTAATAAATTAACGGCATTTAAATAACTTTCTTTAGATAAAAGTAGATATATTGATATAACTAAGCCTAAGAATATATTTATTACATACGAAACGATTACACTCATCAGATTTATTATAAAGTCACTAAGGACAGTTGCTACAGAAGTAGATAAAGGAAGTAAAACATTTGTAATAAAATCATTTATTTGAGTTTTTACTTCTGGGTTATCTATACTGAGATTTAAAATTGGTGATGCACTATTAATTATATTTTCTATTTGGTTTATTCCATGAGGTATAGCTACATATAAATCATTTATATTGGACTTTATAACTGGGAATATAAATAACCAAGCAAATATAACAATACATAGTGTAACTCCATATATTATTAAAATAGATAATCCTCTTTTTAATTTAAATTTACTTTCTAATTTCTTCATAGGTTGATTAAGTATATAAGCTATTATAAAACCTACAAAGAAAGGCGTAAATATTCCGCTTAGAGTAGTTATATTACTTTGGATAAAGCTTGTTATTTGTGAAAAATGTTTAAGTGTTAATATACCCAAGAATGTAAGAAGTATGGGTATTATATATCTTATGGACTTCATCATTTCGTCTTTAAATTTATTCATTTTTTACTCCTTAATCTATCTATTTAACTGATAAAAGGCTTATGATAAGCTTTCTTCAGGTTCATTTTTAAGTGTTATTTTTACATCTTCAATTCTTCTATTTTCGACTTTGACTACTGTAAAATTGATATTTTCAATTTGAAGCTGAGTATTTTCTTCTGGAATTTTACTTAGTTTTGTTAATAGATATCCATTTAAAGTATCGTAATCTCCAATTTCTATATCTGTATCAAATAAATCATTAAAATCATTTACAGTCATAGATGCTTTTACAAAGAAGTTTTTTTCATCTATTTTTATAATAGTGGATTCTTCAGTATCGTATTCATCCTCTATATCTCCCATTATTTCTTCTATTAGGTCTTCCATAGTTACAATACCAACAGTTCCACCATATTCATCAAATAATATAGCTAGATGAACTTTTTTATCTTTTAAAATTTTAAATAACTCATTAGCTTTTCTTGTTTCTAAAACGAAGAATGGATCTTGTAATATATTTTTTAAATTAATATTTTCAAAACCTACTTTTCTTGCCTCGATTAACAAATCTTTTGTATATAAGATACCAATTATATTATCTATAGTATCTTTATAAACAGGTATTCTAGAATAGCTTGAACTTAATACTTCATCTAAGATATGGTTTATATCATCTTCAATATCTATCGCAAAAAGTTCATTTCTAGGAGTCATTATTTCTTTTACTGCTTTATCATTAAACTCAAAGACACCATAAATCATTTCTTCTTCATCTCTTTCGATACAACCATCTTCTTTAGATTGAGAGATTAAAGATTTGATCTCTTCTTCAGATACTTTTTCTTCAATATCATAATCATTATTTCTTGTAATTTTTAACACAAGAGAAGTAGATAATGATAAAAGTTTTATAAATGGTTTAGCTATCTTAGATATAAAGTAAATTGGCTTTACTGATAATAGAGATATTTTTTCGGCTTTTTTTAGTGCAATCCTTTTTGGTACTAATTCTCCAAATACTAATGTAAAGTATGAAAGTATTAGTGTAACTACTATCATAGAAATCTCATTGGTATATGGAATATTAAATGGTGATAATAATTTTGAAATATGCTCGGATATTCCTGTAGCAGCAGATGCACTTGAGAAGAATCCAGCTAAAGTTATACCTATTTGAATTGTCGATAAGAAATTACTTGGTTCTTCAATTAATTCTTCAAGTAACTTAGCCTTGGTGTTACCTTCTTCTTTTAATTTTCTTACCTTTGATTTGTTTACAGAAACGATAGCCATTTCTGCTGATGCAAAAAATGCATTAATAGCTGTAAGTAAAACTATTAATATTAATTGGGGGATAATGGCCCCGGGGTCTGAATCTAAATTATTCATTTTCTCCTCCTTAAAATAATAAAATATAATTTTGTTTATTTATTAAAAAAAGACCTACAGAAATGTACCACAAATTTAAGGGTGCAAATCTGAAGGTCTTGCTAACAAGTTTAATCTTGCTAATCAACCGGGATAAAAATCCGAAATGACGATTGATTATCACTCTTGTGAAAGCTACTCCCCCTCAGGGAATTAAGTTGTATAATGAAATATATTATAATATATAAAAATGATTTTATCAATATATAAATAATATATCGTTGTGAAAGAAATGTTTTATGAGAAAAATATAAAAATACAAAGATTTTAATAATTATGGAAAAATATAGTGCGATATGATATTATTAAAGAAAAGAGAATATTTAGGGGAGCTATGTGCTGAGATTGAATTTTAAATTCTAAACCCATTGAACCTGTATGGATAATGCCGACGTAGGGAGATTAAATATTATATATTTAAGTTATTTTTAGCATATTTTAAATTATTGTTAAAAATGATTATAATAATTATGATTGAAGGTCGTACATTTATTGTATGACTTTTTTAGTATATAGAGATTTGTTGAATAAATTAGTGAAACAAATTTTTATTGAAAGGGTCTTTTTTATTTTGGATACATTATCTATATGGGAAAGGCTCTTTTTTATTGTAAAAAATAAAAACTAAAATTTTAAGGGGGAAACGAAATGAGTTATACAACACAAATGGATGCAGCAAGAAAAGGAATAATAACAGATGAATTAAAAGTAGTAGCAGATTATGAAGATATAAGTGTTTGTGAATTAGTAGATTTAGTAGCTAAGGGCCAAGTGGTAATACCAGCAAATAAAAATCATAAAAGTTTAAAACCTTATGGAATAGGAAAGAAACTAAAAACTAAAATTAATGTTAACTTAGGAACTTCAAAGGACTGCCTTGATACAGAAGTTGAAATGGAAAAAGTAATGAATGCGGTGAATTTAGGAGCAGAGGCAATAATGGACTTAAGTTCTTTTGGTGATACACAAACATTTAGGAGAAAATTAATAGAAGAATGTCCTGCAATGATTGGGACAGTTCCTATATATGATGCAGTAGTTTATTATAACAAACCATTGAGGAGTATAACTTCAAAAGAGTGGATAGATGTGGTAAGAATGCATGCTGAGGATGGCGTGGATTTCCTAACACTTCATTGTGGTGTTAATAAACATACTGCAGAAAGATTTAAAAAGTCTAATAGACTTACAAATATAGTTTCTAGGGGAGGATCTATAATTTTTGCATGGATGGAGCTAACAGGAAATGAAAATCCATTCTATGAGTATTACGATGAAATATTAGATATATGTAGTGAATATGATGTAACCATAAGTTTAGGAGATGCTTGCAGACCAGGAAG
The DNA here is from genome assembly GCA_029851945.1 of Terrisporobacter sp. Next base: position 11,733 of record JARKUZ010000079.1, on the reverse strand, counting down.
TATAGCTGATGCTGGAGATGTATCTCAAATAGAAGAATTGGTAACTTTAGGAGAATTAACAACTCGTGCTTGGGAAAAAAATGTACAAGTTATGATAGAAGGACCTGGACATATGCCATTAAATCAGATTAAATCTAATATGGAAATTGAAGAAACTGTATGTAAGGGAGCACCTTTTTATGTACTTGGACCATTAGTTACAGATGTGGCGCCAGGATATGATCATATTACAGCAGCTATAGGTGGAGCAATTGCTGCAACTTACGGAGCTTCTTTCTTATGTTATGTTACACCAGCAGAACATTTAAGACTACCAACTGTTGAAGATGTCAAAGAAGGGATTATAGCTTCTAAAATAGCAGCTCATGCAGCTGATATTGCAAAAGGTGTAAAGGGAGCAACTGATTGGGATAATGAAATGAGTAAAGCTAGAAGAGATTTAGATTGGGAAAAAATGTTTGACCTATCTATAGATCCAGAAAAAGCAAGAAGATACAGAGCTGAATCTAAGCCAGAAAATGAAGATACATGTACTATGTGTGGCAAGATGTGTGCTGTTAGAAATATAAATAAGATTTTAAAAGGTGAAGATGTAGATATAATGGAATAAGAAGTATATAATTTTATGTTTGAGATTTAATCCTGTTAGTAACATTACTAACAGGATTTTTTGTTAAAAGCATTATAAATATTAGATAATATATGACGATTGTATTAAATAATGCTAAACTTACTATAAGTAATGATTTTTTGAATAAAAAGCAAGGTTTTATAGGAGGGTAAGTATTAGGTGAATTCGATATTTAATAAATTTGATGAATATGTATTAATTACAAATAGCAATGGGGATATAGTTTTCGTAAATGATAAATTTTTAAAAAAGTTAAAATACAGTGAAGAAGAAATATATGAATTAAATGTAGAAGATATTTTAGTAGATAAAGATAATTATAAAACAAACATATTAGAAGTTTTAGAAGATAGAAGAATTGATGTTAGCTTTTATTCAAAAAATAATAAAATAATACAATTATTTAGTGATATAAGCATAGGTTATTTTGAAAAAAATAAGGCTATTTTTATAATTTCTAAAGATATTAAATATAAGTATTATAATATTGAAGATTTAGAAACATTACTTGATAACATCGGAATGGTAGCAGTTTTGAGAGATAAAGATGGAAAGTACCTATATGTAAATAACGAGTACTCATCGGTGCATTTAAAAAGAAAAGAAGAATTATTAGGTACATATATGCAAGATTTATTTGATGAAGATTTAATAGAACAATATAGAAGAAGTGATGAAGATGTATTAAAGTTAAAGAATACTAAACTATATGAGGAAAAAAATATACAATTTGGTGAAATGGTTTGGAATGATATTTATAAACACCCCATATATGATGAAAACGGAAATTACAAATACATGATGTGTATAGCCAAAAATATAACTTTGGAAAAATTATTAAAAGAGGAACTTTATAAAAATTATAACCAAATAACTAATTTAAAGAATGTAGAAAAAAGTATTAATCACAATAATACGGAGATGTATAGTGTATTGGAGTATATAGGTAACGAAATAATTAAAAGTACGGAAGCAATTGGATTTACTATAATGTTCTATGATGAAGAAAAGCAAGGTCTTATACCGTATGTTAAGCTAAAAAACAGTGCTAAAGCATTTAAAAATATAGATATTATACCTATAAGAAATGATCAAGAGTATGATGATATGATAAATGGATCATATGAAGGGTTACAATTAGTAGATAAATATTTTGGAGAATATAATATAAATAAAAAATATATAGAAAATATTACATATATAGCATCATATAAAATTAAACTTTATGATGAATTTCTAGGAATATTAAATATATCTTATGACAATCACAACACTCCAACTAAAATTCAAGATGACTTTATAAAATCTCTTTGTAATAATATAGCTATGATTATAAAGAGTTATGGACTTATAGAAGTAATGAAATTAGAAAATAAAAAAAGAAAAGATACTGAGTATGAACTAGAACTGTATTTAAATACAGCAGCTGATTTATTTGCTACATTGGATGAAGATGGATATATAAAAAAAGTAAATTCAAATTGGACGAAGCTATTAGGATGGAATGAACATGAGCTAGTTGACCACAAATATACTGAGTTTGTATATCCAGAAGATATAAATATTACTATAGAAATAGATGATATGGTGAATTCTTCACGTGGACTGATCAATAGATATATGTGTAAGAATGGTGAACATAGATGGCTGCATTGGAATTATAGGTATAATCCAGTGAACAATGTAATTCTAGGAACTGCAAAAGATATTACAGAACAAAAGCGAATTGAAAGTCAAAGAAAATGTTTAGAAGAAAAAGTAAATTTAGAGCTCATTAAAAATGAGTTTTTTGCTAATATATCTCATGAATTTAAAACTCCATTAAATATAATATTAGGAACAACTCAACTGGCTAGAAGGAATATAGAAAAGGATAACCTTGGTATAGAAAATTTAATTAGACATATAGATACAATAAAACAAAATTCATATAGACTTTTAAGGCTTGTTAATAATCTTATAGATATAAGTAAAATAGATACAGGGTATTATGAATTACAACTTTCAAATCACAATATAATAAATATAATAGAAGATATAACTCTTTCAGTAGTAGATTACGTAGAGAATAAAAATATAAATCTTACCTTTGATACAGATATAGAAGAAGTAATGTTGTCTTGTGATCCTTATAATATAGAAAGGGTAATGTTAAATCTTTTATCTAATGCTATTAAATATACACCTGATAATGGAAGTATTCAAGTTAATATAACATCTGACTTACAAGAAGTGATAATATGTGTAAAAGATACTGGTACAGGTATCCCACAAGATAAATTAGAAATAATATTTGAAAGATTTGGGCAAGCAAATGATACTTTAAATAGAAGATGTGAAGGTAGTGGAATAGGATTATCTTTGGTCAAAGCAATAGTTGAGATGCATGGTGGAAAAATAAAAGTATATAGTGATATAGGTAAAGGAACGGAATTTGTATTTACTATTCCTATTAAATTATTAGATGAAGATGATGATATAGTATTAAATTATAGAAATAAAGATTCTCATATAGAGAAGTGTCAAATAGAATTTTCTGATATATACAATTTATAAAAAGGTGTAGTCTAGGTAATATATTAGGTCTATATATTTTTTGAAGAGATTTAAAGCTGTATTTGTGCAAATGCTTATAACAATATATAAGTTATGTATTTATAATTAGACATAGATTGTATACATTTTAAGCTTAAATAATATTCAAATATATATTAATATGCATAAAAAAATAATATGTGACAAAAAAATACTACATTTTACAACTTTGAAACAACTTAAATACAAAATAAATATCTCTAGCCGTTAATATTAAGTTAGAAAATAATTAATGGCAACGGAGGTTGAGTATGAAAAGAAGAAGAGTAAATTATAAAAAATTAGCAGTAGTTGTGGGGGTAAGTTGTTTCATATTGATTGGTGCAATAGTAACTTTTTCAAAAGGTATAACAAAATATTTAGTAGAAAATGGTATTATAGTATATGGTGAAAATTCTCAAGATGATTCAGATAAAGAAAAAGAAGAGCCTGTAAAAGAAGTTAACTATGTGGGTGTTAATGAAGAAGGTAAAAAATATACTTATGATGCTAAAATAGTTGAAGAAAAACTAAATAGCTATAATTATTCAAATAATGGAGAAAAGGTTGTATTCTTAACTTTTGATGATGGAACATCAAAAACTGTAACACCTGAAATTTTAAAAGTATTAGAAAATGAAGGTGTAAAGGCAACTTTCTTTATTACAGGTGCAAACTTAGAAAATGGTGGAGAAGAAGCTAGACAATTATTAAAAAAAGAGTTTGAAAGTGGTCATGCTATAGCAAATCATTCATATAGTCATGATGTTAAAAAATTATATCCAGGACGTAGTTTAGATATGGAAGCTTTTAAAGCGGATTTTGAAAAAAATGATAAATTACTAAAAGATATATTAGGTGAAAATTTCTCAACAAGAGTAATTAGATGTCCAGGTGGCTATATGTCATGGAAAAACATGGAGCCACTTGATAATTATTTATCTGAAAATAACATGGCATCTATTGACTGGAATGCTCTTAATGAAGATGCGCAAGGTAGAAAGAAAAGTGCAGATGAATTAGTTCAATGTGCTATCAAAAGTTCAGAAGGTAAAGAAATGGTAGTATTACTTATGCATGATACTTATAAGAAAGAAGAGACAGCAAAAGCACTACCTCAAATTATAAAATATTTCAAAGATAATGGATATGTATTCAAAACTATGTCATAATAAGAGTATATAAAATTAAGATAAAAGGTAGGTGTTTTAAAAGCATCTACCTTTTGCTAAGGTTGTGGTGAAAATATGAAATTTTGGAAAAAAATATTTTTATATTCGGTTATACTGTTTCTGATTTTGTTTAATGGGTCAGGAATAATTTTAATTGAAAAAATATATAGTGATAATTTAGAAACTGCATTAAAACAAGCAATGGATAAATATTTGAATGTAGAATCTGTTATTTACTTAAATACAGATTTTCACAATGATTCCAATATTAAAAATTGGATAGATATAGTTATAAATGGTTATTCAGTAAATAACATAGAAAAATTTAATGTAGAACTATATTCTGATAATAATGAGTTAATTATGTCTAAATTAAATGATAAAATAAATGGAACTAGAGAAGAAGTTTTAGAAGCTAAAAGTAATGAAAAACAGTTTATTATAAGAAGCATTGATAATAAAAAATATGTATTTGTAAGTTCTATTATAAATGTGGCAAGTTCAAATTTTAAGTTAATAGTTTCAAAAGATATTCAATATATATATACAGAAAAAGTTGAAAATTATAAATTTTTCTTCACTATAGACTTGATGATGTTTTTAGTGTTAGGAATAGGAATGTTTATAATATCCAAATCTTTAACTGCGCCTTTAGTAAGTTTAAGTAATACATCCAAGGATATTACTAAAGGTGATTACTCAAAAAGAGCAATTGAAAGTGCCAGCAACGATGAAATAGGAGTATTAGAAAGGAACTTTAATGTTATGATAGATGTTATAGAGAGCAATATAAAAGAGTTGAAATATTTGAATGAATCTAAACAAAGGTTTATAGATAGTTTAAATCACGAGATAAAAACACCTATTACTTCTATTATAGGATATTCTGAACTTTTATTAAAAGGAAAAGTGAATGAAGAAACAAGAGTAAAAGCTCTTACTTATATTAACTCAGAAGCGAGAAGGTTGGAAACTTTAAACTCTACTTTACTTAAATTAACTTTAATAAGAGAAGATAAAATAAGTCTAGAAAAGACAAAAATAACTGATATTATAAACTCTGTTTATAATACTTTGATTTTTAATATTGAAAATAAACATATGAAATTGGATGTTAATATTGAAGATGTTTACTTATTTTTAGATAAACAATTAATGGAGGTATTATTAACTAATATTTTAGACAATTCTATAAAAGCATCAAAAAAATATGACAAAATAAAAATAAAAGGTTATCATAGTAATGATGATAACAATTTTATTTTGAAAATACAAGATTTTGGAATAGGTATGGATAAAGATGATGTAGATAAGATATTAGAACCTTTTTATATGGTGGATAAAGCTAGAACAAGAAAAAATAATGGAATAGGATTAGGATTATCTATATGCAACGAAATTTGTAAAATTCATAATATCAAAATTGATATAAGTAGTGAATTGAACTTAGGAACTGAAGTTACTTTAAAATTTAGTGAGGAGAGTATATATAATGAAGGGTAATATAATACTGATTTTGTTAACTTCTCTTGTACTGATATTAATTTTAATTTCAAATATAAATGATAAATATAAGGAAGGCATATTATATAGTCAAAATGATATAACTAAATATAGTGAAAAAACAGAAGAAAGTGATAATTTAATTAATAGAAAAGAAGCTATAAAGATTGCAAATTATGTAATGAGAGTAGTTTTTGAGATTGATTTAAATAATGAGAATTCTCAAATGTTTGTAAATTTATCTTCTAGTACAGCATCAAAGATTCAAAGTTATACTTGGTCTATATATTGGTCTAAGCATGATGGTACAGGAGGATATGGTGTTGAAATAGATTGTAATAATGGAGATATAATATCAGCTTATGTTAGTGAAGATTTAGGAGATGAAAGTTCGAAACCTGCCAAGGATTTAAAAGACTATGAAGTAAAATATATAACAAAAGAATTTGCACAAAAACTAGATATAGATATAGATTCATACAACTTAGTTGTTTCAGATCGTATTGATTATGATTATAGAAACAAAAAGACTAAATATAAATTATGTACATCTACTAATAAAACAAATTCAAAAGATAAATTTTTTATTACAATAGATACTAGAACAGAGTCCGTTGTAAAATATACGAAAAATAGATAAGAGGGAGGGTAACAGTGAAAATATTAGTTGTTGAAGATGAAGAAGCAATAAGAAATTTAATAGTGATAAACTTACAAATGGTAGGTTATGAAGCGGTTGGTGTAGAAGATGGCTTATTAGCGAAAGATTTTTTAGAAAAAGAATCTGTAGATTTGATTTTGCTTGACGTAATGATACCAGGAATAGATGGATTTTCATTGATAGAAGAAATTAAAGATTATAATATACCAGTTATTTTTGTGACAGCAAAAGAATCGGTTTTAGATAGAGTGAAAGGTTTAAGATTAGGAGCAGATGATTATATAGTTAAGCCTTTTGAGACAATAGAGCTTTTAGCAAGAATAGAAGCTGTTTTAAGAAGATATAATAAAGACACTGACGTAATTAAATTTAAACATCTTAATGTAGATACTAATAAGAGAATAGTAAGCTCTAATAATAAAGAAGTTTATTTAACAGCAAAAGAATATGATCTATTAATTCTATTTTTACAAAATAAAAATATGGCTTTATCAAGGGAGCAGATTTTAGATAGAGTCTGGGGATTTAACTATATTGGAGAAACTAGAACAGTTGATATTCATGTGCAAAGACTTAGAGAAAAATTAGACTTAAAAGATTATATAAAGACTGTATTTAAAGTAGGCTATAGATTAGAAGAATAGAGAATATAAGTATAATTAATTAAAATCTGAAAATATGATAGTTAATTTAATAAATAAAAAAGTGTATGTTATAAATATTTATAACATACACTTTTTTATTGTAAGAAAATTTTATTTTGAAAAAGATTATTACTCAGAGATAATAATATTATGACCTTCTTCTTTAAATTTCTGTACTAACTCTTGATCAATATTAGAATCAGTAATAATGTAGTCCACTTCATCTAAAGGACAAACTTTTATAAGTGAAATCTTTGTTTACAAAACAAAAGTACTTTTTTATTTTATATAAGCTTATAACTTATTTCATATATGGATAAATCAAATATCACTATGCTATAATTAAAGTCATATAGAAAAGGGGATAATACTAATAAGAGGGGGAAGTAATATGCCAATAAAAATACCAGCAGAATTGCCTGCATACAATGTTCTATCCAAAGAAAATATATTTGTCATGAATATAGAAAGGGCTAACACACAAGATATTAGACCTTTAAAAATAGGGATTTTAAATCTTATGCCTATAAAAATACAAGCTGAAAATCAATTACTTAGATATTTATCAAATACACCACTTCAGGTTGAAATTATATTATTACAGACAAAAAGTTATACTGGAAATCATACACCTATAGAGCACTTGAAAAAATTTTATAGATACATAGATGATGTGAAAAATCAAAAATTTGATGGCCTTATTATAACGGGGGCACCTGTAGAACAAATGAATTTTGAAGAAGTTGCGTACTGGGAAGAGTTAAAAGATATAATGGATTGGACAAAAACTAATGTTTATTCTACTATCCATATATGTTGGGGAGCTCAAGCAGCACTTTATCATCACTATGGAATACCTAAATATGGATTAGATAAAAAATTATTTGGTGTTTACAAGCATTGGAATAATTATAAGTATGACAACTTAACTAGAGGCCTGAATGATTTATTTTATGCTCCACACTCAAGACATACAGAGGTTAAAAGAGAAGATATAGATAAGGTTGATGAGTTAGAAATATTATCTGAATCTGATGAAGCTGGAGTATTTATCGTGGCTAATAAAGATAGAAGACAGATATTTATTACAGGTCATTTAGAATATGATAGAGATACTTTGAAAAATGAGTATCTTAGAGATTTAAATAAAGGATTTTCTATAGAAATTCCAATGCATTATTTTGAAAATGATGATACAAATAGTATTCCGAGGGTAACCTGGAGAGAAAGTGCTAATATAGTGTTTGGGAACTGGCTAAATTATTGTGTGTATCAAAATACACCATATAATATTAATGAAATAAAGTAAAAGTGGTATAAATGAATTGATTATTAATAAAAGTCTTTTAATATAGATGAAATTTATATATTAAGAGAGTTTTTTATTTAAAATTTTATAAAAACCAAACTTTTTGTAAAGAAAATATTGAAAATAAACATAAATTTATGTATAATAATAAAAAAATAAAGATAAATATTCGTATATAATGGTAATATGGTCCATAAGTTTCTACGAACTCACCGTAAATGAGATCACTATGAATAGTTACAGATTCCTAAAAGTTTGATTTATTAATAAATAAGGGTATATGTTCTATTCGTAGAATATATATCTTTTTTTATTATATAGACAATATTAGGAGGACAACATGGAAGTACAAAGACAACATGGAGAAAATTTACAAAAACAAAGCAATCACTATTTATCATTCTTAGATAAAATATTTGGATATACAAGTCGTGGTTCGAATATTAAAACAGAAGTAATTGGTGGGATTACAACATTCCTAACAATGGCTTATATAGTTTTCGTTAATCCAGCAATATTATCAGATGCAGGAATGGACAAGGGTGCACTTATAACAGTAACAATTTTAGCAACAGCTATTGGGACATTAATATTCGCATTCTTAGGAAATGCACCATTTGCACTAGCTCCAGGTATGGGACTTAATGCATTCTTTACTTATTCTTTAGTTTTAGGTCAAGGAGTATCTTGGCAACAAGCTTTAGGAGTAGTGTTTATTTCAGGAATGGTATTTTTAATTTTAGCAGTTACAGGAATTCGTAAATATATAGCGGATGCAATACCTAAAGAACTTAGTATAGCTTCAGCATCAGGTATAGGTTTATTTTTAGCATTTATAGGTTTAAAAAATATGGGTGTAATAGTTGGAGATGATTCAACTTTAGTAGCTTTAGGAGAGTTTACACCAACAGTTTTAATAGCTTTACTTGGATTAGCTTTAATGTTCATATTTGAAGTTAAAAAAGTAAAAGGTGGTATTTTAATAAGTATAGTAATAACAACAATTATATCAATAGCAACAGGTCATGTGGAATTACCAACTGCCATAGTATCAGCTCCACCAAGTATAGAACCAGTTGCATTTAAGTTAGATATATTAGGTGCACTTAAGTTTTCACTAATAGGGCCAATATTCTCATTCATGTTTATAGATATGTTTGATTCACTAGCTTTTTTAATAAGTTGCTCTAAACAAATGGGTCTTGAAGATAAAAATGGAAAAATAATAGGTTTATCAAGAATGTTATATGCAGATGTTACTTCAACATTAATAGGATCATTACTTGGAACAAGTACTGTTACTACTTTTGGAGAATCAGCAGCAGGTATAGCAGCAGGAGCTAGAACAGGTCTTGCATCAGTAGTTACTGCAATATTATTCTTATTAACATTATTATTTACACCGCTTTTAGGAGCAGTTCCTTCATATGCAGCAGCTCCAGCATTAGTTATGGTTGGTGTATTTATGTTTAGTAGCATAAAAGAAGTAAACTTTGAAGATAGTAAAATAGCGGTATCGGCGTTTATAACAATATTATTAATGCCACTGACTTACAGTATAGCTATAGGTTTATGTTTTGGATTTATTTCTTATATATTAATGCATATAGTTACTAAAGAAACAAACAAAATAAGCTTTACACTTTGGATAATAGGACTTTTATCAGTTATAAATTTAGCACTTAATTAAGAATGATATGAAGGAGAAATAAAATGACTCAATTATATATAAAAAATTGTTATTTAATAACTATGAATGATGAAAGAGGAGTATACGAAAATGGAAGTATACTTATAGAAGATAATATAATAAAGGCAGTAGGTCATGTGGATGAATCTATGGTAAATACTGATGCAGAAGTTTATGATGCACAAGGTAAAATTGTAATGCCAGGTTTCGTAAATACTCATGTACATTTATCTCAACAATTAGGTAGAGGTTTAGCAGATGATGTTACACTTCTTACTTGGTTAAGAGATAGAATATGGCCTTATGAGAGTAGTTTTGACTATGAAGATTCATTAATATCATCTACAGCTTGCTGTATTGAATTAATAAAATCAGGTGTTACTACTTTCTTAGAATCAGGTGGTCAATATGTGGATGCAATGGTTGAAGCAGTTGATAAAACAGGAATAAGAGCTTGTCTTGCTAAATCTGTTATGGATAATGGTATAGGATTACCTAAAGCTTGGGATAAAACTTGTGAAGAAGAATTAAATACTCAAATAGAGTTATTTGAAAAATATAATAATACTTGTGATGAAAGAGTTAAGATATGGTTTGGACTTAGAACCATATTTAATAACTCAGATGAATTAATAGTAAAAACAAAAGAGCTTGCAGATAAATACAATACAGGTATTCATATGCATATAGCAGAAATTGCTGATGAAATAGATTTTGCTAAAACTCGTAAAGGGTTTGGTACAGTGGAGCATTTAAATGAACTTGGAGTATTAGGTCCAAACTTATTAGCAGTTCATACTGTTTGGTTAACAAATAGAGAACTTGATTTATTTAGATTAAATAACGTAAAAGTTTCTCATAATCCAGCTGCAGCTATGAAAGTTGTTCTTGGATTTGCATCTATACCAGAAATGTTACACAAAGGAATACCAGTATCTATAGGTACTGATGGAGCTCCTTCTAATAATAGAATGGATATGATGAGAGATATGTACTTGACTTCTTTAATTCATAAAGGAAGAACTTTAAATCCAGAAGTACTATATGCTGAGCAAATATTAGAAATGGCTACTTTAAATGGAGCTAAATGTGCTCTTATGGATGATGTAATAGGAAGTTTAGAAGTAGGCAAAAAAGCTGACATGATAATCTTAAATGGAAATGACATTCACTCATTACCAATGCATAATCCAATAGGAAATATAGTTTATTCAATGACTAGTCAAAATGTGGAGTCAACTATATGTAATGGTAAATGGTTAATGAAAGAAAGAGAAATAGTTGTTTTAGATGAAGCTGAATTACTAGAAAAAGTTAAGCTTCAAGCTGAAAAGATTAGAAATAAAGCTGGAGTTAAATTAGAGTCTAAGTTTAAATTTGTTAAATAAATATACTTCATTAAAAAAGTGTATGGGATAAAATTGTACTGAGACCCAAAAGTTGGACTTTATGCTGGAATGAGTTTTCCATTCCAGCATTTTTAATTTTATGCAATTTTAGATTCATATTCAATTCTATAATCAACCGGACTACGCCACTTTAATTTTTC
>JARKUZ010000071.1 GCA_029851945.1 Terrisporobacter sp. | reverse complement strand
GTTTTACCATTTTACAAATAAATATCCAAATAATGAATATTTAATAAAGTATTACAAATATTATAAGTAAATATTATTGCTATAGAGGATCGAATTACTCCAAAGCACAAATCAATTTACACTCTCTGAAAAGTAAATAATTAAAAACATTGGTGTTATAATATAGTTTATTCTAAATTATAATGCCATTTTTAGTATTTTAAGGCTATATTGTAAACGAAGACTTAATAAAATATGAGGAGTTTATGGAAATCTAAACTACGTCCAGAGGGATACTTTTAAGATGATCTAACTATCCCTCAACATATATAAAACAAATAATAAAAAGTGTAGGACTTATTAATCCCTACACTTTTTAGCATTTAAAAGTATTAACATATTTTTATTATACTTAAAACTAAAGTAAGCATACTATGAACACCAAATTCTAAAGGGTTCTTTTGCTTATATCTTAATGAAATTATAGAACCTTCATGAATAGATGTTATTATATCTTAAGATATAAATATATACTTGTAATATTTCGGATTTATCAAAGTTAAATTAACTTGAAGGTTTTTCTAATTTATTATTTATATGAAGATTTATACGTTTGTCAAAGTAATCATTACTATTCTTATTTATAAGTGGTATCTGGTAGGAAATATGATATATGCCAGATATACTTATATTAATTATATTAGGTGTTACAAAAGTTATATCTGGAGTAGGTACTCTAATTAAATTAAAATGGAAATCCTCACCTAAATTTACTTTTACATTTTGGTTTTATAAAAAGTAGCATAGGAGGATTCTTTAGATTTTAACTCTTTAAAAAAATTAGATCCTAATACATTTTATGAAAATTAATAAAAAAGCTACAAATAATCTTTTAATTTCAGTTAAATCTGTATTTTCTTATATAAGTGACAAAATCCCAATTTTTTAAAAATTTTTTTGTCGAGTTATATCCTGAATTATATAAGTCTATCATTTGTTTTTGAGATATATTAAAATCTATGCTATTTATGCCTAGTGTAGGGATGTTAATAATTCTTGATCTATCAGAGTCTTTAAAATAAACTTCTTCATTAGTTGAAAGACTTGTTTGAATTACATCGATTAAAAAATTTAAAAGGTTTATATTATTCTTATTACAACAAGGTTGAGTCACATTATCGTATAAATTTAATCCAAATGTAGGCCATTTAGGTATACTCTCCACATCAAATAGCCAAATAGGAAAATTACTAATTAAACCACCATCAACAATATAAGTAGGATTTTTTCTTTTATTTAAAATAACAGGATTGTAAAAGAAAGGAATACTAATACTCATTCTGACAGCACTAGCTATATCAAAATCTAAAGGGTTAATATTATATTTTTCTAAATCATCTGGTAAAATCATGAGTTGATGATTAGTTACATCTGTAGCAATAATTTTTAGCTTACTATTATCATTTTCTGAAATATCTTTAAAGGATGTTTTACCTTTTTCTTTGAACTTTTCTCTTAAAAAATTTTCTATAAAGTTTCCTGAATAAATTCCTTTTGAGACTATTAAGCTTGTAAGTTGACCTATATAAGGTACTGATTGTAAAAAATTTTTATCTTCAAAAGATTTATAATCTAAATTAAACATGATCTCTTTAATTTCTTTTGGTGTATATCCTACAGCCAATAAAGAGGTAACTATTGCACCTACTGAAGTACCTGCAAGGTTCTTAAATTCATACCCATATTCTTCTAAACAACAAATGGCACCAACTAATGCTATTCCTTTTATACCTCCACCTTTACACACTAAGTCTGCATACATTTTCTCACCACCAACATATAAATATTAATATATTATAAGTTATGGTAATGAGAGTAGGGGATATGATAAAATATATTAATTTTTGGGGTGATGATTTTTTTATAGAATAAAAAATTACAAATATAAGTATATAATCAAAAATAAAAGATTATTGCTAAAGAATAAGTGATTTGATGTAATTAAAATAAATAAGGGTGTTATTTTAAGATTGTGTAATCTATGAAAGTAAATATAATAAAAATAAGTATTATTTTCTAATAAAAGTAAATTATAAGTATAAGTAGAATATTTATGATTAATGGAGGTACTTATGGATAATAAAAACGTTAAAATAGTGGTTGCAGATCCATCTGGATTAGGATTATTCGGTTTGGCAATGGTAACACTAGTAGCATCATCACAAAAATTAGGTTTAACATCAGGTTTATCTTTTGTCATACCATGGGCAATTTTTTTAGGAGCTTCTGCCCAACTGCTAGCATGCATAAATGATTTTAAGCATAACAATACTTTTGGTGCTACAGCATTTGGTGCCTACGCATTCTTTTGGTATGCTGTTGGATTTACGTGGTTAATCGAAGCTGGAGTATTTGGAGAAGTATTAGCTTTAACTGCTGATCCTAGACAGCTTGGATTTGCATATTTAGGTTATTTAATCTTTTCTGTAATTATGACCTTGGGAGCAATTGAAACTCATACGGTTTTATTTATAATATTTTTATTAATAGATGGTTTATTTATTGGATTATCACTTTCAGCATTTGGTGTAGCAGCAGATTTTGGACATACATTAGCTGCATATAGCGAATTATTAATATCAGGTTTTTCTTTCTATGGATTTGCAGCTGCTGTACTTAATCCTCATTTTGGTAGAACATTTGTGTCAGTAGGTAAGCCAGTTGGTATATTTAGAAAAGAACGTTAAAAAATGGCATCTTTAAAAAGATGCCATTTTTAATTAATTATTTCAGTTAATATCTCCACAAAAAAACAACCGAAAGTTTCTCTAGTTGCTGTTTCTTCATAATATTAATTAATTGAGGATGTATATTTTATGATGTTAAACTTACTATATTTTCATATTAGTACTATTAAATATATTTGTAATTTTTATGAATGTGTATTTTTTTGATAATATTGAAGATTATATATGTATAAAGTAATATTGAATTTAATTTAACAATACTCATTAAAACAAATTGAAAAGTTACAAAAAGAACTCATGCATGCAAGCATGGGTTCTTTTTGTTTTATAATTAAATTGCTTAATATAAATTGAAACTTATATTAATTATTAAAATAATAAAAAACTTAAAGTGAAAATTTTAGTTGATGTATATCATATTTACTTAAATTTGAGCTATTATTAATTTTATTTTCTAAAAGTAAAGAAAATTTATTTAAAGAATCATAACTATAAATAGGAGTAATAAGTTTATCTTTTAAGAGTTTTATATTTCCATTAATTTTATTGACATCAATATTTTTATTTGGTATACAGCAACCTATTACTTTATCTTGTTTTTGGCTGAAGTGGACAGTATGCATAGTACCACTATCTATAGAGCATTCTATAACAATTATTCCAATAGAGAGTGCACTTTGTAGCCGATTCCTTTCAATAAATTGATGTTTTAGAGATGGTTGACTGGGAAAATACTCACTTACTAGACATCCATTATTTAAAATAATTTCTTTAGATAAATCTATATTATCTTTTGGGTAAATTTTATCAAATCCACAAGGTAGTACAGCTATGGTTTTTTTATTATTACTAACACATATTTTATGAGCGTGAGTATCACATCCATGAGCTAGCCCGCTTACTATTACATAATCTCTATCTGAAAAATATTGACTAATTTGTTTTGTATATTCTTCGCCATAAGAGCTAGAGAATCGAGATCCAATTATAGCAATAGATTTACTAGAATTTATACAATTTATATTTCCTTTGTAAAAAAGAAGTACAGGGTTATCCTCTATTATTTTTAATTTACTTGGAAAATCTTTATCTAAAATAGTAATCATGTTTATTTTATTTTTTATACAATATGAAATTATATTCTTTGCTTTATTTTGTGATTGAATAATATCTTCTATTTTTAGAAAAGAAAATCTATTTATTTGGTTTTTATTTATGAAATATAAAATATTATGACAATCAAGTGTTTTGGGAAGATTTTCTTTTAGTAAACTGTTTATTGTTTTTCTTCCCATTCCATTTATATTTAATAATGTTAATATTAGTTCTTTATTGTACATATATTACTCCTAATTTTTAACTGTTAAGTTTTTATATAGAATTTACAAATTTAAATAAATTTATGCTGTATTAGAGAAAAAATGTAAATAAAGGTTAATTAAAAAATACTTTTGATTTTTTAGGTATTTATATAGGCCTTAGTGGGTAGAATAATCATGTAGATTATAGTTTAAATAATCTTACTTTAATTTAGAAGGAGAGTATATCCCTTCTTTTTATACAATTTAATAAATCATCTTCAATACTGCACGAGTGATTATTTTAAAAATCTTGATAAGTATTAACAATTCTGAAAGATTTATGTGTGGTTATATAAAAAAATAGGCTAGCAATAGCCTATTTTTATTTTAAGATAATTTTTATTAGTAACTATAAAAAATTATATACATTCACTTAGAATATTTTTAATTATGTTTTTATCTATATCATTAACACTTATAAATTTTTTAGGCGGATTATCAAAATTTGATATAATTTTACAAAGATAAGATAAATCATGCCACTTTCCTAATTTATATCCTGTGTTATGATGAAGACCTATTTCCTTGAAGCCAAAGTATTTATGAAGTTTCTCACTACCACTATTAGGAGAAACTACAAGAGCATATACATTTACGATATTCTGATGAGTTAAAATCTTAAGTAAAGCAGAATATAATGTTTTACCTGCTCCTTGTCCTCTATAATTTTCATCGATATATATAGAAAGTTCTGCATTCCAGTTAAATGCTGCTCTGCTCATAGCTCTATTGGCATAAGCATATCCAACAATTTTTTCATCTACTTCATAAACTAAATAAGGATAGTCTTTACATATATTTTTTATTCTACTAGAAAATTCTTCTAAACTAGGAACTTCATACTCAAAAGTGATAGCAGTATTCTTAATATATGGTTCATATATAGATAATATTTTTTCAGCATCATCTATTGTTGCAAATCTAATACGTTTTTTCATAATAACACCTTCTTATACAATATATATTAAAATTGTACATGTTGTATAAAGTATAATCAATAAAAATTTATTTACAAATAAAAAATCCTCAACATTAATGCTGAGGATAAAAAATAATTTAGTTATACATGCCATGTTGACTCATATAATTGTAAATTTTTTCGCCATGCTCTTGTTCTTCTTTTTGAATATGATTTAGAACTTGTCTAATAGTAGTATTTTTAAATTCGAATATTGTAGTATTATATGTAGAAGAAACATATTTTTCAGTAGAAAGTGCATCTTGACAAAGTATCTTATCATGTTCGTCATAGGAATTACCAATAGTATTTCCTTGATTAGAAGAACAAAGATTTGGCATGTTAGATCCTTGGCCCATTTGAGAATTCGGTCCACCTTGCTGTTGTCCGCTACTTTGATTTACATTGGGAACTGAACCACTTAAAATCTGATTAATAGAATCTAAATGTTCCTGTTCTTTTTGGGATAAAGTTGAAAATAGATTTCCAAGTTCAGGACAACTAGCCTTTTGTGAATAGTCTTTGTATTTAGCAATACAAAGCTGTTCATGAGTTTTTTCATCTTCTAAAAGTATTCTTTCTTTAGTAGTTAAGTTTATCATAATAACACCTCCATATTTATTTTGTATCATGTTGTTGTAATTATTCTCAAATTTTTTATTTTTAGAAATTTTAACATTTATTTAAATAAGAAGTACATTATTCTGTTAAAATCGAGCAATTTATGTTAAATCACAAATATTGTAGTAAAAGTTACAAAAAATAATTAAAAAATTATATATATTGAATATAATTCTTATATCAGGGAATAATTACAATTGTAAAACCTTTATTTTTTTATTCTTGATTTTATTTATATTCTCGGTTTCTTAATTAATATATTGTATTGAAAAAGGCCAGGCATCGGACACCTGGTCTTTTTCAATACAATATATTGTCATAACTAGTAACCAAAAATCAATTTTTTAATATTATAAAGTATAAGTAGCTTAAAAAATCAAAACTAACTTAAATATGACAAAAATACTCGAAAGATCGAAATAAAAGTAGAGTATAACTTAAATAAAGAGGATATTAATATAGCTACTTTTAAGTATATAACTATTTAAATTAAGTTTAAAAATTAAAAAGACATGCCACCCAAAAAAGAATCTGTAGTTTTGCAGGTTCTTTTTATTATATAGTTTTTACAACTTCCAAATAATAAATATAAGTGAATTAAAATTTAAACATGCTTTTACAAAATATATTATAAAAGGATAAAATGACTCTATTTATCTAAAAATAGTATTTTTAAATGAACAAAATACTTTGAATTCATACAAAAAGTATTATAATATATTAATGGGGCTAATTATTAATAGATTATTTTTATTAAGGGGGCAGTATGATTAATATTTTAAATAATTTATGTTACGATGTCATAGTAATAAATAAAAAAAGAAAAATAGTATTTATTAATACATTTCTTTTTTCTAAACTTGTTGCTAGTGATAGTGAGATAATCGGAGAAGATTTACTAGAAGTGATTTCTTTTAGTAATAATAATTTTGAAAATATTTTGAAAAATATAGACAATAATAATGAATTTAATTTTTGCTTTAAAGATAAATATCATTTACATTTAAATTTTACAGGTAAAATTATAGAAGATAAATTTGATAATCAAAATTGTTACTTTATAATTGTAAAAGATAAGGAATTACAATACTATGAAAAAAATAAAATGAAATCTAATTATTATAAATCTATCGAGAAAGTAAGGGATGAGTTTTTATCCAATATAACTCATGAATTTAGAACTCCAATAAATATTATTCAAGGAACAGTACAATTAATTGAAAAGGGGCTTAAAAATAATACATACAATATGACTAAATTGGAAAAACATATTAAATATTTGAAGAAAAATTCTAATAGGTTATTAAGATTAGTAAATAATTTAGTTGATATTACTTATATAAAAAATGGATATCATGAATTAAATTTAAAGAATCAAGATATTATAAAACTAGTAGAAGATATTTGTAATTCTGTCACAAAAAGTGAAAGGGATCAAGGTATAAATTTAATCTTTGATACCAATTGTGAAGAACAGATAATAGCTTGTGATGAAGATGAAATAGAGAGAATTTTGCTGAATTTAATATCTAATGCTATAAAGTACAGTCCTCAAGGGGAGAAAATAGAAGTTAATGTAAATGTAGAAAGTGATAATGTCAAAATAGAAGTAAAGGATTATGGTATAGGCATATCAAAAGAAAATTTAGATATAATTTTTGAAGATTTAACAAGATTAGATAATAATATGAATAGAAAGAATGAAGGTAGTGGAATAGGACTAGCCATAGTTCGATCACTAGTAGATCTTCATAATGGAACTATAAATGTAGAAAGTGAACTGGGTAACGGATCAAGATTTGAAATAGTATTACCTATTACATACCTAGAGAATGAAAATCTTATGGATAATAGTATACCACGCACAAATAAAGTAGAAAAATGTAATATAGAATTTTCTGACATATATTACTATAATTGATAGTAATATATTACTGTGATAAAATGAATGAAATAACAATTAACTAGGAGAGACAATTATGGAAGAGATGAATATACTTATAACACCAGAAGCAAAGAGAGAACTAGATAAATTAATAGCAAATAGTGATAAAGATTGTATAAGAATACTTACTAGATGTATAACTATGACTACAGAAGCTAAGTTAGACCTAGAACTAGATGATCCAAATTCAAATGATAACTTATATGACGTAGATGGTTATAAAATTATAATAAATAAAGTTCTAGATTCTCAAATGAATTACATAACAATATCTTTTGGAGGTTTGTTAAGTAGAGGTCAGTTTTGTGTAGAAGCTGATTTTAATTTTTACTATTAAGAATATAAAGAGAAAATAGTATACATAATTTTATATTTGATTTATGGACTGTAGGTAAGCTTGTTTTTACACAAACATCTATAGTCCTTCTTTCATTGATGCTATCTTAATTAATAAAGTTATTAGAACGTAAATTATTTATTTTACTAAATCAGTTATTTTGTAAAAATTTATCTATAGGTATTAATTAAAATTTATTATTTAATAAAGATGCAATTTCTCCTAAATAATGTATATTCAATACATGTAGAGCTCTTGTACAAGATGTATAAAGTAATAATCTTTTATCTTCAGTATCATATATATTTAAATTACTATCAAACATGTAATCTATTTTTCCGTTATTGATTTTATATTGTTTTTAAGTTATAATCTCTCAGGAATTATCATCTCAGGTTAATCGTAACTTGCTTGCCCAATCTCGCAATCATAAAACATACTTGAAATAGGGTCTCTCCAATCGAAATAATTAAAATCTTCATCAATAATGGTTGGAATTCCAACATAACACTTTTCTTTAATAAATTCATTATCTTCAATAATATTAGACAATTTTCAATATGCCAACTAATTACTTCTATATAAATATTATTAGCTTTATAAAAATAAATTTTTAAATTGCTAATATTTAATTATTATTTTTAATATTTGCTAGGAGTTACCCTAAATTCTTTTTGTAGAGAAATAAAAACTTACATATTGGGAAAAACATAACGTTTACTTACAGTTTGATGATTTTTATATCCAGAATTAAATTGGCAGATTTATATCAAAATCAGAAATTTTTATTTTTTAATATAACATATCCTATAAATAATATCAGTAGAGTTTTACTAAAAACTTTAAATAAAGACAAAAAATTATCTTTTTTTTGATTTTTTACAGATAACAGGACAAAAGGAGCTAAATTTAATGGGTTTTGATATATAAAAATGTATAATGAATAAGATTAAGAACGTTAGGAGATAAGTTATGCATTATATAATTGTACAAAATAAATTTGAAATATTTGTTAATAATATTGGAATTAAACAAAATTTGATAAACTGATTACAAAGTCAGTGACTATAACTAAAAATCAAGTTGAAAAATCTATGAAATATTCAAAAGAATGTATGAAAAAATTAGATGAATGCAAATACTTAATACTAAATGAAATTAAATGAAAGGCTCTTCGAGAACAATATCTAATTCAAAGAGTATTCACAGAAAAATAGGTGAGTGTGGAGTTATAAAATTCTTAGAAAGTGAAAAATAAATCCTTATGTAATAGAAAAAAAGAAAATGGGAATCAAAACTGCTATTGCCAAGGAAATACATACAAGATTAATTATATATAAAGCTGAGTTTGAAAATGACAAGAAAGATTATTATGTATGAGTTCACATAAACTTAGAGTTAGTAGATATGAAGAATCAAGTAAAAAGACATTTTATAAAATATATAGAAAAGTTTATAAAGTCCAAATTTATGTATATCTAGATTATAAGTTTATAAAAATAAAATACGGCATAGTGAAAAATAAAATAGGTAAAAAGAGTTTAAATTCTTTAATAAAAAGGTTCAAGTATATTCTAAAAAAAGAATTTGTAAATCTCCAAGTGGCAAATTATAAATGGTATTATATGAATATATAAATTAATAGATAATTTAAAATAATAAATATTTAACTATACAAAAAAGTAGTTAACAACATATCAAAATATAATTAGTTATAAATCGATTAGTTATCAAATCTATATTTTAAATAGATATTATGAAGGAGATATTATGAATACTTTAAATTTAATAAAATTAAATAGTTATTATTATTTTTATTACTAATATTAGATTATAGATTTTTAGATATTATATCAGATGATAGTAATACTTTAGAGATTACAGTTATTGCCTGGGCATTTATAAGAATATTAACCTAATGGATGAAACTATATTAGTTAGAATCTCATTATATAACAAAATTAAATTTATAAATGATACTACAGCATTTTTAAGGGGATCTTTTATTTGCCAGTATAGTGTCTTTTGTAATCTTAAACATGGAATTTTACTTACAGATTTAAAACTAATAACTTCTTAAATTTTAATAACTTTTTAAGCATAAGGAATTTGACTTTATAAGATAAAAATTTAGGGAAAATAATAAGAATATATAAAAAAGCTAGTGGGATTACTGTAGTAGAAATAATGTAACCTATAGTAGATTTACTTTCCTTATTATAAATGAACCATTTATAATAAGTTTATTTAAAAAACTAGATTGAAAATAAAAAGGTTGAAATTTATAGTATAATATGTTCGAAATATGAAGTTTATAATAGTAAACTTTAAAAAAATGTGAATTTACGTAACTTTACGAAAGAGTATATTTAGATTAATGGGATATATTATATCTCCTTATGGGATAATATAAATAAAACATTTAGGAGGGGTTTTATGTCAAATAAAGCTATAGATTCTAATGCAAAAACTGCACTAAATCAAATGAAGATGGAAATTGAAATGGGAGAAAGAGAACTTTTAAAAAGACATAATAAAACTGACAAGTAATAATGAAAAAACTGCTAAGAAATTAGCAGTTTTTTATTGTGAGTTATTTTATTTAAATTAATAAATATATAGTTAGAAAATATAATAGTTTTAATTATAAAAATCAAGATATACTACAAAGTAGAAAAAATGAGATATTATTATAAAATTATAAATAATTATTTGAGATAAATTAGAAAAAATTTATCATTGAATAATTCCTTATAGTATAATGGATTTATCAATTAAAAGTATAACTTTTAGAAATATATTTTAGGAGAGAGTGATATGAAAAACATAGTGACACCAAAATGGCTCAAGGAAAATTTGCAAAATGAAAAACTCGTTTTAGTAGATTGTAGATTTAGTTTAATGGATAAAGAATATGGGAAAAGAAGTTATGAAGAATCTCATATAAAAGGTGCTGTAAGAATAGATATAGAAACTGAATTATCAGCACCAGTCAAAGAACATGGGGGTAGACACCCACTTCCAAACGTTGAGGAGCTAAAAATTACTTTTGAAAATATAGGAATAAGTAATGATTCTATAGTTGTAGCTTATGATGAAGGTGATTTATCAGGACCAGCTAGATTTTGGTGGATATTAAAATACTTAGGACATGACAAAGTATACGTATTAAATGGAGGAATAAATGTTTTTGCAGAAATAGGTGGAGAGACTAATTCTGAAAAAACTGAAGTAAAAAAAGGAAAATTTGAAGTGAATCCTAATGAAAATATGAGAGTTAATATGGAATATGTGAGGGAAAGAGTTAACAAAGAAAATATTGCTATAGTTGATTGTAGAGAAAATATAAGATACGCAGGTGAATTTGAACCAGTAGATAAAAAATCAGGTCATATACCAGGTGCCTTAAATTATTTCTGGATGGATATATTAAATAAAAATGAAGATAGACTAACTATAAAAAGTGAAAAATCTTTAGAAGAACATTTTAATAAATTGAAAGATTTTAAGGAAGTTATAATATATTGTGGTTCTGGAATAACTGCCTCTCCAGTAAGCTTAGCTTTAACTGAAGCTGATATAGACCACAAACTTTATACAGGAAGTTTCAGTGATTGGATAAGCTATGAAGAAAATGATGTAGATACAATATAATTAATTAATATAATTCTAATTTATTGCAAACAATATATAAAATATATTTTTTAGAGGTGTTAATATGGATAATTTGCAAAGTACAAAAGAATTATTTTTAAGTGAGATTCCTGTTTTTAAAGAAGAATGTTTAAAATTATTAAGCGGTGATAAATCTAAAATGGAGTATAAAGGAATATCTGGTGGATATGGAGTTTATGCACAAAGAGATCAAAAATCTTTTATGATAAGACTTAGGGTTTCATCAGGTGTAGTATCAAAAAATCAATTACATACTATATACAATTTGGCTAAGAAACATAATTTACCTGGTATTCATTTTACGACTAGACAAGCAATACAATTACATGATTTAGATGTGGATGCTTTATGTAATATTATGGAAGAGGGAATAAAAAATAACATATTTACAAGAGGTGGAGGTGGAAACTTTCCTAGAAATGTTGGATTATCACCGCTTTCTGGAGTTGATCCTGATGAAGCCTTTGATGTTACACCTTACGCTATTGAAACAGATAATTATTTTATGAGTAAAATAACTACTTATCACTTACCAAGGAAATTAAAAGTATCGTTCTCCTCTTGTGATAAAGATGCTGCACACTGCAGTGTTCAAGATTTGGGGTTTGTAGCTACTATGAAAGATAATAAACCTTATTTTAAAGTATTTGTAGGTGGTGGCCTTGGTAAAAATCCTAATGTATCTCTTGAATTAGATGAACTAATTGAGCCGAGTGAAGTTTTATATTATGTAGAAGGATTGACAAAACTTTTTATGGCTGAAGGTGACTATAATAATAAAAATAAAGCTAGAATTAGATATATTGTATATAGACTTGGCGAAGAAGAGTTTATAAAACAATTTAAAGAATATGTTTTAAAAGAAAAAGCAAATGGAAATTTAGACTTAAATCTAGAACCTATAAACTATCCAACTGATGAAGGGGTAGAAACTAACATAAAAGATTGTAGGCTTTTTCCTCAAAAACAAAAAGGTCACTATAGTGTTTATATTCATCCAATTGGAGGTCAATTTAAATTATCAGATTTAGAGAAATTACTTGAAGAATTAGATAAAACAAAGCATGCTTCTATTAGGCTTGCTATGACAGAAGGAATTTATATAATAAACCTTGAGGGTGATGAAGCTGAAAGAATGTTAGAGTTAAGTAAACCTTTTGGTGGATGTACATCTATAGAAAAGAGTGTATCTTGTATAGGAGTTCCAATTTGTCAAATGGGTATACAAAATAGCCAAAAAATGCTTCATGACATAATAACTTATTTTAGAGAAAATTGTAATGATGATGAATCAATATTAAATGCAATGCCTAGAATTTATATATCAGGATGTGCGAACTCATGTGGAGTTCATCAAATAGGAGCAATAGGACTTACTGGTAAAAAGAAAAAAGTAGATGGTGAACTTACTGATGCTTTTGAATTATTTGTTGATGGCGATTTTGAATTAGGAAAGACAAGACTTGGGAAATCTTTAGGCGATTATAAAGCTTGTAATTTACCAAAATTATTATTTGAAGTAGGTCAAATGGTGGTAAATAGTGATACTGACTTTTATACTTGGCTTGCTACAAATGAAGAAGAAATGAAAAATATAACTTCCAAATATGTTATATAGATTTATAATTAAAAATTATGCTAAAAAACAATGAAAATTTACGTTATATATAAATAAAAAGAAGTGCTTTAATTAATAAATCACTTCTTTTTATAATTTATTTTAACTCATAATATAGCATTTCCTTGAATAAATATATTTTATCCACCAAGAGTTACATCTTGTTTATCATACCACTTAAGAGCGTCATAAAAATCTTGTGGCTTAAAATCTGGCCACATATTATCTACTACATAAAAATCAGCATAAACAGATTGAACTGGTAAAAATCCACTTAATCTTCTTCTGCCACCCCATCTTATAATTAAGTTAATCCTAGAGATATCTTTTGATTTAAGTTTTGTATCTATATGTTTTCCAATGGGACAATATTCTTTCCTGAATCCTAAATCCCATCCCCATCCATAATGAATTAAAAAGTTTACTTTAATTCCACCGTTACCACATTTTATTCTTTCTCTTGTAAATGGAAGTAACTCTGCAGGAAATGTATGAGTTGATGTATCTCCAACTACTAAAATTTCACAATCTTCTTTAGTCAAAAGCATAACTGATTCTACACAAGCCTTAATAAAGGCTTCTTTTTGTATTACAGGGCGCTTAGTATTATCTACAGTATATCCATAGAATGTTACTTCTTCTATTCCTTCTTTTTGACAAAGTTTAAACACTTCTAATCCTGGATTTATACCATGTTTGTAGCCTTCTTCTTTATTTAAATTGTTATTTGATGCCCAACGTCTATTTCCGTCTGGGATTACTCCTATATGTTTTGGAACTCTCATAATGCCTCCGTATGTATTAAAATTATTTTTATATTTTTCCCCAAATAATAATAATAAATACACTACTAAAAACGAAAATCCTCAACAAAGTGAGGATTTTTTGTGTATATATGTTTTAATGATTCTCCATGAGTCACCACACCGTTTATTGTATAAAACGGAGAAAACATATTTAATAATACCTTATCCCGATCTTATTGATAAGATATTATTTAGTATTCCTATATTATATTCTATTGTGTTTTTATAAAAATTACCACAAAAATTTTTGATTTTTAATATAATAATATAATTCTATCAAAAAGAGCAAGCCATATATATTTGCTCTTTTTGATAGAAGTTTATAAAAATTTTCTTAAATCTTTTGCGAATTTTTCTTGGATTTCGACCAAATCATAACATAATCCTTTGATATCTTCCATAGCAGAAGAATATTGATTTAAATATCTAGAAATTGATTTTATTTTCTAATTTTTTATTATCATCTAGGTATTTTTCTAATATAGAAAAAAGTTGGTTGTCATTTACTTTATCTAAGACCATTTCAACACTTTCAATTCCTATCTTAACTCCAGCATCACATTCTTTTAAAAGTCCAATGGTATCTTCATTAGCCATATTTATCACTCCTTTTAAGCATTATATATTTTATTATTTCAATAATTTATTTTAATAGTCATAATAATTTTTAAAGGGATTAACACATTTTAAACATTGAAGTAAATATTCAACAGTTATATAATAAATCTTATAAGCTAAAAAAGCAGGTGATGTAATGGACTTTAAAGTTGTAAATGATATATTAATTAATAATACAGACTCAAGAAGATATAAAAGAGGTAGTGAAAATTATAAAGAGGGTTATGTAGAGGAAGTAAGATATACAAATGAAAAAAGAATTTTAACTATAGATGCTCAAGTAGCATCCGAAAGTCAAAATAAATCTTATGCTTCTACTATAAAAATAGATTTAGAAAATAAAGAAGTTATAAGTGCTTTGTGTGAATGTGAAGATTGTATAAAAAGAAGTAAAGCTGGTCAAATAGCAATTTGTAAACATATGGTATCTGCTACTTTGTATGTTATAAATTTATTAAAATCTGATGTAATAAGTAATTTAAAACAAACAACAGTTTTTGTAAAAAATAATAATAAAATTAAAAGAAGTAAAAGTTTTATAAACAAAGATTTACTAGACTATTTTAAAAGTAAACCTAAGGAAAAAGTGGATTTAGATGTAAGGGTAGAGTTTGTTGGAGACTCTACTTTAAGTTGTGATTTTAAAATAGGAATAGATAAAATGTATGTAATGAAAAATTTAAGAGATTTTGCTTTTGCTAGAATAAATTCAAAAGATATAATTTATGGTGTAGATTTTTCTTATAACACTATAAATAATTATTTTGACGATGAAGATGGAAAAATAGTTGAAATGATAGAAGAGTATGGACTGAGCCTTTCACATAATGCTTTTACAAAAGATGCTAGATGTATGAGTGTAAAAGGATCTAGTGTTAGAAGATTATTTGAAGCTTTACAATATAGAGATTTTGACTTCAAGTTTAGGAATATGTATCATAATCCAAGAGTAATTAGTGGACAATTACCTATAAAAATAGATTTAGAGATGAATGATAAAGACGTCTTGCTCAAAAGCAAAGAGCCACTTCCGTATCCTTTATCTGCAAAAGGAGATGTTGTATTTTATAAGGGGGATATTTACCTCTTAACTAGTGAAAATGGGATTTACTATAAAAAGCTATTTTCTGTTTTAAATGAGTTTAAAGAAATATCATTTGAAAAAAATGAAGTTACTGGGGTACTTACAGATATAATACCAAAAGTTGAGGATATATGTGAAATAGTATCTATTGATGATAGAATAGAAGAAAATACTTCAAGAGATTTGAAAATAAAATATTATTTTGATTTAGAAGATAGTAAAATAACTTGTAATCTCAAATTTTATTATGAAGGAGAAGATGAAGGAAAGTTTGTAATAAGAGATGTTCATAAAGAGCAAGAGGCTATTTACAGATTATATACTAATTATTTTGAAGAGGAAAATAATAAATATATATTTAAAGGAAATGATAATCAACTTTATGACTTTTTAAGCAAAGAAATTAATCGTTTAAAATATATAGGTGAAGTTTATTATTCTGATAGATTAAAAGAAAGAAAAATTTATACATCCTCAGCATTTAGAGTTAATTTAGGTGAAGAAATAAATCATTATCTTGATTTTAATTTTAAGATAGAAGGTGTTGATGAAGAAGAATATAAAAATATAGTTAATGCTTTTAAGATTAAGAAAAAATTTTATAAATTAAGAAATGGTAATTTTGTCAATTTAGAAGATGCAGAGACTAGGGAATTATTTAAACTTATGGAAAGTTTAGGCTTTACAGATAATATAAAGAATATGAAGATTCATTCAAGTAAAGCTTTGTTTATAGATGATTTATTAACTGAAAAGAAAATACCGTTTATAGACGGTATGGAAAATACTAAAAATATAGTAGAACGATTTAAAAACATTGATAAACTAGAAGTTGAAGTTCCAAAAGAATTAAAAGCAGAATTAAGAGATTATCAAATAAGTTCTTTAAATTGGTTTGAGACTTTAGACCACTTAGGTTTTGGTGGTATTTTAGCAGACGAAATGGGTCTTGGAAAAACTATTCAAACGATAAGCTTTTTATTAACTAAAAAAAATAAGAGAAGTCTTATTATAACACCAACTTCATTAATTCATAATTGGAAGAATGAATTCGAAAAGTTTGCACCTACGATAAAAGTTGGAATAGCTCATGGCCTTAAAAAAGATAGGACTACTGTAATTAAAAATATTGAGGACTATGATGTAGTGCTTACTACTTATGGATCTCTTAGAAATGACTTAGAAAAGTATGAAAAAATAAATTTTGATTACTGTATAATAGATGAGGCTCAAAATATTAAAAATCCTTTAGCAGCTAGTACTGATGCAGTAAAGGCTATACATGCAAAAAATAAATTTGCTCTAACTGGTACACCTATAGAAAATAATTTATTAGAACTCTGGTCTATTTTTGATTTTATTATGCCAGGATATTTATATAATCTAACTAAATTTAATGCAGTTTTTATAAAAGATGAAACACAAATAGAAAATTTAAAAAGAATGATTAGACCTTTTATTTTGAGAAGAACTAAGAAGCAAGTTATTAAAGAGCTTCCAGATAAAATAGAAAGACAGTTTTTAGTAGAAATGGGAAAATCACAAAAGAATGTTTATGGAATTTATGTTGAAGATGTAAAACAAAAGTTAAAAGAGAAGAAAGATATAAAAAATAAAATAACTGTATTTTCTTATTTAACGAAGTTAAGACAACTTTGCCTAGATCCAAGTGTTGTCATAGAAGGGTATAAAGGAAAGAGTGCCAAGACAGAAGCTTGTTTAGAAATTATAAAAGAATATACAGAGGAAAATAATAAAATTTTAGTTTTTTCTCAATTTACTACAGTACTAAAAAATATAGGCAAGAAGCTAGATAAAAATAATATAAAATATTATTATCTAGATGGTTCTACAAAATCAGAAGATAGAATCAAATTAGTAGATGATTTCAACGAAAGTGAAGAAATAAGAGTATTTTTAATATCTCTTAAAGCAGGAGGAACTGGGCTTAATTTAACATCTGCAAATACTGTAATCCATTTTGATCCATGGTGGAATCCTTCTGTAGAAAATCAAGCTAGTGATAGAGCACATAGATATGGACAAAAACAAGTAGTTGAAGTAATAAAATTAATTGCAAAAGGAACTATTGAAGAAAAAATAGTAGCCCTTCAAGAAACTAAAAAGAAATTGATAGATGACATGATTGATGGAAATTTATCTGATGGAAGTATATTAAAGAACCTATCCGATGAAGAAATTTTAGATTTATTGAGATAATTTTTAGAGATATAATTTATTTGGAAATATTCATTAAAAAATATGTAAATAGTTAGTTTAATACTATTATATAAAAAGAGCTTAGATTAACTAAGCTCTTTTGTATATTATAGTTATAATTTAATATACTGTTTATATTTATTATTAAAGATATACTTTCTCCCGGAATTCCAACGGAATTAAACATGATAGATAGATTTATAAGTCTGATATTTGGAATGCCAGTAATATTTATCCATGCTAAAGTTTTAAAATAAAAAATCAACCATGCTAGATACACCGAACTCTTTACATATAGATTTTATACCTTCACTAATCTCATCTCTACAATAATTATTCTCTTCTAAATAATTATCATCAAAATCGTTTAAGTATAAATAAAAAGCTATAGCCATTTCAAATTCTCTCATATTAGAAGTATCGATTTCTCTAAATAGCATATCTTCAGCTTCATTAATTTTACCACAGTTTGCAAGTTCAACTATTTTAATATATAAATAATCTGATCTTGAATACTCATTTTCTTTAGGCAAATCATATTCTATTTCACTTTTGCCAAGAATTATATAAGAAATAGATTTTGTTAAATCTTTTATCATTCTTAAAATATAATCTTTTTCTAATTCCACTAATTTCACTCCTTTATGTAAGATTAATATATAACTAATATTGTTTTCTTTTAAAGAAATTGTACCATATTAAGTATTATCATTCAAATATACTAAATCTAATACTTATTAATATTATCTTGGTCAAATTCTTATTATTTATTAAGAATAGTATTAATCATATATGAAAAAATAAATTTAAATAATACTTAAGGAGAAAAAAATGATAATAAGATTAGGATATGTGGCAATTGCTTTAAATTTAAAAAATGTTACTACTTCTAGTACTGTAACTTACACGAACTATTGCAAATTAAAAAATGAAGAAGAAGGATTAAAAAAACTTAAATCTGTAACTTTTTCAAATTTAGATGGATTAGAAAAAATTCTAAAATATAACATAGAAAATAATATTCATTTTTATAGATTAACTTCTAAACTTATACCTCTTTCTACTCATCCACAAGTATATTGGGAGTATGAAAAATATTTTAAAAAAGAATTGCACAGAATAGGAGATATTATAAAATCATCTAATATGAGGGTAGATTTTCATCCTGATCAGTTTAATGTAATAAATAGTGTAAAAGACAAAGTGGTTAAGGATACTATAAGAAATTTAAATCATGCAGTAGATTTATTTGAGCTAATGGATTATAAAGAAGGAAAACTTGTTATTCATATAGGAAGTTCAGCAGATGGAAAAGATAAAAGTATAGAAAGGTTTGTTTATAATATAGAGCAATTTCCCAAAAGGATAAAAGAAAGATTAATATTAGAAAATGATGATAAAGTATTTACAGCAAAGGATGTTTTAGATATATGTGAAAGAGTGAATCTTCCTATGGTATTAGATGTACATCATCATAACTGCAAAAATAACAATGAACAAATAGGTGATTTGATACAGAGAATTTTTAATACATGGAATAAAGAAAATTTACCTCCTAAAATTCATTTTTCTACTCCTAAAGAAGGAAATTTAGATAGAAAACATGCAGATTATATTGATTGTAATGATTTTATTAATTTTTTAAATTTAGCAAAAGACAGAATAGATAGAGATTTTGATATTATGATTGAAGCAAAGAAAAAAGATCAAGCTTTGTTTAGATTAATAGAAGATTTAAAAAGATCAAAGTTAAAGTATGATTTTATAGATACTAGCACAATACAAATATAAATTATTCCTAGTAGAATATTATAATTATAAATTGTTTATTAATAATAAAACAAATTCAAAAAACCATACCTATTAAGTAAAAATATTATTTCAAAGGTATGGTTTTTAAAATATATTTGTTTATTCAAAATCAAAAGCTAAAATTCGCTTTGCTCATATCGCCAACGGATTTCGCTTGCTCAATCCCGTTGCTCAAATATATTTAGCTTATAATATTAGAAAATACGATTAAAATCACATTTTTCATCTTCTTCTAAGTTATTTAATATCATTTTTATTCTTTCTAATTCTTGTAAAGTAATCATTTTATCTTTTAAATCTATGCTTTTATCTAAAACTTCAATAGATAAAAAAATTTCATTAAAATAACCATGATTTATTAATTTATACCATGTATTTTTTTCATTTTCGAAAGATTTGGATAAATCATCTAATTTCAAGGCGGCTATATCCCAATTATCTTCTTTTATACTAATTTCTATAGTATTAACTTTACCTGTGTAGTAAGTAGAAAGTTCTTCAACCTTAGCATGACAAAATATACTTAATACGATAAATAGTATAGTCCAAATAAAAACATAAATAGTAGATTTCAAATTAAATCCCCTCAATCCTCTTTTTTTTGAATAAAAAACTTATCATATTCATCTAATATACATATTAGAACTTCTTTAGGATCTTTTATATTTTGTGATTTTAAATTATTCATTAACCATTTTTTATCTTTGTCCAAAAGTTTTAAATTTTCTTTTATTATTTTACCATCCATAATAAGAGATATGGGTAAATGATTATATTCAACATCTGGTGTACTTTTATAAGTAGTAGAGGGAACAATACTTAAATTACCGTCGGTTTCTAATATAGCATATTGTATATATTTTATATTGAAATGACCTTGAACTCTAAGTTGTTCTAAAAGTTCAGTTATTGTAATTTTTTCTTTTTTTAATTCTCTATAATCAATTTTACCTTTATTTATTAATATAGATGGTTTACCAGATAAAACTCTTCCTAATTTTCTAAATTTAATACTAAGAAAAGAAATCAAAGTTTGCATAAATACAAGTCCAGTTAGAGATGCTATACCATATATCATAGGGATATCATTATTTTCCATAGGTGTAGAAGCAACTTCTGCTATTAGTAAAGTTATAACTAAGTCAAAACAGTTCATTTCTGCAATTTCACCTTTACCCATTACTCTTAAAGAAATTAAAACTGCAATATAAAGTATTATACTTCTAATAAATATTACTAACATAATTAACCCTCACTAAATATATAATATTTTAGTATTTCTAATATTAATTTCTTTATGTATAATTTATGTAGAAAAGTATTTAATATTAGGGGGAATATAAAATGGTAAGGGAAATTAGTATAAATAAAGCAGTAGAAGATGCAAGTTATATTTTTAATAATGGGCTAGCATGTTCCGAATCAGTAATTTACTCAATTAGGAAAAATTTTGAGTTAGATTTGTCAGATGATGTAATAGCCATGGCTTCTGGTTTTCCTTGGGGACTTGGAAAAGCATATTGCATTTGTGGAGCGTTGGCTGGATCTACTATGTGTCTAGGGTATTTCTTTGGGAGAAGAGAACCTAATGACCCCAAAATTAATAAATGTTTTGAGTTAACTAAAGAATTTCATGATTCTTTTGCAGAATTTGCTGGAGCATCATGTTGTGGTAAAATTACACAAGGACTAGATAGGGATAACAATATGCATAAGAGCAAATGCACTAAAATAGTAGAAAAATCAACTAGAAAAGTATGTGAAATAATATGTAGAGAGCTTAGTATAAAAAATATAGATTAGTATAAATAGAAAAAACGATTAAAAAATACATAATTAGTACAGAATTTATTTAGAGCACTAGGTCTATTGCCTAGTGCTTTTTATCTAGTATTTTTTATAAAATTTATGATATAATATACCTTGCATTATTTACTAAGGAGGAAGACAGATGGGAAAAAGAAAACAAGTTCAAGTTCCTATTGAAAAGATAGAAGAACAAAATAGATTTATTGAAGCAGTTGCTGAAAAAAACTCTAGATTTGTTGCTATAAATAAAAGAAAACCAAAATATATGATAACTACTTTTGGATGTCAAATGAATGAACATGATTCAGAAAAGTTATCTGCAATGCTGGATAGTATGGGCTATGAACCTACTTTAATGACAAATGACTGTGATTTAATAATATATAACACTTGTGCAGTAAGAGAAAATGCAGAGCTTAAAGTGTATGGTAACCTAGGTCACTTAAAGTTAGCAAAAAGAAAAAATCCAGATTTAAAAATAGCTGTATGTGGATGTATGATGCAACAACCTCATGTTGTTAAAGAAATTAAATCTAAATATAAACATGTAGACTTAGTATTTGGTACACATAACTTATATAAATTCCCAGAATTATTAACTAGAACTATGGATACTCATACTACTTTAGTTGATGTATGGGATGTGGATGGAGAAGTAGTAGAAGGTCTTAGAAGTAGTAGAAAATTCGAACTAAAAGCCTTTGTTAATATAATGTATGGATGTAATAATTTCTGTACATACTGCATAGTTCCTTATACTAGAGGTAGAGAAAGAAGTAGAAAACCAGAAGATATAATAAATGAAATAAAAGATTTAGTTGCAAATGGAACTAAAGAAGTAACATTACTTGGTCAAAATGTTGATTCATATGGTAAAACTTTAGAGGAACCTATAACATTTGCTGAATTACTTAGAATGACAAATGAAATAGATGGATTAGAAAGAATAAGATTTATGACTTCTCATCCGAAAGATATATCTGATGAAGTTATATATGCTATGAGAGACTGTGATAAAGTTTGTGAATTCTTACACTTACCTGTACAATGTGGTAGTACATCTCTTCTTAAAAAAATGAACAGACATTATTCTAAAGAAGACTATTTAAGAATTATAGAAAAAGCTAAGGCAGAGATTCCTGATATAGCATTTTCAACTGATCTTATGATAGGATTCCCTGGAGAAACAGAAGATGATCTATTAGATACTATAGATGTTGTAGAAAAAGTAAGATATGATAATGCTTTCACTTTCATATATTCAAAAAGAGAAGGTACTCCAGCAGCTAAAATGGAAGATCAAATTCCAGAAGATGTTAAACATGAAAGATTTAATAGAGTATTATCTAAAGTAAATGAAATACTTGCTGAGATAAACAAAAGCTATGAAGGAAAAACAGTTGAAGTATTAATTGAAGGAAAAAGTAAGACAGATGATACTAAATTTGCAGGAAGAACTAGACAAAATAAATTAGTTAATTTCTCAGTAAAAAATCCAAGTGATGATTTATTAGGAAAAATTAGAAATGTTAAAATTACAGAAGCAACTAAATTCTCTTTATTAGGAGAAGAAGTATAATAATAAAAGGTGTAAAATATATAATTTTACACCTTTTATTATTTTATTCTGTATAATTAAATCTTTGAATATATAAATTATATAAAATGCAAATTATTAACATTATGCACATTGCCAAGCTTACTCGAATAATCATATTAGAATTACTTTCTATTACTATAGCTATATATCCCCATATAAACATCAAAGGGAAATTTACATCATTATTAAGTAAAGTAAATAAAATAGTTGTTATTGTTAATAGTACTATAACAATGCTTGTCCAACCAACTTCGCCTATCCATAAAAAAGAATTAATACCAATCAATTTTAAAAACAAGCTAATATCATAAATAGCAGTAATAGATAACCAACCGCACATTAAAGAAAATGGTAATATGTAAATTTTAGATATGCAACTAGAGCTTATTTTATAGTATGCAATAAATGAAGATATTAAAGTTATCATAATAAATACAGGTGTAAGTTTTATAGGTATGATAAATGTAATACCCATAAATATCATAGAAATTGAAGAACAAAGACCTACTTTTTTATACATTAGGCTTTCTTTGGGAGTAGCTATAAATCCTTTAATGATCCAAATGAATAATAAAGTATATATTATACTCCAGATGATAAGTGAGTAGGAAGCAGGCATAAATTCTGGCTTGACTTTGTCATAATTTAAAATACTATCGATTTCATTTACTTTAGAAGATGCATATATCAAAAAAATAAATCCAATAAAATTCATTATATTATTATATTTTCTACTTTTCATTATTTATTCCCCCCCTTAGAATAAATTTATGCTGGGGCTTGTTTATAAATTACTATAAATATATAAGTTTAAAGAATTAAAATTAATATAATAAAACAAGTTAGTTAAGAAAAATCTTAACTAACTTACTAATTTTTTATAAATGCTAAAAAATTTTCTAAAATTCTAGCTGTTATACCCCAAATTACATAGTTGTTATACTCATAAAACCACACTGGATAGTTACCTTTAGCAAACTTATAATTTTCCTTATGAGGTATTTTTTCATATGGAAAATCTTTATTAGGTATAACTTTTACATCATTAGTGTAATAATCAGCTTTATAATCTAATAAATAATCTATTGGTACAAGAAAAGTATGATCTACTTCGTCCTTATTAATATGTATATTATTTATATCTTTTAGGATACCTAGATAAGGATGAATAATTAAATTTGAAGGAGAAACATATATATCTAAAGGAGAAATAATTTCTATATTATTTTCTATGGTTCCCAGTTCTTCACAAGTTTCTCTTATACAAGCTTCTTTAGGTGTTTCTTTTTCTTCGATTTTACCTCCTGGAAATGAAATTTCTCCAGGTTGTGTTTTCATAGTTTTAGATCGTAATTCAAATAAGATAGAGTATGAATCACCTATCTTTACTAATGGTATTAAAACAGCTGATTTTTTCATTTCTTGATGTCCATTTATATATGGTATATAATTTTTAAATTTACCTTTTATATTGTTCAATATAAATCCTCCTAAGTTTAATGATTATTATAATATTATAATAAAAATCTTACTATTATATATATTAAATACAAAAAAATATATAATAGTGAAATTTATAATCAAGCTAACGCTATTTCCTACGGCTATAAAAAATATATTATACAACAATATACGAACTGTTTATATTAACATATAAATTGTGTTATATGATATAATAACTAAAGACAAGGAGGTAGAAATATGGAAATTGATAGACAAAAGTTAACTCCTATGATGAAACAATATTTTGAATGTAAGGATAAATATCCTGATTGTATATTGTTTTTTAGACTTGGAGACTTTTATGAAATGTTCTTTGAAGATGCAATAGTAGCTTCAAAGGTTCTTGAAATAGCCTTAACAGGAAAATCTTGTGGCTTAGAAGAGAGAGCCCCAATGTGTGGTATTCCTTTTCATGCAGCAAATTCATATATATCAAAATTAGTAGAAAGTGGATATAAGGTTGCCGTTGGTGAACAAATGGAAGATCCACAAAGTGTCAAAGGGATAGTAAAACGAGAAGTAATTAGGGTTGTAACACCTGGTACTGTTCTAGAAGGTAATTTACTTGAAAATAAAAAGAATAATTATCTGATGTCATTATACAAAGATAATGACAATATAGGTTTATCATATGTTGACATAAGTACAGGAGAGACTAATGCTACTTTAATTGGTAGAGATAAAATAATAGAAGAAATTGCAAAGGTCAGTCCTTCTGAAATTATATTAAATGATATAAGCTTCAAAGAGGACTTAAAAAATATAGCAACTTTAGGAAACATATATATAAATGAAAATTTCGATGAGAATTATTTGAATATAAACATATTAAATGAGTATTTTAGTGATGATTATTTGAGTAGTTTAAAATTTGATGAGGATAATTTAATCAAAAATAGTTTATGTATATTACTTAACTATATTTATAATACGCAAAAACAGATTACCTCTAATATTAATCATATAAACATATATAATCCAATGGAATATATGGTACTTGATATGTTTACAAGAATAAATCTGGAACTTACTCAAACAATGAGAGGTTCAAAAAAGAAAGGGTCACTTTTACATGTATTAGATAAAACTTCTACTGCTATGGGAGGGAGACTTCTTAGAAAATATGTGGAAGAACCTTTAGTAAATAAAAAAAGAATAGATGAAAGATTAGACGTTATAGAAGAAATAAAAAACGACTTTTCTCTAAGAGAAGATTTAATTGATATATTAAAAAATGTCTACGACATAGAAAGAATTTGTGGGAAAATTGCATTTGAAAAAGTAACCCCAAAAGAAATGATTAATTTAAGAAATTCTATAGAGAAGCTGCCGCTTTTAAGAGAAAGAATAAATTATTCCAATGGAAATACAATAAAAAAATATATAGATAATATGGAAGATTTAAAAGATATTTATGAGCTAATAAATAATTCTATTATGGAAGAACCTAGTATTACTATAAAAGATGGAAATATAATAAAATCTAGCTATAACGAAGAATTAAAAGATCTTAGAAATATTTCTAAAAATGGAGCTTTCATGATAAAAGAAATAGAAAATCGTGAAAGAGAAAAAACCGGTGTTAAATCTTTAAAAATAGGGTTTAATAAGGTATTTGGTTATTATATAGAAATAACTAAGGTAAACTTGGCAAATTTAGACTTAGAAGGTAGATACATAAGAAAGCAAACTCTAAGTAATGCAGAAAGATTTATTACAGAAGAATTAAAAGAAATAGAAGATAAAATTCTTCATGCAGAAGAAAAAATTAAAGTACTTGAATATGATATATTTGTTAAAATAAGACAAACTATTTATAACAATATAGATAGAATACAAAATGTAGCTAAAATAATAGCTAATATAGACGTATTTACTTCATTTGCTACGGTAGCTCATATAAATAACTATGTGAAGCCTCTTATAAATGAAAATAGTAAATTAGATATAAAAAATGGTCGTCATCCAGTAATTGAAAGTATAGTTGGAGAAGAAAATTTTGTTCCAAATGATACTTATTTAAACACTGGAGAAAATATAATTAACATAATTACAGGACCAAATATGGCTGGTAAATCTACTTATATGAGACAAACAGCTATAATAACTTTAATGGCTCATATGGGATCTTTCGTTCCGGCGGAGTATGCTAATATTCCAATCTGTGATAGAATTTTTACTAGAGTTGGAGCTAGTGATGACCTATCACAAGGTCAATCAACTTTCATGGTGGAAATGAGTGAGGTATCTCATATATTAAAAAACGCTACTAATAAGAGTTTAGTAATATTAGATGAGATAGGTAGAGGTACATCAACTTATGATGGTATAAGTTTAGCCTGGTCAATAGTTGAATATATAGAAAAGAATATTAAGTGTAAAACTTTATTTGCAACTCACTATCATGAACTAACAGATTTAGAAAATGAATTTGCAGAAGTCAAAAATTATTCTATTGCAGTAAAGGATGATGGGGAGAATATCATCTTTCTTAGAAAAATAATAGATCAAGCTGCAGATAAAAGTTATGGTATATATGTTGCTAAGCTAGCTAAGCTTCCTAATGAGGTTATAAATAGATC
Organism: Terrisporobacter sp.; assembly: GCA_029851945.1. The sequence goes on along the minus strand of JARKUZ010000071.1, from coordinate 4,247 downwards.
TTCAGAGATATTAAAAGAATTAGAAAAAAATCATGTACACAATGGCTACGCCATAAATGGAAATATAAATGAAGTAATTTCTAATGAAGGTACAATTAATTCTGAGGAAAAAAGTGCAGTTAAAGAAAATACTGTATCTGAAATAGAATTAGAATTAAAAAGACTTGAAGAAAGTAATTTAAAAAATGAATTTGAAGCTTTAAAATTAGAAAAAGAAAGTATTAATAAAACATATAAGAAGCTTAAAAGAGATTACGATAGACTAAATGATGAATTTGAAAAATTAAATAATAATGTAAATCAAGAAGTAGCAGTAAGTGTAGACCAAATATCATTTGATATAGTCAATGATAATAATATAATAAATGAAATAAAAGAATTGGATATATTAAGTATGACACCACTTGATGCTATGAATGCTTTATTTAATCTTCAAAAGAAAGTTAAGAACAAAAACTAATTTTTTGGAGGTATTATATGTCAAATAAAATTAATATATTAGATGATTTAACTATAAATAAAATAGCAGCAGGAGAAGTAGTCGAAAGACCTTCTTCTGTTACTAAAGAATTAATTGAAAATTCTATTGATGCTGGTGCCACACAAATTATTATAGATATAGTAGACGGTGGAAAAAAACAAATAAGAATAACAGATAATGGTAGTGGGATTTTATCTAGTGAAGTTGACAAATCATTTTTAAGACATGCTACAAGTAAAATAAATAAAATAGATGATTTATATGATTTATATTCTTTAGGATTTAGGGGAGAAGCTTTAGCTTCTATAGCTTCAGTATCTCGTTTAGAAATGATAACAAAAACTAAAGATGAACCAATAGGAACTAAGGTTGTTTTAGAAGGTGGAAATGAAATTTTAAAAGAACCTGTAGGAACTAAAAATGGTACCACTATTATAATAAAAGATTTATTCTTTAATACTCCTGCAAGACAAAAATTTTTAAAATCTACTCATGCTGAAACTATTAATATAAGTGACTTGATAAATAAACTTGCTATTGGTAATCCTCATATACAGTTTAAATATATAAATAATGGAAAGTTAATGTTGAATACACCTGGAGATAATAAGCTTCTTTCAGTCATAAGAAGTATATATGGGAAAGAAATTGTAGAAAATTTAATAGAATTTAATGAAGATGGAAAGTATTGTACCATAAGGGGATATATAGGAAATAATAATATTTATCGTTCTAATAAAAATCTACAACACATTTATATAAATAATAGATTTGTAAAAAGTAAAATTATTTTAGATGCAATAAGCGAAGCATATAAGTCTATAATCCCTATTAATAAACATGGTGTATGCTTTTTACATATAGATATAAATCCATCTGATATAGATGTAAATATACACCCAACTAAAATGGAAATCAAATTTGAAAATGATAAAGATTTATATATAGAAATAAGAGACTTACTTAAAAAGAAATTATTAAACTCAGTTTTAATTGGTAAGTATGAAACTTATGACAGCAAAAATATGTATAATAAAGGTAATATTTACGATAATATAAGTGAAAGTAAGGCATCATATAAGATAAAAAAAGACGATACTCTAGATACTATTATCGAATCAGAAGAAAATAAGGCTACGCCTATTAAAGAAGATAAGTTTAGTATAAACACATTTGTATCTTTAAAAGATGCTTTAAAAGAAGATAAAAAAGAAGAAGCTAATAAAGAAAGTAGTTTTGTAGAAAATTTAGATGCTGAAATAGAATATTCTAAAAATAGCAATCAAGATAATAATAAAAACTCTAGTTTTAGTGATGTAAAACTTCAACCTATGGAAAATAATAAAGGAGAATTTTTTATAGATGGTGTAATTGATGTTAGTAAGTCTTTTACATTTGATGAATTATCTACTTTAAATAGTCAAATTAGTGGTAATAAGCAAGAAATTCTAGATGATATTATCAAAGATGAAACTAGATTTTCACTTACAGAATTTAAAGTCGTAGGAAGTATCCTAAATACATATATAGTATTGGAAAAAAATAATTCAATGTATTTATTAGATCAACATGCTGCCCATGAAAAAGTTTTATATGAAGAATATATGCAAAAATATAAAAGTCATAAAATTGACATGCAAATGTTACTAGATCCAATAGTATTAGAAATTTCTAATATAGATATGTTAAAAGTAGAAAAAAATCTAGATTTGTTCTTGAAATTTGGTTTTGAAGTTGAACTATTTGGAAATAATCACATTATGATAAGAGGCGTACCAACTATATTTGGAACTCCTGAATCTGAAAAATTTATAATCCAAATTATTGATAATATAGAAGATTTAAATAATAGTTATGATTTAAAAGTAAGTAAATTTGCATCAATGGCATGTAGAGCTGCTATTAAGGCAAATGATAAGATACATACAATAGAAATGAAAAAGCTTCTTGCTCAAATGGAAAAGTGTGAGAATCCTTTTACATGTCCTCATGGTAGACCAACTATTGTTGAAATATCAAAAAAAGAAATAGAGAAAATGTTTAAACGAATAATGTAAGAAAGGAATAATATGAAAAAAATACCACTTATCATACTTACAGGTCCTACAGCCGTTGGTAAGACGGCCTTATCAATAGAACTTGCTAAGGATTTAAATGCAGAGATAATATCTGCTGACTCTATGCAAATATACAAATATATGGATATAGGTAGTGCAAAAGTTACTAAAGAAGAAATGGATGGCATCGTTCATCATATGATAGATGAAGTTACACCAGATTATAATTTTTCTGTATCAGAATTTCAAAAAAGAAGTAAAGAATATATTAGACAAATTTCAGATATAGGAAAAAATATATTAGTTACAGGTGGTACAGGTTTATATCTTAATTCTTTAATATATAATATGGATTTTGCTAAATCTAATAGTAATTCAAAGTTAAGAAAAGAGTTAGAAAAAGAATTAGAAGAAAAAGGTATAGATCATATGCATGAAAAATTAAAATCATTAGATAGTGATGCAGCAAATAGAATACATAAAAATAATACTAAAAGAGTTATTAGAGCTTTGGAAGTATGTTTAGATGGTAAGAAGATGCAAGACTTTTCTAATGATTTAAGATATAACGAGGACTATTTACCTATTATAATAGTATTAAATAGAGATAGAGAAATACTTTACAATAGAATTAACAAAAGAGTAGATATTATGATGGAGTCTGGTTTAGTTAATGAAGTTAAGAATCTACTAGATATGGGCTATACTAAAGATTTAATATCTATGCAAGGTATAGGATATAAAGAAATTGTAAAGTATATAGAAGGTGAGTATACTTTACAAGAAGCTATTGAAATTATCAAAAGAGACTCCAGAAGATATGCAAAAAGGCAAATCACTTGGTTTAAAAGATATAAAGATAGTAAATGGTTTGATTTAGGAAAATATGATAATCAAGAAATACTTAAAGAAGATATAATGAACTATGTTGAAAATATTACAAAAAATGTATAATATTATAATATAATTGTTTATAGAAATATTTTTAAAATATAATTTAGTCGGGAGGATATTGTTTAATGAAAAATACTGCTTTAAATCTACAAGATTTGTTTTTGAATAATGCTAGAAAAGAAAGAATTCCTGTAACTATATATCTAATGAATGGTGTACAAGTAAAAGGATATGTTAAGGGATTTGATAGTTATATAGTATTATTAGAAGGAGAAAATAAACAACAAAATCTAATTTATAAACATGCAGTGTCAACTATAGTTCCAGGCAAAAATATAAACTTACAAAATACTAATCAGATGAACAATAAATAGTAAATTTTATTTTTTAAAAAGGTACTTATACTAGCCTACAACATGTTATGGGTTAATATAAGTACCTTTTTAATCAATATATAATAGTACCAAATAATAACTTTGGCTATATTACTTGTTTCTATCAATATTAATTAGTATAATTTGGTATTTATTTAACTGACACTTAACTGACATTTTTTAAAAAACTGACAAAAAACTGACGAAAAATCGATGTTTTACTGACATTTTTTAAAAATTGGAAAATTTTCGGAATAAAAACTGACAATTTTTCAAGACCAGTGATTAGCTTAAATAACGATTTACTTAAATAATAATTTGCTTAAATTATCACTAGCTTTTCTATCCATCTCTTCTAATACATGAGAGTATCTATTCATTGTTATTTTAATATCTGTATGACCTAATCTATTAGATACAGTTTTCATATCTGTACCGGAC
>JARKUZ010000050.1 GCA_029851945.1 Terrisporobacter sp. | reverse complement strand
AACAATCATATGTTACATCTAATTATAAAGATGAGACTATATTAAATATTTTTACCTTAATATATAAATATAAAAGAAATTTAAATCTATACTGAAGCTGAATTCTACAATACTTTTCTAAGTTGTAAAATTTTAAAGTTACTATAACTATAATATTATATAAAAAAGGTCTAAAACTTTTAGACCTTTTTATATATTGTATTGATTTTTATGTAGTTTTTTACATTAATAAACATTATTATCTTCTGGTTGAGATGGTTTTTCAGTTCCACCATTCTCTGGCTTATTATCTGTAGAGCCATCAGTTTCGCCATTGCCTGGCTTATTACCTGTAGATCCACCAGTTTCGCCATTGCCTGGCTTATTATCTGTAGATCCACCAGTTTCGCCATTGCCTGGTCTATTTCCTGTAGAGCCACTACTTCCGCTATTTCCTGGTCTATTTCCTGTAGAACTACTACTTCCGCTATTTCCTGGTCTATTTCCTGTAGAATTACTACTTCCGCTATTTCCTGGTCTATTTCCTGTAGAATTACTACTTCCTCCATTACTTCCTTGAGGTCTATTAGTTGTTCCAGTATCAACTGATTCATCTATAATGTCTTCTTTTTTAACTCCTACAGATACTACCTTTTTTCTTGGTGGATAATATGAAGTAGCAACCTTTTCTCTTTTTATTTCATTTCCATTTTCATCATAATATACTCTATATGTTGATGTTGTATAACCTTCTCTACCTTGTTCAATAACTTTCTCTGTACCATCCTCTAAACTTGAATCATTTTCTTTTTTTACAGAAAAAGGAGTCACTTTATCAACATTTGTAGTTATTTCAATATTTTTCTTATCGTCGCTATTTCCATAAATTTGACAAGTTACAGTATTATTTATAAAAATATTTTTAATATAAACTGGTTGGCTATAATTGTTTTTAAATACAAAATCTATCCCAGCATCTGTAACAGCTGCGTCTCTACCTTTTTGTACATAGCTTGATGGAATAGAGTGATTTTTGACTTTCACTATTTCAAGACCCGAGTATAATACAGAGTTATATAATGTTGTTGAAACTTGACATACACCCCCACCTATACCTTGTATAGCTTCTCCCTTTACTATTACAGTTGCATCTTTATATCCATTTTCAGTAGTTCTTTTTCCTGTATGTTCATTATATGAAAACTCTTCTCCTGGCATTAGTAATACTCCACTAGTTCTTTCAGTAGCAATTTTAATATTTTCAACTCTTCCAGGACTTGAGTCTCTTAAACTTGTACTATATGTTCCTAATAAAGTATCTACATTTTTTAAATCTTCACTTCTTACTTCTGGCTCAACTTTGATAACTACTAAGTCATCTTCTAATATTCCTTTTTGAAGAGATTTTTTAAAGCGAATCATACTCTCTTCTATGTCTAGCTTTATACCTGTTTTCTCTTTTGTTATATTAGGTTGACCGTTTATAAATTCTAAATCAGCATTATCCATCTTAACATTTATTTCTTCAGCTATTTCCTCTAGCTTAGTTTTTACTTTTACATCATTACAATCTAAAGCTACCTTTACATCATTTTTAATTCCTAAATATGATTTCATAGTAGTAAATATATTCGAGAATACATTTCCTTTTCGATTAATATTAAATGCATTTTCTATTGTTTTATCTATATCATAATCTGTATCTATTTCATCAGGATCCACCTTCCAAGTATCACCTCTATATTTAAATGAAATTGTATCTATAGCAATTTCATTACCCAAAATAACTTTAGCTTCCTGCTTAGTTAAATTTCCCACATTAATATTTCTTATAAATGTATTTTTAACTATTTTATCACTATTTATTTGAGTACAAAAAGACCCAATGAATATAAATAAAATAGCTATTAAAATAGTAATTACTAAATTTATGCCTCTTAATTTATTCATTCTCTTCTCCTTATTAGAATCAAATTGGTAAAATTATTTTAATAAAGTTCAACTCCACTTTCAGTTAATGTATATATTTCTTTATTATATATATTTACAATATATACTTCTTTAGGCTTGAACCATCCTGCTTTGACTGAAAAATAATAATAAATATTACCATTATTTTTTATCATCTTCTCTAACTCTTTATTATTGTATTTTTTAATTTCATCACTATTTAATTCTTTAATACTTTTATATTTCTTTTCATCACTAGTAAGTTCTTTTTCTAGTATGGTTTTACCTTCTTTTTTATCTATTGATAAAACTATTTCTCCACTATTCTCATCAATTTTAAAGTATGCATCACTATAAGTACAGTCATAATCTTTTTTATCAGACTTATATGAATACATATTTTTGCTCTTAGTATCAATCAACACTTCATTTATTACTTTATCATCTTCAAGTACTTCTGCATAGTAATATCTGTGAGACTTTATTGTTTGCAAGTATGATACTATTTCTATATCCTTTTTATTTAAGTTTCCTCTTCTCGATATTAAACTTATAATATCATCTGTGCTCATTGTATAATCAGAAATATGTTTATTATATTCTTCTATTAACTCCTCTATTTCTTCTTCATCATAATATGGTGTTAAATATCCTAAGTATTTTACAGCTTCTTCATATTTTCCTTCATTAGCAAAATTTTTAGCATATCCCATATAATAATCATACATTAATTTTATGCACTCTTCTTTTGCACTTTTGGCTAATGAGTAATACTTTTCATCTTCTTCAATTACTTTGTTATAATGATCTATTGCTTCATTATATTTTTTTATTGATTGGTACTTAGTAGCCTCTTTATAAACTTCTCTAGATTCATAAAGTACTTTTATATGTTGCTTATATTCATCTAAACCTTGCTTAACACCTCTTAAAGTTGATGTAACTTGCAAATAAGAAGATGCCTTTTCATAAGATAAATTTTCTTCTTTATACATTTCATCTACTCTTTTAGCTAAGTCAATCAAACTACTTGAGTCAATTTTTATGGTATTTAATGAGTTAATCATATTAATAAGTCCCATATAATGTTCTTTTGTAATTTTATTATTTATATAGGCATCCGCACTATTCATAAGCAATGAAGATAATTTTTTTGACGCTTTTTTATTGAATCTATCCATTTTTGAATCAGAAAATTTCTTCAATAAATCATCATAATAGTTCTCAGCTTCATCATAATTCCTATTTTCTATATGTGTAACCAAATCTTCTACCTCTTTGTTGACACTTAAATTATCACTACTAAAATAAAGAACTATCATTAATAATATTACGGATAAAACTGTCAAAGAAACTTTGACTATTTTTTGTCTATTATCATATATTAAATCAACAGCTTTATCATAAAATGTCTTAAAATCCATTTCCCTTCCCTTCCTGCAACCAATATTAATAAAAACTTTTTTAATTATATCATATATATACATTTTTTTCATTGACTAAAACTAACTATCAATATAGCTCATAAAGCTCAATTAAAGGTTATCACATTATTATAACTTTCTACAATATATTTATAAAAATAATACTTATATCATCATGACTACCTTCTTTACTTAACTTTGCCAAATAATTTTCATAGCTCTTTTCCAAGATTAATTTAGTAAATATATTTTTGTTATATTTGTCTAAAGTATCTTTTAAATCTTTTATCATAAACTTATAGGATGAAAAACTATTTTCATATCCATCAGAGTATAAAATTATAGAATCTCCTCCTATATCGGTATTTTCTTCCAACTTCCATACAATTTTAGTATATGCTTCTTCTTCAGCCATACAATCTACTAATTTTTTTGGTGGAACATATAATTCTTTATTAAATATGTTGTTTTTATTTGTTAATATTTCCCCATCACCTAATTTTAGAAATAGTCTATATTTATTAGTTACTACTGCAGTTAATAGCGTAGTACCATATCTAAAATAATTTAGCTTATATACCCTTGGTGAGTTTTTTATAAAGTCTTCTTTCACTAATTCCCTCCATAGATTACAGATTTCTTTTTGAATTTTATTTTCTTTAAAAAAAGTATCTAAATCATATAGATTATATGTTATATATTTTTTTAAGACTTCAATAGCTGCTTCACACGCATATTTTGATCCCTTATGACTATGAGTAAAAAACTCACCACTATGTCCATCTGCGATTGAACATATTATACTATCTTCTAAAATTTCATATTTTATATAATCTTGAGAAGATTTATTTTTTATTTTATTTTTATAACCTACTATACTCTTACTAAAAACAGTGAATATCATTACTTGCCTCCTAAAACTTTACTTATACTTAAATAATATGTTTTAAAAGAATTTAAAAAACCGCAAATTTATATAATAGATAAATTTGCGGATTATAAACAATTTCTACTTTTATTAACTTTATGATATGTTTCTTGTATTTCTATTAATAGACCTTTGTCTCTTTTTCTTAGTATCAGTAGGAACAGATTTTTTAGACGCCTTAGCTGGTTTAGCTATAATATGTTTCCAATTAAAAATAGATAGTAAACAAGAAATTCCTAAAGTTGCTAAAATCGCTAATTGTATATAATAACTTAACCTTATATTTACTCCAAATAAAGAATTCCATACTAATAAAACTATTGTCATAGGAAAGCATATTATGGCTGACTGTATAGTAACCTTTATTAATTTATATATTATATTAAATAAATGTTTAATCTTATTAATAGTTTTAATTTTAAATTTTCTTATTACTTTCTTCATGCCCCTCACCTCAACTTTTATATATATTATTGCACTATATCTAATATGATAACAAACTTATACAAAATTGGCAATTAATAATAATAATTAATTGTAGAAAAAATAGTTATATTTGTGCTTTTTCTTATGACAAAATTATTGCAAAGTATTATAAATACTTAATTGTAACATTATATGCCTAAATTTAATAAAATAAATTAATATATAATTATTTTAATGAGGTGATTTTTATGGCATGTCTTCCTAACTTAGGAGAAAAGACCCCTAATTTTAGAGCCAATAGTACATTTGGCACGATAGAATTATCCGATTATGTGGGTAAATGGGTTGTTCTTTTTTCGCACCCTGGTGATTTTACACCTGTATGCACCACTGAATTTATGTGTTTTGCTAAATATGCTTGTGAATTCGAAAAAAGAAATACTCAACTAATCGGACTTAGTGTTGATAGTAATACTTCTCATTTGGCATGGATATATAATATTTTACAGCTTACTGGAATAGAAATACCATTTCCAGTTATTGAAGATAGAGATATGAAGATAGCAAAAAAGTATGGAATGATTTCGGAGCCTATGAGTAGTACATCTACAATAAGAAGTGTATTCATTATAGACGATAAACAAGTATTGAGAACCATATTATACTACCCACTTTCTACAGGAAGAAATATTCCTGAGATACTTAGAATCATTGATTCTTTACAAACTGTAGATAGGAATAACGTGGTTACACCTGCAAACTGGATGCCTGGAATGCCAGTTATTTTACCACCACCAAAAACTCACAAAGAGTTACTAAAAAGAGTTAAAAATTGTGATAAAAAATACTCTTGTATGGATTGGTACTTATGTTTTGTAGAAGATGAGAGTAAAAAATGTATAGAAAGAATGAATAACACTAAAAAGGCTCTTAGTTCTAACAATATAATGTCTACAAAAACTAAAAATTTAAACAGACCTCCTGTAGATAAAGAGTTGCCACCAGATACTCAAAATCCTAATTGTCCAAATTTAAAACCTATAGTAGCAGAATATGTACTTGGAAATCCTGCTAATGTAGATCCAAGTTTTTTAGATGCAGTTATTTATGCCTTTGTAGAAATTGATTCTAATGGTGATTTAAGAGTTCCATCACCAGGTTATTTAAATCAATTATTAAATTTAAGAGATGTTAAACCATCACTACAAGTAATAGCCGCTATAGGCGGATGGGGAGCTGATGGATTTTCAGATGCAGCTCTTACACCATCTTCAAGATATAATTTTGCCCGAAATGCGCAGGATCTTATCAATGATTATGGCTTAGATGGTATAGATTTAGACTGGGAATATCCAGGAAGTAGTGCTGCTGGAATAAAATCAAGACCACAAGATAAAGAAAACTTTACTCTTTTAATTACAGCATTAAGAGATGTATTAGGACCAGATACTTGGATTAGTGTGGCAGGTACAGGAGATAGTGCTTATATTAATAATAGTTTAGAAGTAGCAAATGTAGCTCCACTTTTGACACACTTTAATTTAATGAGCTATGATTTTACTGCAGGAGAGACTGGAGAAAGAGGAAGAAAACATCAGGCCAATTTATATGATTCAGATTTATCATTACCTGGATATAGTGTAGACAGATTCGTTAATAACTTAATAAATGCTGGAATGCCTTCACAAAAAATTCTTTTAGGTGTTCCTTTCTACGGCAGACTTGGCGCAACAGTAACAAAATCTTATGATGAACTTAGAAAATCTTTTATAAATAAAAATGGTTATGAATATAGATTTGATAATGCAGCTAAGGTTCCTTATTTAGTTCAAGGCGGTCAATTCGCTATGTCTTTTGATAATGATTTATCTATATTCTTAAAGGCTCAATATGCTCTCGATAACTGCTTAGGAGGTATATTCTCCTGGACATCAACTTACGACCAAGCAAATATATTAACAAGAGCAATGTATGAATCAATAAACAATCCAGTAGGATTTGAACAGGAATTAATTGATATATACGGAGAGATTCCACAGTAAGTTTAAAAGCTATTAATTTGGATAGTTAAATATGCTCCCTTTATAGTAGCCAATTTAAATAATAAATTATTTGGACTAAATCCTATTAAGTAGACATGATAAATAGTCTATTTAGTCGAGTTTAGTCCAAATTTTTATTTTCTAAACTATCTACTTAATAGAATGATGTTCTATACTTATTAGTCTTTTTATTAAATTTTTAATCATTAATCTGTAGATGTTGGTATATGCATTCCAACTCTTGCTGCAAATTCATTCATGTTCATTGTTTGAAGTACTATTTTACCTGGTCCTGTTAGCTTAGTTAAAAATAAACCTTCCCCACCGAAGAATATATTACTAAGTCCTTTTATGGTTTCTATTTCATAAGATATACTTCTTTCAAAACAAACAAGATTTCCCGTATCAATTTTAATAACTTCACCAGGTCCTAAATCCATTTGAATTGCATCTCCATCTACTTCTAAAAATGCTATACCACTACCTTTTAATTCTTGTAATATAAATCCTTCTCCACCAAAAAATCCTGTCCCTAACTTTTTATTAAAAATTGTTTTCAATTCAACTGAAGACTCTGCTGCTAAGAAAGCTCCTTTTTGTATGATAAAGTTGCCATTAGATACATCTATGGGAATTATACTTCCTGGCACTGTTGATGCAAATGCTATTTTAGCATCTCTAGTTGCAGAATATGTAGCCATAAATAATGACTCACCAGCAAACATTCTACCAATACCTTTCAGTAATCCACCTCTAGTATTAGTTTCCATATGTATTCCTTCAGTCTGCCAAAACATCCCTCCAGATTGAGTAAACATTTCCTCTCCTCTCCTAAGCGATATTTCAACACTAGGAACTACATTTCCTCGTATTTCATAATTCATTTTTATATTCCTCCTAGTTAATTTTATACTAACTCAATGTTTAAGTTTTAATAACATTATAACAATATATCTAAGAAATTCTAAAGTTATTTAATTTACATTTCTTTAATTTTTTCTTTGGTTAATACTAAAATTAATATACTTATAACTATAACATAAAAAATTTTATATTAATTCGTATATAAGTTAAAATTTATTTCATAAATTATATATATTATAAACTCTACTAAAAGTAGATTGAAACATTATTTGATATAGTATATTCTTAATGCATGGAGGTGAACAATATGGATTGTAGTAAAGTAGGCAAATTAATATTGAACCTACGTAAAGAAAAAAATATGACTCAAAAAGAAGTAGCAGATAAATTAAATATAAGTGATAAAACAATATCTAAGTGGGAAAGAGGTCTAGGTTATCCCGATATCTCTCTTCTATCTAAGCTTTCTAATATATTTGATATAAATATTGAAAAAATTTTAATAGGTGACTTACAACCCAATGAGGTTGATGGAGGTAATATGAAAAGAATTAAATTTTACGTATGCCCAAACTGTGGCAATATAACAACTTGTACTGGACAAGCTGAAATTTCTTGTTGTGGGAGAAAATTAAAACCTGAGATTCATAAATTATTAGATGATAACCATAAAATTACGGTTGAAGAAATAGAAAATGATTATTATGTCACGATAGATCATGAAATGACAAAAGAACATTATATTTCATTCGTTGCATATGTAACATATGATAGAGTTCTTATAGTAAAACTTTATCCAGAGCAAAATCCTTCAGTAAGATTCCCAAGGCTATCTAAGGGTAAATTATATATATTCTGTAACCAAGATGGATTGATAATGAAATAAAGCTTTCCTGCACGTATTCAATGACTTCGTCCATTGCTAAAAATCTAATGTTAAAATAAAAAATAAGCACATCTAATGTTTGTGCTTATTTTTTTATTTACACTAATTTACCTTTATAATACGGAATTCCTCCATTCAAATTATAAACTTTAGAAAATCCATTTTTAACTAAAAAATCTGAAGCACTTTTACTTCTAATACCAGAGGCACAATATACAATTATTTCAGATTGTCTATAATAATTCAAAGTTGACATATTATACTTCATATCATCTACAGGTATATTTATAGCATTAGGTATATGTCCACTCATAAATTCTTCTGGGCTTCTTACATCTAATATTAAAATATTATCATGTGTTTTTATCATCATTTCAGCTTGAACTCCACTTATATTCTTGTAACCTCTAGCTCTAACTAAATCTGATATAACATCCATACTATCAGCCCCTTATAATATTTATTCATGTTTTAATATATTATATGGCCTACGTTATTTTTTGTTACAAAACTTGACAAATTAACTGTTTTTATGATATTTTTTCTACTTCTAATTTATCATTTTTTAAAGATTTATCTACAACTATAGAAATAGCCATGGTTCCATTTACGTTCAACATTGTACGAGCCATGTCTAGGATAGGATCTATAGCTATTACAGCTCCAACTAAAGGGAAATATTCACCAAGTCCAATACCTGATATAACAACAGATACTGCCATAGTTGCAGTTCCTGGTATGCCCGCTATACCTAGAGAGCTTATTGTTATTACAATTATTAACATAGAATAAAATGTAAAATTCATATCTATATTTGCCATATTTGCAAGCATAACACTTACTAATGCTGGATATATTCCAGCACATCCATTCATCCCCATATTAGAACCTAAACTAGTAACAAAGCTTGCTGTCCCAGAATCTACATTCATTTTATCCGTTAAACATTCTACGGTAACAGGTAAAGTACCTAAACTAGAACGAGATGTAAATGCAAGTATTAATGCTCTTGATACATTCTTAAGATAAGTTATAGGATTTACTCCACTCAAAGCAACTATTATTAAATGTATAATAAACATAACAGCAACACTCAAGTATAAAGCTAGTATAAAATCAACAACATCTAATAATGATTTAATCCCTCTACTTGCAATAGTGCTTGCCATAAGTGGAATTATAGCATAAGGCATCATCTTAATTACTGTTATTGCAACTGAAACTATTATTTTATAAAAAGCTTCAACTAAATCTATAAATGGTTTTACTATCTCTAAATATTTCTTTTTAAGTCTTTTAATTGCTAATCCTATAAACGTGGCAAATATTACAACTGCCACTGTATTTCCATCAGCCATAGCTTTTATTGGATTAGATGGTAATAATCCTCTTATAGTATCCGGTAGAGATGTTATCTCTCTAATCTGTTCGCTAGAATTTACAGCTTCTACATTTGATCCTAGGTTAAACATAGTCCCAATTATTATTGCTATAGTAGCTGCTAAAGCAGTAGTTAAGAAAAACATCCCCATAGATTTAAAAGTTAACTTTCCTAAGTTATCTTCTTTCATATTCATTATAACTCTTATTATTGATACTAATACCAGTGGCATCACTATCATTTTTAATAAATCCATAAATCCATTTCCAAGTAGACCATACCAAGAACTAATTTCTTTTATCCATGAAATCTCCGACGGATCACTTGGAAATTTAGCTATAAGTTGAATTATTATTCCAAGCCCTAAACCTAAAAATATTGATATAATCATCAAATTTGTAAATTTTACTTTTCCTTTTAATTTATTTACTAATACAAATAATCCTACTAATAAAGCAATCATAATTATAGTATGTATATTTGTTATCATTAAAAATTGTGAAAAAAATGTATTACTCATATGTCCTCCTTTATGTAAATATATATTTACTCATTTATAATTACTCATCGTTATCAAAATGATAATAGAATTATAGCATTATCATTTTGATAATACAAGAATTTTTTCATAAAAAAACTCATTCAATCATAAAAACTATGAATAAATGAGTCTTAAATAATATTTTTAACTTTTCTTAATAAAATCTACACCACATTTAGGACAATGGATAGATATTTTCCCCTTACCTCTAGGTACTCTTACCTTTTGCTTACATGATGGACATTTATAAAAACGAAATTCTTTTCTTTGTGATTTATCTTTATTATTTTTATCTAGATATACTTTTACCTTATTAGAATATTCTAGGTAAGCCATTTTTTCTGAATATCTTTTGCTATAATTTTTAGAAAACATACGATAATACATAAAAATTAATAAAATTATACTTAAATAATAAAATAAATCGCTTAAAAATCTTGAACTTCTTACAAATAAAGATAATATTAAATTTACAAATATTAACTTCACTAAAAATTGATTTAGTTCATCATTACCGTATCTTCCATACATAAATTTCATTATTTTTTCCTTCATTATTAATCTCCCTTAAGATAAGTTATCTTGTGTAAAGAAGTTTATCACATATTAGTAGAATAAACAACCAATTTAAATACTTTAAATACTTATACGTTCTATAACAAATTTAACTCTCATTTGATAACAACAACCGAGAATAATTAGCTAATATTAACAGCCTTAACCCTTATCATGTAATTATCAATTGGTAGTAAAAATATATAAGAGATTTTATTTTGAAAGATAGATTTGAAGAAGCAAACAAAAATATATTAAATATCTGCCAACTCAGAACTAGAAAACATAGCTCTATGGCATATGTTAATTTAACTATCTTAATAGATAAAAATTTAAGTGTTCTAGAAGATCATGAAATTGCAAATAATTTATAGGTTTTAATTAAAAAAATTTACAAATGGTAAAAGTATAACCATACATATTGAACCATGTATGAGTTATTAATAAAATTGATGCTTAATATAATTAAAAGAGGAATTTAAATCCCTCTTTTTAAACCTTAAACTACTATATAAAATAAACTACATTATCTATTTCCTCCAGTTCATCTTCACTAAGTTTTCTTTGCTTTATTCTAGCAGGAATACCAACTGCTGTTGAATATTCCGGCATATCACTTATAACTACTGAGTTAGCTCCTATTTTACTATGATTTCCAATACTTACAGGTCCTAAAATTTTAGCTCCAGAGCCTACTACAATATCATTACCTAAAGTAGGATGTCTCTTAAACTCTTTTTCATTCCCTGTAGCTCCTATAGTAGCACCTTGATATATAGTTACCCTATTACCAATTATAGCTGTTTCACCTATTACTACTCCCATGCCATGATCTATTAAAATACCGTATCCTATTTTAGCTCCAGGATGTATTTCTATACCAGTTATAAATCTTCCAAATTGAGATAATAATCTTGCAAAGAAAAACCTTTTATGTTTATAAAAAAAATGCGATATTCTATATATTAAAAGCGCATGAATTGATGGATAAAGTAAAAATACTTCTATTTTATTTCTTGCAGCTGGATCATTATCTATTATATATTTTAAATCTTCATTTATATATTTAAACATTTTCTTTAACCTTTCTAAAATATGCCCATGGACATATATTTATCTATTCCATCAGGTGCAATGGTAACTATTTTTTTGTTTGGATATTTTTTTGATAATTCTATAGCTCCAAAAATATTAGCTCCTGATGATATTCCAACTAGTATTCCAAGTTTATTAGCAATTAATTTAACAGCTCCAAAAGCTTCTTCATCACTAACAGTTAAAACTTCGTCTACTATTTCTTTATTATAGTTTTTAGGTATAAAATTAGCACCTATTCCTTGAATTTTATGAGGTCCCGCTTTACTTTCAGTAATTAGTGGTGATGCTTTTGGTTCTATACTGATTGCTTTCACATTGTTATTTTTTTCCTTCAAGAATTTTCCTATACCACTTATTGTTCCACCTGAACCAATTCCAGCTATAATCATATCTACATCTGGTATTTCATCATATATTTCCGGGCCAGTTTTTTCATAATGAATTCTAGGATTATCTTCATTTTCAAATTGACCTAAATTTATATAATTTTTATTATTTCTTAATAACTCTTCTAGCTTTTCTATAGAACCATTCATCCCCTTAGACCCCTTAGTTAAAATTAGTTCTGCCCCGAAAGCTTTAACTAATTGTCTTCTTTCTATACTCATGCTTTCAGGCATTATTATAACAACCTTATATCCCTTTAATTTTCCAACCATAGCAAGACCTATACCTGTGTTTCCACTTGTCGCTTCAACTAATACACTATCTTTATTTAAGATATTTTTCTTTTCTGCTCCTTCTATCATAGATAATGCTATTCTATCCTTTATACTTCCCCCAGGGTTATATTTTTCAAGTTTAACAAAAACATTTTCATACCCAATATTTTTTAAACAAATCATAGGTGTACTACCTATTAAATCTAAAGCATTTTCATATTTCATTTTAATCACCCCAATATAATATATTAACTAATTATCATTTTGATAATAATATTATAGCATTATCAAAATGATAATTCAATAAAGCGCGATCTTTTTATGGTAAATTTTCACATTTTTAAAAATAATTATTATCCTAAAATTAGTAATAATAATGTGATATACTTTAATAAACTACAACTTTTCAAATAAACTATGTTGGGAGGTTCAAACTTGAAATTAATTGATATTACAAATTATATACAAAATGTTTGTCAAAATATTTCTACAGTTCTTGATGTGGATGTGACTGTTGTATCAAGAGACTTAGTCAGAATATCAGGAACTGGAATTTTCGAAAGTAGAATAGGTGAAAAAATTTCTGATAAATCAGTTTATTCTAATGTATTAAGTAGTAGTAAATCATATATATTTAATCGTGAACTTGAACACAGCTGCAAGGACTGCATACATAATAAAGATTGCAAAGAACTTGCTGATATTTGTACTCCGATTAAACTTGGAGATGATAATTTAGGAATTCTTGGAATAGCTGCTTTTACAGAAGAACAGAAAAATAAAATTTTATCTAAAGATCAAGACTTACGTGAGTTTATAAACAGTATGTCAAATTTAATATCATATAAACTAGATGAAATGTATAAAGAAGAAATAAAAACCGTTGAGCAATTAGAAAAAGAAGAAATTGAAAAAGCTATAAAGAAATACGGTAGTAATACACAAGAAATGAAACAAGTAGCTAAAGCTCTAAATATTGGAATCGCTACTCTTTATAGAAAAGTAAAAAAATATAATATTAATACTGGGGAATAATGACAAATATATAATATATAATAAAAAACAAAAACTGTAGTAAGCTTTTAGCTTTACTACAGTTTATTTATTAATCTATAAAAGTTATTACATCTTCTAAAGGTTTTCTAGGCGGTTGAGGTGGAGTATTATCTTCAGCAACTCCTAAAGATATCATTGACATTAATTCATATCCATCTTTATTAAATCCTATTAGCTCCTCTATTTCTTTTTTAGCATGAGTAGGCCCAGTCATATAACAGCTTCCATAGCCCATTTCAGTTGCAGCTAATAAGATATTTTCAACTGCTGCACCAATTCCTTGAGCTCCTGATTGTGGAGAAACTAATACATCTAATACTTCTTTAGGAGCATTATTTTCTTTTAGTATTTTGTATTCTATCATGTCATATTCACAGGCATATACTAAAACTACAACTGGTGCATGTTTAAAACAAGTATAATATTTTATTACACTCATATGCTTTTTAAAGTCTTTTTCGTTTTTAGCAAGTGAACCTATATTTTCGTGACTTTTTGTCACTATGTCTGCCATTTCATTTATTATTTCTCTATTTTGCAGTACTACAAAATGCCAGTTTTGTTGATGCTTTGGAGATGGAGCAAAAGTTCCTGCTTTTATTAGTTCTAAAATATCTTCTTTAGGTATTTCTGTGTCTTTGAATTTTCTAACACTTTTACGATTATAAATGAAATCTAAGTTTGTCATGTTAAATACTCCTTCTTTAGCTAATATTTTCAAACTGATTATATACATTATATTTTTTTCTGTCAAATATTTTATTTCTCCATTTAAACTCTTATCATTAGAAATATTAAAATAAGCAAATTATTTATTACAAATTAAGTGAACTCCTCCTTCTGTAGACTATTTGTTCAAAGGAGTTATAAACTCTTATAGAAATAATTTAGAACATCCTCACTAAACTAAAAAATGTTGTCTATTTTTACTTAATAATATAGACAACATCTTTTAGTTTATTTATTTTTATAACATTCTACTATTTCACCATAATATAAGTAATGATAGTCATCATTTGGATAATTTCCTTTTAAATCTTGTGGAAATTTTTCTTTATCTAATACATCTATATATTTTATATTACACTCATAGTACATGTTACAATTATATACTACTGGTGATTCTATTTTTTTGCTAGGTACAAATTTTATATTTGCTTCTTTTTCTTTATCTATATCTCTACCTGACTTTGTTCCACATATAATAAGAGCTTCTTTCATTTCATCAGAGTAAGGTATACTTATTGTATAATCCTTTGCATCTTTTATCAATTCTTGAGTATACCTTTGAGGTCTTACCATAGCAACAAAAAATGGTTTATTCCAACTATATCCCATATATCCCCATGCTATAGTCATAGTATTTACTATATTATTATTTTTTACAGTTAAAAATGCCCCTCTTTCAGTCAGATTCTCCATGGCAGAAGCCATATCTTCATAAAAATTCATTTTATTAATTCCCCCTAAAATTAATTCTATATGAAAAATTATATCATATAATTATATTTTAAAATTTTTATAATATATAGTTTATTTATTATCTAGATATAATACTACTATCATTTAAAATTAAAGTGTTATACATGAATAATACATCACTATTTTCTTTTGGATTAAGATATTTTTCTAATAATGTAGAAGATATATATCTTAAATCTATTAAAGTTATTTTAGAATACTCACTAGCTAATAATGGTGCTATACTACTTCCAAAAGAATCTCTAAAAATATAAAGTTCATTATTATTTTTACTATACTTATTTTCTATTTCTAAAATAGCTTTAGGTCCACCTAAAAATATATTATAAGAATCCACATCATTAAATTCTTCATCTTTATATATTTTTCTATATTCATTATTGTCTGAATCATATACTTTACAATTTTCCATAATATTATTTGTTAAATATATTAATTTATCTGGTTCAACTTTTATAGCTCCTTGTCCATAATAAGAGCCGTAAAAAGGATAAAATTCTTTTTTTCTATAATTATAAGATGATACTTTATCTTTTCCCATGGATAATAAAATTTTATCAGCTATTTTTATAATTTTGTCCTGTCTCCAATGTAAATCAGTTTTATAGTAGTCATCGATATTTAAGTTATCCATGATATTTATATACTTCATATTTTCTGTATTATCTTTCATAATTTTAATCATTTTATCATAATCTAAAGATAAATATCCTTTATCCTTTGGAACAAAATAATTTTTATCCGGAATTATAGTATAGTAAATATTATCATCTTTAAAATATTTTGACGATATTTTATTATATATTTTAGCTGCATTATATACAGATTTTTCATTAAGTTTATAAGTCATTTGATAAATGTTATTATCAATCAAGTAGATACCATTGTTATCTTTTTGATTTAATAACTTAAAATTTGTAAAAGCTTTTAAGTATCTAAAATCATCTCTTAAAATAAATTGATCTTGTAAATAATTTTCTAGTTCTCCAAAATACTCTCCATTTAAAAGTCTTTCTACTGTTAAATTAGGTAATTGCTTTAATTTTCTTCGCTCACTATATGAAATATATTTATCTTCAATTAAAACATTAACTATACTAAACCCAATTAATATGCTTATAAAGCTTATCGACACAATAATATTTTTAGTTTTTTTATTCATTTTAATCCCTCCTAAAATCTAAAATATAAAAACGGATTAAATGAACCGTCTATTAAATAAGCCGTAATTAATAACAAAAGTATTATATTAAATATTATTTCTAGATAAAACAGTATTTTTTCACCAAGTTTATTCTGCTTAATTTTATAAATTATAGTTTTTAATAATGGAGTTGAGCCTATAACTGATATTATTAACAATAAAAGATAACTTTTCAAATAATATATTGATATATCGTTACTTAAAGGTATATCTCCTTTACCAAACATATATGATAAATAACTAAAAACATCGCTAATATTATCATTATAAAAAATAACAAAACTAATTATTATAAAGAAAATAACGTAAATGTTACATATAAAATTTGGTAGCTTCCCTAATATTTTGAATAAAAATAATTTTTCTAATATAAGAAAAATTGCAAAGTATAATCCCCATAATATAAAATTCCAACTTGCTCCATGCCAAAATCCAGTTAAAAACCATACTATAAAAATATTAAATACCCATCTACTTTTCTTAACACGATTTCCACCAAGGGGAATATATACGTAATCTCTAAAAAAACTACCTAATGAAATATGCCATCTTCTCCAAAACTCACTTATACTTTTTGAAATATATGGGTAGTTAAAGTTTTCTGGAAAATTAAAACCAAAAATTTTACCAAGTCCTATTGCCATATCACTATACCCAGAAAAATCAAAGTAAATTTGCAAAGTAAATGCAATTGCACTTATCCAATAAAATAACAAACTCTTATCATTTGTACTATTAAATATTTCTAGTAAAACCCCCAAATTATTTGCTATTAATACTTTTTTAGATAATCCTATTAAAAATCTAGTAGTTCCATAAGAAAAATTTTCAAATGAGTGATATCTATTATCAAGTTCATTTTGTATACTTGTATAACGAACTATTGGCCCTGCTATCAACTGTGGAAATAAACATACATATGTTGCAAAATCAATAAATTTTTCACATACCTTTGCTTTTCCTTTATACACATCTATTGTGTAACTTATTATCTGAAAAGTGTAAAAACTTATTCCTATGGGAAGTACTACCTTTAGAAATTTAACATTTAATTTAAAAATATTATTTATATTATCAATAAAAAAATTAGAATATTTAAATAAACCTAAAAGCCCCACACTAACTACTATGGACGATATAAGAAAGTATTTAGAATATCTACGCCCTTTATATTTTTCAATAAGTAAACCATGTATATACCCACTAAATGCTGAAAAAATCATTAATAAACAATATACTGGTTCCCCTACAAAATAAAACAATAAACTGCATAATAACAAAATAAAATTTTTATATTTATCTTTTGTCAAAAAATACAAAATAATTGTTGCAGGTAAAAAATAATATAAAAAACTTATGCTCGAAAATATCAATTTTTATCCTCCTAAAAAGCAGTCTGAAAAACATATTCCAGACTGCTTTAATATCTATACTTATTTATTTTAGTCATATAATAATTATTTATACAATAAGGTATTTTTATTTTTCTAAATTCATAAATGCATTTTTTACTGCAGTAGCTTCAGCTTCATTAGCCATCATAAATAATACTATATTATCTATATTCTCAACTACAACCTCTTCTGCTTCAACACATACCCATTTTCTTGGATTTGCATTTTTTGATATAATTTCTTTTGTAGCTTCAATATCTGAACCGTCTTCCAATCTAAGTAGCACTAATTGATATGGTATAACATTTTGCAATGGAGCCGATAAAATACCTTCTTTGAATTTTACCTCTTCAGATCCTAATATAAATTCAGCATTGCTTTCATCAAGTTTTGTTGTTTCATAATTTTTTATAAAATCTTTTTGTTCTTTATCAATATCTGCGCTTTCATATATTTTTTCTAATATAGAAGTAAGATCTTCCGATAAAATTGGATCTCCTTTTGAAGTTTTAGATCCACATCCTACCATAGATAATGACATTAACATGGCTACAAATAAAACAGTTAACTTTTTCATGCTTTTATCTCCTTATGTTCTTTTTTTTTAGTTTATCATAATAAGTGTAAATATAACAAGTTACAAAAAGATAAAATTTATATATATATATATATTAATATCGAATCATTAATTATTTTTGGTCAGTGTCATCTCTTTCTATTTTAAATCCACTAAAATTCCTTTATATCTTTCTAAAATTTCTTTTATCTATATAATTTTGTAAAAACAAATAATTTTACTATTATATACCTTCTCCATAGTCTATATATTTGTCATTACATATATATCTAAAACCACCTAATCTTTATAATTTTTCATTGGTGCACTAAGCTTAGGATTTAAGTCACTAGAAACTCTATAGTGTTTTTTAGCCATATTAAATTCGCCTATTTTCTCATAGTAAATTCCTAATAAGTTATTAATCTCCCTGATGATAAGTCCTCTATCATAGCATATTTTATACTCTTATAAGCTTTTTCATAGTTATTTTCTTTTAGATAATAAATAACCTCATTAATATAATCATTTATATTGTTTTTCTTAACACACATTGCCAACATATTTTTAAACTCCTAACTTTAAATTTTATATTATTATTATATCAATTCTAAAATTAAGTTCTTATTAAGATATAATAATATATATAAAGATTTTGTTAAGATTTTAATAATAAATTCTTTATATATAAAAAAACAGTAATAATTTCATATTATTACTGTTTTAAAAACTATTGATTAATTATAATTTCTTACCTTTAAAACCTCCACCTTTTACTTCGTCAATATTATTAATTGAAATAAAAGCATTATTATCTTCTTTGTAAATTATCTCTTTTATCTTTGCAATTTGATTAGATGATACTACACAGTAAATCATTTTCTTTTTATTATGTGAATAAGCTCCTTCCACATCTAGAAAAGTAACACCTTTTCCTGTTGCATTCATTATATTAGTTGCTATTTCTGTGTACTTTTCTGATATTAATAAAATTAACTTTTGCTGATTAAAGCAATCTTTAGCCATCTCTATAGATATTGAGGTTAAATACATAGATATTAATGTGTACATAGCCTTTAAACTACCAAATAAAATTCCACCAGCACATATTATAAAAAAGTTAATAAATAAAGATGCATTTTTTATAGAAATATCATATTTTAATTTAAGTGTAGCCATAACTATATCCAATCCTCCAACAGAAGAATTAGCCTTAAATATTAAACCTACTCCAATACCTATAAGTACTCCACCAAATATACTTTGTATCATAAGATCGTCAATAGTTATATATTTATATAAATTTTCTGTAACACCTAATGAAAAGGAAAAAATAAACATATTTATAATACTACTGAAAAAGAACTCTTTGTCTACATACTTTTTACATATTAAAAATATAGGAATATTCATAATTATAATTGCAATACCTTGGTTAATACCAAATAGTTTATTAAATATAACTACAATACCAGCCAAACCTGTACTTAGTAAATTAGCCGGTGCCAAAAAGCCATTAATACCTATGGCGTTAAATATAATTCCTATAATAATTAATATTTGTTTTCCTACTTTACTATCTAGAAAATTTGTCATTCTACGTCCTCCTTTACTAATTATTCTCTTATATAGTTTATTCAGCCCTAATTATTAGTTTAACGAAATTTTTAGTATAATAGGTAAGAAATATGTATAATTAATTTTTTATTTTATAATAAATTCACTTCTCTTGATCCACCATGTAAACAAATCATTTCCTTCATTTCAAACAACGAATTTAATCAAAATTTAATCATTTTACAATTTCACAGGTATGTTAATGCAACTTAATTCTAAGTGTTCTTCATAACTTTAAAATAATATAATATACTTGCAAGAAAAAATATCTCACCTCAGTGAGATATTTAAAATATACAGTATTCTCTTTGTAATATTACTATTTTTAATTTTGGTATTTTACTTGTCTTTATATGAACAGCAGTAATCTCCGTATGTTTTTACTGTTACCTTAAATACAGATTTTTCTGGTACTATAAAACTATCCCCTTCTTTATAAGTTTTAAACTCTGTTTCACCAGGTAAACAAACATTCATTTCTCCCCCAAGAACTTCCATCAATTCTTCTACACCTGTATTAAATTCATATTCACCTTCTGCCATAAATCCTAATGTTTTACGCTCTCCATTTTCTAAGTATATAGTTCTACTACTTACTTTCCCATCAAAATATACTGTAGCTTTTTTTACTATTTTAATATTATTAAATTCCATTTATATTTCCCCTTTATGAATAAATCTATTTTATAGTCCTCTAGCTTTTTTTACACATGCTTTCATACATTCTATTATGGCACTTCTAAATCCTTTTTCCTCTAATACACGAACTGCCTCTATTGTTGTCCCTCCTGGAGAACAAACCATATCTTTCAATTCTCCTGGATGTTTATTAGTATCTAGTACCATTTTTGCACTTCCCATAACTGCTTGTGCAGCAAACTTATAAGCTTTATCTCTTGGCATTCCGTCAAGAACTGCAGCATCTGCCATAGCTTCTATAAACATATATACATAAGCTGGTGAACTACCGCTCACAGATACAACCACATCCATTAAGTTTTCTGGAACTACTTCCACTTGTCCAAAGCCTCCAAGTATTTTACAAACATAATCCAATTCTTCTTTGCTCACTAATTCATTATGACAAACTCCTGTTATACCTTCACAAACTAATGCTGGAGTATTAGGCATAGTTCTTACTATTTTAACTGGTTTTTCAAATAAAGAATTTAATCTTTCTATTGTTTGACCAGGTGCTATTGTTACTATTATTTGATTTTCTTTAACTGAATCTTTTATTTCTTTTATAACTGTAGCGTAATATTGAGGCTTAACAGATAATACTATAATCTCAGCTTCTTCAACTACCTTAAGATTACTTTTTGTAGTAGAAATATTTAAATTTTCTTTTGCTGCGTCTAAGCTTGGAACATATGCATCCGATGCAATTATCTCATCACAAGAAATTATTTCATTTCTTATTATTCCTCCCATCATAGCTTTTGCCATGTTGCCTGATCCTATAAAACCAAGTTTTTTACTCATATTTGACATCTCCCTTTTTGTATAATTAATCAAAGTTATTAGCTTAATTTGAATTAAATTAAGCTAATAACTTTTAATAACATGTTAATTTTTTAATTAAAAGATTGCTCAGTACGTTCAATTATTTCATCTTGTAGGGACTTGCTTAAATTTCTAAAGTGATCACTATATCCTGCAACCCTTACTATTAAATCTTTGTATTCTTCTGGATTGTTTTGTGCATCTATTAATGTTTGCTTATCAATTACATTGAATTGTATATGATGTCCATCCATATCAAAATATGCTCTTACTAAGTTAGCCATTTGATCTAGACCATTTTCTCCCGCAACAACACCTGGAGTGAATTTTTGATTTAATAAAGTTCCTCCTGTTTTTAAGTGATCCATTTTTGAAGCTGATTTTATAACAGCTGTTGGGCCATTTGTATCTCCACCTTTAGATGGCGATATACCTTCTGATACTGGCTTATGAGCTAAACGTCCATCTGGACTTGCCATCATTACTTCTCCAAAGTATACGTGACAAGTTGTAGGAAGCATATTTATTCTATAATGACCACCTCTCATATTTGGTCTTCCTGTTATAGTTTTTTGATAGAAATTAAATAATTCTTTCATTATTTCATCTGCATAGTCATCATCATTTCCGTACTTAGGTGTTTTATTACTTATAATATTTTTAATTATTTCATGTCCTTCAAAATTATTTTCTAATGCTTCTATTAATTCTTCCATTGTAAACTTATTATTTTCAAATACATTATATTTAATTGAAGCTAAAGAGTCTGTTATTGTTCCTATACCAACACCTTGTATATAAGATGTATTATATCTAGCACCTCCAGCATTATAGTCTTTTCCAGTTGATATACAATCATTTGTAATAATTGATAAAAATGGAGCTGGCATGTATCTCGCATATATTTCTTCAATAACGTTGCTTCCTTTTATTTTTATGTCAACAAAGTATTCTATTTGTTTTTTGTATGCTTCTAATAATTCTTCATATGACTTGAAATCTTTAGCATATCCAAGTTGTAAACCTAATTGTTTCTTGCTTACTTTATCATAGCCATTATATAAAGTTAATTCTAATATTTTAGGAAGATTGAAGTATCCTGTTAATATATAAGCTTCATTACCAAATGCACCAGTTTCAACACATCCGCTAGTTCCACCCATTCTTGCATCTTCTATAGTTTTCCCTGCATTAAGCAATTCTTGTACTATAGCTTCTGTATTGTAAAATGCTGGTTGACCCCATCCTTTTCTTGATATCTCACAAGCACGTTTTAAAAATCTTCTTGGTGTTTTTTTACTGATTTGTACATTGGAACTTGGTTGTAATAATTTCATTTCATCCATACAATCAAGAATCAAGTAGCTTACGTCATTTACTCCGTCTCTTCCGTCTTCAGCTATACCACCTGTGTTTATATTTGCAAAGTCTGTATAAGTACCACTTTCTTTTAATGTTATACCTACCTTAGGTGGAGCTGGTTGGTTATTAAATTTAATCCATAAACATTCTAATAATTCTAATGCTTTTTCATCATCTAAAGTTCCAGCATCTATATCTTTTACATAGAACGGATATAAATGTTGATCTAATCTACCTGGACTATAAGCATCCCATGGATTTAACTCAGTAGTAACCCCTAAATGAACAAACCAATACATTTGGATTGCTTGCCAATAAGTTTGAGGCTTATGAGCTGGTACAACATCACAGTTAGCAGCTATTTGTAATAATTCTTCTTTTCTAACTGGATCTTTTTCTGTTTCAGCTAATTCCCTAGCATAATCAGCATATCTTTTCCCAAGTATCATTATTGCATCACAACAAATTTCCATTGCATTTAATTGTGCAACTTTATCTATTGCTTCTCTATCATTTAAATAGTCTATTTTAGATTTTGCATCTTGAATATCTTTTTTGTAATCTAAAAATCCTTTTTCATAAATTTTTCTAGAACCAACTGTATGACCAGGACCACGTTGTTCCATAAATTCTGTAAATATTCCACTTTCATAACAAGCTTTCCATTCATCAGTCATTGCATTTAATATTTTATTTCTTATAGAACGCTTTTCCCAAAAAGGAATTATTTTTTCTTCTTGTAATTTGAAATCTTCTTCTTTTACCTTAAAGAAAATTAATTCTCTGTCATTCATAACCTTCATATCTTCAAGAGTATGACAGCATAACTCTGGAAAAGATGGAGAAGATTGTGGAGAATCACCCTTTTCACCTACTATTAACTCACCATCATTGATGCAAAGTTTTTTATTTTCCATAAAATGCTTGAAAGCTAATGCTCTCATTTCAGGTACCGATACAGTTCCTTCATATTCCATATAAGCATCTGTCATTAAGTCTGCTCTTTCCATATAAATATGTGGTGTAGCTTCTACACTTTGTTTTCTTAGCTTTTTAATTCTTTCATTCATTCCTCTTTCCATTTTTCTATCCCCCTATTTTTGTATTATTAAACCCTTTTTGTATAAACATATTTCTTAATTCTTCCATTCTTTCTTCACTTGGTATACTAAATTCTTTACCTTTATAAATCATATCTAGTCTTTCATATTTGCTAGATGAAATATCATGATAAGGTAATAAATTTACTTGACTGACAGAAATATTATCTTTTAAGTAATTAATTATATCTTCTATTTCTTTATCACTATCATTCACTCCACCAATCACAGGTATTCTAATATAAATATTAGCGCCTTGACTACTTATATATTCTAAATTTTTTAATATAAGTTCATTACCTTTTCCCATATATTTTTTATGTTTTTCATTATCCATTAATTTTATATCATATAAAAATGTATCCACGTATGGTAAAACATTTTCATAATTTTCTTTAGGTGCATGACCACAAGTATCAATTGCTACATTATAGCCTTTTCGTTTAAGTTTTTTTAACAAAGATACTATAAATTCCATATCTTGTGTCATGACCTCTCCCCCTGATAACGTTATCCCTCCATAAGAAGATTCATAAAACATACTATCTTTTTCAACTTCTTTCACAATATCCATAACTGAGTATTGTTTACCAACAATTTCTCTAGCATTATTTGCACAATAATCTAAACATTTACCACATAGTGTACAATTTAGTCTATCATTTATAACAATATTATTTTCAATATCAGCATGATTATGTTCACAGACTTTAGTACAAGTAAAGCATCCTGAACACTGCTCTTTGTTATACATAAGTTCAGGTTTAAAGTTTTGACTTTCTGGATTATGACACCACCAACAATTTAACAAACACCCTTTAAAAAATACTGTAGTCCGAATTCCATCTCCGTCATGTATAGAATATTTTTGAATACTAACTATATTTGGTATCTTCATTACATTCCCCCATTTTCATAATTATGAATATTTAATTTGTTACTTTCATAGTAGTATATTGTTATACTTTTGTCATTTACTTTTTTGATTATTTTTATATATTTTTTCATATATATGAAACGGTTTTGATTGTAGCAAATTGACAACAATTACAAAATATTTTAACATTTAATTAATTACTAAAAATATTAGTAGAGGGGTTAAGCTTTATGAACTATAACACAACAATCGGTTTAAAAATTAAAGAACTAAGAAGTCAAAAAAAATTCACACTAAAATATTTAAGTGAACAAACAAATTTATCTACGGGATTTTTATCTCAATTAGAAAGAGGTATGACTAGCATCGCAATAGACTCTTTAGCAAAAATAGCAAAAGTACTAGACGTTGATGTATTAGATTTTTTTGATGTTACTAGCGACTCAGGTACAACAAGCATTGTAAGAAGCTATGAAAAAAAATATACTTCTATAAATCCTGAAATAATTCAATATAACTTAAATAAAAATGCTCTTAGCTATGATATATTACCTAGAATACAAGAAGTAATACCTCACAAAGATGATGATCAAGAAAATATTGAACTATATTCTCATGAAGGTGAAGAGTTTATATATGTATTAGAAGGAATATTAACACTAAATGTTGATAATACCCAGACTGACTTATATCCAGGAGATAGTGCTCATATTAAATCTATTTCTCCTCACAATTGGAGAAATAATACTTCAAAGATAGTAAAAATACTTACAGTTAATAGCCCTAATCCATTTAAAGTATAATCGACAGTAAAAAAGAGATATGATATCATATCTCTTTTTTACTGCTCCCATTTGCCTGTTTTAGCAAAGTTCTCTGCTCTATTATTAGCATTATTAACAATTTCGTCTTTATATCCCATTAATGACAATAACTTAATAGCATTTCTTGATTTAGCTCTACCAGGATTTAACTTATAGTCAAACATAATATCATTATCTGTTATTTCTTCTTCAAAATGATAATTTTCAAATTCACCTTCTAACAAATAAGTAAGTTCAATATCATGAGTTGCTGCGAAACATATACAATTTGATTTATTCAAATGTTTCAATACTTCACTAGAAGAAGCAATTCTTTCTATTGTATTTGTTCCTCTTAAAATTTCATCAACAAAACATAAACATGGTACAATGTCTCTAGACTTCTCTATAATTCTTTTCAAAGATTTTATCTCAACAATATAATAACTTTCATTATTTAAAACATCATCCTTAAGCGCCATAGATGTATATATATTAAATATGGATGAATTATATTCCCTGGCACAAGTTGTAAAAATACTTTGAGCTAAAATTTGATTTATTGCTATACTCTTTATAAAAGTAGATTTACCTGAAGCATTGGAACCTGTTATCAATACTCCACCTTTTACTTTCAATGAATTTGTTACAGGGTCTTCAATTAGTGGGTGATATATTTCTTTAAATTCAATTAAGTTTGATTCTCTATTATTACTTATTTTTAAATTTGGTTTAGAATAATATTCTAAAGAGTCTCTAAAAGAAGCAATTCCTATCAAAGCATCTATAGTTCCAACATATTCATATATATTTTTTAAATATGTTTTATTATTAATAATTGTTTCTTTTACTTTTTCATATGTAATTAACTCTGATAAGAATATCATATTATAATATTCTCTAAAAACATTTAATTCTGACATTATAGAATTTGGATTTGATGTTACACTTTTCTTTTTAATTTTTTTTACCTTTTTCAAATCCTCTTTAATATCGTGAATATTTTCATCTATTTCTTTTATATTTTTATCTTTTATTTTATAAGCAACATTAAGACTTTTTATAAGATATGTAAAACCACCTGTATCTATTTGTTCAGTCTTATTCTTATAACTAATAAATATATTTAAACCTATTGATAATAGTACAAAAAATAAAAATGATTTATTTGAAGCAGTTAGAATAATGCTTATAATAGGTAAAGCTCTTAAAACCCTATATAGCAAAAGTTTGCTCTTTGTATCATCACCTTCTACAAATAAACTCAATGTTGTATTGGGATCATTACTATCCCCAAGTTTTGCAAAGTCCAGTTGTAATTCTAATCTAATATCTTCATTATTTCTAAAATATTCTATTAAATTATCTCTTTTCTTTAATGTCTCTATATCTTTTATTGGATTTCTTAAAATATAATATAATATCTCTTTTCCTGCTGTACTCTGAGTATTGTTTATTTTTTTATAAACATCATCCATGGATAAATCACTCCATGTTATGTCATCTATAGATTCCTCATTTTTATTTCTAAAATAAGTAGATATATTTTTCATTTTATAATTAATATCCTCTATATCCACTTCTTTTCCATAGCTATTTATTATCTCTCTTTTCTTTATTTTAAATTTCTTCTTATTACTATATAGATCAATTAAGAAACATATAATAATAAGGGCTATTATAGCCAATGTTATTTTAATTAAATCATACATATAATACCCTCCCTCATTTGTGTATACATTAAATATAAACAATATACTAGAGTTTATCAACAATTCAATAAAAGTTATATTAATAATAAAGTAAAATCTACATACATTTATTATGGTTGCTAAATTTTTATATATGTTCACCTCTATATTTATGTTAATCTATCTCATTGGATGTTAGTAAATATAATTTTATAAAAAACTATAAAAAGACCATCCCATTATTTTTACTAGGATGGTCTTGTTTTATTTTAATAAATTTTTCCTGGATTTAATATATTTTTTGGATCAAATGCACATTTAATACCTTTTAATATATTCACATAATTTTCATCTTTAGATTCACAAAAATATGGACTTTTAGCATATCCTATACCATGTTCTCCTGAAACTTCCACATTTCGTTCTCTTACTTTTGCAAACATTAACTCAAAAGCTTTATTTAATCTCTCTCTAAGCAAGATCATCTAAATCATCCTTATGAGGATAAACATGTAAATTTCCATCTCCTGCATGACCAAAGCTTTTTATTCTAAACTCAACTTCTCTTTGGATATCGTGAGTATATCTTATAAATTCTGCTACCTTACCTCTTGGAACTGCAACATCACATTCGCAAGTAATCTCATTTATATAAAAAAAGAAGGATTTATATCCTTCTTATTTTAAATTATTAGGACCAAATCCTAATGGGAACATTTCTTCTAATGTATATTCAATATAATCACTATAATTATTTCTATCTTTAGCTAAATATATTTTAAACTTCTTTGGATCGCAAAACTCCATCATTACTTGTCTACATACTCCACATGGTGAACAATATTCACCTTCTGATGCATTGCTCATATTTCCAACTATGGCAATTGCACTGAAAGTTCTTTGTCCTTCTGAAACTGCTTTAAAGAACGCTGTTCTTTCTGCACAGTTAGTTGGTGTAAAAGCTGCATTTTCTATATTACATCCTTGATATATTTTCCCATTAGTTCCAAGTAATGCAGCTCCTACATTAAAATTAGAATATGGTGTATAACAGTTGTCTTGAGCTTCAAAAGCTTTTTGTATTAATAATTCTATATTATTCATAAGTTATTATATCCTTTCAACAAAAAATTTTATAAAATTATTATGTATGAATTCTATAAATACATAAAGGATAATTATTATAACATCAAATTTTAAAAATGTATATATTTTTTGTAATTTTATGTTCTAATATTTAAAATATCACTAAATATATTATATCTATTAATTATAATTTATATTATGTTTTCAATAAATTTATTAAACTTTATAGCTAAATCTTTTCAAACTTTCTCTTCTAGTATCATTATCTTTTTCATAAAAAAATACTACACCTGTAAAATGTAGTACTTTTTTATTATATAGATTCTATAATCTTATTTTTCAAAGTGAAAGTTATTGTTGTTCCAACTCCTTTTTCACTATCTATTATCATTTTTCCACCATGTAATTTTACTATTTCTTGACTTATAGCCAGACCTAATCCACTACCTGATTTATTATAATCTTCTTGGAAAAATTTGTCTAATACTTTAGTTAAATTTTCTTTTTTGATACCAACACCATTATCGGTTACTGAAAATGTAGTAAATTCTTCTCCCTGAGACACAATCACTACTACATAGCCACCTTCTGCTGTAAATTTAATGGCATTTTGGACTAAATTTATTAAAACTTGTCTTAATCTATTTTTATCTCCCTGAATATCCTCAATATTTTCAGTATTGAACTCTGCAAGAAGTGTTATATTTTTTTCATTTGCCTTAACGCCAAGCTGTGCCACAACTCCTTTAGCAAGCTTTATTACATCAACCATATCAATTTGAAGCCTAATTCTATCAGAGGATAATCTAGAAAAGTCTAATAAATCTTCAACTAGGGATATCATTCTTTCTGTTTCATCTTGTATTATACCAAGACCTAAGTCTAATTCTTCTTTGCCAATGCCTTCATAACCTAAAGTCTCACTCCATCCTTTTATAGATGTTAAAGGGGTCCTAAGCTCATGAGATACTGATGAAATAAATTCTTCCTTCAATTTTCTACTTTTGTCAATTTCTACAGCCATATGTTCAAAAGTTTGAACTAGGTCAGCAATTTCATCATTATGCAGCTTTTCTTTTTTTAATTTTATATTATAGTTCCCTTGAGCAAGCTCGTTAGCAAATTGTTTTAAGTTTTTAAGTGGCTTTATCAAGGACTCTGCAAATCTCAAACTAAGTAATAAAGCAATTATTAATATAACTAGGCCTGCTAGTATAAAGAAAAGTACTAATTTCAATATCGTATTATCAATATTTCTAAGAGATAAACTATATCTTACTGCACCTTCTATCTGATTATTCACTTTAATTGGAACAGATATACTCATAACATGCTCATTTGTACCAGCTATATTATAAGTATATGGCAATAAATTAGTTTCCCCTCTCAATGCTCTATTTACATCATCATATTCATATTTATCATTGGTTCTAATTCCATATTTATCTAATATAACATTCTTACTCTTATCAATAATTTCTACAGAGAAATTTGTATTACTATTAACATTTTCTTTTTCAAATATATTACTTATTTTATCCTCAAAACTAGTAGACTCCATACCTACTCCATCATAGATATCCATAGTATAGCTAGCTTGTGATATCAGTGATTGTTTTGCAGAATTATAGTAATAATTTTGTAAATAAAACATGAATAGTCCTTCAAATAGAGCCACAGTTATAATAATCATAATAAAATAATATTTGATTACCCTTTTTCTAAGACCATCTAAATGTAACAACTATTATTCATCCTTTCTAAAGCAGTATCCATAACCCCAAACTGTTTGGATGAATTTTGGTTTTGATGGATCATCTTCTATTTTATTTCTTATTCTTCTTATATTGACATCAACTATTTTAAAATCATATAAATAGTTACTTCCCCATACCTCATTTAAAATTTGATCTCTGCTTAAAGATTTTTTTGCATTTACCATTAAGTATTTAACTATAGAAAATTCTGTTGGAGTTAATTCTATTTCTAATCCATTTTTATATAATTTTCTCTTATCTATGTTTAATATAAATGGATCTGAAATTATTTCATTACTTTGTAATTTACTATCATCTTTTTTAACTCTTCTAATAAGAGCAGAAACTCTCACTAATAATTCTTTAATACTAAATGGCTTTACCATATAGTCATCAGCACCTGATATAAACCCTTCTAATTTATCTTCTTCTTGACCTTTAGCAGTAAGCATTATAATACCGATTTGATCAAACTGTTGTCTTATAAACTTACATACATCAATACCACTCATATCTGGAAGCATTACATCAAGCAATGCTATTGAAATATCCGGATTATTAGATATTTGCTCTATAGCTTCTGTCCCTGTACTTGCTTCTATAATTTCATAGCCTTCTCTTTTTAAATTTATACTTACAAAACTTCTTATTCCTATTTCATCTTCTAAAATCAATATCTTTTCCTTCATTTTCAAACAATTCCTCCCAAAGTTTTAATTCTATTGATATATTAAAGAAAAATATTCCTTCATATTATCTAATGTTAAATCATAATTTTCAAATATCTTTTTATTTTTAACTATAAGTTGATAATAATTATTATCTGTCTCTGCTAAAATTATATCAGCATTAGTAGTATTTTTTGCATCTTCAACTAAATTTTTAGATGAAATAGCAATTTGAAATAATTCAGTAGGTTCCTTGTCATTTTTATCATAATAATAAAATATATAATATGGTGTATCACCTAAAATATTTTTTTGAATATAAAGCTTATTAGCAAGATTATTAGGAACTAAAAACTTAAAATTATTTTTATAATTATAATAAATTTGACTTATAAATATTGTATCAGCATCTTGATTAAATTTACCATTCCATTTTTTCCAGCTAACAAGGGCAGATGATTTGCTATTTGCTGAAGAATAATTTTCAATCATATTATTATTTAATACAGGAAATGATATTACACCATCACTATTTGTATCAGATACAGGAATGTAATAACTATTAAAAATTTCTTTACCTTCGTCAAATACTTTTGTTAATTTATTGTCTTTCATACAAAGGATTTGTGTAATGTATCCATCCTTGGTAGTTGGTATACTTAAAACAGCGCCTTTGCTACTATTATGAACTCTACCAATTGTTACATATAGCTCATTAATATTCTTTACATTGGTAAATTTCACTGAATTACTATTTTTAATTTGATTGTCTTTATCATAATTTAATATAGTTGCATACATATTACCACTATTATAATCATGATTAATCATTAATACATCTAGTTTTAAATCATCATCTATAAAATCTATTTTGATTTTAGTGTTTGTATACTTAAGATAATTATCTAGCCAAGTAGGAACAACAGTAGATAATAATTCAATCTTATCATCTATTATGCTATACACATTCATTGTTGTAGTAATCCCGTTCTTTATAAGGAGAATTATTTCATCATTTCCATCGTTATTTAAATCGTAGAAATTTGCATATTCTATATCTTCCCCTTCTTCTAAATAACTATCTTTTAATACATATTTATCATTGTTTTTTGAAATAAGAACTAGCCCAACTTCATTTTTATTTGCATTAACATCTTGCTTTCGCTGAAATGCAATCACATTAGAATCTAATTCATTAATTTCGCCCACTTCAGATGAATTTCCAGGAAGTAATAATGTAGTTCCATCTAAAGATTGGTTTACAAAAGTATATAATTCATTTTTAGACTTATTATATACAATATTATCATTAAGTAGACTTTCTGGTGAGTCACTACTTGTATCACAGCCTGTTGTCATAAAACACATTGTAAGAGCTAAGGCTGCTAACTTAAGCAATTTCATATATTCCCTCCTAATTATACTTTTCTTCTAAATAGTTTTTAAAACTTTTAATTCTTTTTTCCTCATTTCTAATTTTTTCTTCGTATAAATTTCCTCTCCCTAATCTATCGGCTAAAGAAAGTAATGATATTTCTTTATAATCAGACTTCTCTATTATTTCTTTTTCTTTAAAAAATGGTAGTTTCTTGTCATAAAATAATGGCTGCATGTGAAATTTCACTAAATTGCATACATTATTTATGAAATTTTCATCTTCAGCTAAAGAATTAAGAAATTCCCTAGCTAATATTTCCCCCTGCAAATCATGATTATATGAAGTTATTCTACCTTTTCTTTCTTTAGTTGTAGTTAATTTACCTAAATCATGAAGAAGAGCTGCCCACATAAATACTCTTTTATCTTTAGATTTTTCTTTATACTTACTTGCATTATCAACTACTAATAAAGTGTGATTTAAAACATTGCCTTCTGGATGATGAGTTGGATTTTGTTCAATATTCTCTAAATCTTTTATTTTTACAAAAGGATTTTGATCAAACTCATCTAATCTCATTAGATTTTTAATTTCTACAGATGGTTTCTCACTATTAATTAGTATAAAATCTAATTTTTCATATAATTCTCTACTAGTCATTCAAATCACTCTTTCTATTTTTATTATACATAAATTTTATTAAATTAAAAGATTAGTATAACAACTAAGCCTTATTATATTCTAACACAAGATATGAACTAATATTTATGTAAATTATATACCTTTTAAATTTTATTAAAAATAAAAAGCTAAACCAACTGATATTTAGTATAGTACTAATTATCATATTGATTTAGCTTTTTTATTAATCCTTTGGAAAACTATCGTCTGACCATACGATATTATTAAACTTATGTTCACTATCTTCTTTTGCCATATCATTCTCTATTTCTTGTGTATCTTTTCTTTCTATTTCTTCACTACTTATATTTCTAAACACTCCTAAGTCAACAATTTCTTCAGGTACTTCATTTACTTCTTCATTTGCTATATTTTCATCTTCTAAAGAGCTAAGATTAACTTTTTCTTCTTCTTTTTTTACTCTTCTTTTATTATGCTTCTTATGATTTTCTTCTTTATTTTCAATAGAATGTTTCTTTGATGACTTATGATGAGTTTTCTTCATGCTTTCTTCCTGTGGTTCACTTTGAGTTTTTTTATTTGAATTCTTTTTAGATTGAAATTTACTCTGTTTTGAATTCTTTTTCTTTGATTTTACATTTTGCTGTGATGTTTGTTGAGACTTGGATTCTTCTTTTTTATTATCAATTTCTATAATCTCTTCTGGTTCATATTTTTTGTGTTTTTTATCTGAAGGTCTTGATTTTTTATTAGATTCAGTTGTTGTAGATTTTTTCTTATTAGCTAATGTCAAGTTAATCCCTTTCTTTTTCTTAGCCTTCCTTGCTGGTTCTTCTTCAGCATTCACTTCATCAACTTTATTTTCATCAACTAAGTCATTTAATATAACTTCGTTATAATCTTCCACATATTGAGGAGTTTTCTTCGTATTTTTAGGTTGCTTATGCTTTACACTTCTTCTAAAGTTATTTCTATTATTAAACAAAATTACACCCCCTTAAATCTACTTACTATAATATATATTCAATTTAAGGGAATATATTGATTATTTTTAAATTATTTATTATTTTTAGGTGGTCTTGGTCCTATATATTGGTATAAATTACTTTTTAGCATACCATTATATAATTTCCTTCTTTTAGTTGCCTCTTGACCAAACTCATTTTCAAAGTCTTCATATGAAGTTATTAAATAATAAGACCAATTTTTAAGTTTTCTAAATACATATCCTAATTGCTTATAGAGCATTTTTACAGTATCAGCATCTTCTAATCTTTCTCCATATGGAGGATTCGTTACAATAAATCCATATTCTTCATCACTAGTAAAATCTAATGCATTTTTATGTTTAAATACTATATAATCTTCTACACCTGCTATTTCAGCATTTTCTTTTGCAATTTCAAGTGCTTCTTCGTCTATGTCATATCCATAGATTTTAAATTCTATATCATTATCTATTTTGTCATAAGCTTCCCTTCTTACATCCCACCAGATTTTTTTATCCATAGTTCTCCATTTCTCAGATATAAATTCTCTATTTAATCCTGGTGCCATATTTATTCCCTTCATAGCAGCCTCTATTAAAAGAGTTCCTGAACCACACATTGGGTCTATTAAAGTTCTACCTGGTCTCCAAGGAACTAAATCCATAATTGCTGCGGCTAAAGTTTCTCTAATAGGTGCTTTATTAGCTTTTTCTCTATATCCTCTTTTATGAAGAGCAGTACCTGAAGTATCTATTGTTAAAGTTACTTTATCTTTATGTATAAAAACATAAATTGGATATTTTTCTTTATCTTCTTTTATCATTCCTGTTTCTAAATAACTTTTCTTTAAACTTTCAACTACAGCTTTTTTAACTATAGACTGTATATCTGGTATAGAATATAATTTGGATTTTATAGATGATGCTTTTGATATAGGGAATTCTCCACCATATGGAATATATTTTGCCCAGTTTATTCTTTTAGTACCTTCAAATAGCTCATCAAAACTTCTAGCTTCAAATTCAGCTACTTTTAAATGTACTCTTTCTGCACATCTAAGATAAATATTTGATTTTGCAATTCCATATTCATCTGCTTTATATGT
Organism: Terrisporobacter sp.; assembly: GCA_029851945.1. Next base: position 34,122 of record JARKUZ010000050.1, on the reverse strand, counting down.
AACTCTTCCATCTTCTGTTTTTATTATTTCATAGCCAAGATCTTTTATTTCTCTTGCTAACATTTTTTCCACACCAAAGAAACATGGTGTTATTAAAGTATAGTTTTTCATTTCTTCCTCCTATGTTAATTCATACTTCCCATTTGATAACCTTCTAAATCTAAAGTAACATGTTTAAATCCAATTTCTTTAAACTTTAAATTTATTTTATTTATCATTTCTTCACTAAAGAATTTATTTATTTCTTTTTTATCAACTTCGATTCTTGCCATATTATTGTGCAATCTTACTCTATATTGATTAAAATTATTATCTTGTAAAAAGTTTTCTCCTTCTTCTATCATTTTTAACTTCTCCTTTGTAATCTCATGATATACAGGTATTCTAGTTGCTAGACATGAAAAAGAAGGTTTTTTATATGTAGATATATTTAATTCTTTTGATAATATTCTAATTTCATCTTTAGTTAATTTACTATCTTTTAATGGACTTATTATACTAAGTTCCTCTAAAGCCTTAATTCCTGGTCTGTAATCATCCAAATCACTTAAATTAGTACCATCAAGTATATATTTAATATTATGTTCATTAGCTATTTCTTTTATTTTACTAAAAATAAATTTCTTACAATAATAACATCTAAGAGGTCCATTCTCAGTAAATTCTTTTAAATCCAAATTATCTACTTTATATAATAAATGATTTACTTCATATTCTTTCGCATAACTAATTGCCTCTTCAATTTCTCTACTTGAATGCATCATAGCACTTATTGTAATAGCAAATACATTTTCTTCTCCAAGAGTATCTTTTGCAACTTTTAATAAAAAATTACTATCTACTCCTCCAGAATAAGCAATAGATATGCTCCCCATTTCTTTTAAATTCCTTTTTAATTCATTTAATTTATCATTTATCGCAGCTTCCATCTATTTTCAATCCCCTCAAAATAATTTATCTACTCTAGTATATATAAAGATTTTTAATAAATCAAATTTAAAATTAAAAAATGAGGCTATTAACCTCATTTTAATTTGATAAATAATTTATAGAATAAGTTTTATTATTCTCTTTATAAATTCTTGTAACTCTTCTATTAATCATGCATAAAATTTCATAATTAATAGTATCATTTCTTCTTGCATGTTCTTCTACAGAAAGTTGAGGAATATCATTATCTATTACTATAACTTCATTCCCTACAGATATTTCAGCATCAATAGGTGCTTTGGCCATACATTGATCCATACAAATTCTACCAACTATATCAAGTATATATCCATTTATAAATACTTTTGGATTATGCTGAATTCTATTAAACCCATCTGCATAACCAATAGATATAGTAACTATTTTTGTTTTTTCAGAAGTCTTGTATGTATATCCATAACTTACACATACATTTTCATCTACTATTTTTACGTTTGTAACTGTAGACTTTAATTTTAAACACGGTTTTAATTTAATATTATCCATATCAACTTCATCTGATGGATAATATCCATATAAAATAATTCCTACTCTAACCATATTGAATAATTCATCTTTTAAATCTAATACAGCTGCACTATTTGCTACATGTTTTAATGGTATATTTATATTTAAAGTATTTAACTTATCTATTACAAACTTGAATTTATTTAGCTGTTCTAATGTATCTGATTTGTCTTTTTCATCAGCTTTTGCAAAATGAGTATAGATACCTTCTATATTTAAATTATTAAGCTTATAGATTTCTTTTATAGGTTCTATCGACTCTAAAGCTAAAAAACCTAATCTACTCATTCCACTATCTATCTTTACATGTATATTAGCTTTCTTATTTAATAAGCTAGCAAACCTATCTACTTCTTTAGCATAATTCACATTATATACTGTAAGAGATATATTATTTATAATAGCCTCCTTTATCATAGATATATCAATATATCCCATGCATAAAATAGGCAATTTAATATTATTTTTTCGAAGTTCTAAAGCTTCTTCTATTCTTGCTACTGATAGAAAATCCACATTTTGTTTTTCTAAATATTTTGCAACTTGAACTGATCCACTTCCATATGCATCTGCTTTTACTACACAACATATTTTCATTTCAGAGTCTAAAGATTTCTTTATTTCTTGCAAATTATAGCCTATATTGTCTAAATTTACTTCAGCCCAACATCCTGATTTAATGTCCATATTTACCTCCAATAAATCTTTTAATTAATCACATTATATCTTTACTATATATCTTTTACAATAAATTAATATATACAATTACTAATATATCATTAAATTATTTTATTCACGATACACAAAATGTTCCATTTTTATCCATATACACTTTTATTTATTTATACATAAAATATATTCTTTTAGAAATATTAATTAATATATTAAGTAAGTGGATATTTGTATTTTCACTACAATTTTAAAAGTAATTTATAATATTTAAATATATCTTATTGTTATAAAAAATTAACAATATATTTAAAAAAATATATTGTTAATTTTTACTCATGAATATATAATAATGAAGTATTATTAAAAGCCGTCTTAGAATAAGATGCTAGAAATAATTTACTTACAAATAATTATTCGAAAGGAAAAATAAGTTATGAGTCAAAAATTACAAAAAAACTTAGGACTTGCCGCTGCATTATCAACAGTTATAGGTATGGTAATAGGTGGTGGAGTATTCTTTAAACCTCAAGCCGTTTATACTATAACTGGTGGTGCTCCAGGTCTTGGTATGTTAGCGTGGGTTATAGCTGGTGTTATGACAATAGCTGCTGGTTTAACTGCAGCAGAAGTTTCAGCTGCAATACCTAAAACTGGTGGTATGATGGTATACATCGAAGAAATTTATGGTAAAAAATTAGGAGTATTAACTGGCTGGATGCAATCAGTTTTATTCTTCCCAGCAACAATAGCTGCCGTTGCAGTTATGTTTGGTAGCCAAAGTGCTATACTTTTAGGAAATGATGCTTTAGTTATTCCTGTAACAGTAGGAACTATACTATTAATTAGTGTTTTAAATACTTTTGGTTCAAAAACTAGTGGTATGATACAAACAATATCTACTATAGCTAAATTAGTTCCTCTTGTTTTAATAATATTATTTGGTTTTATAAAAGGAAATGGCAACAACCCTATAACTACACCTTTAGTAGGTGATGGTTTATCACCAGGATCTGTTATAGGACAAGTTTTAATTTCTATATTATTTGCTTATGATGGCTGGATAAATGTTGGTACACTAGCTGGTGAAATGAAAAATCCTGGAAAAGATTTACCTAGAGCTATAGTTGGTGGTTTATCTTTAGTTATGGCTGTATACATAACTATAAACTTAGCTTATCTTTGGGTTTTACCTGCCAACGAATTAGCCAATTATGCTTCTCCTGCTTCAGCAGTTGCAGAAGTAATTTTTGGACCTATGGGTGGTAAAATAATTACTATAGGTATATTAATCTCAGTCTTCGGATGTATAAATGGGTATTTATTAACTGGACCAAGAATCCTTTTCACTTTAGGTAAGCAAAAATCATTACCAGGATATAGATATATAGGAGCTTTAAATAAAAACGGTGTTCCTGCTAATGCAACTTTAGTTATGGGTGTTATTTCAGCTTTATATGCATTATCTGGACAATTCAACTTATTAAGTGATTTATCTATGTTTGCTGTTTGGTCTTTCTATGTTTTAACATTCCTTGGTGTTATGAAACTTAGAAAAACTCAACCAGATTTAAATAGACCTTATAAAGTTCCACTATATCCAATAATACCTATAATAGCTATAGCTGGTGGATTATTTGTAGTAATTAACCAATTATTTTTTGCTGGTTTGATAAATACTCTAGTATCTATAGGTGGTGTATTAATAACATTAATAGGCCTACCACTTTATAGCTTAGCTCAAAAACAAGCTAGCAATGATGATTCTAATATAGATAAAATAGCATAGTCTTATTTATAAAAAATCCTAATCAAATTTTGATTAGGATTTTTTTATTCTAAGAATTTATAACTTCTTTATTATTGTATAATTTTAAACTTATAAAATATGATATTATAAGTATCATGACCCTTAATAATATTGATAAAATATCTCTATCTACTTGACTTATTTTATAAAATATATCACATACAGTTTCACGTTCTTCTATAGATATTATACCAAAATATGGAATAATTGTTATCATAAAAATTAACGTCATAGCAAATCTTGATTTTTAATACCTAATCTTAATATGACAGGTATAAAAACCGAAACCCAAATAATAAACATCATTACACCCATATATAAATTAGTTTTGTAATCTATTAGTATATACTCCTCCACATTAAGCTTAATCGCTAGTACATATATTATCCAAAATAAAACACCTGTCATAATTATCATTAAAATATTAAATATACATTCTATAGAAAAATTTACTTTCGATCTCATAAAGGTCAGCTTCTTTTAATCTTTCTTTACTCTGAGTTCCTACAAAACTGCCTTTTCCTGGAACAGTTACTATATAACCTTCTTTTTCTAACTCTTCATAGGCTCGTTTTGTAGTTATTATACTTACCTTCAATTCCTTAACTAGTGACCGAAGGAAGTATTTGATCTTTATCTAGTTCTCCACTTAGAATTTGTGATTTAATTTGATTTTGTATTTGTTTATAAAGTGGAATTGCAGAAGAATTACTTATGACTATGTTCAAAATTTTACCTACTTATCTTTAATACTGTTTTACTAATACATGTCAAGGACAATTTATATTTTTTCATAAAAATAAAGTTAATCTCTTAATATTAATTTTTATTGTCTTTTCAAAATAACAAAAAACTTCCTTAGTTTTACTAAGGAAGTTTTTTTATAATAAGTTTTCTTTATATTCGTTTTCTTTAAACCCTATAAGTACTTTTTTATTATCTACTAATAAAGGTCTTTTTATTAATTTACCATCACTAGCAAGTAAATCTAGTAATTCATCTTCACTTGCTGTTTTTACAACATCTTTTAATCCTAATTCTCTATATTTTACACCACTTGTATTAAAGAACTTCTTTAAATCATGTCCACTTTCTTCATATATTCTTTTTATTTCTTCTCTAGTTGGGGGTGTATCAACTAAATCTATTTCTTCAAAATTTATATTATTTTCTTGTAGCCATTTTTTAGCTTTTTTTACTGTTGAACATTTTTTATATCCATAAAATTTCATAATTTCAGTCCTTTCTCAATCATGCTTATAATAATTCCATGGCACTAATTCTACTTCTCCATAAGATCTTTCATTCAATCTGTTAGAGTACTCTCCTTTATACCCTATTATATATAATATTACTAGCTCCACATATCTAATTGCAATTTGAATTATATTCCACATATCTTCCACATGTAAAGTTGCTTTATTTCTTTTTCTACTTGGATGAACTATCTTATTTCTAAAATAAATAATTAAATCTACTCCATCAATAAATTTATTTTCTATATATTCATCAAACAAATATAATTCGAATTTTCCAATAGGAATTTTGCAACTATTTAAAAGCATCCTTATATTTATAGCTGATAAGTTTTGGTCAAATTCCTCATCAGTTAATACTTTGTTTTGTTCTACTAAAACAACATATGATAGGGTTTCTAGTGCGATTTGCATGGAAATAATATTATTTTCAATAGTAGTATTACCCAATGACTCAATGTACCAATCAATAACTTGTCTGATTGCATGTCCATAGTATAAATCATTTAGTTTTTTACACATCAATGTCATATATTTCTCTATGTTATGATTATTGGCTATTGTATCCCTCCAGTTCGGTACAAACCTAAAAGGACTAACCATACATTCTCTACATAATCTGAATATATTGTTATCATGTTCATATCCCTTCACAATACATATATCTACATATCTACCACACATAAAACTAAGGGCCATAGAAATATTATCTAATACATCGTTTATGTTATTAGTCTTAAACAAGCTACCATCTTTCTTTTTTATACGTCCGATGTGGGTAATTATACTACCAGATTTATCTCTTAGGGTATGATTTAATTCTTTTGTAAAATCATATCTCTTATCAATGGTTACTTCATAATCATTAATATTAAATTCCATTCTCCCAGCGAATAACTTATCTTCATACATTATAAGTTTTCCTGAATATCTATCAAGATTTACAATATAAAAATCTATACTATCGACAAAATAATTTTTAGATTTTATAAATCCATCATTAATATAACCTTCTAACATTAAATCATTTATAGAACTAATTGTAACATTTATAGGTTTGTATCCATAAACTTCAAGTATCGCATTATCATAGTCTAATGTTATGTCTACATCATAATCTTTTCTAGATAAAATTTTTCCTTTAAAGTTAATTGACATAGGAGTCGTCATCTTATAAAATACTTTTCCGTAGCATTTATATTTTTTATTATATAAGTAAACACAAAATCTTCCTTCATGGATACTAATATCTTCGCTTACATCATACTCTAAATAATCCAAAGATATAGCATCTTTAAGTGATTTCATAACTACTCCACCTTTTCTAATATAGTAAATTTAATTATATCATAATAAATTAGTCAGTTGGTGATAAAATTATCAAATATAATTAAAAAGCAGATTAGAAATAAATCTAACCTACTATAAAGTCTTAATATTTAGCTAAACATTCTTCTTTATTATGTTCTTTTATCTTAGTTTCTTTAGATTTATATTTATGTGAACCTTCATAATCTATATCATCACTTATATTCTTAAATGCTTTTGATAACATTAACTTTATTCTATTTATTTGATTTACCTCACTTGCAGATGGATCATAATCTATAGGAATTATATTCGCATTTTTGTAAATTCGCTTTAATTCCTTTATTGAGCCTTTCCCTACTATGTGATTTGGTAAGCACCCAAATGGTTGCATACATATTATATTTTCCACACCATCTTCTATAAGCTCTATCATTTCCCCTGTTAGAAGCCATCCTTCTCCTGTTTGGTTTCCTATAGACACAACTTTCTCTGCATTCTTAGCAATACTTCTTATATCTGTTGGGTCAGAGAATCTTTTACTATTTTTTAATGCCTTAATATAAGTTCTTTGATAAAAATTAGCAAACATCAAAAATAATCTTGCTAATATTGATGACTTTTTACTTCCTTCTAAAAACTTCGCTTTATAAATAGTATTTACAGACCATGCTGTAAAGAAATTTATAAACTCTGGCATAACAGCCTCTGCTCCTTCTTCTTCCAACACATCTACAATATTATTATTGGCTGTTGGATGAAATTTAACTAATATTTCTCCAACTAAACCAACCCTAGGTTTTTTAATATTTAATACTGGCAAATTATCAAATTCTTCTACTATATTTTTTATATTTTTGCCATATGTTGAAAACTTAGCATCTTTAAGAGAATCTTTACATATTTTCACCCATTTATCATAAAGTTTATTTGCACTTCCCTTGACTACTTCATAAGGTCTTACCCTATATAATACTTTCATTAGTAAATCGCCATATACTGCACTCATAACCACTCTATTAATTAATTTTAAAGATATATTATCTAATACACCATTATCTTCTATACCACTAGCACTTAAAGAAATTACAGGTATATTTTTAAACCCTGCTTCATACAACCCTTTTCTTAAAAATCCAATATAATTAGTCGCTCTGCATCCCCCTCCTGTTTGTGTGATTGCAACTGAAGTGTTATTTAAATCATATTTACCTGATTTTAATGCAGTTATAAGTTGACCAATTACTATTATTGCTGGATAACATGCATCATTATTTACATATTTTAGACCTTCTTCTATAACATTTCTATCTGTTTGTTTCAGTATTTCCATATTCCATCCACTATAATTAAATGCTTCTTGCAAAAATTGAAAATGGAAAGGAGACATTTGCGGTGCAAGTAAAGTGTGTTTTAAATTAATCTTATTATTCTTAACATAATGTATTTCTTTTCCTTTAATATTTTTTACACTTATATTGTTTTGTTCTCTTTCTTTCATAGCCGCTTGTAAAGATCTTAATCTTATTTTAGCTGCACCTAAATTGTTACCTTCATCTATTTTTATAACTGTATATATTTTTGATTTTTCATTTAAAATTTCTTCTACTTGTTCAGTTGTTACTGCATCAAGTCCACATCCAAAAGAGTTAAGTTGGACTAATTCTAAATTATCGCATTCCTTAACAAAACTTGCAGCTTTATAAAGTCTAGAATGGTATACCCATTGATCTACTACTCTAAGAGGCCTTTTTACATTTGCTAAATGACATATACTATCTTCTGTTAATACTGCCATACCTAGCGAGTTTATTAATTCTGGAATACCATGATTTATTTCTGGATCTAAATGATAAGGTCTACCTGCTAATACTATACCTTTTAATCCTTTTTGATTAATTATATTTATAGCTTCTTCTCCTGCTTTTCTTATATCTAATTTAAAATCCTCTTCTTCTTTTGTCGCAATATCAACTGCCTTTTCTACTTCATTTCTAGATATATCATTAAAATTATATCTTAATATTTCATACAATCTATTTTTCAATCTCTCTTTATTATTTAAACTTAAAAAAGGATTCAAGTACTTAATTTTTTTTCTTCTTAAGTCTTCTAAATTATTTTTTATAACTTCAGAATAAGATATAACTACTGGACAGTTATAATTGTTATCTGCAGTTTTATCCTCTTTATATTCGTGAGTTACAGCGGGATAAAAAATAGTCTTGATTCCTCTATTTATTAGATTTTGTACATGTCCATGTACCATTTTGCCTGGATAGCAGACTGTTTCTGAAGATATAGAATCTATACCTTTTTCATATAGTTTTTTTGAAGATCTTTCTGATAGTACTACCTTAAATCCTAAGTTTGTGAAGAAAGTATGCCAAAATGGATAATCTTCATACATATTTAAAACTCTAGGTATACCTATTTCTCCCCTTATTGCTTCGTCATCATCTAAAGATTTATAATACTTGAATAATCTATTATATTTATATCTAAATAAGTTAATATCTTTTTCTTTATTATTAACTACATCTTTATCTCCATTTAAAAATGCTCCATTTTCACATCTATTTCCAGATATAAATATTTCATTTTCTGTGAATTTATTTATAGTTAAAAGACATTTATTCGAACATCCTTGACATCTTTTAACACTAGTGTCAAGCTTAATATTTGTTAAATGCTCTAAATCTAATAAACTACTTTCATAACCTTCTTTATACTCTTCTTTCGCTATTAATGCAGCTCCAAAGGCACCCATTATACCAGATATATTTGGTCTTATAGCTTCTCTATTTGTCAATTTTTCAAAAGCTCTAAGAACAAGGTCATTATAAAAAGTACCACCTTGAACTACTATATTATTCCCAAGCTGTTCAAAATCTCTTATTTTTATTACTTTAAATAAAGCATTTTTTATCACTGAATAAGAAAGCCCTGCAGATATATCTCCTACTGTAGCCCCTTCTTTTTGCGCTTGTTTAACTTTAGAATTCATAAAAACAGTACATCTAGATCCTAAATCTACTGGTTTTTTTGAAGTTATTCCTACTTTAGCAAAATCTTTTATATCCATTGACAAAGAATTAGCAAATGTTTCTAAGAAAGATCCACATCCTGATGAACAAGCTTCATTTAATATAATACTATTTATAACACCATTTTTTATTTCAAGACATTTCATATCTTGACCACCTATATCAAGTATAAAATCTACTTCTGGGTTAAAAAATTTTGCTGCTTTATAATGTGCAATAGTTTCTATTTCTCCATAATCAATTTTTAAAGCTTTTTTCAATAAAGCTTCCCCATACCCTGTTACACAAGAGGATAATATATTACACCCTTTGGGTAAAATACTATATACTTCTTTTAATACTTTTATAGAAGTTTCTAAAGGGCTACCTTCATTACTATTATAAAATTTATAAACAATATTTCCATCATCATCTATTAATGTGGCCTTTGTTGTAGTAGACCCAGCATCTATACCTAAATAAACATCTCCAGTCAAATCTTTTATATCTTTAGATTCTATTGAATTTTTATCATGTCTATTTTTAAATAATATATATTCATCTTCATGCTTAAATAATGGCTCTAAACCTTTGCTCCCACTCATATCAAGATTCTCTATTTTTTCAAACCTATTCAATAAATCATGTAATAAAATAGGCTCTTCGCTTTGAGATAATATACTTGCACCCATTGCAATATATAATTGTGCATCTTCTGGAAATATAATATCTTCATCATTAAGATTGAGTACATTTTGAAATGCTCTTCTAAGCTCTGATAAAAAATATAATGGTCCTCCAAGAAATGCAACCTTACCTTCTATCTTCCTTCCACATGATAATACACTCACTGTCTGAACTACTACAGCATTAAATATGCTCATAGCAATATCTGATTTTTTTGCACCATCATTTATCAAAGGTTGAATATCTGTCTTAGCAAATACTCCGCATCTAGATGCTATTGGATAAATAACATTATAATCCTTAGCCATTTCATTTAAGCCTTTTGCATCCGTCTTTAATAAAGTTGCCATTTGATCTATAAATGCACCTGTTCCTCCTGCACATATACCATTCATTCTTTGGTCTATTCCACCACTTATATACGTTATCTTTGCATCCTCTCCTCCAAGTTCAATAACCACATCAGTCTCAGGGTTAAAAGTTTCTATTGCTTTGGTAGAAGATATTACTTCTTGAACAAATTTAAGATTCAAGTAATTTGATATATCTATTCCTCCTGAACCAGTAACAACTACTGATATCCATACATCTCCTAATTTACTATATACCTCTTGTAAGGTTTCTCTGATAGCTCTTTTTACATCAGAAAAATGTCTTCTATATTCTTTAAATATAACTGTATTATCATCTAGAATAACTGTTTTTACTGTTGTAGATCCTACATCAATCCCCATATTATATATCTTTTTCATAATATTTCCCCCCATGAATCTGTCAATCCTTTTTTATATTTGATGCCCTAAAAATTATAACTGTAACTAATTAATTGCTTCGATTAAAGATTATATATCATCTATTTATTAAGAATAGTTAAATTAGAATTTAATATCAACATAAAATTTATCATGTGCATATATTAAAGTAATTTGTCGTTTTATTCTTATTTCTATTTAAAATTCTATTTACAATAATTTTTTCCTTCATTAATATATGTAAAATGTATGTTAAATTTAAAATGCTTATTTTTATCATCAGATGAACTTTAAATCAGAATATAAAATCTTCTATTAGTACTAATGTAAACTCTGTATATATTTATGCTCTAAAAAGTATTTTTATTATTTTTACTGTATTAATAATTATAGTTTTAATATTTTCCTTGATAGATAAATTTTATTAAAAAAAGAAAAACTACAATAAAAGTAGCATACTTTTTATTGTAGTTTTTTATTATATTATTTCGTATATTTTAATTTTTGTGCAATAAATTCTACTAGATCTACAGTTCTTGAAGAATATCCCCATTCATTATCATACCAAGATATGATTTTAAACATCTTATCTCCCATAGACATAGTTGAAAGTCCATCTATTATGGATGAACGACAGTCTCCTCTATAATCAATTGATACAAGTGGTTCTTCACTATATCCTAATATTCCTTTTAATTCTTTCTGTGAAGCTTCTTTTAATACTTGATTTATCTCTTCTACAGTAGACTCTTTTTTTAATGTACATACTAAATCTACTAAAGATACTGTTGGTGTTGGTACTCTTACAGCAAATCCATTTAATTTTCCTTCTAATTGTGGCAATACTTTTGAAACTGCCTTTGCAGCTCCTGTCGTAGTAGGAATCATAGATTCTCCAGCAGATCTTGCTCTTCTTAAATCTTTATGAGTTTTATCTAATACCTGTTGGTCATTTGTATATGCATGAATAGTTGTCATTAAACCTTTTTCTATTCCAAATTCATTATCTATAACTTTAACAAAAGGAGCTAAACAGTTAGTTGTACACGATGCATTTGATATAATATTATGAACTTCACTATCATATTCATTTTCATTAACACCCATAACTATAGTCTTATCCTCATCTTTTCCAGGAGCAGTTATAACTACTTTTTTAGCTCCAGCTATCAAATGTTTTTTTGCGTCTTCTCTTTTGATAAATTTACCCGTAGATTCTATTACTATATCTACACCCATTTCACCCCAAGGAATTTCTTCTGGATTATTACATCTAAATATTTTTATTTCTTTATTATTTACTACTATTGTATCCTCATCTTTAACATAAACATCCTCTTTAAATATTCCATAACAAGAATCATATTTAAATAAGTGTGCTAATGTTTTAGCATCAGCTCTTGCATTTATAGCAACTATCTCAAAATCATTATTTGATTTTTCATTTGCTATTCTAAGAACATTTCTTCCTATTCTTCCGAAACCATTAATACCAACCTTTATCTTCATATTTAATTCCTCCCATATATTTTTATAATTAGAATACACTATATATTTTTCAGATCTATTATCAAATGCATACCGTCACAAATAACATATTATATTAATAGGTAAATAATATTTATAGCAGTCTTAATAACTTTTTATTTCTATTTAGTGTAGTTTATTTCATTATATAGTATGCATTATATAAATATACTACACTATTTTTTCAAGAAAAACAATAAATATTTTATTATTTTATGTACACTAATAAAACTTATCTATAAAAATTCATAGTCTATTATTAATTTTCATATAATTTTTTAAGTAAAATCTATTATAGTTTTGGAGTGATTATAATACTTACTATTATGTAGAAGATATTTATAGAAACTTAAAACTCTCAAAAATATTACTATTACTAATTCAAATCCTAGCGGAAAAATACCATTTAAATACTTCTAACTTAATAGTGTCATTCTATTGGTGGTAAGAGCCTATTTCAGGACTTTTAGATTAAATAAAAATCCTCTCTTAATCTAAGAAATGATTTTTTATTTATATAACTATATTTCTTTAACTATTAGGTCTCCCCTCTATTTTGTCACTATGACAATTCCTTTATATTTGTAAATATCTGATGTACTATATCCTTTATTTAATACTTTTATAACAGAATCTTATATTGACTTAGCTTCTTCTTATAAAGATAAGCTATATCTTAACATCATTACAACAGATAATATCGTAACTATTTGGTTTAAAATATTTATATCTAAAAACTTGTATTTATTTGTTTTTAAGGTAATCATTATTATTTTTTTTAATATTATATAGTAAAAGATTATATCATAAAAAATATAATACTCTTACGGAGGTGGAATCTAAATGGATGACATATATATAAAAGCTCACAATATGGCAAAGACAATTTCTAATAAGTACTCCGATGTTGATTACAAAACACAGTTTCAATTATGTCTATCTTACCTTTCTGACAAAGATATTAATAAACGAGTAGATGAAATTTTGTCTGAAGTAAAGGTAAATGAAGATGAAGCCAGATTATTAGAAAAAGTTGAAAATTATTATAAGTCTATATTTAGTTCCAAAGAAAATTTAAAATTTAGACTTTGGAAGAGACAAGATAAAAAAAGAGTTTATATTACTGCTTCATATATAAAAAATAAACCTTATGTAGATTTAATTAACGAATTGTTATGTGAAAAAGATTATATAAAAAATTTTTAAAAGTAAAGCTGTATGAATTATCTTCATACAGCTTTATTGACTACAACTATGTAATTTTTAATAATTTTATACTTTACTTGATTTTTCTCCTATATAATCTAGCATTAATTTCGCATCCAATTAGAATTGTCCAACTGCTAAGATAAATCCATGTTATTAATACTATTATGCCCCCTATACTTCCATATATAATATCATATTTTGCAAAATTATTTGAGTAATATGAGTAACAAAATGAGGCTATAAGCCAACATAATGTAGATACGATTGCTCCCGGAAGAACTTCTTTAAAAGTTAATTTTTTATTTGGAGTAAATTTATATAAATTCATAATCACTATAATAACTGTAACTATACCAACAATATATCTGCATAAATTCCAAATATGCATAAAGTATTGATCTAAACCTACAATATTAAAAATAAAAGCCCCTAACTTTTCTCCAAATACTAAGAATATCATTGAAGTAAAAATAAGAAATACTAACATTATAACAAAAATTAATGATATGAATAAAACTTCAAAGTATGGCCTAGTTTCTCTAATATTATAAGATTTATTCATCCCTCTTATGAGTACTATTACGGCTCTAGACATGGTATACATAGCTAAAATAAAACTAAAAAACAAAAAATGTATACTCCTATTTTCTATTGCTGATTGAATCAGTGAGGTTATTATATTGAATGCACTATCAGGTATAATTTTTTTTAACAAAAAAATATATTTACTTAGATTTATAATAGGCGTGTAAACTACTAAACTTATTGTAAATATAAAAAACGGAAAAATAGATAATAATAGATAAAAGGATATTTCTGCTGCTTTAGAATTTATCTCTCTATAATTTGAATATTCTAAGATAAATTTTATTTTTCTATTATAATCTTTAATTACAGTACTTAAACTTCTTTTCATTCACTTCCTCCTATCTAAATACTCTATCCATAATATTTCATTTTATCTTATATTCTAATATATTACCTTTATTTATATGTTATATAATTTATTCTTAATATAAAAATTAATGAGTAGTATATGCATTATAATAGTATCTTAATTTTTACTTTCTATAATATTCATCTCCATAGAAATTCTTAAAAATTTCGTTTCAATAATAGACAAATATTTTAAATTTTATGCATTTAATTCATGATGCTAAAATAAAAAGCAGTATAATTCTCACTAAGAATTTACTGCTTTTTTATTTACATTAATTTATTTAGTATTTCATTTATACTTTCTTTTATTCCTGATAATTTCTTATCGCTTTCTAACTCATCGTTTCCTTTTACTGCCAAATAGAACTTAAGCTTAGGTTCTGTTCCTGATGGTCTTACAGCTATCCAAGATTCATCTTCTAAGAAATATTTTAAAACATTTGCTTTTGGTAAATTATCTATACCTTTTTCATAATCTTTAATATCTATAATTTTTTTATTATTAAAAGATTGTAAAGTATTATTTCTGAAATAAGATATTATTTCTTTTATTTTTTCTAAACCTTCAATTCCTGCTAAAGTTAAAGATATTGTCTCTTCTTTGAAGTATCCATATTTTTGGTATAGTTCTTGTAATCCTTCATATAAGCTCATACCCTTTGAGTAATAATATGCAGCCATTTCAGATATTAATAAAGATGCTACTACACCATCTTTATCTCTGGCATGAGTACCTACTAAATATCCATAACTTTCTTCATACCCAAATAAATAAGTTTTATCTTTTTTCTCTTCAAAAGATTTTATTTTTTCTCCTATAAATTTAAATCCAGTTAATACATTCATAACATCAATATTATTTGCTTTTGCTATATCTGCTCCAAATTCAGATGTTACTATAGTTTTTATTAAAACAGAATTTTCTTCTAATTTTCCAATTTCTTTTAACCCTTCAATTATGTAATTAGTCAACATTCCACCTATTTGATTTCCTGTAAGTAAAGCATAATCACCTTTAGTTGTTTTTACTGCAACACCTACTCTATCACAATCTGGATCAGTGGCTATTACTAAATCAGCATTTTCATTTTTAGCAAGTTCTATACCTCTTGTTAATGCTCTTTGGTCTTCTGGATTTGGATATTCTATTCCCGCAAAGTTTGAATCAGGCATTTCTTCTTCTTTTACACAAATAACATGATCAAAACCTGACTCTTCTAAGGCTCTTCTAACAGGAACATTTCCTGTACCACAAAGAGGAGTATATACTACCTTGAAATTCTTACCAAATTTTTTAACTAAATCTTTTCTTATAATTTGTTTTTTTACAGCTTCTATAAAGTCAGCATCTTGCTTTTCATCTAATAGAACTACTAAATTTTTATTTTCTTCACTAAATGTTGGTATAATAGAGTAATCTTCTATTGAATTTATCTCATCTGTAATAGCGTTAGCTATTTCTGGCATAACTTGAGCACCGTCTTCCCAATAAACTTTATATCCGTTATATTCTGGTGGATTATGGCTGGCAGTTATTACTATTCCTGCTATACAATTTAAATTTCTAACTGCAAAAGATAATTCAGGAGTAGTTCTTAGACTATCAAATATATATGATTTTATTCCACATGCTGCTAAAGTATTTGCTGCTTCTATGCAAAATTCTCTAGACATATGTCTATTGTCATGAGCTATTGCTACACCTCTTGATTGTTCCTCTTTTGTTGTATTTTTTAATATGTAATTAGCAAGCCCAAAAGTTGCTCTTCTTACAGTGTATATATTTATTCTATTAGTTCCTGCTGCTATTATTCCTCTAAGCCCTGCTGTTCCAAATTCTAAATCTTTATAGAATCTATCTTCTATTTCATTTTCATTTCCTTGTAAGTTTAATAACTCTTCTTTTGTTTTATCATCAAAGTAGTTATTTTCTAACCAACTATTATATTTTCCCCTATACGACATTTATAAGCTCCTTTTCATTTATTATTTATCAAATACAAATCGTATCATGTATATTTTATCTTTATTTTTATATTTAGTAAATATTGTATGTTAAATTTGTAATAATTAATTTACTCTAAAAGTTTAAATTTTCCTACCTTATCTATTATATTTATATAAATATATATTAAAAGTACCAGGTTAAGATTAAACTTACCCTGGTACTTTAACTATCCTACAATATAAATGTCAATACTACGTTTTCCCCAGTTATAACATGAAGAATCAGAATTCATATATATATCTATTTTATTTCCTTTTATACCACCACCACAATCTTCCGCTGTGAAAGTCATATTAAATTGTGGTATATAAACTTTTGTTCCATAAGGTATAACTCTTGGATCTACAGCTATAACTCCCCATCTTGCTCTAGTTCCAGTAGCTGTAATTCCGCCTCCACTATAGGCAGTAGCTGAAACAGCTAATTTTTTACCACTAGAACTATAATTACTTCCTGATAATTTGTAACTAGTAGTACCTTTTAGCTTGTCTGAATTTTTTAATGAAGCTTTAGCATAATTACTTGTGTTAGTCCCTTTCGTTATAATCTTAGCTACTGGTTTTTCTCGAATTATTTCTTCTTCGACAACCTTAGAAACCAATTTATTATTATGATATACTTCTTCATATATGGTAACTTTTCTTCCTTGTTTTCCTTCTTGAATTACTTTTGTTACTCCTTTTTCCAAATTACTATCTTCTTTTATTTTAGTTTCATAATCAATTCTTTCATGTTCACTCACAGTAACTACATCAACATATGTAACATTTACTTTCATATTATCTTGTAATTTTGTATCTAAACTCGGCTCTATTATGTCATTTTCATCGTAAGTAACATTGTTTTCTTTTAACAAATCTTCCACATTTTTAGCAAAAGAATTAACACTTTTTCCTTCTCCTCTTACTATTAGACTGACATCTTCTTTTTTTATACTCCAATATCCAGTAAGCAATCCTCCTAATAATAATATGGTAACTAAGCAGTTTATAATTATTTTGCTATTTTTAAATTTCAAAATTTTTTTCATTATTTTCACCCCTATAAAATATTTTTATATCAAATGTAAAAATTTTCATCTTCTTATATAAATTTTATTTATACATTTATATTAATAAGGGTTCCAAAATATGTAACTAATTTGTAACTATTATCAAACATTAAATTTTAAATTTGTTATAATTTAGTAACCATAAAACTTTCATAGTAACAAGTTTTTATTATTTTGTAATAAAAAAAGTAGCAAAATAAATATGCTACAATAAATTAGTATTATTAATTTATATATCAATATTTAACTTTTATATTAAATAATTATATGTAATAAGGTATCATTTTTTCATAATAATTAATTACAATTTTACTTTATATACATTAAAATAAAATATCTTCCTCTACACTTTCAATACCTTCTATCGTACCTTCCTCTACAGCTTCACTTTCTTCAGCACTATTTCTAGCCTCTATTCCTCTTTTCGCAACTATTAATCCTAGGTCTGCAAGTAATAGATCTAGAAAAATAATAAACATAGATAAATCATCATCATTCAATTCTTCCGCAATGCTATATGCTATTACAGAGGATAAAAGTATATAATCAGCATAGCTAAAGGAAGCTAATCCTATACCTTCATCATATTTTTTCTTTGACTTATTGTTGCAATTATTTTTCTTATTTTGTTTTGTCTTCTTTCTTTTATATTTATTATTTTCCTCATTTGCCAATATTAACACCTCTTTACATATAAATACTATAATTATATTTATTACTTTAAAATAATTAATATTATTCATAATATTAAATTTAATTATTAGCTTTTTAAAATTGACAATAAAAGAGGCTACTTAGAGACCCCCATCTCAAAGTAACCATGTAATAAAGGTTTTAATATTAAATAAATCCTAAATCCGAACAAAACAACCCCCACCAAAAAGGTTTTCCCAATTAAATTTAAACCTTTTCTAACTGATTAAAATAAAAATATCCCGATTATACTTTTATTCCCTAAAAAATAATTCCCTTTTCTTATTACAATACATATTATAAATTATTTTCATAATAAAATCTAATAGTTTTTACTTATAATGTATAAGAAAAACTTATGCTTTATTATTCATTTCATTTTTAACAAATTTTATAAATTCTTTTACTTCTTCTCTTAACATATCTTCTTGCCATATCATGTCTACATCTATATATAAATCTTTTCCTAAAATTTCCAAGCATCTTATTCTCTTATTATTTCTGACTCTTGGTATATCTGGTATAAATGAATATGCCTTATTCAATTCTATAAGTAGCATAACAGTTTCATGGTCTACTTCTGAATTAAAGATTTCCTCATTTTCTATGCTTATTAATTGATTATTGAATATATTCTTGTAATCATTCAAATATACTTGATTTTCAGTTAATACTATTTTATCAAAATTTATATCATCCCAATTAATATATTTTTCATTTTCTAATTTTTCTTCTTTAGATACAGCTAATAATAACTTTTCATGATAAATATTAATTCTATTTAGTCTTTTCATATTATTGATATAATTAGATAATATGAAAACTATATCTTCATTATCTTTGAATAAAGGCTGATAAAGATTATTAACTATTCTATTAATAAATTTAATCTCAATATCAGGGTGTTTATCTATGAATTTTTTAGATAAGTTAAATAGAATTTCTTTTTCAACTACATTAGAATAACTTATTCTTATACATCTGTTATTACTATTAATATATTTTAATTTATCTCTAGAATAATTATAAGCTTTTAATATATTTTTTATATCTTCATAAAAAACATGCCCAGCTTTTGTAAGAGTTATATGATGTTGATTCCTATGAAATAATTTAACACCTATTTCTAACTCTAATGAAGCTATATTCTGGCTCATAGCCGTCTGAGATAAAAAATGTTTTTGGGCTGCTTTTGTAAAACTCAAACATTCAGCTACACTAATAAAATACTCCAATTTCTTAATACTCATTGTTTCCTCCACGTTGTCTAAAATACCAATCTATAATTCATCAAAATTAATAACTTTAAACTATAATACTGATATTTGCTAATTACATGGGTCATTTTAACATAACTTATAATTTTTTTCAATTATGTATAAATTAATTTACAATAAATCTAAATAAAAAAATAAAGGCAATAAACCTTTATTCTCATATATTTAATAATTAATTATTTTGTTTTGCTTTCTACTATATCTTTAACTTGAGATTTACATCTTCCACAACCTTTAGTTGCGTTAGTTGCTTCAGCGACTTTTTCTACAGTATCTGCTCCATTTTTTATTGCATCTTCTATTTGTTCAAAAGATACTCCTCTACATCTACATACATTTTTGTTGAATATATCCATTTTAGACCTCCATTATGTTTCTCTTGATGTTATATTTAATTTTTAATTTAGTAAATATATTCCCATAGAATACAAAATATAAACATATTTATTCATATTTTTATAATTATTTTTGTTCTGAATAATTAGTACATTAATATACATCTTATATATGAATAATTTCATATAAGTATTAACGCTTTTATATCTTCTCTTTTTATTTTTATAGAGAAAAAAATTTTTAAAGACTATAATATGTTAAGCAATAAATTTGTTTATATGATCAAGGGGGAAAGTATGAGTAAATCAAAAGTATATTTTACAAACCTACGAGCAAGCTCAAGTAAAAATTTATTAGAAAAACTTAACAATCTAGTTATAAAAGCTGGAATAGAAAATATAGACTTTAATAATAAATTCACAGCTATAAAAATTCATTTTGGAGAGCCTGGAAACTTAGCTTATTTAAGGCCTAACTATTCAAAAGTTATAGTTGATTTAATAAAATCAAAAGAAGGGAAAGTTTTTTTAACTGATTGCAACACGCTCTATGTTGGCGGAAGAAAAAATGCATTAGAACATATGGACTCAGCTTATGTCAATGGGTATAACCCTTTTACAACAGGATGCCATGTAATTATAGCTGATGGATTAAAAGGTACTGATGAAGCCTTAGTTCCAGTAAAAAATGGGGAATATGTTAAGGAAGCAAAAATAGGTCAAGCTATAATGGATGCTGATATTTTTATTAGTATGAATCATTTTAAAGGTCATGAATCTACAGGATTCGGTGGAGCCCTAAAAAATATAGGTATGGGGTGTGGTTCTAGAGCAGGTAAAATGGAAATGCATAGTAGCGGTAAACCTTACGTTAAACAAAGTAAGTGTGTTGGTTGTAAGTCATGTTCCAAAAACTGTGCTCATGAAGCTATAATATTTGATGAGAATAGAAAAGTTTCTATAAATCATGATAATTGTGTGGGGTGCGGAAGATGTATAGGCTCATGTAACTTTGATGCAATTAAGTCTCCTACTGATGAGTCAAACGATATTTTAAATAAAAAAATAGCAGAATATTCAAAAGCAGTACTTGAGGGAAGACCACATTTCCATATAAGTTTTGTTATAGATATTTCTCCAAATTGTGATTGTCACAGAGAGAATGATTTACCTATTATTCCTGATGTTGGTATATTTGCATCTTTTGATCCAGTTGCTTTAGATATAGCTTGCGCACATGCCTGCAATAAGCAACCTGTCATTCTAGGAAGTTATTTAGAGGAAAAAGAACATCATACTCATGATCATTTTATAAACACACATCCAGAAACAAACTGGGAAGTATGCATAGATCATGCAGTAAAACTTGGCATAGGAAATAAAGAGTATGAGTTATTTGAAGTATAGTTAAATATAATATAGGTTAGAGAATTAACTAAAAAAAATAAAAGGAGTAATTTTTTCATCACTCCTTTTATTTTTTAATTTCATATAAAAAACTATATTATTAACTTATATCCATTTTCTTTAAGCCATATTTCACATTTTTTATAATCAGGCATTATTTTCTTTACTAATTCATAAAAATACTTTGAATGATTCATATGAACGAGATGACAAAACTCATGTATAATAATATAATCTATTACATCTAATCTCGCCATTGATACCATTGAATTAATATAAATAGATTTTTGAGAAGTACAACTTCCCCATCTCTTTTTTTGCTCTTTTATTTTTATAATATTAGGATTTAAAGTTCTGATTATTTGATTATTCTGTTTTAAATACTCAATTCTAATTAAAACAAACTTTTCACTTTCAAATTTATACCATCTTTTAATTTCACTTCTAATTAATTCTTTATCATAATTATTTATTTTAATAACTATATTTTCTTTATCTAAATATATATGACAGTAATTTTTATTTTTATTTAGAATATTTTTATCACAAATAACTTTTAATTTATATTCTTTTCCTAAATAATAAAAGATTTCTCCATCTACAAATTGTCTTTCTTCATAAAATTCTTGGCTAATATTTTTATACTTATCTAAAGTCTTTAAAATCCAATCTTTCTTTTTTATAATAACTTCTTTTAAAAATGAATTTGGTACAGATTTTGGACTTATAATATCTATTTTATCTTTTGGTATTATCCTAATTGATATATTTTTTCTTTTCCTATATATAACATTAATTTTAATTAATTCATTATGATATAACAGATAAAAGTCTTTTGTTTTATTATCATATGTTATTAATTCTCTTGAACTCATAATAAACTCCTATATTAATTTATTAATTTCACAGTGCATATGATTTATTACATCTTCACCTTTTACAATGTATCCTTGACCTTTAGAGCAAAAAATTGAATTAGAAGTATACTCTCTATCACTGTCTTTATCATAATTTTTACTAGCTAAAACTTCTTCAGTATTGTGACATTCATCATATCCATCATATATAAGATTTATTCTCCCTATTCCCTTTGTGTAAGAAATTAATTCTAAAGGATAATCCATAAATTCTGAAACAGGACCTCTTCCTATGACTATAGATTTATTATTCTTACCTTCTTTTATCTCAAAAGTTCCACTCATCTTTTGTATATCAGAAATTAAACGACCTATATATTCATTTTCAACTTCAATTCTAAACTTATAATAAGGCTCTAATAATCTATTTTCTACGGTTTCTAATCCTTGTCTTAAGGCTCTTAAAGTCGCCTGTCTAAAATCTCCACCCTCTGTATGTTTATTGTGTTCCCTTCCAGTGAGTAATGTTATTTTAAGATCTGTTAATTCATATCCTCCTAATATTCCTTTATGTGGCTTTTCAAAAATATGAGTTTTCACTAAATTTTGATTTCCTATGGTAATATCATCAACATGCGCTTTGCTTTCAAAACTTATTCCACTATTTATTTCCTTTGGATCAAGTTTTAAAACAACTTCAGCATAATGTCTAAGTGGTTCAAAATGACCTATACCAATAGCTGTAGATTGTATACTTTCCTTATATAAAATTTCACATGGACCAAAATCCACTTCTATATTAAATCTATCATAAACAATATTTTTTAAAACCTCTAATTGTATTTTCCCCATTATACTAATCTGAATTTCTTTTAATTCTTCACTATATATAACATTTAATGACGGATCTTCATTTTCTAAAAGTTTAAAATAACTATATACATCTTTAATATTAAGATTCTCATCAAATAATACTTTAGTACTTAATGTTGGTATAATATCAAAGTTTTTATCACTTACTAATTTAAGATTATCTTCATTATTATATAGAGTTAAATGTTTACCAATGTTTGCTTTGTTTAATCCTTTTACAGCTATTATTTCACCTGCATCAGCACTATCTTTTTTTATAAATTTCTTTCCATTATATACTCTTATTTCATTTATTTTTTCTCTTACTATTTCACCGTTGTATTCATATGATACCTCATCTTTAATTTTTAATTTTCCTTGTAATAATTTAATTAAAGTTAACTTTTGGTTATTTTCCTCATATTTAACTTTGTAGACTTGTCCTACAAAATCATCTTCTGCGGAATAATTTGTAATAGTCAGTTTATCCATAATTTCTAAAAGAATATCTATATTTTGATCAAGTAGTGCAGAGCCAAATATACAAGGAAACACTTTACATTCTTTGATTAAGTCAACAAGAGATTTTATCCATAAATTGAAATCATATTTTTCTTCAAAGAATAATTCTAGTAGATCTTCATCCTTTTCTGCTATAAATTCTATTAATTCATTACTCATTTTATCTTTTAGTTCATTTGTGAAATCAAAAATATTTTCACTTAAATTCTCTTGTAGATTTTCTATTATATCCTGCTTCTTAGAAATTTCTCGGTCTATTTTATTAACAAATATAAAGGTAGGAATATTATTTTCTCTAAGTAAATTAAATATGGTTTCACTATGTGACTGAACTTTTTCAACTCCACTAATTATCAATATAGCATAATCTAACATCTTTAGACTTCTTTCCATTTCTGTACTGAAATCTATATGACCAGGAGTGTCTATTAAATAATAATTAGAATTTTTATAAGAAAACTTACCTTCTTTTGAAAATATGGTAATACCTCTTTGTCTTTCTAATTCATAATTATCAAAATACGAATCTTTATGATCTACCCTTCCTCTTTTTCTTATGGAATTTGTATGATAAAGTATTTGTTCACATAAAGTAGTTTTCCCACTATCAACATGTGCCAAAATACCAATTACTTTGTTCATATTTCACCTCATTATCCAATAATTTATAAATAAATATTACCATAATAATATATACTTAGTAAAATTAAAGAAGTAAAATCCATAAAAATATACTTATATAAAAGTATAAGTAATTGAAGCTTCTCTATTGTAAAAATCTAATATATAACTTAATTAAATAAATTAGTATTAAATTTATTTCTTGTAATTGTCTCTATGTTGTCCTTAAATTAAAATATAAATAATAATTGACTTTATTATAATAATTGGATATTATATTTATATGATATTTATTATCATTTGCTATTAAATTACAATTGATAATTCAATGGCAATATTTAAAAATAATTCGGAGTTGGATAATTTATGATTAATATAAACTATATTGTGGAAACATTTTATAACTGTTGCAATATACCAATAAAAGTTATAGTTAAAAATTCTAATAAAGTCTATACATATGGATACAGCGATTATATAGATAATATGTATCCTCACAATCTTATAAAGGATACTCTTCACGTAAATGATAATAGCTCTAAAATATCCATAGATAATGATATTTATTATTTAGTAATAAAAGAAAGCAATGCTCATTTTATTATGGGTCCAATTACAACTAATTATGAGTATGAAAATAATTTGATACTCTATAAACCAATAAATTGCTTTGCTTATATAGAAAATTTATTATCAAATATAATTTCTGATAGTCTTAATTATAATCTTAGTTTTAAATCTTATAATACTTATATAAAAAAATCAGTAGAATATATACATAAAAATTACAGCCAGGATATTAACATTGATGATTTATGTGATTATTTAAAAATAAACAAATCCTACTTTTGTAATTTATTTAAAAAAACTACGGGAGAAAATTTCTCTCATTTTCTAAATCTTTTTAGAATAGAAAAAAGTAAAATACTTTTAGCTAGTACAGATTTATCATTATTAGATATAGCTCTTGAAGTTGGATACAGTAATCAAAATTATTTTTCAATTGTATTTAAAAAAACTACAAATCAAACTCCATCTCAATATAGAAAAAATTTTATTAGAGCCTAAAACAAAATCTAAGTATATTATTTATTTCTTAAGAATATAATCTACAAATATTTCATTTATATTTTCTATATGTTTTTTTATTCTTTAAAACATATAAAGTCTAAAGACGTTGATTTTTCAACGTCTTTATATAATCTATTTGAATATTTATAAAAATAAAGGAGGTAATTATGTATACCTTAGATTTGGACATAATTAGTACTTTTATTCTCACCATAGTATTATATCTATTTGGCAACTTTCTTACTAATAAAATTTACATACTAAATAAATTTTGTATTCCTTCTCCTGTGATCGGAGGGCTACTTTTTTCATTATTTTCTTTTACGCTGAGGTATTTTAATGTACTAGAAATTAACATGACTACAACACTTATGCCTTACTTTATGTCCTTTTTCTTTACTGTAGTTGGGATAGGTGTAAGTTTCTCTTTATTAAAAAAAGGAGGAAAAATCCTAATCATATACTGGTTTATATGTGCTTTTCTTGGATTTTCACAAAATATAATTACAATTATTTTATCTAAAATTATAAACATAGACCCTCTTTTAGCTTTAATGTGTGGAAGTGTTTCAATGGAAGGTGGCCATGGATATTCTCTCGCATTTGGTACTACATTAGAAAATCTAGGAGTTAATAATGCTTGTAGTGTTGGATTTGCTTCTGCTACTTTAGGACTTATAATGGGAGGTATTATTGGAGGTCCGATTGCTAGATTTTTAATAGAAAAGTATAAACTAAAATCACCTATTATTGCATATTCTAGAAAAAAGACTACCCCTGACAATAAAAAGACATCATCTATCTTAAAAACAAACGATACTATATTTTTTGAGCAAGTTTTAGTAGTTTTACTTTGCATGACTTTAGGTGATTTTTTATCTAAAATATTAAATATTTATTTTAATGTAGTTGTCCCTAGTATAGTAGGATGTATTTTTATAGCTATAATTTTTAGAAATTTAAACGACAAAATTAAAATTATAAAACTTGATTTTAACTTATTAGATTTTTTACAAGAGTTATCCCTTGGAATGTTTTTGACTATGGCTCTTATGAGTATAGATTTCTTTACACTGTCTAGTTTACTTGGTCCTATATTAATAATAGTTTTATGCCAAGTAATATTTATTATTATCTATTCTTCAACAATATGTTTTAGGGTTTTAGGTAAAGATTATGATGCAGCAGTTATGGTTAGTGGATTGTTAGGTCATGGTCTTGGGGCAACACCTAATGCTTTAGCAAATATGAATTCTGTAACACAGAAATATGGACATTCTGCTAATGCTTTTTTAGTAGTTCCTTTGGTGGCTGCATTTTTACTTGATATTTTCAGTATGCCGTGTATTTTATTTTTCATTAATTTATTATCATAAGTCATCAAATATTAATTTTCATATTTGTATTAAATTCATAAAATTCATCATAATAATAAGAAGAATAAAAATATGAATTAATCCAAGGAGGCTCATTATGGATAGTAATTTAAATTGTTTAGTATCCAATTGTTCATATAATAAAATTGGATATTGCTATGCATCTCATATAAAAATTGAAGGTTTCGAAGCTACCGTCACTCCAGAGACTTATTGCGAAAGTTTCATTGATAAATCAAATACTAATTTTACAAATGTTGCATCATCTGATAATTTGACAAATACTCAAAATATATCTTGTAGTGCAAAAAATTGTACATATAACATCCAAGGTGCATGCAATGCTAACCACGTTCTTATTAATTTAAAAAATGCAGTTTGCGATACTTTTAGAATAAAACATTAATTTCATTTTATAATAAAAAAAGAGAGAGAATTAACTCTCTTTTTTTATTAATGATTATTTAGTTATGAAAATCTTCTATAGATTTAATCATTTTTTCTTTTATACGATTTGCCAAATCAACCGTTTTTATTTTAGGATTTTCAATATGATCATATATTGGATCTAAGAATTCTACTTCTACGAATTGTGAAGATATTTTTCCAATAGGTTGATAACCTTCATATGTTTTTCTTGAATTTTTTATGACCATAGGCACAATAGGACAATTGGCTTTATAAGCTATTTTTAATGAACCTGGTTTAAAATCAGCAATAAGTGAATTAGGATCTTTTACCCATGTTAAATCTCCTTCAGGAAAAATTGCCATACTTTGACCTTCTTTAATTATTTCAGAAGCTTTTATTATGCTTTTTATGCCTTCTCTATTATTTTCTCTATTTATATATACACACTTCATCAAGCTTAACCATCCACTTACCACAGGTATATGCCTCCAAGTTGGTACATCTGCTATTACTATACCTACTGGTCTATTTACATTTGCTGCTAATATATAACTATCAAGCATACTTGAATGATTAGATACAAATAATACTTCTTCTTTTGGAACCTTTGCCTTTCCTAGTACATTAACTTTTATATTTACCAAATTTAATGATCTATTAGTATGATCATGTACAAATTTATATTTTTCTACGTTACTATACTTTTCTTCATTAGATTTATATTTCATTAATTTAGGTATTGAAAGTATCAATCCTATAATTTGAAATATAGCAAATTTAATATAATTAAACAATTATTACAACCCCTTAAAATAGTATTTAATAATTAATTCTAACATACTTTTAATTTTTTTTTAAGTCTTTATATTTTGTTATAAAACCAATCATATTATGAATATAAATTAAAGTATAGATAAAGTTTTTCTTTGGTAGGGAGGATAAGTATGAATAGTACTATAAAAAATTATGATGAGAGATTTGTTATCATTAATATACATTCACATACAGGAGATAAAATAAAATTGAATTTGCCTATTGAATTTGTAAAAAGACTTATAAGAAATAATTCTTTAGATTTTTTTATATTTGAAGAAGAAATCGTTGATACTCAAAAATTATCAAAATCATTATTAGACTCATTTAAGTATAATTTGATTGGTGAAATTGTTAATATGGAAAGATACAATGGAGATGTAATAAATATAAAAATTCAATAAAAAAGTTGCCTAAATACAGGCAACTTTTTCATTATCTGTCTTACTATTCAGATTCAACTTGATTAGCTATATTACATGAATGGTCTGATACTCTTTCTAAATTTGTTAATAAATCTAGGAATAATACTCCAGAATCTATTGTACATTCTCCATTATTTAATCTTTCAATATGAGATTTTTTATATTTCTTTTCAAGAGCATCTACCTCATCTTCTCTTTTATATATTTCTGATGTCATTTCTTTATTATTTTCTTCTAAACATTTTAGTGACTCAATAAAGTTTCTAGATACTTTATCATATATATTTTTCATTTCTTCAATTGCTTTATCAGAGAAAGATAAATCTTTTTCAATTGCGATTCTTGATAATTCAGATATATTTTCAGCATGATCTGATACTCTTTCAATATCATTTACAGTATTAAATAGTAAATCTACTTTGCTTCTCTCTTCATCACTTAAAGGAGATTTTGAAAGTTGTAATAAATAATTTAGTATCTCTTTTTGTAAAACATTAACAGTTTCTTCATATTTGACTGTTTTTTCAATATCAGTTTTTGATTTCTTCATTAAAGAATTCATTGAGTTTTCTAATGCTTTATTGGCTTTATCACCCATTCTTATAACTTCTTTTATAGTATTTCCTAATGCTATAGATGGAGTTTGTAGTATTCTTTCATCTAAATATTTAGTGCCTATTGTTGCTTCACTTTCTTCTTCTGTTATAGGCATAATTTTAGTTACAAATTTAACTATATATTTTGAAAACGGTAATAAGATTATAACATTCACTACATTGAACATTGTATGAGCATTTGCTATTTGTCTTGCTGTATCATTTGGATCTAGATACGTTACAAATTTAGTTATAGGTATATTTAATATTAACATGAATATTATTGTACCTAATACATTAAAAGTTAAATGCATGATTGCTGAACGTTTAGCATTTCTTGATGCACCTATACTTGATATTAGTGAAGTCACACAAGTACCAATATTATCACCATATAATATTGGAAGTGCTGCTGATAAAGGAATTAAACCTTCTGAAGCCAATGCTATTAACATACCCATTGAAGCACTTGAACTTTGTACTATACCTGTTATTAAGAATCCTGCAAGTATTCCAAGAAGTTGATGTTCTCCAAAATATACTAATGCATCTCTAAATCCTTGAAATTCTGATAAAGGTTTAACTGCATCTTTCATAAATTCCATTCCAGTAAATAACATACCAAATCCTAAAAGAATTAAGGCAAATTCTTTAGTTTTTTGTTTTCTACTAAATAAATAAAATATAATACCTATACCTAAAGCTAATGGTGCGAAATCTTCTAATTTAAATGATACTATTTGAGCTGTAACAGTGGTTCCTATATTAGCACCCATTATTACACCAATTGCTTGAGCTAGTGTCATTATTCCTGCATTTACAAAACCTACAACCATAACTGTAGCTGCACTAGAACTTTGAATAATTGCTGTAACCACTGAACCTACTATAACACCCATAACTACATTACTTGTAAGTTTTTCTATTATCTTTTTTAATTTGTCTCCTGCTGCTTTTTGAAGACCTTCAGCCATTAAGTTCATTCCATATAAAAATAAACCAAGCCCGCCTAAAATACCTATTGCTATTTCCAATTTTCTTCCTCCTTAAAATGTTGCTGATGAAATCTTTCATGTACTATTTTATATATACTATTATTATAAATATTTAACATATATTTAATATTACCTTTGGAAAGTATTAAAAATTTTATCGACTATGCTATAATATAATATTTCATGTCCTCTTTGGTTAAGAAATAGTTAAATAAATGTTAAAACAACGTTAAGTTTGTAAAATATAATTTCATTTTTATTTTTTACATTTATAAGCAAATTATTATAAAATCTTTTTATTTAGTTTTAAAATAATAATAAATATGATATATATTTATTTAGGGGTGAAAAAATGTATAGACTTTTTGAGTTAATTAATAGAAAGTTTCTAAAAGATAGTGAACTACTCGAATTAGAAGATAGTGATTATGTTATATCTTTAGAGTATTTAAGACCACACAATGCTCATTATAAAGAATATTTACTTATGATTGATAATAATGGTGTAAGAGAAGAATATATTGTTTACTGTAAATTTAAATAAAATAAAAATAACCAGTAAAATAATATTTTACTGGTTATTTTTATTTTATTATGTAGTATAGACATTTTTCAATTCTCACAAACTATACAATTCAAATTTTTATATAATTAAATTAATGTATAAGTTCTAGGTTTTTCAAGTAATACTTCTTTTATTATTTCTTTGAACAGCATTGGCTTATGTAAAAATTGTTTTATGTCAATATCTTCTTCTCCATATAGACAAAGTCTTATATATCCATCATGAGTTATTCTAATTCTATTGCAATTGCCACAAAAACAATCGCTCATCGGACTAATTATACCTATTCTTCCTTTTAAATATTTCATTTTGTAATATTTTGCTACTGAATCAAAATCAGATTCTATAGACTCTATTCCATCAATACTTTCTATTAATAATTTTGCATTAACATAACTTGTTTTATATAATTCTTTTTCATGTCCAGACGGTGTTAATTCTAAAAATCTTATATCAACCGGAAAATTTTTAGCTAATTGTATAAAATCAAAAACTTCGTCATCATTAAAACTTTCAATTAATTTACAATTAATTTTCACTGGAATTTTTAATCTTATACAAGTGTTAAAAGTGTTTAATACCTCATTTAAATTTCCTCCTCTAGTAACACCTCTATATCTATACTCCTTTAAAGAATCTATACTTATATGTACTCTATCAAGTCCACTTTCTTTTAGCTCTAATGCTCTTTCACAGAAATTATGACCATTTGTAGTTATAGATATATCTTCTATATTACAAATATACTTAGCATAGTATATTAATTCACTAAGCCTTTCATATAAAAGTGGCTCTCCACCATCAAACTTTATTTTTTTTACACCAAGTTCTGCAAAGTTTTTTATTATGAATTTATAATCATCAAAACTAAGTATGTTATTTATACAATCTTCATCTAATGTTTCATCCTCATCCATACAGTAAACGCATCTTAAATTACATTTATCCGTAAGAGAGATTCTAACATAATTAATATCCCTTAAATAGCTGTCTTTCATTTAGTTACCCTCTTTACTTATAAATTTTCTTAACTCTTTTTATTTTTCTATTTAATAATATAATATTACTTAAAATGAATTAATTCAAATGTTTTCATAAAAAATAACATAAAATATAAATATTTTAATATTTTATGTCAATAATAATTATTTTATAATATTTCAACCAATAAAATTCCAGTGCCAATCGATTCAATTGATAAAAATAACATAACACTTTAAAATCTAAGCAATACATATTACTCCTAAGTATTATTCATATTATATGAATTAAGTAAAAAAGTATAAGCTACTAAGCTTATACTTTTTTACTTATATGTATTTTTATACAGCACCTTTTAATCCTATATCTTCAGCTACACTTCTCATTCCTTCTATAGTTTCCTCTATTACCTCTTCTAAAGATTTATCTAGCATTTCGCATCCATTTTTTATAACATCTCTATTCACTCCAGCAGCAAATCCTTTAGACTTAAATTTTTTCTTAACCGACTTTACATTTAAATCTAAAACACTCTTAGATGGTCTCATTATTGCTGTTGCATTTATAAGACCAGTTAATTCATCAATAGTGTATAAAACTTTCTCTAAATTACTTTCTGGTTTAATATCATTTACCAACCCATAACCATGACTTATTACTGCACGAATTAATTCTTCATCTAGTTCTTTTTCTTTCATAATTTCAATAACTTTTTTACAATGCTCATCTGGATACATTTCATAATCTAAATCATGTAATAAACCCACTACTCCCCACTTTTCACAGTCTTCATCATACAATGTAGCAAAATGTCTCATAGTTCCTTCTACTGCAAGTGCATGATTCAAAAGATGAGGGTCTTGATTATATTCCTTAAAAATATTCCATGCTTCTTCTCTTGTTGGATACATAAATTACGCCTCCTAAATAGTTTTTATATAAAAGTAATACTTACTTATCAATTAGATTTATATTTTCATTATTAGTTACTTGAAATTTTTTCAAACAAAAAAAATGCATATTTATATGCCAATTACAAATTATATTAGTGAAATAAATATTAATTTTAAGGAGATTTAAAAATGGCTAAAAAATCAAATAACAAAACTCAAATGAAAAATCAAATGGAAAACAAAATGGAAAATAAAAACAATTGTGCTCAATTAAATGATAGAATGGAAAATAACAATTGTTCAAATGAAAGCAACAACTGTAATAATTGTAGATAATTGTTATATGCTTTATACTAATACGTAAGTAAAAGATAAGCACACATTACTTTGTATATATTGTGTGCTTATTTAAATTTTATCCATCTTAATCTAAACCTATTTATAATAATTTTCATACCTTCGATAAATTCACTATTATTTTATAGTTATAAGTCATTAAATCTATGATAGTAATGACAATTTGTTTTATAAAAATTTTATTATATCTTATATTCATAAAATAAATCATCACCTTAGACTATAAGACTTTACTTTTATTAACAATAATAGTAGTGCATTATATATACATTATCAATAATTAATTAAATTTTCTCAACATATTTTATATTATATAAATCATCATCAATTCAATTTATTTATCTGAAACTTTATAAATTTATCTTCAATATTTTAAAGATTTCAGTATATTATCAATTTCATTATTTGCTTTTTCTATAGCAGCTTTTCTTTCTTCTTCAGTAGTTCCTGTTGAATCTACTAATAGTTCTTTAAATTTTTTTATACCTATAAATTTAGCAATAAATTTTATGTAATTAACTCCTTTATTTAGAATTGGTCTTGCATAAGCAGGTATTTTTCCACCACTAGATTGAATATATACTAGGCTTCTATCAAGATCATTAAGTAAACCTTTAGGCTTTTTATTTTCAAAACTTATAGTTTTTTCATCTTGTATTATACAATCAAAATATTCTTTAAGTGGTGCAGGAAAAGACAAGTTCCACATAGGGGCAGCTATAACATATACTCTTGCACTTATAAATTGCTCACATAGTTGATTAATCTTTTTAATTTCTTTTTTTGAAGCATCATCTAACTGATTTAATGCTTCTTTTTCAACTAAAGCATTTTTGCCTACAAAATATTCATATTGCAATCTCGGTATATGCTCTTTATACAAATCTACTTCATCAACTTCAAAATCAGGATTTTTCTCCATAAATTTTTGTATAAATAGTCTTGCTACTGTTTTACTAGATGAAAGCTTCTCAGGCTTAGAATTTACAGTAATATATAATAGTTTTTTCTTCATAATTCACCTCTAATAAATAATGATGTTATTATTATTTGTTAAATATTACACATTATTCTAATTAATAATTTATAAAATAAAAAATTCTCTTCTCCTTAGCAACGCGTCGACGAAATACTTCATGTTTCCAAAGTCTTCACCCGTCGCTCAAGCTGATCAGTTCAAAATTATATTTATCCACAAATCAGATAAAATATAATTTCCTGATAGTATAATGTTTAGTTGACATTTAAATATTGACTTTTTTTGTAAAATAAAAGAGCATAGAGTTGCACACAAAACCATGAAAGGAATTGATCTCTATGCTCAACAATAATTATA
>JARKUZ010000082.1 GCA_029851945.1 Terrisporobacter sp. | reverse complement strand
TAAATGTTATTTTGCTTATTTTTTAACTTAATATTCTCAAATTTAATTTAAATATTTAAGGATATCATCTTAATATAAAAAGCCAGTTATAAAATTTTATAACTAGCTTTTTTATTAACTATTTAACTATATTTACTCTATTTTTTTCCTTAGCTTTTATAGGACCTTCTTTTATAGATATCTTTTCATCTGGTCCTAAATTAGTAAATACTACTGGACTTATTGTTGATGTTGCATTTTTTTCAATATAATCTAAATCCATTTTTACTAGTTTATCTCCAGCTTTAACTTTTTGTCCAACTTCAACAAATACTTCAAAGCCTTTACCTTCTAATTTAACGGTTTCTATTCCTAAATGTATAAGTACTTCTCTTCCATTTTCTGATTCTATTATCACTGCATGTTTAGTTGGGAATACAACTCCTACTGTACCATTTACTGGAGAATATATTTCTCCATCATTAGATTTTATAGCAAATCCATCTCCCATTAATTTAGTTGAGAATACTTCATCTGGAACTTGTGATATATCCATTAGTTCACCATTTACTAAAGATATTATTTCTTCACCTGTAGAAGTTAGTTCTACTTCATCTTTAGCCTTAGGCTCAGCTTCTTTTACTTCAGCCTTTTTGATTTCACCTTTTTTAGGTGCATTAACCTTTACTTTTCCTGATATTATTTCATTTATTTCTGATTTTAATGTATCTGATTTTGGTCCAAATATAGCTTGTACATTATTTCCAACTACCATAACACCTGCAGCTCCAAGTTCTTTAAGTCTTGCTTGGTCTACTTTGTTTATATCTTCAACAGCCACTCTAAGTCTTGTTATACAAGCATCTAAGCTTTTTAAGTTTTCTTTGTTTCCTAGTGCTTCTAGTATTCCTGCTGCTAATTCACTTTTGTTTAATGTTGTATTTGCGCTATCTTCACTTTCATCTTCTCTACCTGGAGTCTTTAAGTTAAATTTAGTTATTAAGAATCTAAATCCAAAGTAGTAAACTACTGCAAATCCTGCTCCAACTACTAATACTAAATACCATGGTGTTCTATTTGGTAGTACTCCAAATAGTAAGAAGTCAAATAATCCACCTGAGAATGTCATACCTATTTTAATATTTAGTATTTGCATTACTGCAAATGATAAACCAGCAAATAAGCAGTGTACTGCAAATAATCCTGGTGCAACAAATAAAAATGCAAATTCTAATGGTTCAGTTATACCTGTTAAGAAAGATGTTAGTGCTGCTGATGCCATTATACCTGCAACATACTTTCTCTTTTCTGGCTTAGCTGTATGTATCATAGCAAGTGCAGCTGCTGGAAGTCCAAACATCATAAATGGGAACTTACCTGTCATAAATGTACCTGCTGTAAACGCTACACCATCTTTAAGTTGAGCAAAGAATATACTTTGGTCACCCATTACTAAGTTTCCAGCTTTATCTATGTATTCACCAAATTGATACCAGAAAGGATTATAGAACACATGATGTAATCCAAAAGGTATTAATGCTCTTTCTATTATACCAAATACAAATGCTGCTAATGTTATGTTAGCTTCTATTACTGTTCTTGAGAAGTTTAATAATGCATTTTGTATAGGTGGCCATATAAATGATAAGGCTATACCTATTAATATAGCTGATGCTGCTGTAACTATTGGAACAAATCTCTTACCTGCAAAGAATCCTAAGTATTGAGGTAATTCAATTTTGTAGAATTTCTTATAAAGTCCTGCTGCAATTATACCAATTATAATACCACCAAATACTCCTGTTTGAAGAGTTGGTATACCAACAGTCGTTGTATACATTGGGTTACCCATCATATCTGGTGTTACACCAGTCATTATACCCATAGATGTATTCATTATTAAGAAACCAACTATTGCAGCTAATCCTGCAACACCTTCACCTTCAGTTAAACCAACTGCTACCCCAACGGCAAATAGTAAAGGTAGATTATCAAATATTACTCCTCCAGATCTTTCCATTATATTTATTATAAGTGGAAAAGCTCCCGTTGATAAAAACGGCATTTTTTCAACTAATGCAGGGTTTGCTAATGCATTACTTACACCTAGTAATATACCTGCTGCTGGAAGTAATGCAACTGGTAGCATTAAAGCTTTCCCTACTTTTTGTAAGACACCAAATATCTTTTTCATAATACCTCTCCTTTATATTTTTAATTTTAGAAAGTTTTAAATTTCATTGATTAAATAAAAAAGACTTAAATCTATAAAAATAACTTAAAGATAAATTATTACAACTACAATCAATATTATTATGTATATATTGATTGTAATTATTACATAAATTTAACTTATTATTACTTTTATAAACTTAAGTCTT
The DNA here is from genome assembly GCA_029851945.1 of Terrisporobacter sp. The sequence continues at coordinate 28,504 of JARKUZ010000082.1, read as the reverse complement.
GCCTGCTCAACCAGTAACAATCTTATTGTTTATACTTTCTATTTAATATATATTATTAAAGGTTTAACCTTATAATATTTTACTTTATAGCTGCTATTACTCTATTTATATGTAGTGTAAGATATAAAAGCTCATCTTCTGTAACTATATACTCATGATTATTTTCTATATATTTTTTAATCTTACAAGAACAATTATATGGTTTTTCATATTGGATTTTTATAATTTCTAAAAGTTCATTGTCATTATTTTCTACTTGTTCTTTTTTTATAAGTCGTTTTGCAAAGAATTTTAAATGAGTTACTAATCTATCATAGTTAAAATCATCTTCTTTAAATTCTACTGAATAATAATATCTTATAATATTTAGTATTTCTTTTACTATCTTAGTCATTAAAAATGATTCTTTAGTACTTTCTTTATAATTTGCATTTATAATATGCATAGCTATAAATGCTGCTTCATCCTTTGTGAAATTTACATTAAATTCTTTGTTTATATAATCTATTGCCCACATTCCTATTTGGAATTCTTTTTTATGAATCCTTTTTATTTCATAAAGTAAATCATTTTTAATTTCTATATTTTGATTATACCTTTTAATTGCAAATGATATATGATCTGCTAGTGCTACATATATATAATCGTCAAGCTCTGCATTTAAATTTTGTTTTGCATATTCTATTATCTTAGAAGTTACATTAAATATATCTTCATCCACTTCAGTAGCTATCCTAGTTATCTTTTTAGCCAAGTTTTCATCTTCCATAACAAATTTCTTTTCAATTTTATCTTGGTCTACTTTTTCTCCAACCTTTTTTTTAAATCCAATTCCACATCCAGTGAGTACTAGTTCTTTATTAGTTTCATCATCTACAACCAATACTACATTGTTATTGTATATTTTTTGAATTAGCATATATACTCACCTCTATTCTTTAGGTCAATCATTATTAAATAAACTTAGTTTAAATTTTAGTTGTTTTTTGTATATATTTTTACCTTAATTATTTTTTAACAAAATATATGTATAAATACAAAATACCTAAATTAAGACACTAAAATAAAGTCTCAACTTAGGTATTGCCTGCTCTATCAGTAACAATCCAAAATATTGATAAGTAAATATTTGTATATTTTTATTCAAGTTTTATTTATATTATAATTTTATAATAGGTATTTAATTCTGTCAAGAATTTTAGGAAAACATTTATTTTTCTTTAATTAATCCTTTTCTATAAGCTAATAAAAGTAACTTTAAGTCTTTTACTTCTTGTTCTAATATTTTACCTGCATCAGTATCTCTTACTGTTTTACGTTTTGCTTTATGTTCTACTACTTCTGTAGTTGATAGTATATCACTTTCTTTTTTTATAGCATCTTCTGCTGATGTAAAAGGTTGATGTGAAACTAATTGTAAACTATGAGAATTATATATTAAAGTATAACCTGCAAGTCCTGTTTTATTTTGATATGCTCTTGAAAAGCCACCATCTATAACTAGTATTTTTCCGTTTGCCTTTATAGGACTTTCACCATTTTTACTTTCTACAGGAACATGACCATTTATAATATGGCTATCTGTTAGGTCTAAGTTAAATTCTTCAAATATCTTTTCACACATCTTTTCATCTTCTCTTAATTTGAAATATGGATTTTTATTTTCCTTGTGACTTTCTTTCTCCGCTATAAAATATCTTTCAAAAGTAGTCATGTCATCTTTACCAAATAATGATGAACACTTTCCTGTCCAAAGATACCACATCATGTCCATTCCATATTGCTTTTGAGTTGTATTTTCTTTAAAGAAATATCCTTCTCTAGATATAGCTTCCATCTTATCCATTAAAGCTTTACCCTTATATTCTTTACCTTGTATTTTCATAGACATAAAGCTCTTGTCTTCATTTAAAGGTACACATCCGTGTATAAGTAAGTTTGAGTTTGCTGTTAAGTATATACTTCCTTTTGAGAATAAGAAAGAAATATGTTTTTGAAGTTTTTCACTATTTTTAAAAGATGATACTAACTTTTCTATAACTTCATTTTCTTCTTTACTTAGCTCATATGGGTTATTTTTATTTATAGTTGGGAAATTAGAATCCTTTAACTTATATACTTTACCCTTTAATTTAATAGTATTTTCTTCATAGTTTATATTATTAAGTAAAAGTCTATGCTGCATTTCAAACTCAGGTCTTCTATTTATAACTTCTCCCTCTAACTTAAACTGTATAATACTTATTGCCTTATGCATTTTAGCTATTAATGATTTTTCTTTTGTAGGTACATTTTGATCACTAAGTTTTGGCATAAAACAATGACAAGGATCATCCTTATAAGTTTCCATAGCAAAAGTGGCAAGAGGAAGTAAATTTATTCCGTATATATCTTCTATTATATCTAGATTTGCATATCTAGCCGATATCCTAAGAGCATTTGCTATACAAGTTTTTTCTCCACTTGCAGCACCCATCCAAAGTATATCATGATTTCCCCATTGTATATCCACTGAATGATAATCCATTAAAGTGTCTATTACCACATCTGGTCTTGGTCCTCTATCATATATATCTCCTAATATATGAAGTCTATCTACTACTAGCTTTTGTATAACTTTAGATATAGCTATTATAAATTCTTTTGCTCTATCAATTTCTATTATTGTATCTACAATACTTTGGTAATAACATTGTTTATGCTTTATATCTATAGATTCATGAAGTAATTCTTCTATTATATATTTGAAATCCTCTGGTAATAATTTCCTTACTTTTGATCTAGTATATTTACTAGATGCATATTTGCAAAGTTCAACTAATCTATATATATTTATTCTATAAAAATCTTCTAGATTTTCTTCTTTCTTTATTATCAAATCTAGTTTTTGTTCTGGATAGTATACTAAAGTAGCTAATGCTTTTTTCTCATTTTCTCTCATAGTATTTGAAAATAGCTCTTCTATCTTTCTTTTTATGACCCCAGAACCATTTTTTAAAACATGAACAAAAGGCTCATATTCTCCATGTATATCCGTTATAAAGTGTTCCGTCCCTTTAGGCAAGTTAAGTATTGCTTCTAGGTTTATTATTTCAGTACTTGCTTTTGATATGCTTGGATATTGTTTTGATAGTAGTTTTAAATATTTTAACTCATTTTCTAATGATTTCAACTTCTAATCCTCCAAACTTAAATAATTATATATTTATTGTATCACACTTATAATTAGTATACACTATTTAAGTTTATTATTATCACATAATAAGTCAAATACTTAATTAATCACTTTCATATCCCCTGTATAAATATCTATTTCATGAATTCCTATACTTTTTTTATGGCTATGTTCTTCATCATTCATAGTTATAAAAAGTTCAACCTCGTACTTGTCTCCAACCTTTTTTATATCATCTTTATTTACAGTTACAAGATCTCCATATTCTGCTTTTATTATATTTACAGCAGTTTCCTTTGATATTGGATTAATCTTTTTATTATAAGTTTTATCTGTAAAATAAACCTCATCTCTTTCATTTTTTTTACTTACTGTAATTATAGAGATTATTATAATTATTATTAATATTGTGCATATGATTATTTTCTTTTTCATTAAATCCCTACTTTCTCAAATTTATATTTTATTTACATATAACTTTTATTTTAATATACCTATTTAATTTGTAAAGCTTAATATAAAAATCTATTCATATAATACTAAATTCTTATTTTCATGATTTATAAATAGCTTTATGCTTAATATAATCTCCTTGTATTTAAAAATTTCGCTACACTTAAGCCACTGCGTGGGCGCTACACTTCATGTCGCCAACGACTTCGTCCGTTGCTTGAACGACGTGTCGGCGAAGCACTTCAAAATGTCTTTTTTACAATCTGCAAACTTATTGGTATTACTTAACTTCAATAGTTATCCATAGTCTTTAAAGTATCATAATTTCCTTAAGCGTAAAAAAGGATGTACTCTAAGAGTACATCCTTTATATTAAACTATATTTATTAGCATTGTTCAGCTAATCTCTTATAGTTGTTGTATCTTTCATTAGCATTTTCTTCAGCCATAGTGAATAATTCATCAGCTACGTCTGGGAATTGCTTAGCTATTGCAGCGTATCTTACTTGACCCATTAAGAACTCTCTGAAGCTTTCAGTTGGCTCTTTAGAATCTAATGTGAATGGATTCTTACCTTGAGCTTTTAATGTTGGGTTGAATCTGTATAAGTGCCAGTAACCAGCTTTAACAGCTTTTTCTATGTTAGCTTGAGCTCTACCCATACCTTCTTTTATACCATGAGATATACATGGAGAGTAAGCTATTATTAATGATGGTCCATCATAAGCTTCTGCTTCTATTACAGCCTTCATTAATTGGTTCTTATCTGCACCCATACCAACTTGTGCAACATATACATTTCCGTAACTCATTGCCATCATACCTAAGTCTTTCTTCTTAGATCTCTTACCAGCTGCAGCGAACTTAGCCATTGCAGATATTGGAGTAGATTTAGAAGCTTGACCTCCTGTATTTGAATATATTTCTGTATCAAATACTAGTACGTTTACATTTTCACCTGAAGCAAGTACGTGGTCAAGTCCACCGTAACCGATGTCATAAGCCCATCCGTCTCCTCCAAGTATCCATTGAGATCTCTTAACTAGGTAATCTTTTCTTTCTTCTATTTCATTAACTAAAGCTTTTATTTCAGCATTTTCTATATTGTGAGCATTAGCTAATACATCTAATACTTTTTGGCTTGCTACTTTTGAAGCTTCTCCATCTTCTTTAGCATCTAACCAAGCAGTAAATGCTTCTCTAGCTGCATCACATATATCCATTGTTAATAATGTTTCCATATTTTCAGCTATTTTGTTTCTCATTTGTTTAACTGCTAACATCATTCCGTATCCGAATTCAGCATTGTCTTCGAATAATGAGTTTGCCCAAGATGGACCTTTACCTTCATGGTTAACAGTGTATGGAGTTGATGGAGCTGATCCTCCCCAGATTGATGAACATCCAGTAGCATTTGCTATCATCATTCTATCTCCGAATAATTGAGTAACTAACTTGATGTATGGAGTTTCTCCACATCCAGCACAAGCACCTGAGAATTCCATTAATGGTTGTCTGAATTGGCTTCCTTTAACAGTATTTGGAGCCATTACATCATCTTTAGGAGCAACCTTTGTAGTATCTACAGCGAATGCCCAATTTTCTATTTCAACTTCTTGAGTATCAAGAGGTTTCATGAATAATGCTTTACCTTTAGCTGGACATATGTCAGCACAGTTTCCACATCCTGTACAGTCAAGTGGACTTACTTGCATTCTGTATTGTAATCCTTCAAGTCCTTTACCCATTGCTTTTTTAGTATTGAAGTTTTCTGGAGCATTAGCCATTTCTTCTTCAGTTACTAATACTGGTCTTATACATGCATGAGGACATACATAAGCACATTGGTTACATTGTATACAGTTGTTTACATCCCACTCAGGAACATTTACTGCTACTCCACGTTTTTCGTAAGCTGCAGTACCACATGGGAATGTACCATCTTCTATTCCATCAAATGCACTTATTGGTAAACTATCACCTTCTTGAGCATTCATTGGTCTTACTATATTTTTTATGAATTCTGGTTCGTCGCAGTTTGTTGTTTCTGCAGTTTCAACAGCTTCATTCCAAGCAGCTGGAACTTCTATTTTAACTAATGCATTCATACCAGCTTCAACAGCTTCAAAGTTCATGTTAACAACTTTTTCACCTTTTTTACCGTAAGCTTTCTTTATAGAATCTTTTAGGTATTGGCTAGCTTCTTCTTGAGGTATTATCTCAGCTAACTTGAAGAATGCTGATTGCATTATCATGTTTATTCTATTTCCAAGACCTATTTCTTGAGCTATCTTAGTAGCATTTACAGTGTAGAAGTTTATTTCATTTTCAGCTATGAATCTCTTCATTTTTGCTGGTAAATGAGTTTCTAACTCTTCTGGTGACCATATTGTATTTAATACAAATGTTCCACCTTTTTTAAGTCCTTTTAATAAATCATATTGATTAACATATGATTGGTTGTGACAAGCTATGTAGTCAGCTTCATCTATTAAGTAAGTAGATCTTATTGGAGCATCTCCAAATCTTAAGTGAGACATTGTTATACCACCAGACTTCTTAGAGTCATAAGCAAAGTAAGCTTGAGCATACTTTTCAGTGTTGTCTCCTATTATTTTTATAGCTTGTTTGTTAGCCCCAACTGTACCGTCAGATCCTAATCCCCAGAACTTACATCTTATAGTTCCTGGTGTAGCTATTTTGATAGGTTCAGATGGCTCTAATGAAGTATTAGTAACGTCATCTACTATACCTACAGTGAAGTTATTCTTAGGATTTTCAGAAGTTAAGTTATCAAATATAGTTTTTATATCTGATGGAGTAACATCTTTTGATCCTAATCCATATCTTCCACCTATTATCATTGGAGCATTTTCAGCTCCGTAGAATGCACTACGTACATCTAAGTATAATGGTTCTCCTATAGCACCTGGCTCTTTAGTTCTATCCATTACACATATTCTTTCAGCAGTTGCTGGTATTTTTTCTAATAAATGCTTAGTAGAGAATGGTCTGAATAAGTGAACCTTAACTAAACCGTATTTTCCACCTTGAGCATTTAAGTAATCTATTGTTTCTTCTATAGCTTCTGTAGCAGATCCCATAGCTACTAATACATACTTAGCATCTTGTGCTCCATAGTAATCAAATAGTCCATGTTCTCTTCCAGTTAATTCGCTCATTTGTTTCATGTATTTTTCAACTATTCCAACTATATTGTTGTAATATTTATTTGAAGCTTCTCTTGTTTGGAAGTATATATCAGGGTTTTGAGCAGTACCACGAGTAACAGGATGATTTGGAGATAAAGCTCTGTTTCTGAACTCTTCTACTGCCTCTTTGTTTATTAATTTTTCATAATCTTCAGTGTCTAATAACTCAACTTTTTGTATTTCGTGAGATGTTCTGAATCCATCGAAGAAATGTATGAAAGGTAATCTTCCTTCTATTGCAGCTAAGTGTGCAACTGGTGCTATATCAGCAACTTCTTGAACAGAACCTGACGCTAACATTACACATCCAGTTTGTCTAGCTGACATAACGTCTTGATGATCCCCAAATATAGATAATGCTTGAGCTGCTAATGCACGAGCACTTACGTGGAATACCCCTGGAAGTAATTCCCCAGCAACTTTATACATATTAGGTATCATTAATAATAAACCTTGAGATGCAGTGAAAGTTGTTGTTAATGCACCAGCTTGTAATGAACCATGGAATGCTCCAGCAGCTCCTGCTTCTGATTGCATTTCTACAACACTTACTTTTTGTCCGAACATATTCTTTCTGCCTTGTGCCGACCATTCGTCAACTACTTCAGCCATGTTTGAAGACGGAGTTATTGGATATATAGCAGCAACATCAGTGAATGCATAAGCAACATGAGCAGCAGCTGTATTTCCGTCAACTGTTTTCATAAATTTAGCCATAATTGTATCCTCCTCGTATATTACTCTTATGTACTTACCTTTTATAAGTATTCTGTATTGTAGAAACAATGTACAAGGTTATACAACATTGCACATTGCTTCCCCCCAATACTATATTATTACATAATTCTAAATATTACATAATAAACAAAATATTCTTTATGTTTTGTAAAATTCCTTTATTTTGCTTAAAGGAAAAATCTATATGTTTATTAAAATAATATCCATATGTTTAATTATAAGTTTCTTTTACTCTTTCATTTATACCCACGATTTTGTAGATTAAACAAGAAATTTGTATTTTTTCTAATAATCGCTTTTTATAGAATTTTCCCCAGTAACTATGGCTATTGATGCACTTGCACCTATTCTTGATGCTCCAGCTTCTATTACAGCTTTTGCATCTTCAGCAGTTCTCACACCACCTGATGCTTTAACTCCTATATTTTCTCCAACAGTTTCTCTCATAAGTTTTATGTCAGCTGGAGTTGATCCACCTGTTCCAAATCCTGTTGAAGTTTTTACATAGTCAGTTCCTGCCTTAACTGCAAGTTCACAAGCTTTAACTTTTTCTTCATCTGTTAAGTAACAAGTTTCTATTATTACTTTAACTAAAGCTTCTTTATTAGCTGCATCTACTACTGCTTTTATATCTTCATATACTAAGTCGTAGTTTTTATCTTTTAATGCCCCTATATTTATAACCATATCTACTTCGTCTGCACCTTTAGCTATAGCATCTTTTGTTTCAAATGCTTTAACTTCTTTAGTGTTAGCTCCTAGAGGAAAACCTATTACTGTACAAACTTTTACATCGCTTCCTTCTAATTCTTTTTTAGCAAGCTCTATGTTAGTTGGATTTATACAAACTGAAAAGAATCCATATTCCTTTGCTTCATTACAAAGCTTTATTACTTCTTCTTTTGTAGTTACAGCTTTTAATACTGTATGGTCTATCATATTTGCTACTTTACTCATTTTAAATTCTCCTTTTTTCTACATTAATATTTATATTATTCCATATTATGTTAGCATATTATGAGCATCATATAAACTTATTTTTTCCTTAGAAAAATTTAAAATTCATAACTCTTTAATTTCAATCTGCATTTTGTATCCAGCTTACATATATAATCATATCTATATAGTTTTTGTTTAACAAGTAGGCACTTTATTTATATATAGTTTCAAAAAATATATACAGTACCTAAAAATATATATGGTATCAAAAAATATACTGTAAGGTTTTTACAATAATCTATTTATGATATAATAAATAAGTCTTCATTTTGAAAATTTTGAAGGATTACTTTTTAAATCTCATATATAGAAATTCTATCTCCCCCATTTAAAATAAATGTAATTTCTTATTTGATATAAAAAGTTTTAAGTTAAATATTTTATAGAAATGCTTTATGGTAAGTCTATATGACTATATTCATATTAATATTTTTTATTACTATAAATTGTATATATAATTTATAGAAGTTTTTCTATGCTATTTATATAGAAAGAGGTGTATATATGATTCATACTCAATGTCACATGAGTCATAGATGTGCAAAATTTGAAACTTGCCCTATGACTTTATTTCATAAATTAGTTTCCGGTAAATGGAAAATTTTAATACTTTGGTATCTAAGTAGTGGTCCCCTTAGATTTAGTGAGATAAAAAGAAAGCTTCCTGATGTTACTCAAAAAATGCTTACAAATCAACTTAGAAGTTTAGAAGATGATGGACTAGTTCATAGAGAGGTGTATCCTGTTATACCTCCTAAAGTCGAGTATAGTTTGACAGATCTTGGAGAAAAATTACTTCCCCTTCTTGAGCAGATGTACGAATATGGAGTGGAATATTCAAAAGCTATGAAAATATCTGCTACTAAGTAGATTTTTAATAAATACATAAATAATAAACTATATAACTAAAAAGGTAATCTCAATTTTGAGATTACCTTTTATTTATAATATAAACTAAAATTATTCAGCTATTAATTCTACCATATCTCCGTTTCTAACTGCTGCAGCGTTTCCTTCTTCAACGTCTACATGCATTTCTAAAGCGAAGTTTGCATTAGCTCTTACTAATACATTTTCAAATACAACAGCTCTTGGTCCGAAAGTTCTAACTTTTACTATTTGCTTGTCTTCTACACCGAAGTTTTTAGCATCTTCTAAGCTCATATGTATATGTCTAGATGCTACTATAACACCTTCTTGTAATTCAACTTCTCCAGCTGGTCCTACTAATTTAACACCAGGAGTTCCTGCTATATCTCCAGATTCTTTTATTGGAGCTTTTACACCTAAAGCAAATCCATCTGCTAAAGATATTTCAACTTGAGTGCTAGGTCTAGCTGGTCCTAAAACTCTAACTCCTTTTATAGTTCCTTTTGGTCCTACTAAATCAACTTTTTCTTCACATGCATATTGTCCTGGTTGAGATAATGGCTTGAAATGAGTTAACTCATGTCCTGCTCCGAATAATGTTTCTATGTCAGCTTGACTTAAATGAACGTGTCTGTTTGATAAAGCTATTGGTAATTTCATAAAAAACCCTCCTACATAAATTTTGTATACAACATCCAATTATACATAAATTTTTTAATTAAATCAAATTCTTTTCTCAAAATTTGATAATTTTCTTAATATTATTTCTACTGAAGTATTAGAAAATCCTTTTATTTTCATTCATAATTAGTATTTCAACTTTTAATTATCTTATTATAATTTTTATAATTTTTTTATAATTTTTTGTTTATTTTAGACCTATTAATATTAATTTTAAATATTAGTTTATATAAAATTTTTATATTGATAGCTTTCTTAATAAGTCAAAGTAGCCAGGGAAAGATATATCTATACATTCTGTATCATCTAATACTAACTCTGTGTCACATATTAAATTAGCTATTGAAAATGCCATGGCTATTCTATGGTCTTTAAAAGTAGTTATACTAGCTCCATTTAGCTTAGTTTTCCCTTTTATAACCATTCCATCTTCTAGTTCTTCTATATCTGCACCCATTAATCTTAAGTTATCTACTACAGATTTTATTCTGTTACTCTCTTTTACTTTTAATTCTTTTGCGTCTTTTATTATAGTTGTTCCTTCTGCTTGTGTTGCAAGTACTGCTATAACTGGGATTTCATCTATAAGCCTTGGTATTATAGTTTTATCTATTGTTGTAGCATTTAAATCTTTACTGTACTTTACTAATAAATCTCCAACTAGTTCTCCTCCAACTAATCTTTGATTTATTATTTCTATATTTCCATTCATATTTTTAACAACATCTATTATTCCTGTTCTAGTTTGGTTTAATCCAACATTTTTAATTAAAACCTCTGAACCTTTAGTTATTAAAGCTCCTACTATTATAAATGCTGCTGAAGATATATCTCCTGGTACATATATGTCTTGATTAAATAACTCTTTAACTGGATTTATAGTTATATCTAAATCATTTACATTTATGTCAGCTCCAAAGGATTTAAGCATTATTTCTGTATGGTTTCTACTTTTAACTTTTTCTCTTATTATACTTTGTGAATCTGCATATAAGCTTGCAAGTATCAAAGCTGATTTAACTTGTGCTGATGCTACTTTCATATTATAGTCTATTCCTTTTAAGTTCCCTCCATATATTTTTATAGGAGTATAGTTTGCATCGTCCTTTCCTTCTATTTTGCATCCCATCATTCTTAAGGGATCTGTAACTCTTTTCATAGGTCTTTTTCCTATTGATTCATCTCCAATAAGTGTTGCATCAAAGTTGTTTCCTGCTAATATCCCACTTAATAGCCTTATTGTAGTTCCAGAGTTTCCTACATCTAGTAAATCTTTAGGTGGCTTTAAGCCATGTAGACCGTTTCCTTTTACAAAAACTTCATTTCCTTTTATGTCTATGTCTACTCCCATTTTCTTAAAGCAAGATATTGTACTTAAGCAATCTTGTCCCATTAAAAAGTTGCTTATTTTATTATGTCCTTTTGATATTGATGAAAACATTATGGCTCTATGGGATATAGACTTATCCCCTATAAGCTCAAAACTTCCTCTAAGCATTTTGATTCTCCCTTATTATATTTAGTATTTTTTCTTCATCTATATTATCCATTAAACTTACTTTTCCTAGTTCTGTTGGAAGTATTAAGTTTATTTTACCAAAGCTATTTTTCTTATCACTCTTCATTATGTATAGTATCTCTTTTGCAATATGATCTTTATCCATATTTTCGTTTAAATCATATTTTAAAGGTAGTTTGTATAAATTTATAACTTTTATAAATTTATCATAGTACTCTTTGGATATTAACTTTTCATCTAATGAAAGTTTAAATGCCATAGCCATACCTATACTCACAGCCTTACCATGGCTAATTTTTAATAATTTTTCTACTCCATGTCCAAAGGTATGTCCAAAGTTTAGTATTTTTCTAAGTCCACCTTCTTTTTCATCATTAGATACTACTTCTACCTTTATACCTGCACATTTTTTTACTATATGGTATAAATATTTTTCTTCTTTATTTAATATAGCTTCACTATTTTCTATTAGATAATCTAAAAATTCATAATCATATATTGCACTATACTTTATAACCTCTGCCATTCCACTTATAAATTCTTCTTCACTTAAACTTTTTAAAGAATTTACATTTATGTAAGTAAGTTTTGGTTGATAAAAGCTTCCCATTATATTTTTAAAATTTCCTAGATTTATACCTGTTTTTCCACCTATAGAAGAGTCAACTTGAGAAAGTAAGCTTGTAGGCACTTGTATAACATCTATACCTCTCATATAAGTAGATGCTATAAATCCTGCAAGGTCTCCTACTACTCCACCTCCTAAGGCTACTATTAGAGATTTTCTAGATAAATTTATTCTTATACAGTAGTTCATTATTTCCTCATAAACCTCTAAAGATTTAGATTGCTCACCTGGCGACACTATATATTCATATATGTATTTAGCTTTTATAGAACTTGTAAATTCTTTCATTATATGTTTATATACATTATCATCACTTATTATAAGTACTTTGTCGTATATATCATTTAAGTCTATATCATCTTTTATTAAATCTTTATCTGTATCATTTGAATTTACTAGTTTTACAGATTCATTAAAGGATTTATAATCTTTATCTATTACAACACTACAAATAGCACTTTCTATCTTTTCCATCCTCTTTCACCCAACCTTTTTATGTATGAATTATAATTTGATTTTAAATCAGATAAATTATCTCCACCTATTTTTTCTAGGAAGTGATTACATATAACAAAAGCTACTACATTTTCACAAACTACACTACAAGCAGGTACAGCACAATTATCTGAACGTTCAATACTTGCACTATAGCTTTCTAGTGTATTTATATTTATAGAATTTAATGGCTTATATAACGTAGGTATTGGCTTCATTGCACATCTTATTATAATCTCTTCTCCTGTAGTCATTCCACCTTCTATTCCACCTAATCTATTTGTAGCTCTTTTTATGCCTTCATTTTTGTCATAGATTATTTCATCCATAACACAAGAACCTGCTAAAGAACTAACATCAAATCCTATTCCTATTTCTATTCCTTTTATAGCTTGAGTAGCCATTAAATGCATAGCAAGTTGTCCATCTATTTTCTTATCAAATTGAGTATATGAACCTAGTCCAGGAATAATATTTTTTACTCTTATTTCTACAACTCCACCTAAAGTATCACCATCAAGTTTTGCTTTATCTATTCTTTCTATTATTTTTTCTTCTAGATTTTTATTTACACATCTTATTTGACTAGTATCTACATTTTCCTTTATATAATCAAATTCATATAAATTTTTATCTTCTATGCCACCAATATTTACTACATGAGATGTAAATTCTACATTAAAATTTTTAAGTATTTGTTTGCATATAGCACCTATTGCTACTCTACTTGCAGTTTCTCTAGCGCTAGACCTTTCTAGTACATTTCTAGCATCGTCAAAGTCGTATTTTAAACAACCTACCAAGTCTGCATGTCCTGGTCTTACATTACTTACTTTTCTAGTCTCTAAATCCACTTCCTCCATTGGATTCATGTACTTTGTCCAATTTTCATAATCTTTATTTTTTATTTCTATAGATATAGGTCCACCTAGGGTTTTTTTACCTCTAACTCCACCTAATATATTTATTTTATCTCTTTCTATTTGCATTCTTCCGCCACGACCGTAGCCACCTTGTCTTTTTTTAAGCTCCTTGTTTATTTCTTCAAAATCAAGTTCTATATTAGCTGGTACCCCATCTAGTATAGATATTAAGCTTTGTCCATGGGATTCTCCACTTGTTAAATACCTTAGCATATCATTCTCCTTGTTAAACTTCATTTATTATATATATTGTATAATATTATTTAAGTAAAATACTCTAATTTAAATATTTTTTATATGATGTTTTATTCTAATTTTTTTGGGTATATATACAATTAGATTTCTAATTTTATATTTTTATTATTTGATTTTCTAAATATATCTACAATCAAAAGAAGCTTGATTAATCAAGCTTCTTTACATCACATATATAATTTTTTACGGCTTTATCTAGTTCATTTTTAAAGTGTTGATTTTCACTATACCCTAATTTATCTGTACTATTTAAGTAGATATTATATTTTAATTTATTGTTTACACTTTTAAAGAAAAAGTCCATAACTATTTGGCCACCCATAAATTGAGTTTTATATGGTGTTGAACCTCCAACAGCTATATACATTCCTATACGAGTCTTATCTCTATCTATTGATGGCTTATTAAGAATATACTTACTTGCATATATAGCTTGAGTTCTATCTACTACTGTTTTTAATTTAGCAGATACGCAATCAAAATGTACAGGACTTATTACTATAACTCCTTTGGCTTTATCAAACATTTTATACATAGGAGTCATATCATCATTGAATTTGCAATAACCTGTTTTTTCGCAAAATCCACAAGCAGTACAGTACTCAATATTCATATCATATATATTAAATATTTCGTAAGTTATATTATTTTCTTCTAGTTTAGAGCTTATTTCCTTAGATATAGAAAAACAATTTTTATTTTTTCTTGGGCTTCCATTTATTATTAATATTTCTTTAAACATTAATTATCCCCCTTTATCTTTTAGTTATAGTAAATACTATTTCTCCTTTAACATAACTACTAATATATCATCATCAAAGTTATCTTTACCTGCAAAATCTATTAACTCTTCTTCTAACTTTTCTTGTAAAACTTCATGACCTATTTGGTAATTATCTTGAAGGAATTTCTCTAATCTAGATACCCCATATTCTTCTTTTGACTCATTTTTTATTTCTAAAATTCCATCTGTATACATACATAATAGTGAATAGTTTGATATATCAAAAGAGTTGTTTGCATATTCAGCTTCATCCATTATTCCTATTGGTATACCTTTTTTACAGTTTAAATTTCCTTCTATTTCTCCATTATTTTTTATTATTATAGGACTATAATGTCCTGCGTTGGATATTGTTATTTTATTTTCTTTTGAATTTATAACACCGACTAAACATGTAGTAAATACATCCATTTTATCAAATTCATCATATAACATATTATTTAACTTTGTAAGTATTTCTCCAGGTGTTTTATAGTTGTTAGCCAATACTTTAAAAGCACCTTTTATCATAGCAACTACATAGTTTGAAATCATACCATGTCCCATAACATCAGCTACTATAAACACTGTATTATTATCATCAACCTTCATAGCATAGTAGAAATCTCCTCCAACTACTCTTGCTGGTCTATGATAGTAATCTAGCTCTTTATTGTTACTTAATTCTAATTTAGCATCATCCATAATTAACTTTTGCTGTTTGCTTAAAAGATTTAATTCATTATCAAGTACCTTATGTTTTACTTCTTCTAAATTATATTTATAAAGTTGCATACCTACTGATACTTGCTTTGCTAATATGCTTAATGTGTTTAAATCATCCCTTGTATAGTTTTGACTATTAGCACATACTATACATCCTATAACTTTATTTCTATATCTTAACTTATAGTATATATAGCTTTTTATAGTATCTTCTGATTCAAATTTTATATTTACATTATTGTGATATTCTCCAATGGATTTTCTCGCTTGGATACTTTCTAACATTGGATATAAATTTATTTTATTTTTATCTTCAACGTTGTAATAGTTAAATGCTCTATTTTTATAGTCATTATCATCTACTAATATCAAGGCTTCTTTACTGTTTGTCATATTACAAGCTTGTTTACTTAGTTGTTCTAAGAATACAGTCATATCATTGCTTGAGTAAAGCTTTTTAGTTGCATCATTTATAGCATTTATAGCACCTCTTAATTTATGTACTAAAAATTGTGTATTATTGTTTTTGGTAGTTATTTCTATTGATAAACTAAGTAGTGATGCTACAGAAGATATAAAGTCGATATCTTGTTCACATATATTGTCATTTTTACCTAAGAAGCAAGTCATAAATCCAACTACTGCGTCGTTTATTATAAAAGGAAATACTATCCTCCCTACGTAGCCTTCATTTATAGCTAAATCTCTTTCCTCTTTTGCTCTTTCTTCTTCAAAGACATCCTCAACATATATTATTTTCTTTTCTTTTACAGCCTCGTGAACGTATTTAGGATATTCATTAAAATCTATTTTAACTCCTATAGGATTGTTCATAGGGGATACCTGTGGCACATGATTCATAGGGAATATCTGTGGTATATACTCTAAAGTCTCAGAACACACTAAGTACGCATATTTATAGTTATTTTGATGAAATAGGTTTACACATGCCTTAGTTGGATGAACAACTTCTAACATCTTTTCTACTATCTTATCTTTTATAGAATAAAAATCTATTGAACTAGTTACCATAGCTGATATGTCTACTAAGTTTTTCATTCTATGGCTATCAGTATTAAAATTTTGCATATCAGTAATCACCCCCCTAATTTTATATAATCTATTTTATATTACTATATATGCTATTTATAGTAAATATAAAAACTATTATAAAAGTTGCTATTATAATTGCATTAAAGCCAGTTAATAATCCAATTATGAGCAAAGTGACTAATACATTTAACCCTGATTTTCCCCTCTCATTTATAGTTGGTATTTTAGGCATTTCTATATTGTTTTTTATATTTTCAATACTTTCCCTCACTTGGACTTCTAACTTTATCTTGTATATTAGATAAGTTAATTCTACTAACAACATTCCAATTCCAAATATCATCTCTATATTAAAAGATATATATAAAATAATTATTGCTAATAATAGTTTCATAATCTTTAGAAATACACTATCTAACTTTAACGTCATATTTCTTATTTCTCTACATTCTTCTCTGTAAGTATAGTCTGATGAAGGCATAGATTTCATCTTAGTTTTTACTATTTCAGAGTAAAATAGCTTTATTATTCCATTTATCATATAAATTCTCCTTATCAATTTACTTATTTTTATATAAAGTGCATTGCATCCATATATTTGTAATTTTTACAATTATAATATTTTTTATACTTGTCAATAATAAAATATATAGACTAATATACACTTTAAAAGGAGTGGTTTTAATGCAAATGGCTAATCTTGATTTAGAAACGCGTAGTAAAATCTATAGCCACACAAAAAAAGTCCTCAGAAAGTATCAAAAAGGTATTATAACTGGTAAACTTACAGCTGATAAGTTTGCTGAAAATATACTATCTAATGAATCTATTAATGACATTTTAGATGAAAATCTTTTATCAGATGAAACCTTCAAATTATCTTATATAGATTATATAGATAAATTAATAAGTATGCAAAATGCTAATTTATCAAAAGGCAAAAAACGCAAAGATAAATCTATACCTGAAAAACCAAGTATTTCTCAAAAACTAAAATTAAAAAATTTACTAAGTTCTAGTGAATATACATTGTCAATTCCTATAGAATACCTAAATGCTTGCGATGTTGATAATTTAATAAAATTCATAAGCACTGGTATTATAGATTTAGGAGATGAAAGAATTTATAATTATGTACATAAACCAGAGAAAGTAAATTAATATAATATCATATATAAATTATTTTGATATTTTTTAAATAATAAAAAGTCTTCACCTAAATACTAAGTGAAGACTTTTTATTATTTATCCTAACGCTTTTTCTAGCTTAGATAAATGTTGTATTGGATAATATCTAAGAAGTTCTCTAAACTGCTCTACTGTAAGACCTTCTGTTGTTGTATAAATACGTATTTTTTCATCTAAATCTGCATTTATAAATTTAGTTTTTACTTCTTCAAAATTAACAGTCGACATTTATATTTCTCCTTATGTAATATATTTGTTGTTATTTTATCCATTCAAAAACTTTTTATCCAATATACAATATAAGTTATATATTTTTTATTTTATTTAAAAATTAAAGGAGCATCTAAAAGATGCTCCTTTAATATATTATTTTATTATATTATTATTATTGTTGTTGTTGTCCTGACATTTGTTTTTCTGCCATTTCAACTAACTTCTTAGTCATGTATCCACCTACATAACCATTTTCTCTTGCAGTAAGGTTTCCTTTGTCCATTTGTTGATAATTTGTCATTCCAAGCTCATTAGCTATTTCTAATTTCATTTGATTTAATGCTTGTTTAGCTCCTGGAACTACTGTTTTGTTGTTATTGTTGTTGTTTGACATTGTTGACTACCTTCTTTCTTTTAATTTTGTTTCTTGGTAGTATTATATGAATTTATAGTTTTTTAATTCTAGGTAATATCTGTAACAATATCTAAATTTTTGCTAACAATAATATCCTGCTAAATAGCCTGTTGAAAATGCTATTTGAAGATTAAATCCTCCAGTATAAGCATCAACATCAATTACTTCTCCTGAAAAAAATAATCCATCTATTAGCTTTGATTCCATTGTACTTGAATTTATCTCCCCAACTTTAACTCCACCTGAAGTTATTATAGCTTCTTCTATTGGTCTATATCTTTTTACTGTTAAATTAATATTTTTTAATAAATGTACTAATGCTTTTCTTTGTTCTCTAGATATTTGATGAACTACAGTATTTTCATCTATACCACTTAATTTTATTATTACTGGTATTAATTTTTTTGGCAATAAATCATCTAAAGAGTTTTTAAAAGCTTTGTTAGTATACTTTTGGAAATCTCTTTGTATTCTTTTATCTAATTTTTCTTCATCTAGTGCTGGTTTTAAATCTAGAACTATCTTATAAGTATTTTTTGATAAATCTTTCATCATACAGCTAGCTGATTTTACAACCGGCCCATCTATACCATACTTTGTAAATTCTAATTCTCCAAAGTCATCATATATTTTTTTATTTTTACCGTTATATAACTCTACTTTTATGTTTCTGAGAGACAATTTGTCTAATTCACTTACAAAATTTTCACATACTTCAAGCCCTATTAAAGAAGGCTTAGGAGCTATTATAGTATGTCCATGTTTTTTAGCAAATTTATATCCATCTCCAGTAGAACCCGTTAAGGGATAACTAACTCCTCCTGTAGCAACTATTACAGCATCGCATAGTATTTCTTTTTTGTTATCTAATATTACTTTTTCTATCTTATTATCTTTTGCTATTATTTCTTCAACTTTAGTATTTAATAACAACTTTACTTTTTTATCTATTACTTGCTTATGAAGTGCATTAGCTATATCATGTGCCTTATCACTTTCTGGAAATACTCTATTTCCTCTTTCTGTCTTAGTTTTTACACCTAAATTTTCAAACATACTTATAACATCTTCATTTGTAAATGTATAAAATGCACTGTATAAAAATTTACCATTTGTAGGTACATTTTCTATTAATTCTTCTATATCGCAATTATTAGTTATATTACATCTACCTTTTCCTGTTATTAATATTTTTCTACCTACTCTATGATTTTTTTCTACTAATGTTACATCTAATCCTCTGTCTGCCGCAGTTGCCGCTGCCATCATACCAGCTGCCCCTGCTCCTATTACTACTACTTTTTTCAAATTTCCACCTCTTCTATTTTGAGTAAGTTTAACTTTTTAATAGCTTTAATTAACTTACTTTACATCTTAACTAATCTTATTCAATAAATAATAAAACTTACTATAGCTTAAATATCTTAAACAGAAATGGTACTCCACAAACTCCATAAAATACTACTATTGTATATCTTATATAATCAAATAAGTTGCTACTTGGAATAGTATATTTTAATCCTATGTAAACCAATCCTAAAGTTATTATTCCAATTAAAAATCTACATATATTTTTAGCTATTTTATTATCTTTTTTGTTGCTAAAGTTTATTTTATTTTTATTTTTTGATATCGTTTCAAACTGTATATATCTATCTTCTACTATATATCCTAATACAAATCCAGTTAATAATCCAAATGATTTTATATAAGACGAACTATTTACTAAAAATGCAACTAATGCAAATGGTATTAACATTAAAACAAGACTTAGATATTTTTTTTCATTATCTACATAATCAAAAAATTTACTAAATATTACAGTAAATATTATCCCAAATCCCCATCCAAATATTACATCTATAGGCCAATGAACTCCTAGGTATAGTCTAGATATGCCTACGCCTAAAATTATAATAGCTCCTATTATACTAATCCATGTATTTTTGAATATAATTATTATACTTGTCCAAAATGAAGTTGCAGTTTGAGTATGTCCACTTGGAAATGAATAGCCTGTTGCTGTTGATACTCTTTGAGAAGTTATTCCCTCTATTCCTATTGGCCTTTTAGCCTTTATTACATCTTTTATTCCTGAATTTATTGCCACGTTTCCTACTAATGAAAATAATATTTTTTGACCATACTTTTTATTTATACACCAATACATTATCGTTGTTAATAAAACTATTACAGGTATTTCTGTACTTATAGTAAGTATTAAAAATAAAGTATCTAATACGCCAGATCTTAAAGACTGAAAAAACTGTAGTATACTTAATTGAATATCCATTTTATTTCCCCCTCCTAAGTACTTATCTTTTATGTAATTATACCTAACTTTCTTATTTATTTATACCCTTTACACAAAAATAGACTTAGCAATATTGCTAAGTCTTCTATACTATTCTTCTCCAACTATTCCTATATAAGGTAAGTTTCTGTATTTTTCTGCCCAGTCTATTCCATATCCTACTATAAAATTGTCTTCTATAGTGAACCCTACATAGTCTACTGGTATGTTAGCTTTTCTTCTTTCAGGCTTATCTAATAGTGTACATAATTTTAATGTTTTTGGATTTCTAGTTTGTAGCACGTCAACTAATTTACTTAATGTTAATCCTGAATCTATTATATCTTCTACTACTAATACATTTTTTCCTTCTATATTAACATCTAAGTCCTTTAGTATTTTTACAACACCTGAACTTTCAGTTGATTTTCCATAACTTGATACGCTCATAAAATCTATATTAACATCTAAGTCTATTTTTCTTATTAAGTCAGAAACAAATACACTAGCACCTTTTAGTATTCCTACTACTAATAATTCTTCACCTTTGAAGTCTTTTTCTATTTGTTTTGCTATCTCTTCTACTTTTTTAGCTATTTGTTCTTCTGTTAATAATACTTCTGTAATTTTGAACATTTCAGTCCTCCTATTGTTTACGTATATTATAATAAAAATATTATACCATATAAGTACAGATATTAGAACATTTTTATATTTTTTTTAGTAATTGTTCAATATTTTTTTATAATTTAAATTTTTAAGTATATTTTTATTATTTTCTTAAAACCTCTTGCTATACATATTTTTCTAAATATAATTTTATTAGGTATTATTATTTAATATTTTTATAAAAGCTACTAATAATCGATTTTTATATTATAATTAAATTGTAACTATTAACTACGGAGGTGTTTTACTTGAGTTTAAACCATGGTGCTAATTTATATGACTTATCAAAAAAATATGGTTTTTCAAAAGAAGAATTTCTAGATTTTAGCTCTAATATAAATCCTTTAGGTGCATCTAAAGCTGCTAAAGACGTTGTGATTGAAAATATAGATCAGGTTTCTATATATCCAGACCCTGATTATATAAATTTAAAAAGTTCTATTTCTTCTTATTGTCATTGTAATAAAGAAAACATAATTTTAGGAAGTGGGGCAACAGAGCTTATTTCTTCATTTATAAAAACTATAAATCCTACTAAAGCTCTACTTTTATCACCTGCTTATTCTGAGTATGAAAAAGAATTAAAAAAGATAAACTGTAATATAGACAAGTATTACTCAAAACATGAAAATGATTTTAAAATTGATGTCAATAAACTAATAGATCAGATAAATAGTAATAAATATAATTTAATTATTATCTGTAATCCTAATAATCCAACTGGTTTTACTTTCTCAAAATATGAGATAAAAACTTTACTTGAAAGTACTAATACTTTCTTTATGATTGATGAAACTTACATAGAATTTACAGATACTAAAGCTTTTTCTTCAACATCTTTAGTTGATGATTATAATAATATATTTGTTATAAGAGGTACTTCTAAGTTCTTCTCAACTCCTGGCATTAGACTAGGATATGGGCTTATATCTAATACTAGTGTAAAAGATAGCATATCATCTCATCTTGATCTATGGAATATAAATATATTCGCTACATTAATGGGTGAAATTATGTTTAAAGATACACATTTTATAGAAAATTCTATTAATGTTATGACTAAAGAAAGAGATTATTTATTTAATAATTTAAGAAATATAGATGATTTAAATGTTTATGATAGCCAAGGTAATTTTATATTATGTGAAATAAAATCAAAAAAATTAACTGCAAGTGAATTAAGAGATAAGCTTATTCCACATAAAATAATTATAAGAGATTGTACTTCTTTTGATGGACTTAGCGAGTATTTCTTTAGAGTTTGTATTTTAAAACCTGAAGATAATAGACTTTTAATAAATTCTTTAAATGATATATTTTAATAAAAAAGAGCTACCTAATACTGAGGTAGCTCTTTTTTTAATTGCTTAAGTAATTTTATTTGCTTTTTTAGACATTTTAGTATTTATATGATCAACAACTACTGCTATAGCATTATCTCCAGATACGTTTGCAGCTGTTCCGAAACTATCTTGAGTTAAGTATAGAGCTATCATTAAACTTGCAAGTCCACCATCTGATGGTATACCTATCATTGGTAAGAAAGGTAATGCACTCATTATAGCTCCACCTGGCGCTCCTGGTGCTGCAACCATCGCTATTCCTAACATTAATATGAATGGGAATAAAGTAGCAAAGCTATGATCCATATTGTTCATCATAAGTACTGCAACAGCAAATGATGTAACTGATATTATACTTCCTGATAAGTGAATTGTTGCACATAAAGGTACACAGAATTCTCTTATTTCCTTACTTACTCCGTTGTTCTTAGCACATTCTACGTTTACTGGTATAGTAGCTGCTGAAGATTGAGTTCCTACTGCTGTTAAGTAACCAGGTATTTGATTTTTTAACATTTTGAAAGGATTCTTTCCTGTAACTATTCCTGCTGCTGTAAATTGTATTGTTAAGTATATTAAATGTAGAGGTATTACTATTAAGTAAACTCTCCAGAATACTCCTAATATAGACCAAACTTGTCCAGCAAAAGTTATATTAGCAAATGTTCCTGCTATATATATTGGTAATAAAGGTATTATTATTGTTGATAATACTTTTGTTACTATTTCTTGGAACTCTTGGAATATATTATGTAAAGTTTGCCCTTTACCATTGTTTCTAAGAGCAGATATACCTAGACCCATTGTAAATGCAAATACTATTGCAGCAGTTACATCTACCATTGGTGATAGAGGTATAGTAAAGAATGGTGATAACATACCTGCTTCAGGATCCCCTATTTGTGAAGCAACACTTGCATCTATAAAAGATGGGAATATTAACGATGCTACAACAAATGCTAATGTTCCAGCTACTATTGTAGACCCATATGCTATTCCTGTTGTTATCCCTAATAATTTTCCTGCACCTGTTGCTAAATCTGCTATACCTGCTGTAACAAATCCTATTATTATAAATGGTATAACGAATTTTAAGAATGCAGAGAATAAACTACTTGCAGTTACCAGAGTTTTCACTATCATTTCTGGTGCGAATTGTCCGATTAATATACCGGCTATGATACCCATAATAAGTTTAGGAACTAATCCTATTTTCTTCATACGACTTTCTCCCCCTGTCCTTTTTTCGTCTTGCAAACTTATAATAAAACATTTTCCTATTTTAGTCAACGTTTTCCTAGATATTTTTTTGTATTTTTGATTTTTTCTTTATTTTATTTTCTTTCTAAGTTTTTATACTTTTTTTATTAAATTACTTTTCTTTATAATTAAAATTTTCTTAATTTTCTCACTACCGAGCATTAATGTCAATATTATTCTTTTTTTGCAAAATCATTCTTTTTTAAAATTCATTTTTAATTTTTTTTATAATAAAAAAGATAATTTCATAAAATAGAAACTATCTTTTTTTACTTATTCTTTTTAATTTTAAACAATTTTTATTTGATATCTACATATATATATCTGATAACTCTAATTTAACTTTTTCTTTTAATTCATCTTCTTTTATATATTTATCTACTCTATCTTCACTTATTTTAATTATAGGTATTTTTATTTTAAAGGTCGTTCCTTCATTTAATTTTGATTTTATATCAATTTTGCCTCCATGTGCTTCTACAAATAACTTAACAATAGATAATCCTACACCACTTCCTTCGTTCTTTCTAGTCATAGTATTATCTATTTGATAAAATATATCAAATATGCTTTCTAAATCTTCTTCATTCATACCTATTCCTTCATCTTTTATTTCAATCTCAATATTATCTTCTAACGTTGATACATTTACGTTTACAGTTCCACCATTGTATGAAAATTTAATTGCATTTGACAATAAATTAAGTATTGTCCTTTCCATTTTATCAATATCAACAGCAGTTATAATTTCCTCGTCAGTAGTATCAAATATAATATCTAAATTTTTAGCTTTTGTGTATGGTATCACAGATAAAGTTATATTTTCTATTAATTCTACTATATTTACATTTTGTAAATATGTTTTTGTATCTACACATTTAAACTTTTGAATATCAATTAAATTGTTTATTAGCCTTAGCAATCTATTGCAATTACTTTCTATTATTTCATAATTATTATTACTTATTATAAATTCATTGTTTTTAGATTTTGATTTTGAAAGCTGCATTACTGATGAAATAACAGTAATTGGTGTTCTTAGTTCATGACTAATATTAGATGTAAAGTGAGCCTTTAATCTACTTAATTCCTTGCTTTCATCAATTAATTTTAAAAGTTCTTTTTCATATTTCATTTTATAGTTGGTATAAGATATTAAGGCTATTACTATAGCTACTAGAACTAACATAATAGAAATTACTCCTAATATATAATTTGCATGTTTTTCGTAAATTTCTATTGGATCATTTACTATTACAGATTCTTTTGGTAAATCATGCTTTCTTATACCAAACTCTTTCATTACATCATAATCAAATATATACTTATTTGCATTATCATCATCTATATAATTTTTTTTATCACTTTTCCCAGATAAAATCGAATTTAATATTTCCCCAGCTTTCTTTGCCTGATTATATGGACTTACGACCTTACCACCTATAGTACCTTTTCCTATGCTATGTTCAAATGAACTATATATAGGAACATCTTTAGTTAATGATTTTATAAGTTCAATTGTATCTTCGTGTCCTAAATTAATATTTTCAAAATACCCTGGATAAAAAGTTATAATTGCATCACTACTTTTTAGTTTTTTTAACTTTTTCTTAAAATCATTGATATCTATATTACGAGTAACTACCTCATGTAAATTAATGTTGTTTTTTTTATATTTATTTTCATAATAAGATATCTCTTCTTTTGTTAATTCGCTTTTATACCCAGACATAAAATAAATATTTTTTACACCTTTGTGGAATTTAGATATTAACTCTATATTTTTATCTATTGATGCTACTTCCCTTACTCCTGAAACCATATCATAAGATAAAGCCCTTTGTATAAGTTCTTCATTTTCTATTGCGAAGAATACAATAGGAATATCTTTAAATAAATCTTTCCTATATTTTATAGCAAATTCTAATGCATCATCATTTTCTACAATAATCCCATCAAAATTTTTATAGTTTCTTATTCTATGACTTAGTAACTCATAAAATTCTAATTCATGCTTTGAGTTATAGTTATATTTTGAATTCATATACTCAGTTTGTAAATTTATATCATGGCCTAACCCACCTGCTATTCCACTCATATATTCATCAAAGTTTAAAAAATTAGGATTTCCTGAACTAATAAATAAAATATTTCTTTTTCCTTCTGAGTATATATCTTTTGTATATATTCCCAGTATTAAAATAGTAATAAAAATGAAACTTAGATATTTACACTTCCTCATGATTATCACCTACTTTTATCAAAAATTTTAATTTATTTATATATTAATTATATATTTTGATATTTTGTTAATTTATACTTTTTCGACTTATGATACCTTATTATATCATTTGCATTTATATTTTTTTGTCGAAAATTGTATCAAGAAAAATATATATCATACTACATTTGCAAGTTTTATATAAATTAAAAGAAACGGCATAATAGCCGTTTCTTAATCTTTTATACTAAAATTGACATCTTCTATAATATTTGAATTCTTATCTTTTTTGATAATCACTTTATATTTTTCTATTTCTTCATTTATCATTCCCAAGCTCCATATTAGAATAAATAAATCATCGATAAAACCAAATAACCCTAGTATAATCTCTGGTATAAAATCTAGACCTAATATTGCGTAAAGTAGTCCTACTATTAATGCAAATATTACCTTTGCTTTACTCATTATACTAACTCTACTGTCTTTTAATAAATCTGGTAGCTTAAATATATTTATAAAAAACATAAAACCAAATTTAGCTTTTCTAAATCTTACTAATGTTACCTTTGTAAAGTTTAATATTTTATCTATAATATTCATAATATTATCACTCCTAAGTTATAAAAAATGCTTATTATCTATATATTAGTATTATTATAACTTATATGATATTTTATATAAATATATTAAATTCATTTTATACTATAGTAAACTTATTCCAGCTTCATCACATTCTTCTATCATTTCTTTTGGCCAAACTCCTACTTGTACTTCTCCTATATGAGCTTTGTTTAAGAAGTACATGCATATTCTAGATTGACCAATTCCTCCACCTATAGTATATGGCAGTTCTCCTTTTAGTAAGGCTTGATGATAATCTAAATTTCTTCTATCATCACATCCACTTTCTCTTAATTGTCTATCTAAACTTTCCTCATCTACTCTTATTCCCATAGATGATAATTCTAATGCTCTATCTAATACAGGATTGTAGAATAATATATCTCCGTTTAATTCCCAATCATCATAATCAGGACTTCTTCCATCATGTTTTTCGCCATTTGAAAGTACTTTTCCTATTTGCATTAAAAATACTGCACCTTTATCTTTTACTATTTTATCTTCTCTTTCTTTTGGAGTTAACTCTGGATATAAATCTAATAATTCTTGAGATGTTATAAATGTTATCTCCTCAGGAAGTATTTTTTGTATTTCTGGATATATACTTTGTATATGTTCTTCAGTTTCTTTAAATACTTTGTAAATCTTTTTAACTACTTCTTCTAATGTTTCTCTACTTCTTTGTTTTTTATCTATTATAAGCTCCCAATCCCATTGGTCTACATATATAGAATGTATGTTATCTAGTTCCTCATCTTTTCTAATAGCGTTCATATCTGTATAGATTCCTCTTCCTGTAGGTAATCCATACTTTTTAAGAGCCATTCTTTTCCACTTAGCTAACGATTGAACTATTTCTGCTTTTTTACCTATATCAGGAACCTCAAAGCTTACAGCCTTTTCTATTCCATTTAAGTTATCATTTGTACCAGTTTCTGGTAGTACAAATAATGGAGATGATACTCTCGTTAGTCTTAACTCTTCACCTAATCTCTGCTCAAAAAAGTCCTTTAAATCTTTTATAGCTTCTTGCGTTTGTATTATACTTAATCTTGTTTTATATTGTGTTGGTATTATTAAACTCATTTTTATTATCTCCTTTTATTTTTTTTATTTAAGGAGTATGACGTCATACTTATTTTTAAACTTAATAAACTATACTTAAGTTCAGTTATTTTTATCTATAGCCTGGCCTTGGCTACATACAAATCTATGAATTGATATGATGCTAGTATCCACTTAGTCACATCTGTTGCTCAAATTTTAAATTTAAATTATATCTAATAGAAAATAGATAGACTATAATTTTTAAGCATATAAAAAGCCCTTCATCCACTATATATAAAATATAGGGACGAAAGGCATATCTTCCGCGGTACCACCCTTATTAGCTTAATAATAAGCTCACCTTAATAATGTAGCAAGAATAATCTTAGTACATTCCAATTCGATAACGGGTTGGTTCCGTCTAAGCCTACTTTTATTTCGGTTAGCAACTCCAGGATGTTCTTCAATATAGCCTTCGTGTTGGACTCTCACCGCCACCAACTCGCTTTGACTACGTACTATATTTACTCTTCCTTTCATAGTCTTTGTTATGTTATTGTTAATGATATATTATTATAAATTTTCTGTCAAATCTTTTTTTGTATTTATATATTTTTGTTACCTTTTATTTTTAAGTATTATATTAATAATAGCTTTATTTTTATAGTAATTACTTGTTTTACCTTATATTTAATTAGAAAACTAATATAAAATATAAATTAATAATTTTTTTAATTAATA
>JARKUZ010000015.1 GCA_029851945.1 Terrisporobacter sp. | reverse complement strand
ATAGATGGAAATCTAGGTACTACTATCTTTCTTATAGGTAAACTTGCAGCTGCAACTACTTGTGCTGGAATAGGTGTTGGAGTTGCTTATAAATTTAAAGAAACTCCACTTATAGTAATTTCTGCAGCAGTATCTGGTATGATTGGTGGATTTGCAACTAAAATACTTACTGGAAATATCATGAGTGATACTGGAGTTATTACACTTGCTGGTCCTGGTGAGCCCTTAGGAGCTTTTATTGCTGCATTAGTAGGAATTGAAGTTGGACATCTTATTTCTGGTAAAACAAAAATAGATATAATAGTTACTCCACTTGTTAGTATTGGTGTTGGCTCTGCTGTTGGATTACTTATAGGCCCTGCAATTTCAGAGTTTATGACTTGGCTTGGAACAATAATAATGTTTGCTATGGAACAACAACCCTTTATTATGGGTATTTTAGTTTCAGTAATTATGGGTATATTATTAACACTACCTATTAGCTCTGCTGCCATTGGAGTTATATTAAACCTTGATGGAATAACTGCTGGAGCTGCTGTTGTGGGATGCTGTTGTCAAATGGTTGGTTTTGCTGTTGCAAGCTATAGAGAAAATAAATTTGGTGGTCTTCTTGCACAAGGTGTTGGTACATCAATGCTTCAAATACCTAATATAATTAAAAAACCTGTAATATGGCTACCTGCAATTATATCTAGTGCAATATTAGGTCCTATTTCTTCAACCTTCCTAAAAATGACTAATAATGCAACTGGATCAGGTATGGGATCTGCAGGATTTGTTGGACAAATTATGGCTTATCAAACAATGACAGAAACAGCATCATCAAAAATAGTTATATTACAAATAATCATAATGCACTTTGTACTACCAGCTCTTCTTACATTCATAATTTCTGAATTTATGCGTAAGAAAGAATGGATTAAACAAGGTGATATGGCTTTAGATTTGTAAAAAATGGGTGAATCTCCGAGGATAATCCAATATATGGATTACCCTCGGAGGTTTACCCATTTTTTAACTCCCTTATACATCTTCCTTTATTAGTCCAAATAGGCAAATTAACAACATATTTTTCAATTATATCTACTCCTAATTCCTTAGCTTCTTCCTCTTGAATCATACCTCTTATTTCACTTAAAATTTCATCTAAACTCTTTTCTTGTACTATATAATATAAAAACTTTAAGAAGTCATCTATTTCTTCTTCTGACATAATAAAATACTTTAGGAATCTTCTTTTAAAATCTTTAGCATAACTATTATTAATTTCCCAATTACTCTTAGATAATGATAATAGTTCACTTTGAGAAAACTTTCTATAATCTCTATTTTTCATTTTTCTATTAATTTCATTATAAAGACTAACATAATTATCTATATTAGAGTTAAATATAAAAACACCTTCAACAATATATTCATCACTATATTTAGAACTTTCTCTTAATATATTAACTAAGTACTGATTATCATATTCTTCAACTAAATATTCCTTTGCAAATTCAACAATTTGATATACTTCTAACAAACCATATGCTCTAACCATCCCTCTATATAAATTTATTATCTTAGTATTATTTTTAATTTTACGCCTAACTTGAAAATCTTCTAACAATTTAATAATTTCTTGAGTTGCTAGCGGCATTAAGAAGATCTTATTACCTTCTTTATTTTCAACAGGAAATATTGCTCCAAGCTCAACAAAATAATCTATATAAATCTCCTCATCATTAGGAATATTATCTAAGTTTCTTTCACCATCATTTTTATAATATTTTCTTAAAGCCTTAAATGCCCCCTCATCTAAAAGCTCAAATTTCTCTAATATAAGCTTTTCATAAGATGATAATAAAACTTCTTTTAATTCTTGCTTTTTATATTTATAAACTTTATTAATACCTAAAGCTTCAGCAATTTTAACTAGTCTTTCTCTTGTCATAGCAGACAATAATTCATTTAAATCCTTAGAATATGGTGTATTTTTAAATTGTTTTTCAATTCTTTTATTATTTTCCTCTTTTACAGAATTACATAACCTTTCCATAGCTATTAATATATTATTAAGTTCTTCATTATATTTATCTTCATCACTTTTTTTTATAAATTCATCTATATTTAAATCCTTATATCCTTTATTAACACACTCTTCACACAACCATAATTGCATATTAATATCAAAAAATACAGCATCTTTACCGCACTTCTCACATCTCTCATGCTTTTGCTTCATTAATCACGACCTCCATTCCTACCTTTCACGCTTTTATCATTATTTCCAAATAATATAAAATTTAGTCGCCCTTTATGTAAATTTTGTGTTTTAAAAGTATAAAAGTAGTACTCTAACTATTTTTAGCTTAAGTACTACTTTATAATCTTTATTTATATATTAATATTATTCTAAAATATAAACTGTTACTCCTTTTATATATAATAACCTAAAAAGTTTAAACTTATTATTTTTATATTTTCTTGGTTATTAACACTTTACATATATATTATAAACTTATATCTTCTTCCTTCCTATATCCCATTATAACTAGTGCTAACACCAATGGAATACATGAAATTAATATAGCCTTTTTTCCTATATTTAATGAAAAAATTGAACCTATAAAAGCACCAAAACAAAATACAAATATTATAAAATAATATTGCAAAGCTACTTTTAAATGCTTTCTATCTTTATTTTTTATAAAAACAACTAACTTTTCTGTTCCACTTCTTAAATTACCTGTACACATAGTAGTAGCATAAGCATTTCCATGAAATTTTCTAAAACTCTCTACTTGCATTGCGCAAATTAATGAAATTAAAGTATTTACAATATAATCATATGATATAAATGCCACAATGATAAGTAAAATTATTTCTATTGCTAAAACAGCTTGTCTCCAATGTATCTTTTCATAGTCTGATAATCTATGTCTTATAATCTCAGCCAATAAAACTCCAGTTGCAAAAGCTATAATTGTAACTATATATTTAACAATATCACTTTTATTACCTTCTATAAAATTAATCCCTAACATAACCATATTTCCTGTTTGAGCATTTGCAAATACCTTTCCCCTACATAAATAGGTATATGCATCTAAAAATCCACCTGTTAATGCTAGTAAAACTCCAACCCTTAATGATTCTGAAAATTGTTTATTCATAACAGTCCCTATATTCCAATTTTTTATAAATTTCTATAATAATACATTATACTACTTTTTAATTATATAATTCATTCTATAATAAAAAATAAACAGAGATTTATAAATAATATTTCACTTCTTATACAATATTTAAATATAAATATCTGAAAACTCTATATTCATCCTTGTTATCATTCCATTAAATACTTCATTATAATCTAATTTATTTAAATGATCTTCATTGCTTAAAATTGAAACTGGTAATTTTACAGTAAATTCACTTCCAACTCCAAATTCACTTTTTACATCTATTATACCGCCTTGAATATTAATTAAATCTTTTACAATAGATAATCCTATCCCGCTTCCCTCACTTCTCTTTCTAAGCCTATCTTCTACTTGCTTAAACCTTTCAAAAATAACTTTTAATTTATCATCTGGAATTCCAATTCCATTATCTTTTACGGTTATATTAAAAGTTTCACCACAATCTTTTAATAATACCTCTATTTTACCTGATGAATTAGTATACTTAATACTATTAGAAAGTAAGTTAAGCATTGTTCTCTCTAGCTTTTCTAAATCAAATGCCATTATTTTTTCCTCAACATCTGTATCAAAAATTAAATTAATATCATTTTGCTTAGCAAATTCAGCCACAGACATAGCTATATTTTCAATAAAGTGTACTATATTATAATTTTGAGGATTATACTCATAATATCCACAATCAAATTTAGTAGAATCTATTAAATTATTAACTAACTTTAATAGACGTTTAGAGTTTTGATTTATTATATCAATATAGTTTTTTAATCTATTATTCTTTTTTAATAAATCTTTTTCTATTAACTCAATAGTTTGTAAAGAACTAAAAATTAGGTTTAAAGGTGTTCTTAATTCATGTGATAAGTTTGCAAAAAACTCCAACCTTAATTTTTCAACTTCGCTTTTATGAGAAATATCTCTTATTATATCAATAACACCTACTAAGTTACCATAACTATCTAAAAAAGGCTCCTTAACAATTTCAAGCTCCATTATTTTTCCATTAATTTTCACATATTCATTATATATCTTTCTAGATCTATTGTTAATAACCTCTAAATCTGAGAGGATAGTATCTTTAGCTATATCACCCAATTTGGAAATAGTAGTAATCTTTTTACCTATAATTTCTTTTCTATCAATATTTAACCATTCTAAAAAACTATTATTACAATCTAAATAAACTCCTTCAGTATCCCTAAGCACTACATATTCAGTCATATTATTAGTTATATAAGCTAATGTATTACCATCATTTATTTTCTCCATCTTTCCAATCATTTTTTCAAAAATACCTATAACTCCAATTATTTCATTATTACTATATATTGAATATTTATGAAGTAAATAAATATTATTTTTTAATTTACAAATTTCTCTACAATAGGGCTTTCCCGACTTTATAAAGTCCTGGTAAGATTTCCAGTACTTCTCTCCAATCTCTTCACCATATATTTCAATATCATTTCTCCCATAAATATCCTTGTCAATATAATCAGAAAGAATTTTAAATTTTTCACTACAATCAACATATTTATTTTCTGCATTCTTAATAAAGAAAATTCTATCTTTTTTCTGAATACCTTCTAAAAAACTCTTATCCATACAGGATTCAAAATATAATATAAAATATTCATCATTTACTTTTTGTATAGTAACTTTAATAAAATCCATTAATTGCTTAATATATTTAGTATAAGTTAAGTTCTTATCATCAGGAGCTTGTACCATATTAAGAAAATTTATATCTTCTTTATATTCTGATAAAACATCAAAAAAATCTTTAAAAATAACTTCATCATAAGCTAAATTTAATAATAAAAGCATTTTATCATTAATATATTTAATTTCCATCTTAAAATTTTCATTTTCTAAAAATCTAAATTTACCATATATCATAGCCATAGGCATTTTTTTTAAAACCTCTTTATAATCAATCATCTTTCTACCCTCGAAACATAAAACTCTATAGTTATATCTAATAAACACACCTAAATTAATTAAATTAAAATTTACCTATATAATTTTAGCATTTTTTTATTTAAATACAACATATTTGTAAATAAATTATATTATATTATATTTCTTTTTATATTTCCAATAAAAATTAAAAATAGTGATTATTTGTAAGGAAATAATCACTATTTTACAAATTACTTTATATTAAATTGTATAAATTAAATAGCTTTAATCATTTTATATAACGTGTTAGAATAATAAGGCTCTTCTTTTTCAAATACAAAATCTAATTTTTCATAAAAACTTTTAACACCAGCATCCTTTGCCAACAAAGAACATCTTTTATATCCTGCTTTTTTAGCACTTTCTTCTGCTAATTTTATGAGAGCCTTTCCAATACCTTTACATCTATACTCTTCTAAAGTAGCTAAATTAGCAATATAGAACTCATTCTTCTCACACTCATTAAAGTCTAATTCTAAAATAACATCTTTTATAAGCCTAATCTTATTTTTTATTCCTTTAATATATTGACTTAGCTTTATGCTTGTTTTTAAATCTAACTTTGATAACTCTTTTCCTTTTATTAATATTATAGCTCCACAGATTTTACCATCTATCTCCGCAACTTCAATATTCTTATATGAATATCTTGAATCCTCATTTTCAACTAGCCATTTTATTCTATCAATTATTTCAACCTTACTACCATAACCCCAGACATGCTCAGGATCATCTTCTGTTTTATAAACCAGTTCTGCAATAAATTTCGATTCTCCTTTTGTTGCTTCCCTTACCGTGAAACTTTCCATAAAAATTCCTCTTTTCTTTAAAAATAATAAACTTTATATATTTATTATATTTTTAAACAATTAGATATTTAAGGCTTTGTGGATGTTAAAATATGTACTTATATGTTGATAATTATTAAAAAACTTAATTGTAATTTAATACAAATGTACTTAATATAACAGGAAATTATTGCAATATATTTATACTAACTTTGAATTCTTTTTCATTTTATTGGTAAAAAAAAGAAGTCAAGCTTAAATTGACTTCTTTAAAAAATTTATTTTTATTTATGTTTACACTTATGCTTTACAATAAGCTCATATAATGTAG
>JARKUZ010000077.1 GCA_029851945.1 Terrisporobacter sp. | reverse complement strand
ATGAATAACTCATATTTTTTCTATTATTTCTTTACATAAAAATCACCCCTTAAAGTAGTATTTTACAAGTCTTTTTTACTTGTGTCTACTTTAAGGGGTTCAGTTCAGAGCATGTAGCTCCTTTTTTAATTCCTAGGAAACTACATTTTATATAATTTTATTTAATATATAAAAATATGACAATTTTTATCACATTTTTAAATTATATACGTATATTATATTAAGGATTTAAATTAAAATATAAATCCTTAGAAAGTGGTGAAAATTATGTGTAGAAGAAGAAATAATAATGATGAATTTAGATTTATTGCTAGAGTATTTGAATGTAGATGCAATGAATGCAGATGTGACGAATGTCGTAGAAGACGTGGTTGCGATTGTAGAAGAGACGAGGATGATTTCTTTGGAGGAAACTTTTTCTCAGGTGAAGAAAGAGAACTAGAAAGACAAAGAGATAGAGAAAGAGACAGAGACAGATATGGTTGTGAAGGATCACGTAGATGTATAATTAGAAATAATCGTTGTAGATAGAAGAAATAATTAATAAATAAAATTTAAGTACCATAATAATATATTTTATCAATAAATTACTCTCATGAAAGCAGGAATGCTTTCATGAGATTTTTTTATTTAAATGTAAAATGATATTTTTGTAGAAATAATAAAATAGTTTTGAAATGGGGAAATAAGATGAAAAGACTTGGTTCATAAATTATTGATAAATTTGTTAATCAATTAGAAAAATTACCGGTTTTTATATCAACTCTTTTAAAAGAAAAGATAAAATATTTAATCACTATTCTATAGATATGCTTGAACTTTATTGGAAAATTATTCTTGAAAATTTTGATAAAACTAAGGTATTGTGATTTTGTGGAATGTGTAAAGATAATAACATGGTAAAAGATAGGAATATTAAGTATTCTAATGAACAGCCATAAACTACACTATGGTATCATCGTCTACAAATAATAATTAATGATAATTAAAATAGTCTAAAAACATATTATATAAATAGATGAAAATATGCAATTGGTTTAACCTCATCAGTTGCTTTTTTTGTATAAAATCTATAACTAATGAGATTATTGGGTAAATATAAAAGAAAAGGTATTTTTTCAATTGGATATATGACATATTTTTATATTATTTTTTAATACTATAGATAATCTTTGATAAAATGATATATAATTTAATATATAAGATAAATTTAATAAAATTATGTATAAAAATTTAAAATTATATATATATTTAAATTAATCAAGATAATTAATATTAAATTAAGGTTATATTATTATTGTTTTTTGTACTAAAGAGAACTAATATTAAATTAAGGTTATTTTTTGTCAAAATAAAGCAAGAAAATATAATAAAAAAAGAAGGGTATTAACAAAAAAAGTCGAATTATGTATAATAGTATTTGACAAATTAATAAAATAATGTAAAATAGAAATGTTACGAATAATCCACCAAAAGGGTGATAATATGAACAATATGAGAGATATAATAGACGAAGTTAAAAGCAGATGTGATATTGTTAATGTAATATCTCAGTACATAAGCTTAAAACAATCAGGAAGTAATTTTAGTGGTTTATGTCCATTTCATAGCGAAAAAACAGGTTCTTTTCATGTAAATCAAGGCAAACAGATATATAAATGTTTTGGATGTGGTGAAGGTGGAGATGTAATAAATTTTGTTATGAAAATTGAAAATTTAGATTTTATTGAAGCTGTAAAATTATTAGCAGAAAAAAATGGGATTGAATTTAAAACTAACCTAAGCGAAGAAGATAAAGCTAAGATGGAAAAAATTAAAATAATCCAAGATATACACTTAAAGTCTGCTAGATTTTATTTTGCTAATTTAACAAAATCTAAAAATCCAGGATATGATTATTTAAAAAGAAGAGGACTAAGTGATAAAATAATAAAAAAATTTGGGCTTGGATATTCTCTATATTCATGGAATAGTTTAATGGAATATTTAATATCATTAGGGTATGAAAAAAAAGATTTAGTTTTAAGTGGACTAGTTACGCATAAAGAAAATGATAATAAATATTACGACAGATTTAGAAATAGAGTAATGTTTCCTATATTTGATTATAGAGGAAATGTGATAGGTTTTGGAGGAAGAGTATTAGATGATTCCCTACCAAAGTACTTAAACTCACCAGATACTTTATTATTCAATAAAAGATTTAATTTATATGGATTGAACTATGCAAAAAAAAGTATAGTAAATGATTCTTTAATATTAGTAGAAGGATATATGGATTTAATTTCTCTATATGAACATGGGATTGAAAATGTAGTAGCTACACTTGGTACGGCATTAACAAATGATCAAGGTAGGTTAATTAAGAGATATGCCTCAACGGCTATAATTTCTTACGATTCAGATGATGCTGGAATAAAAGCAACTCTTAGAGCTATAGAAATACTAAAGAATCAAAATATAAATATAAAAATTTTAAATTTAAAAGATTGCAAAGATCCAGATGATTTCATTAAAAAGTATAAAAAAGAAGGTTTTTTAAAAGCAATTGATGAAGCAATTTCTCATATTCAATTTCAAATAAACATATTAAAGAAAAAATTTGATTTTAACAAAGATGAACATCTAATAAAATTTGCTAAGGAAGCAGCATTGATTATTAAGAGTTTATCTAGTCCTGTTGAAAAAGATTATTATATTAAGTATGTAAGTAAAGAATATAATATTAGTTTTGACGCGATGAAAGAAGAAGTTTATGGAAAGAATTATAAAAATAAAATAAAAAATTATAAAAAGTTTTCTAAATTTGAACAAAAACCTATAGAAAAGATTAAAAATATTGAAAATGGTGAAAAATTTGTAGAAGAGACATTTATCAAATTATTATTAGATAATAAAGAACTTAGACAAATATCATTGTTGAAGATTAGTGAAGATGATTTTCTAATAAATGATAGCAAGGAAATTTTTAATCTGATAATTAAAAATAAAGAATTGGACAAAATAACTATTGACAAAATTAAAGATTTAAATATTTCTCAGGAATATTTAAATGATTTGGATAATATATCAATAAACAATATAAATACCTATAATTCTAAAAATGTTGATGAAATAATCAAAAGTGTAAAAAGAAATAAACTACACAAAGAAGTCAATGAGCTACTTCAGCAACAAAAACAATTAGAATTAAGTTTAAAGAACAATGCCATAGATAAAGATAGTGTGAAAGAGGTAGAATTAGAAATTATGAATATTACTTTAAAAATATTAGATAGACAAAAGAGTTTAAAAAGCTTATAGAATAAGGAAGGAGGTTTGAGTGTGGCAAATAATAAAGAATCTAAAAGGTTAGCAGCAAGGA
Source organism: Terrisporobacter sp. (assembly GCA_029851945.1). The sequence goes on along the minus strand of JARKUZ010000077.1, from coordinate 6,600 downwards.
ATCTTATTGAAAAAGGTAAAAAACAAGGATCTCTTACATTAGATGAAATAATGGGAGCCTTTTCAGATACAGAGTTAGATAAAGATAAGGTTGAAAATCTTTATGAAACATTAGGTAATCTTGGAATAGAAGTATTAGAAACTAAAAGTGAAAAAGTAGCAATTGATTTTTCTGTAGAAGATGATGACTTAACATTAGATATTGAAAATTTAGATGATGATATTGATGAAAGCATAAAAAAAGAAGAAGATATTGAAATGGATAAACTAGACCTATCTTTACCAAAAGGAATAAGTATAGATGATCCAGTTAGAATGTATTTAAAGGAAATAGGTAAAATACCTTTACTTAAACCTCATGAAGAAGTAGAATTAGCAAAAAGAATGTTAGAAGGCGACGAAATCGCAAAACAAAGACTTGTAGAAGCAAACTTAAGACTTGTTGTAAGTATTGCAAAAAGATATGTAGGTAGAGGAATGCTATTTCTAGATCTTATACAAGAAGGTAACTTAGGTCTTATAAAAGCTGTTGAGAAGTTCGACTATGAAAGAGGATTTAAATTTTCAACTTATGCAACTTGGTGGATAAGACAAGCAATAACTCGTGCTATAGCTGACCAAGCAAGAACAATAAGAATTCCAGTGCATATGGTTGAAACTATAAATAAATTAATAAGAGTATCTAGACAGTTATTACAAGAATTAGGAAGAGATCCTAAACCAGAAGAAATAGCTAAAGAAATGGAAATGTCTGAAGAAAAAGTTAGAGAAATTATGAAGATTGCCCAAGATCCAGTATCTTTAGAAACTCCTATAGGAGAAGAAGAAGACAGTCACTTAGGTGATTTTATACCTGATGAAGATGCTTTAGCGCCAGCAGAAGCGGCAGCATATTCATTATTAAAAGATCAAATAGAAGAAGTTCTTGGATCGTTAAATGAAAGAGAGCAAAAAGTACTGAAATTAAGATTTGGACTTGAAGATGGTAGAGCAAGAACTCTTGAAGAAGTTGGTAAAGAGTTTGACGTTACTCGTGAAAGAATAAGACAGATAGAAGCTAAGGCTTTAAGAAAACTAAGACATCCAAGTAGATCTAAAAAGCTTAGAGATTACTTAGATTAATATATAACGAAAAATTCGCCAGACTGTGGCGAATTTTTCATTATAAGAAACTTATTATAGTTTAATAAATTATGATACATGTACATAAAAATCTAATAAATAAATTTAATTATTATTTAGAATTTATTATTAATACACATAATAATAAAAAAAGGCGAAAGGACGAAAAAAATTGAAATTAACTAATAGATTATTAAAAATAGCTTCTCTTGTTACTCCAAATAAAAGATTAGCAGACATAGGAACAGATCATGGATATATACCAGTATATCTTTTAAATAAAAATATAATAAATTTTGCAATATTAGCAGACATAAATAAAGGACCATTAGAAAATGCTAGAAAAGAAGTTAAAAGAAATAAATTAGCGGATAAAGTAGATTTAAGGTTAGGTTCCGGTATAGAGGTATTAAAAAAGGGAGAAGTTGATGAAATTATAATTGCAGGCATGGGTGGAATCTTAATAGGTGAGCTATTAGAAGCAAATAAAGAGGTGGCTCATGAAGCTGAAAAATTAATACTACAACCAATGCAAGCTCAAGATGAATTAAGAAAATATTTACTTAATAACGGATATGAGATACTAGATGAATGTTTAGAAAAAGAAGATTTTAGATTATATGAAATCATAGTGACTAAATATACTGGTAAAAATACTGAGGTAGAAGATGATATATATTATGAAGTAGGTAAAAAATTACTAGAAAATAAAGATGAACTTTTAAAGGAATTTATAGACAATAAAATAAAAAAATATAATAATATAATTGAGAAACTTGGAAATAAAGAATCAGATGCGATTTTATCAAGAAGAAATTCAGCTAATGAAAAAATAGAAAAATTAAAAAATTTAATCTGATAAGGGGTTAGAAGTATGAAGTTAAATAATTTAGTTAAAAAAATTGAAAACAAATATCCATTAAATTTAGCTTATAACTGGGATAATGTAGGTTTAATTGTAGGAGACTTTGATAATGATATAAAAAGGATTTTAGTAACCTTAGAAGCAAATGAAAGTATAATAGAAGAGGCTATAGAAAATAAGATAGACTTAATAGTTACTCACCATCCTTTTATATTTAAAAAAATAAATAAAATAAATACAAAAGATTTAAAAGGTAGACTTATACATAAACTAATTAAAAATGATATAGCACTTTATTCTATGCATACAAATTTTGATATAGCTATTGATGGATTAAATGATTATTTTATGGAAATAATGGGATTTAAAAATACTAAAATATTAGATGTAACTCATAGTGACACTTTATATAAAATAGCGGTTTATGTACCTGTATCTCATGAAATTATAGTTAGAGAAGCTTTAGGAGAAGCTGGAGCTGGGTATATAGGCAACTATAGTCATTGTACTTTTAATACTCAAGGTATTGGAACATTTAAGCCTGAAAATGATGCAAATCCGTTCATAGGCACTGTAGGAGAGATAGAGAGTGTAAAAGAAGTCAAAATAGAGACTATTGTACCATCGAAACTTTTACAAAAAACTATAGATAATATGATAAAATCTCATCCTTATGAAGAAGTTGCATATGATGTATATAAATTAGAAAACAAGGGTGAATCAGTGGGGCTTGGAAGATATGTATTATTGAATGATAAAATTAGCTTACAAGATTTATGTGAAGAAATAAAATTAAAATTAAATATGGATTATATAAGAGTTGTAGGGGAATTAGACACAAAAATAAAAAAAATTGCTGTAGTAACTGGTGCTGGTTCAGATATGGTTAGTTTAGCTAAATCTAAAAATTGTGATGTTATAATTACAGGAGATGTTAAATATCATGAAGCTCAAGATGCGCTAGACATGGGCATGTGTATAATTGATTGTGGGCATTTTGATACAGAAGATATTTTTAAAGATGTAATGAAAAGATTTTTAGATAAATTAGAAGATGTAGAAGTTATAAAAAGTGAAGTAAATTTAAATCCATTTAAAATAATATAAATATAGATTATTTAGAAAATTTAAAAAATAGTATTGACAATGTTGGTATAAATGCATATTATTATATTAATAATAAATTAAATCCTTTGAAAAGGGATAGTAATCAAATTTAGGTTCAATACAGAGAGTCGAGGATGGTGGAATCTTGACAAGAAGAAATTTGATGAATGGGCCTTTGAGGAGTAAATCGAAATCAATTATTTGATAGTAGACTTTACCGTGGGTTGCACGTTACAGCAAATGAGGTATGTTAGTACCAATAGTGAGAGGTGTATTTATTATACACAATTTAGGTGGCAACGCGGAATATACTCCGTCCTATTATTATAATAGGACGGAGTTTTTTAATTTTAAGAAAAGGTAGGTGAGAATTTTGGTTTGAACTGAAGATCTAAAAGAACTTAAAAAAGGATTAATTTATTTAAATTTATTAGAAATACTGGAGGAATTAAATATGAAAATGAATACAAAAAAATTAGTTTTAAATGCTGTACTTTTAGGGATAGGTTTAATTTTACATCAAATCGAACCTGCTATATTTGGTATAAAGCCAGATATGACACTGATAATGTTATTTACGATTTTTATTATAAATAAAGGTGATTACAAAAGTTGTTTAATAGCAGGAATAATAGCCGGAGTTTTCTCTGGGATGACAACAACTTTTCCTGGAGGTCAAATACCTAATATTATCGATAAACTTATAACTACAAACGTAGTTTATATCATGATGATGTTATTATATAAAGTACCATTTATAAGTAAACTACAAGAAAGAACTCAAAATTTAATTGTATCATGTTTATTATTAAGTTTTGGAACTGTAATAAGTGGATTAGTATTTTTATCATCTGCTAAAATATTAGTTGGTTTACCAGAAGATTTTTCAATGCTATTTATGGCAGTTATAGTACCTGCTGTAGCAATAAATCTATTTGTAGGGTTGCTAGTATTTAAACTTATTCATGTAACTATGAGAAGGGTTAGTTTTCAAAGTTAAAATAAAAAAGAATATCCTCTTTATTTTTAGAGGATATTCTTAAAAATATAAGTAACTTATTTACCTTAACCAAGATGGATTGCCTGGAACGAAAACTCTACTTCCAAATTTACTTTTATACTCTTTAAGAGCTTTTTCAATGGCAGTACCGTTTTTTTTGAAAGAATCACAATTTTTTATACTTTCAAGATTTTGACTAAAAGGACACACAGAAATGCACATACCACAATCGGTTCCTAGATATCTCCATTTTTCATAACAAGTTTCTACATTAACAGTCCAATTATATTTATTGTTAAATCCTAATTTACCTTCTCTAGATAATGATTGACTAGGACAATGTAGCGCACATTTTTTACATACTTTGCAAAAATCATCTAGGCCAAAATCAATCTCATCATCTTGTGATAATGTAAGGGTAGTAGTAACTACTCCTAGTCTTAATCTTGAGCCAAAATCTTTATTTGTTAAAATAGCATTCCTTCCTATTTGCCCAAGACCTGCATCTTTTGCTATAAGTGTTGGTATCACAAGATAATTACCATCCATATGATTTCTAGCGTCATATCCTAAACTTCGAATATAATATGAAATTATCATACCTATAATTGCAGCATCTACATAGCATTTAGAAGTTTCAATAACCTCTGCAATCATAGGAGATCTATTAATCATATCTTTATTCATTTCACACCCAAAAACTATAGCATATTCATGATTGAGATTAATTTCTTCACCATAGTTTTCTTCATGCCTTCCTCTATGACTATAGATATGTTCATTTTTTAATTTTGTTATACCGACAACTGATGCTCCATATTGTTTTGCGATACCTTTTATTTTTTTAGAAAAAATCTCAGGGTTTGCTTCAACTTTTTCTTTCGAAATATCACCCTCACATAGATTTCTAATATCTCCTAAAAAATTAAAAGCACATTCAGCAATAGGAGAATTTAATTTATTATAAGTCATAGAATCTTCACCACAAAGTTGTGTTCTATTTCTAAAACTATCGTCTATTTGTTTCTTATCTGGATTTTTTGAATAATAATCCTTGTAAGCCTCACTTCCGTTTTTATAATTAGCTCTTGCGAACATAGTATCTCTTTCATCTATTTTTTTCACTGTCTCATCCCCTTTGATATAATAAAGTATTACGTTAATAATTGTAGAATATTAAAATGTAAAAGTCATCTATTAATAAATAAAGATATGAAGATAATTAGTGTATCTATAAAGAGCTATTATGATAATTAGATAAATTACCCAAAATAGATTATAAAAATATTTAGAAATAATATTTATTTTTGAATTAAAAATAGTTTTGAATATAAGCTTATATATTTTTTTATATTTATGAATATTTTTAGTGTATTTTAGAAGAAATTGCAAAAACTATAAGTAACAATATATTCCAAAATAAGGAGGTCAATATGAGAAGAATACAATATATATTTCTAACTTTAATGATGATATTATCATCTAGCATAAATATATATGCACTAGATCATGAAAAAAAATTTATTATGGGTGGTAATTATGTATTAGAAAGCCATGAAGATGATGATTTACAACTAGTAGATAGCGTTAGTCCAGAGTACGATTTAGAAAGATTTTTTAGGCCATCTAATATGACTATATTAAATAATGAAGATATAAGTAGTTTAAAAGAATTTTATGATAAAAATCCTTATAAAATGAATTTACCAGATAATGCTTTTAAATCTGGTAAAGACACTGTAGTTAATTATTTCAATGTACTAAGAGAAGCTTCAAACCCTACAGATAATAATGAAACAGGATGCGGAACTATAGGAGATGCAAAAGGACCTTATCCAGTTGCATATAACTTTTTATCTGATTCATTTAAGAAAAAAATATCATATGAGAATTTTTTTAATTCATTTGAAAATATACTACATATTAATTTAATTAAAGTTAATAATGTACCTTCTGATGAGGATAATCCAGACTTATTAAAATACTTTGTAGAATTAGAAGTTATGGAAGGTTCAACAGAGGAGAAAGGATTATTTGCATACTATTATGGAAACATATATTTAAGAAAAGAAGATGGAAAATATAAAATAGTAAAAATGGAATATTCACCAGAAAATTACCTATGTGCTCCTTATCATGGCTGGGCATATGATGCAAAATCTTTTGTTGAAGTAGAATATGGCAATTGGTGTTCTTTAATAGATGGTGATGTAATAGTTAATGAAGAGGGATATGAAAAGCGAGCATATTATAAAGATAAGAATGATAAAGAATACTATGTACTTTTTTATGAGTTAACTAATGGTGTGGACAAAAAAATAGCAGACTATAAAAAGAATGAAGATAATGAATGGGAAGTAATATATATTTATCCTGAAAAATGTTTAAAAGATAAGAAAAATTAAAAAATATGTAAATAAAAATAAAATTAGTACTTTCTGATCTTTAATGATTTTTTTTGAAAAATAAATATTAATTACATAAAGTAAATTACAATTATATTATTT
>JARKUZ010000003.1 GCA_029851945.1 Terrisporobacter sp. | reverse complement strand
GTATAACAGAAAAAGGCTACACTCTTCTATTAATTACATGACTCCAGAGCAATGTGAATTATTAGCTAGAAGTGTAGCATAAAAAAGTTTGACTTTTTGTGTCTAAAATATTGACATAAGACCATATTGTAGTTCTTTCTTCTATTGGAATACAAAATAAAAATTCATATATCCAACTATTTTTTTGCTTATATTCATAACTAAATATAATTTTTTTAGTTTCTTGAATACCTATAAATTTAATGATAACATCCATTTTAATGCTTATATAACTGCAGAAAGGAGTATCACATTTCAAATATGCTTTTATCGCTGTAATGTATTTTAAAGAATTCTCTTTAATCCCATCAAATAAGATTGTTATTCCACTTTGTATCTCCCACGTTTCTCTATTCTCACTTTTATCTAAAATAATATTGCATAAATTAAATAACTTAATAAAATCGTCTTCTTCATACTCTTTTACCATATTATAAATATTTTCTTTTCTCTTATCTTCCTCAGCTCTCCACTCTAGACCAAGTTCATAACTCCTAACTAGAGTATTATATATTAAAAATTCTTCATTCTCTTTGTATTTTTCTAATATATTATCCTCGGTAACATTTAACCTTTGGCCTATACTCTTAAAATGCTTTAAAATCTTACATTGTGTAAAATCCGGTGATATTATCTGACTAAGTATATACTCTTTTATATATTTAAAATCCATTTTATATATCAAATTTATCTGTTCTTCATTTTTTGAATATGGATTATAATTTAACAATATTTTATTTATAATATTTTTATACTTTTCATTATTATATAGTTCACCTAAAATACTCCATATTGTTTTTCTTAACTTTTCTAGCTCTTCACACATACACAAATTAACTGTAATAAAATTAAATTTTCTTATACTATAACTTTCAGTTCTATGAAATTCAAATCCGATATAATTCTCAATTATATTTAAAAGTAATATAGTTAAATTTATATTTAAACCTTTATCAGCCCCTTCCCATAGATATTCTACATTCATTAGTTCATTTTTATATTTAAAATCAAAAGAATTTTGATCATATCCTAATCTATCTGAAAATAGAATGTAAAAATCAAATATCTCAGATGGCTTCTTGTTAAAATAATATATAATTAACTCAAGCACCAACTCATAGTTACTAGAATATTTAAATCAACCTAACACCTCAACTATCTCTGATTTAATAGAATTATTATTCTTTCTTTCTGTTAAATCAAAGCTATCTATAAATATTTCTTCTTTCTCTATCTTATCTATTTTACTTTTTATATATGCTAATGACTTTTCTTCATTTATTATGTGAAATGTCTTCACATATTCAAACTTTTCATTCTCATCTTCTATAGTGTTCCAAACATTGTTTACTTGATCTTCTATGTAATTTAAACACTCTTTATTATTAAATAATCTTATAATTGTATTTAAAGAATAAATTAGTTTGCGTCTATATTTTTTGAATAAATCTTTAATAATATCTGCTAATACTATATATCTCTTTTCTATTAGAACATAATATAATAAATAGTCTCCCATACTTTGGTCACTAATTTTAACTACCTTGTCCATATATAAATCAACAATTTCACTATTATTAAGTTCATAGCATAATTCATAAAACTCATCTTCATCTATACCATTATTTTTTAATATTTTTATTGCTATTTCATTACTTTTATATTCAAATGGACCTAATAGTGTAATAAGAAAAGCTGCTATAATTTTATTTCTACCAAAAAATTCTTTTTCAATAATCTGTCCATAATAATATTTAAATATATCTACCGAATTATATATTGATGCTAATCCATTCTTTAAAGCAATTCGTCCTGCTAAAACTGCTAATCTTGCATTTCCTTTTGATATCCTTGCTATTTGATCTAAGTATTTATTATTTTTTATCCCCAAATTCTTGCTTAAAATTTCTTTTATAATATCATCATTTAAGACACCTATTTCTTCTTCTTGAGGAATTATTTTGTTATATATTACCTGTTTTACTCTATCTTTTGCATAATCTCTTATTGTCATTATAATCCTAACATTTATTCCTTCAGGTGGTGTTATAACATAATCTAATACATGTTCTAACTGGGTAGTTTGATTAGCATCGTCTATAAATAACAAATACTCTCCTGAATCTGATAAATAATATTTTAAATCGTTATATAACATTTGCCCATTATTCTTTATACAAAGCACATTAACATTATGCTTATCTCTATATAATCTTGCTATCTCTAGTGCTAATCTAGTTTTACCTATACCAGATTTTCCAAACATTAAAACAACCTTACTTTCTTCAATTTTATTAATTAACGATTCTATTTCATTCTCCCTGTGCAATAACTCCATATTAATTAAAGCATTCATCTTGTTTTTATCATATTTATCTATAAAGTCATCAATTTCAAATATTTGCTCAGTATCTATTGATATATTTAAAAAATCAGATGCAATTGTAGGATAGTTTATTAGTAAATCATGTGAAACACTTCCTATGCCTATCAACGTTACCTTTACACCTTCAATCATATTTTCTAACTTCTTCTTTTGTTCAAAATGAATATTAGTTGATGTATAACAACATATTATCTCTTCAATTTCTTTTATATTAATATTAATCTTTTTAACATCTAAACATGATTTTATGTCTTTCTCTATCTTTTCATATGATGTACTTTCAACTGTACCATACATTATTAAGACATACTTTTTACTATCCAATTTTACATAAGAATCAGGAATCCCTTTAGTAACTTTATTGGTCCCTGTATGAGAACCTAATGGCTCAATATTTGTATACTTAAATTTCTTATATAAATATGCATCCATTAATTTTTGATATTCTCCACCATCTAATTGCATAATAGCTTGCTGAATTGAATTTATCCTACTCAAATTTTATCCCCTTTCTTTGTTTACTCAATAATAATATCTAATTTTATTATACTATTAACTAGAATTTTTCTATAATATAACATATTATATCTTTCCCAATAAAAATAGCATTAGGCAAGTTATATCAATGCCTAATACTATTAACTTCATTTATTTATGCTATGGTTCTTTCATTATTCTAAATTATTAAGTTAAATAAAAGTTTCTATTTTGCTCACAATTTAATACAATTTTACTTACTAATTTACTACTATATTATTATAACTTACCTAACACTCCTATAAACCCATTTTATGAATTTTATCTAAAAATTTCAAGTAAACTCATACCTATATTAACAGATATAATAGATTTATAATTATAAATACTACTCAAATCTTCTAATCTTTATATAAACATAAATACCACCATCAACATCATTAAACACAACATCATGTCCAGTATAAATAAACCCTGGATAAAGCTTCTCGAAGACTTCTCTTTCCCCTTGGTTTTGTGATAGCTCATATAATTTTTTATTTGAATACTTATAATCATTAATCTCTGGCATAGGTATAACTATATTCTTAGATTGACTCCATCTTTTCTTTCCTCTAGGATCCTTTGAAATCTAATAGCCATACCCTTTACCCCTATAACTTTATTTCTTAAATTTAAATAACATTCTAAAGATAATACCTATTACAAGCTCTCAAAGGCCTTAAATTAAGTACCTTATTTACAGAGAAAACTCCCTATTGTATAATAAAAATAGAGAGTTTTATTATACTTTTCATATAGACACATTGGAGTTAATCTTGCCGGATTGCCAATGTGTCTTTTCACTTGTAAAAATATTATTTTCATAGTTTAATATCCAAAATCTTAAGTGGACCAGAGCCTTTAATATATCTAAAATTCTTGTCCCCATTTTTAGAAACTTGTATTTTACTAAATTCTTTTTCTGTAAAGTAGGTGTTTTTTACACCTTCCCTTGACTCTAGTTCTAAAACTAATGTCAAAGTATTAATATCCCTTAATTCAACCATGTAACCTCTTCATCTTTAAGAACACTAAACTCAACCCTAAGCCAAATCAGCATACTTCTTAAAACCTCTATTTCAAACTTTATATTTTAAATGGAACTCTTCATTAAATAATACCTGATTTTAGCTAAGTCTCTATTAAGTCTACGCTGTGCAATTTTCCCATTACCTCTTGCATTTGTATTATTAAGTGATAACTGTAACAATTCTTTTCTGAGCTCACATCTATATGTAGCCTCAATCTTATCCTTTATAGTTCCTAATTTTTCAAGTTTTGCATTTCTAATAGTAAGCTCATTAAGTTTATATTCTAATTTGTTTATTCTAACCTCTGGATTCATCTCCATATTTTATTCCTCCACATTTAATAATTTAATTTCATTTTCTAGCACCAATGTAACTTTATATCTACTAATTTTTTCTTTTTTTTCCTCTAACTGAATTATCATTGTAAGCTATGCTTCTGTATCCACCTAAAGCTTCGATACCTTTCTTTCTAACTAATGATTGTATCTCTTTGTAATCCATTTGAAATAAAGGCATCTCCTCTTTAAGCTTATCTACTTTATTTTCAACTTGTGCTATTTTTTCTTCCTGTTTCTTTAAAGTTCTAAACTGTAACTCCATTAATTCCATTGGCCTTAGTTTTTTAACTTCTTTTAGTTTCTTTTCACAGTTAATAAAGTATTGTCTAGCTGCCTTTCCTTTTTCTGTTCTTTGTATCATTAATATTTCTTTTGCCATATCTATAGAAATTGCATGATCTATTACTGTAGTCACTGGATTCTTTAAATTATTGGTTGCTCTTTTTTGAGCCACCCTTATAAAATCAATCTCTTCATCAAATCCATATTCAACCATTTTTTGGGACCAATCCTTATACTTAGTCTTTATTTCTAAAAACTCATCTAATTCTCTACCACTTACTAATTGTCTACCTTCTCTTTCTATTATCTTAATTAATTCCATTACTTAATCACTCCATTTCTAATTAACTCCTTAGCTAATACTTATTAAATTCACCATTTAACAAATTCTTTATTATGTTAATCCTTATTGGTTAAGGCTAATTAGCCTATTTTTCATAAGTTAATCAAAGTACTTACAATCATTTTCTTCAAGATAATCAACAATTAAATCTATTTCCTCAGACGTAAATTTTTGTATTGCAATATCTGTTAATATATCTATTAACTTATTTTCTAAAATACTCATATCTTCTGGATAAATACATGTAATCGTCA
>JARKUZ010000040.1 GCA_029851945.1 Terrisporobacter sp. | reverse complement strand
TCTCTGCCTGCCTCTCTGCCTACTTGTGATCTCTGTCAAATAAATAAAATCTTTTAAAAAAGAAAAAAAAAAAGAACCATTGTAATAAGATGAGAGAGGGGCCAGCAGTTTGAAAGAAACAGGTGCCTCTTCGTCTATTCCTCGAGCAACACCTATTCTGTGCTCATCTGCCCATTTTAATTCTCCAGTCATTTCTTCGAACTTATCAGCTCCTACTTTACATACTGGACATACTTCTGGAGCAGTTTCTCCTTCATATATATAACCACATACTGTACAAACAAATTTTTTCATTTTAAATTTCCTCCCCTATATTTTATATTAATTTAATTATTACATTCTTCTTTAAAAGTATAATCTTGTTTACGATATATATATACCACTTATTATTGTGTTTAAACAACTTCTAAAAAAAATTTTATAAAAATGTAGCTATTAAGTTTTTATACAAAGTAACTATACTATCAATAATTTATTTTTCCAAGACATTAGTGTAGAAGTAGGTAAGAATGCGATAGATATCTTCTATATAATAGGAACAACTATTTATAAACTATTTACAACTTATTATCATTCCTATGATTTTTCATCAATTACACTTGTTATGTGTCAAATTAACGATACAAAAAAAGCTTGATCGTATTTCAGGTAAAATGTTATCCGGATTTTTAACTACATTAATATTTCCATTGATTGTTGATGTAATATACAGGTTTATTACATATAATTTAGATTTATTCAATGTTTCTTTATCAGGCATGTCAGGAGCAAGTCTGATTGCTTCTAGTGGTAATCCACTATATGGTAATACTTGAGTATGTCTCAAACGACATAGATACTGTACTAATTACAAATAGCCGTGTTTTATCTGTAGTTTTCTTAGGGGTAGTTACAGGATTTTGTATTAACAAGCTAGGAGAGCAAATATTAGTAGTAAAAAAACTACTTACAAATATAAATAATATAATAACAGTCTTCTTAAACTTTGTGATATTTAACTTTACTCCAATAGCTATGTTGGCTTTAGTATCATGAACGTTTGCCGTGTATGGTATAAAACACCTTAAACCTGCATTTACATATCTTGCTACAGTTAATATCACTTCTTCAATTTGTTCAGTATTTTTATATAAAACGAAGATGTAGCATCTTTCGTTTTACCATTGAGTATGACAATAAATATGAATGGTACTGCTATAATGCAAGTTATAGGTTAAGTATTTATATCTGATAGTTCTGGATGTTAGATAATATTCTCCAATATAATTTTAATTGCTATCCTAGATCTTATAGCTTCTGCTGGAACTCCATCTGTTCCTGGTTCTTCAATAATGGTATTATTTACAATTATTTCAGGTATGGGATATGCTGCAACTTCTGTAGTTGTCGCAAAATCAGAAAATACTTTAGATATAGATGTATATAATTCTTAGTATAAAATAAAAACCACCAAATAATTTGGTGGTTTTTATTTTATATTTTTTCTAAACTTAAATCACCTAATTCAAGTTCACAACTATCATTATTTTTTAGATCATCTAACTTTTTAACAGCCTCTTCAAGTCCGTAGCTAGCCGATTCTTCATATAAGCTTATTGCTTTTCTATAGTTTAAATCTACACCATATCCTTTTTCGTACATTTCAGCAATATTATAAATAACTATTGATATTTCTTCTGAATCATTTGTACTCATAGCATCTTTTAAAGCATCTTCATATAATTCCATGGCTTTTTTATAATTTACTTCTACACCTTGTCCATATAACTACATTTCTGCCAAATTACTTTTTGCAATTGCTTCATTTTGCTCTGCTGCTTTTAAATACCATTTCATTGCTTCTTTATAATCTACTTCTACTTCAAGTCCTTCTTGATAAATGTATCCTAAATTACATTGAGCATCTGAATATCCAAGGTTCGCTGCCTTTTCATACCATCCTCTTGCCTTTTTGTGGTCAACATCTACTCCTAATCCTTGGTCATACATATACCCTAGTTGACACATAGCTGACTCACTTCCTAATTCAGCTGCTTTCAAATGATATTTCATTGCTATTTTATAGTCTTCTTCTACCCCTTCTCCAAACCTATACATAAGTCCTATATTATAATATGCATTTGCATTATCTTTTTCTGCTGCCTTTAAATACCACTCCATAGACTTTTTATGGTCCACATTTGAACCCATCCCCATTTTATACATAACACCTAAATTAAATGCTGCATTTGAATTTCCTAATTCTGCAGATTTTTCATACCATTTAATTGCATTCTTATAATTTATGTCAACGCCAAATCCTTTTTCATATATATTTCCTACATAAAAACAAGCATATTCAGTTTTAGCATTTTTGAACCAATAAATGGCTTTTTTATAATCTCTTTCTACACCTAATCCTTTAAAATACATTTGTCCAGTCATATATTGAGCTGATTTATACCCTTGATTGGCAGACTTTTCATACCATTCTAATGCTTTTTCATAACTAATCATATCATACCATTTTTCATCTGCTGATATATCAGTTTCAAAATATCCTTCTAATCCTTCTATACCATCTTCATAAAATACACCTAATATGTATTGAGCATGTGAATTCCCTTGAAGTGCTGACATTTTGCATAAAGACATAAATTTATTAAAATTCTTTTCTTTAGTTTCTTCAAATATATTTTCTATCGCCTCTTGTAACTTATTATGAGCATCTATTTTATTAATTTCATATATATCATTGTCTAAATAATTCATACTCTGTCTCCTAATCTTTTTTATATTATGAATATATATATTATTTTACACTAATTACTATGAAATTTTTAATAAGTTTTTTAATTCTAATTCTCCATTTGTCATGCAGTACTCATACTTTAAATCTTTTGGCATAATATTAATCTAAATTAAATCATTATATCAAAATAAAATCTAAAAGGTCTGGCTACAATATAGTATTGAGCACAGACCTTTTAAATAAATTTTTATGTTTAGTGTTCTCTTAATATAGTTGAGTGTTTATTTTATTATTTACATTACATAACTTGCTGATATGTATCCATATCTTGATTTATATTTTATCTTATGCCATCCATTTTTTGATTCTACTATCTCTACTTTAGATCTCTTTGATAAGCTTCCTATTTTATAATAGTTTGTACCATATCCATTTCTTACATTTAAACTACTTGCTGTTACTATTCCCGTCTTAGTAGTCTGTGACACTTCTGATATTAATGGTTCCTCTTGCTTATCTATTGGTAGTTCTTCTATATTACCATTTAGTTCTATATTTGCTTTAAGATAATTTTCCACACCATTAGCTATTCCTAGTGCTAATTTTTCTTGATATTCAGGATCTACAAGCTTTGCTGATTCTACTTTATTATTTATATATCCACCTTCAACTAAAGCTCCTGGCATATTAGCTACTCTGGTAACTGCATGATTAGCTGTTTTTACCCCTATATTTTTTGCAGAAGTTTCTTTTATAGTACTATTTTGTATTTCTGTTGCATATCCTTTATGACTTGATTTATTAGTATTATAATAAGTTTATATTCCATTCAAAGTAGTAGTTCCTGATTCTGATGAGTTATGGTGTATAGATATAAAAACATCTGCACCATATTTGTTTGCCATTTTTACCCTATCTGATAATCCAACATAAATATCTGATGTTCTACTCATTTCTACATCTATATCTTTTTCTCTTAATTTTTTAACTACCTTCTGTGCAACTTGAAGATTTATATCATCTTCATTTATGCCAAATCTTGATGCACCATTTTCATTTCCACCATGTCCTGAGTCGACAAATACCTTATAATAATTTCTATCTACTTTTATGCTTCTAGATGAGTGATTAGTTGTCTCTGAGCTACTATCTACATATATTTCTATATTTAAATTTATATAATCTTAATCATTAGCATCTAGCCATTTAGTTAGAACTTCCATGTATTTATCATTTTCTTCAACAAAAGGCATATGTCTTGAGTATTCAAATAGTTCCCATTTACTATTAGGAATTCTATCATACATAGTTTTCGCAATATATGGTGAGCATAAATCTATTGCTCCACTAGTTATTAAGCAAGGTTCCTTTATTTCATGTAATCTATCTGTGAACTCATATCCAGCAAGAGTACCTGTAGGAGAAAATTCATTTTGTCCCCATCCTACAACATATGCTTCAGAACCTGCTTTTTTAGGTCTTCTTAAACATTCTGGAGAATCTTCTGTTACTTCACCTGCACAATACATTTTCATAAACTTATCCAATGAATAATTGTATTCTTTGCTATCGTAATCTGGATTAAGTAAAGCTTTCTGGTCATCTTCACTCATATATGATATTCTTCTTTTTTGCTCTTTTTCCCAAAGTTTTGCAGAAGAAAGAGTAGATGAAAGAATATATGATTTAATCCCCTGTGGCTTGTACTCAAGGGCATACCAGATAGCCTGCATCCCTCCCCAAGATTGACCTAATAAATGAATTTCTTCAAGGCCTAGGTGTTTTCTAAGTTCAATAAGTTCTTTTATCCATGTATCAGCGTTGAATAATTCTGGATGTCCTTCTACAAATGAATTTCCACATCCAATTTGGTCATACATTATCACTTGTCTACCAGTTTCAGCTACTTTGTCTAGTACTTCAAAATAATTGTGTGTAGAACCCGGTCCTCCATGAAGTAATACTAACGGTTTCTTCCCTTCTGTTCCTTCGCCCACTATACGATAATAAGTTTTAAAACCTTCAAAAGGCATATATCCTTCAGTTATTTTCATGCTTATACCCCCAATTTCTCATTAAAAACGATATTTAGTTTCTTAATAAGATAGTACAAAAATTATTAATTATATTTAAGATATATTTTAATTTTTATACTTTCTTTCAAAAATAGTATAACATAAAAGTAAAAAGTCCCCACCCAAAATTAACCATAAAATCTCACTTGTTATATATAATTTTACTTTTCTAAAGTCTATTTTACCCATAGTACCTTTACTTGAAGTACTTTATTATTTTTTATTATTTATCTAAACTCATATCTATTTTCTTGTCATACATTAACTTTAATCCATTATCATCATATAAAGTAACATTCTTTATTTTATTAGCAATCTCTTTATCCTTCTTAGTTTCAAGTTCTATTATTACATCTACTTTATTATTCTCCCTATCCACAGATTCTTTAGAGAAACTATTTTCAAAAAATAATATTTCCCCATTTTCATCACAGAATATTAAATCTGATAAATATGGTATTATTCCTTCTTTTTTATAACTATATCTAATCTGATTTTCACCTATTTCAAAATCATCTATTTTTACCTTGCCATATTTACTTATTTCAAATTCAATTGGTAGTTCATTAATTGGTGTAAGATTTAACAATTTATTTTTCATACCATTTTCATATTCTATAGGTACTAAAGACATTGATTTGATATCTTTATTGTTTAATAAAAATTCATATGATGAAGTTATTGGTTTATTTGGCTTATCAGGTACTTGTAATCCATATGATAATACCTCTAAATGGTTGTTGTCTTCATCAAGCAATACAAATCTATCACCAATGTAAGGAAGGTTATCACTTTCTGGAGCAGATACTTCTTCAGTAATAGTAATTAAATTTCCAAGGGGTGATATTGTAACATTATCTACCGTAAATTTATTTTTTGTTTCTACGATTTTACCCTTATGCTCCATAGTTCCAACTAATGTTTGACTTTTATTAATGTCATACTTGTATGAGTTATTCTTTGTTGATTTTTTATCTAATTTAAAATCAATACTCCAATCTTTCTCTATACCAAATACTTCCCAAGTATCAGCAGTAAGTATTGTTTCATCTTTTATATCATATCTTCCTACCCTGTGTCTAATCATCCCTTTAAGCTGATAGTCTGATACAAAAGTAGCTTCATTTTCTATATTTCCTCCATCGAATACCTCTTTATCCCCCCTAAGCAATCTAACAAATGGATTCGCCATATCTAAGTTGTTTATTAGCTCTTCTCCACCTTCTAGTTTAGAAATTTCCTTATCACTAGTTACAGTATAATTAAGAACAATATAGCTATCATCTGCTACTACAGTATCTAATCTAAATTCAACTCCATCATGTTTTACACTTTTATTTATAACTTGTGCATGCTCTTGCATTTTTTCTTCTTCATACTTATATATGGAATCTTTATTGTACTTAAAATAATCGATTATCTTGTCTATTGCATAAGCACCAGTTATTGTAGCACATGATATGGCACCTACTAACATGGCTATTTTTAAATACGGTTTTTTGCTATTATTTTTATTTGAATTCTCGTAATTTTTTATTTCAATTCCCTCTTCTAAACCCTTTAATATGTATTCATCTAATTTACTTGATACTTCTATATTATCTGATATTTTTATATCCTTCATATTAAATCACCATCTCTTTCATTGATTTCCTAAGAACTTCTAATCCCCTGTATAAATTTGTTCTAGCTGTACCAATTGGTATATTTAAAATTTCCGCAATTTCTTTTATTGTAAAATCCTCATAATATTTTAGAATTATCACATCTCGGTATTTAGAATCCAGCTTACCAAGTTCAGTCAATAAATCTAATCTATCATCACATTTTGCTATAGAGCTATTATCATATTCCACTTCTTTTTCTTCTAAATAAATTATCTTCTTATTTCTATTTAAAGTTGTTATAGATATATTAATGAGTATTTTTACAAGCCATGTGTTAAAATATTTTGGCTTTTTTAAATTATCCAAAGATACATATGCCTTACATATGGTTTCTTGAATAATATCCAGTGCATCTTGTTCATTTTTTACATAGGTATAAGCAATTTTATACAACTTTTCTTTTTGAGGTTCTATAAGATCTAAAAAAGCCTGCTTATCACCTCTTATCGCTTTTCTTACTTTTATTTCAGTTAACATATTTCGTAAATATTCCTTTCAATGAATTCATTTAAACTTTCTTTACATCTATTAGACTAAGATTAGACATAAATATATTCAAATTATTCATTTTTTTTATTTTTATAATGTTTCTGCACAAGACTTAATTTGCTAATCATTTTAACATATTTATATCTAGACACATAATTTATAATAAATATCATATATAAAGAGGTAAAATAATGGATACTATATTTGGATATAAGATTTCAAATTCTGAATATCCCCAGATGAAAGTAATAGAAACACCGAAATTCATACTTAGACCTGCAACACCTAATGATGCCTATGATTTGTATGAATATCTTAGTCAAGAAAAAGTAGTAAAGTACCTACCTTTTAAACCTCATAAAAATATTAATACTACAAAAAAATTTATAAATTCTTTTTTTATTAATAATTATAGAAGGGGTAAAGTAGGAAACTATGTTATATACTATAAACCTGATAAAAGGGTTATTGGAAATATCGGAATCAATAATATATCAACATGGTCAAGAGAAGGAGAAATAGGTATTTGCATTAACCCTAAGTATTGGGGTAATAATTTTGCTACTGAGTTAACAATAATAACTCTTATAACTGGTTTTGAATTGATGAATTTAGATAAGTTAATTGCAATTACTTATTCTGAAAACAAGTATACACCTAAATCTCTTGAAACCTTGGGCTTTAAATATATAAAAACTTGTAAGCCTAGAAATAACCTTCAAGTTTCTCATATATTTGAATTAACTAGAAATGATTATTTTAAAATGAAAAGATATTATTTACCTAACTTGATAAATACATTTAACTAAAAATATGGTAGTTACTATATTTTTTCTAATAATAACCACATTATGAACTCCATTCCTTAAACTGTGATAAATTAATAGGCTATGATTTAAAAATCATAGCCTATTAATTTTTTAAATATTTTAGAATAATACTTTTATATCCGCCACTCTTCCTTTAAATTATTTATTATTTGCATAACTCTTATACTTTCATCGCTGTTTTCATTTTTATCTGTATGAAATTTCATAGCCAAGGTTTTATACATTTGCTTCGGAATTTTTTTGTCAGAATCATTGTAGTTGCTTGATTTTTTATTGTAGTAGCTACTTTGATTAAAATAATCCTTATAAAAATTTTCATGGGACTGTTTTTTATATTCATATGAATTGCTTTCATATCTTCCCCCTTTTGAACTATAACGTTTTGTTAACTTATTTATATTTGAATCTCGACCCCGATAGGAATTACAATAGTTTCACCACAAAACATATTCCCCCTATAGAAAGGAGTCGAGAAAATTGAAACCTACGGTTAAATGTCCTGAATGTTATAATACAAATTTGTATAAATTTGGTAAGGATAATAATTCCAATCAAAAGTGCTTATGCAAAAAATGTCGTAGACAATTTACCTTACAATCAAGCAAGAAGCATTCGCTTGGATATCCTAAATGTCCTGTATGTGGAAAAGGTATGTACCTTCACCATAAATACAAATACCATGTTAGCTTTAAATGTAACAATAGAAAGTGTAATCATACTATTAAACAACTTATACCTACAGCTATAGATGATCCATCATCTGAAAAGCTAAATGGTAAAACTGTATTTTCTGGACATAGATTCAATTTAAATATCATAATTAATGCTATTAACTTATATTATTCACTTAATGCTACAACAAGAGCTATTTCAACATATTTACTAGATTACATGAATATCAAAGTCTCTCATGTAACTATATCTAAATGGATTAAAAAGTTTGATAAATACTTTAAATCCATAAGCGATG
>JARKUZ010000016.1 GCA_029851945.1 Terrisporobacter sp. | reverse complement strand
ATTAAGGAAATAGCTCAAATGTATTCTTGTTCTGTTGGATTAATTCATAAAATAATTAATGAATAAAACAAGGCTCTTTTCGTAAATTAAATTATGAAAAGAGCCTTGTTCGCAAAAATTCCATTTAACGAAGTTAAAAGCCTTACACGGAAAAATATGGTATAATTTGTGTGAATTTATTTTTTAGTTATAGGGTTATTTAAGAAATTAATTATAGAAAAATATAAGGAGAATATTTATGAATAAAACTTATAAAAATATTATAAAGTCATTTTTACTTGGAATAGTAATTATTTGGGGATTTCTTTGGGTGTTTCTTGATTTAGTTCAAGTTACAGGAGAACTTGCTGGATGTGCAGTAGTAGGATTATCTATTATATGTACTGTACTTTACTGTACATATACGATAATTGATACAATAAAAGAGTACTGTGGGAAATAAACTACTAAGAATACAATTTTGATATAGTATAAGAGATAAAGTCCAAGGCTCACAGAGCTTTGGACTTTTTTTATTCATTAAAGATACTTTTTACGAAATATGAACTAAACAGTATAAAAATTTAATAGAGCGCATATTAGAGATAAAAGTCTATAAAATTAAATTTATTAAGTGCTATAATAATATATTATTAGCTAATAATTAACAAAATAATAAAATATATGGATAAAACTAAAAAAACTTGCAGAAATAAATACAAATAAAGTAAAATTATATAGATACCAATGTTTTCTAAAAGGGGATTGAAATGTATGAAAAGTAAAAAAAATCAAAATATAAGTGTAAATAGAGTCAAGCATGCTTTGGGAATAACTGGTGCCTTAGTATTTTTAATTTGTTCATTAGCAGTTGCAGTAATAGTTAATGCTGGAATTCAGATGTATACAGCTTATACAACAGCTGAATTACAAAAGCAAGCTGTAAAGTATGCTACTGATAATGGTTATTATTTAGATATAAACTTTAATGATAAATCAGCAATTGGATTTAATGTAAAGAAGGGGACTGCTCCTTCTTCTATAAAAGGTTCGTCTGAAACATCAACTCGTGTTACAGTAAGACCTAAAGATGGAAAGATGGAATATTATAGATATCCAGATGGAAGTATTGTTTATCCATATTAATTAAATTAATTTTGTAACTATATAAAAAACATTGGTATCGATAAAAAATATATAAATATTTAGTTTATGGAGGGTAAAAATGAATAAAGATATATTAAAAAAGTTTTTTGCTATTATGACTTATGTTGTATTATTTTTAATATTTTCTATGATTTCTATGCTAATTATAAGACAAGTATTAGATTCACAAGTACCTAATTTAGATTTTTTAATAGAAAGTGGTAAAAATCAAAGTTTCGATTTAAAACTTTTTGGAATTGTAATACAAAGTGTAATGTTTTCTATACATCCTGATGGAAGTTTTATAATAGATTATAATAATACTATTCTATTTTATATTATTCCATTTATTTTTGCTTTAATACTAACATTTATTTCAATTTTTATAATAAAAAGAGTTAAAAAGTTTACATCTAAGCTTAAGTTGTAGTTTGGAGGCATTATGAATAGTATAGTGAATATAAATAGTTTCAAATTTAAGTATAGCAATAAGTATATTTTAGATAATATAAATATTAAAGTATCAAAAGGTAAATGTTTAGGGCTATTAGGACGTAATGGAAGTGGTAAGACTACATTAATTAATTGCATATTAGGTGAATTAAAAGGAGAAGGGGATATAGAAGTACTTGGAGAAAAACCTAATATATACTCTAGGAAGTTTAAACAGTACTTAGGAGTTGTTTTAGATAATGATATACTTATAGACTATCTGACTTTAAATGAATATTTATTATATGTAGGAAGATTGTTTGAAATAAGTGAAGATGAATTAGATCGTAGAATAGAATATTGGATAAAAACTTTTGAATTACAAAATCATGCAAATAGAATATTAAAATATTTTTCTCATGGAATGAGAAAGAAAGTTCAAATAATTTCAGCATTGATTCATGAGCCTAAATTACTTATTATTGATGAGCCAACAAATGGTCTAGATATTGAAATGATATATATATTAAAGAATGTTATTAAAAGATTAAAAGATACTGGTTTAACTATTTTTGTATCTACACATATAATATCTTTTGTTGAAGACGTATGCGATGAAGTAATTATAATAAATAATGGTACTATAAGAGAAAAAATACAATTACCATTGAATAATAAAAGACTTGAAGATGTATTTATTAAAGAAATAAAAGATTGTGGTGATGTATTATGAGAGAGTTTAAGAATATATTAACACATCAAATATTAGCTTTAAAAAATACAATAAAAGTTGCATTTGTAAAATATACTGGTCCAGTTATAGTTTCAATAATAGGAGTAGGCTTTTTATTATATTATTTATTTGCATATTTGAGTGAAGTATTTAGCGGAACATTTCTAGATCAAAATTCAAATTTTTTAATATTTATTAAAGCTTTATATATTGGAATTGGAATGATTTTGTTAATTATGTCACTATCAATAATAATTCTTTCGTATAAAAAAGCAGATTATATTTGGAATAGTAGTAAGGTATATCCAATATCTTCAGATAAGATATTTATTTCATGCATAATATATTATTTAAGTATTATAATGATTCTAATGTCTTTAATAGTATTATTTATATCGTATATTATGAAAATAAGTTTTATATTAGCTTTTTTATTTATAGTGTTTTTATTTATGATATTAGTTGGAAATATTATAATGAGTATGTATATATATAAAATTATTAATTTAAGATTTAGAAGTAAACTTAGTTTTTATATATCTACAATAACTACATTAATAATAATATATTTAAGTAATTGTTATTTTTTTGATTCAAAATCTTTTGAGGTTGTTAAATTAACAGATTATCTAACGATAATGTTACCATTAATTATAGGTATACTTATAGCTTTTATAATTAGAAAAAAACAAATTAAATTTTATAATTTAAATGAACAGAAAAAATCAAGAATGATAACAACAAAACTATTTTTAAAATTAAGAAATCCATATATAGGTATAATATTAATTGAGTGCTATAGAAATGTAGGGTATTATATAGAATTTTTAATTATGCCGTATCTTTTATACTTAGTATTTTATATATTAAATATGGAATATGATTATAGTAGTATAACATCTATGCTTTCTGTTGTATTTTCAATTCCTATAGGTATGTATTATAGCTATAATAGTATAAATAAGTTATTAAATATAAATATGAAAAAGATGATAAGTTTAAGGATAGTGTTTGCATCAATAATAATGTCAATTAATTACCTTGTTTTTGCAAGCATAGATTCAAATTTAGTTTCATTAAAATATTATTTAGATTGTATTTTAAGTGGTATATTTATTGCATTATTGCTAACTATATTGAAAGTTCCAACAATAAATTCAGGTAAAGAAAATCCTATATTTTATATAGTTTCATGTCTTTCGATATATATGTATAAAGCTATTATATGTGTATTTAGTAAAGTGTTAGAGAGCTATTTTAGTTATAGTATTAATCTTAATTATGTAACCTTAGTTATAAACATTATACTTATAATATATATATATATGTTATTTGGAAAGGATAGAGATGAAATTCTATAGATTCGATAAATATATAATAAACAATGGAATTAGCTTAAGAAAAAATTATATTTATGATAAACGTATAGATGAGTTGATAAAATTAGATAATGAAGATTTTTATATTATTAAGTACATTTTTAAAAATACTAAAATTAGTGAAATACTTAAAAATGAAAATATCAATATTGATATGTTAAAAGTGTGGTTAGAGTATTTATATAATAATGATATTTTAATATTAAATAGATGTTTTTATAAAAAAACAATTTATATGTCTAATTATAAATATATGTTTTTTAAAGCTATAACAATATTTATAATTAGATTTTTATTATCTATTATATTAATAAATTTAATAATAAAAATTCCAATGGCAAATATTATTCAATATACAGGAGTTTTTATAATAAGTTTTATATTTCATGAATTAGGTCATTTTGTATCATTTTATTTGTTTAATAAGAATGAATTTAAGGTATATATAAATATTGATAAAATAAAGTTTGAAATTGTTACTTCAAAAAAGAATTGTAGACATATACGAATAGTATCTTTAATGGGGCCTTTAATGGGAGGAATTATTTCAATATTTTTATATCTACTAATAAAAAGAAGTTATATATTGTTAATTGCATTCTTTCATATAGTATTAATATTACCAATATTTCAAGATGGTAAAAATATATGGAAAAAGCATTATTAAATATTGCAAATATTATAAAAAGAAATTAATATAGTATTATAGTATTTAAAATAAAAAAAGCTCTTATTCAACTCTTATTTATAAGGTTCCCGCCTTATAAATAAGCCAAACTTTAAAGGTATTCCCGTACCTAGAAAGCCGTTAGAAAAGAACTTCTTTTACAGTAACAATGTTACTAAATATCATATTTGATAACAATATGATAACCGAAAAAGAAGCAGATTTCAATAGCCTTTTAGTATGGTAATACCTACTAAAAGGCTTTTTTTAATTGATAAAAGAATATGGACAAGCCAGGATCATAGCCTTTAAGCTATGAAGTTGCCTATAACTAAAATAGGAGCATAGTAAAAATGTTGAGATAACAGTAATTATTTACTATGAGTGAGCAGATATACTATAAACTAAAATCTACGATAGTAGACAAGGGTTTCATATGGCCAAGGCTGAAAAATGTATGGGGTGGTTTATATGCGTCTATCATATAAGCAATACCTAAGGGGTTAAAAGTCCAAGCAAGACCTCAATAAGCCTAAGTAACATAATTATATTATTGTTATAAGGTTAAACAGCGGACGGGGGAACGTAGGAGATAAATAGTCTGTAAAGGCATTATGTCCTAAGCCACACTGGTAGGCGAAAGTCTACGGGACATAGTAAATACTAGAAATGGTATGCAGTTAGGGTTGTGGGGTACTTTATTAAGGTACTGGGATAACTGTTAAAGCTATGGAAGGGTAGAACCTTCAAAAGCATAGATAACTTGAAGATAACGGATACCTAATTCGACGGGGGGATAAGCCTTCCAGAGGAAAGGAGTGGTTCGGAAGTTCGCTTTTCATCTATAATTCAATAGGTGAACTGCGTCCTTTCGAGCCGTATTCCTTTTCTCTGGGGGGATAGTGCCTTCGGCTTTCACTTGAAAGTGTTAACTTGAATTTAAATAAAGACTTACAAGTTGAAGTTAAGCGGGGTGAATGCGACTTTGGAGCAGAGGGGTTAAGACCCCTCTATATTTACTATAAAGTTTTAAAAATATATTATTAATATAAGCTTATTTTTTAACTTTTAGTAAGTAGAGGGTGAATAGGAATATGTCTAAGAAGAAGTTTTATGCGATTAAGAGAGGAAAAAAGGGAACTAAAAATGTGATATTGGAGAGTTGGGATGAATGTTCTAAATTAGTTTTAGGATTTGATTCAGAATACAAAGGATTTAAAACAAGAGAAGAAGCGGAAGAGTATTTAGGTATTAGTATTAAATCAAGTGATAGTATAGATAATGAAATACAGGAAGAAATAAGCATTGATAATATTGAAGAAGTAAAAAAGGTGGCTAAGCAGAAGAAGAAAAAAACAAAAAGTAATAGAAACAAGGAAACTTTAGTTGTTGAGATTCCAAAGGATCTATATAATGCATTTAGTAATAAATGTGCAAAACTTAATATGACAGAAGATATTGTTATAAAAAATATGATTATGGAATGGATTATTTAGTAGTAGAAAAAGTGGGGCATAAATCCCACTTTTTTATTTCTTTGAATTTATAGTATAGAGTGTTATAGTTTATGTGTACAAAAAATTACAAGGTGGTTACAAGGTTATGATTTATGAAGAAATGTCTATAGAGGAAGTTGTTGAGTACATCAATAAAGAGCTACTAAAAGGTAGAACTATGAAAGACATAGAAGTTAATGACTTTGGAGTAAATGAGAGAGTTATTGGTAAAAGATTAGCTAGAAAGAACGTAAAAAAAGTGGATGGGCAATTTGTGTTACAAAGTGGTTCTAAAATGCCCGAACATCAATCAAAGCAAGTAATAGTCAAGAATACAGATGATAATATAATTAGTTTATCTGATAATATAGAATTTATAGAGCTTAATAAGAGAGTTAATAATTTAGAAAAAGCCTTTAAGGAAGTTCTTTGTGTACAAAGTGGTTCTAAAGTGGTTACAAATGATTTGGGCTTAAAAATATACTCAAATGAAGATAAGCCAGTAGCCAAAACTATAAGATTGTATAAAGAAATTTGGGATAAGATAGATAAGGTTAAAGAGCTTTATCCTCATTTATCTTACCAGGTAGTATTAAATAGTTTGCTAGATGAAGTAACAGAAAAATATTTAAAATAGGTTTACAAATTCAAGATTAAAATACTTTATATTAATAAAGGGATTTTTTTGTTAATAAAAATGGGGCATAAATCCCATTTTTTAAATAAAGATATTGTGATAGGAGGATATAATTATGAATCAATATAGTTATCCTAGTATTTTTACTTATGATGAAGATGGAATAGCAATAGAGTTTCCAGATGTACCAGGATGTTATAGTTGTGCCAAGACTAAAGAAAAAGCTTTAGAATCAGCACAAGAAGCATTATCTTTACATCTTTATGGAATGGAAAAGGACAATGATCCAATTCCAGAAGCTACTGAAATAGAAAAAGTTAAATTAGAAGAAAATCAAGAAGTATATTTAATTCAAACTAGAGATATATCAAACGAGGTAGTTAGTTTCAGATAAATTGTTTGAAAATCACTTCCAGGAAGTAGATAAAGAATTAATAGATTTTTGAGAGCGAATAGACGAAAAGAAAAAATTCAAAAAAGTTTGGATTTTTTTCAAAATAGGTTTACAAAATCAAAAGAAAGACACTTTAATATACGATACAAATATACTATAATTTAAAATAATAAGATTAATATAAATTAATCACACTTTGTTTTGAGATATTTCTTACGGTTGGTTTTGGTAAGTCCTTTTTCGGGTGTGGGACTGTAACCTTCCCTTTTTTGGTGGCATGTTTGAAGTGGTGATGGTCACATGTACTATCAAATTCAAACCAACCGTCTTTTTTAAGTATCTTTATTATTTCTTAGAAGAAAATAAGTAAGTTATTTATTAACTTACTTATTTTTTTTATTAAACTGTATTGCTGCTAATCTAATTAAGCTGAAATATAGTTTAATAAATTAGGACGAAGTCCTAACACTAAGCTCCATGCAATGGCACGTTCTTGCTTTGCAAGAGTATAACGTGCTATACTCTTGATATGAAATATCTGTAAGAGTATGCTAGTTCGGAGGGGTAATATGAGTATGGAGTTCGCTTGGAATACACAAAAAAATAAGATAACTGATATTAAGGGAAAAGAGAAAGAACAGGAACGAGAAGGGAAGATTACTAACGAAGAAATTGATTTAGATAAGACCCATTTAAATTATGATTTGGTTGAGAGCAATAAGAATTTATATCAAAGAGTAAAAGATAGAGTTGAGGAAGTAAGATCTGTTTCTAGAATACAAAAAAATTCTGTGGTTGATTACTCAAATATAATTACTGTTCCTAAGGATCAAGCCGAAGAATGGGGAATAGAAAAATCAAAGGAATATTTAAAAGAGGTTTATAATTACTTCTGTAATGAGTTTGGAAAAGAGAATATTGTATCAGCTAAAGTACATTTAGATGAAACTGCACCACATATGCACCTTCATTTTGTACCTGTAAATAAGGAGAATGGCAAATTACAAGCAAGAGTAGTAATGACGAAGGAAAGAATCAATAGAATACATACAGAAGCTCCTAAGTATCTCCAAGAAAAAGGGTATGATGTTGTCAGAGGTTCTGGTAAAACGGAAAATAGCCTTGATATCCATAAATATAAGGCAGAGAAGCTTAAAGAGGAGATACATATACTAGAAAAGCAATTTGAGTCGTTTAAGAGCATTGAGGGACGTACAGGAGACATAGATGTTATTGAGGTTAAAGAAAGCTTAATGGGATCAAAGGTAACTGTATCTAAAGATGATTATGAAAGGCTAGTAGAACTGGCTAAACAAGGAATATATAATACTAATAAGATAAAGAGCTTAGAAAGAGCAGTTAATGAGCTTGAAGGAGATAATAAGGAGCTTAAAAATATTAGGTATGAGAATAGAGAACTTAAAGATAAAGTTAAACAATTAAGCTCAAAAGTTAATAAGGCAAATAAAATAATTGCAAGTTTAAGTCCAGAGTTTAAAGAAGAATTTTTAAAGGCTAAGGATTTAATAGAGAATAAATCTAAAGCTCCTAAAGTAAAAACTAATATTAATCAAATGGTAAGATAAAAAAGTAATATTTCGCGTACCCCTACGCGAAATATTACTTTTTCTTTTTTTTATTTAGAAATACTAAACTCAATTCTTTAATTTTATAAAATTTCATGCCTTACAAATGGCATAAAACCGTTAGGATCTTTGAGTTCGCAAAAATTTCATTTAACGAAAAGATTCAAAAATTAATTATTGAAATAAAAACAGAAATGTGATATGATAAATTCATAAATTAATTATTGAAAGGGGTTTTGAAATGAGTGAGATTCAAGAATTAAAAAATGAAAACAAAAAACTTCTAAAAGAAATAAATAGATTACAAAAAAGTCTTAATGTAGCTCAATACTGGTTAGATGAACATAGGGTTGATGAACTAG
>JARKUZ010000080.1 GCA_029851945.1 Terrisporobacter sp. | reverse complement strand
TCATTTATTAACCTCTAATTACAATTTACTAATTTACCACAAAAAATAGCCGAAAGCTAGATTTCATCTAACTTTCAGCCATTGAAAATTTTATACTTTCCTATACAATAAAAAAGAGGTTCCTTATACACCTCTTTTTTATCGCTTATATAGTTTCAAAATTTAATTTCTTTGTAGTTTAGGAATCTTTATCGTAAATTCTGTAAACACATCATTACTTTCTAATCTTATGCTACCATTACTTCTATCTATAATATCTTTTACAATTGATAATCCAAATCCATTCTCTTTACCTTTATTTTCTTTTGTTGAAAATCCACTTTCAAATATTTTATTTACTATAGAGTCTTCAATTTTAGGCCCATTATTTTTTATTTTTAGTATAATATACTTTATACTATAATATGTTTTTATTTCTATTATTCCTTTTCTATCCATTGCTGTAACAGCATTTCTTACTATATTAGAGATAACTCTTTGATAATCCAATTCAGAGATACTAATATCATTAAAATCCACTTCATCATTTATAATAATATTTATTCCATTATGCTCTATTCCATAAATAATATCAGATATAATAGAATCAGATTTATTCATTATATCTATCTCTGATGAAATAGAATTATTTCCATTAATAATATCCTTAAGAGCAATACCTAACCTATCATATTTTCCCATTAAATGTAATCCATATAAATATGATATTTGAGCTCCATAATCATGTTTTATTTTTTTCAACTCTTCATTCTTTTTCTCTAAAAAATTATTAGCAATTAAAATTTGATTAGATTTTTTTTCAATACTAGAAAAATAAATAGTTATTCCTATCATAAAAAATCCTAAAAGTACAAAAAGCATTTCCTTAAATAATGAGTTATCTATATCATATACCAATCCATTAAACGACACTATAAAGTCAATAATAACAGTTACTATTATTAATGAAACTATTGATACGCTTTTACTTTTAAGCATTTTATAAATAGAATTTATGAATTTCATATTAAATACTATTATAATAAATAATATATATTGAGGTAAATACATAAAAATAAACATTCCAATTTGCAAGTATTCTTTCGGAAGCATCTTTGCTATACATCCTAGATAAATACTAGAACATAAAAGCATAAATGTTGCTATCGCTAAATAAACTATGCTAAATCCTATCATAGCGCCTAAAGAATCTTCTTTAAATATTACGGCTCCAGAAATCAATATTATTAAATGTATAAATATCGCTCCTAGACTTGAATTTCCAGCTATTACAGTTGTACCTTCTATTACTCCCACTAAAATTATAATCCAAGCTATCATAGTTAATATACTTTTCTTACTTCTACTACAGTAATTTGAAACATAAATAAACATAATACTTTGTAATATGCTATTAATTGAATCTGCTATACTGATAATCATATTTTTCTCCTAATTTATCTAAGTTTCTTCATTGAATCTGGAATTTCTTCTACTCCTATCATTAATGCAGATGCTGGTGCTACATTTATAAATACTGCTGAAAGGCATAATAAACAAGCTGCTAATATTTTTTTCATTCTAATCACCTCTTTCCCTTATATTTATTAAACATGAGCATAACTTGTACAATATTAGTTAATCATATAAGCTCACCATATATTGTCCTAGGTCAAATAAGGGTTGATAGCATTTCTAACAAAGAGATATTAATAAAATCAAAATCAGCAAAATAAATTTTATTAATTCACAAATCATTATAATTAGACTATATTCAATTTATTCTTTTTGCTAAACACTATAATCTACATATTTTACTAAATTATTTACAATTAAATTTACTATAGTTTTTATCACAACAAACCTACTCTACTCATTTGATAAACATCTTCCTAGAAATTATATCATATATTATAAAAAGTTGGAGTATTTTTTTATATTTTTCTCATCTATCTTATTAAAGAAAGTTTTTCATTAAATATAATATATTTTTATCAAATTTTGATTTCCCATTTTAAATCAATGGTTATAATGTAAAAAAAGACAATCCCTCTAGAATAAGGATTGTCTTTTTTCAATATAATTAGCCCCCCCTTCAAACAGATGCTTTGCTCTGCGCCTATAAGCCTCTGTTACTGGATATACTACTCGCACATCGAACGGTTGCCAGTCTCATATTTTCACCATCTCCCCCTAAAGTTGATTTATTACTTGCTTTTCTTTACCGGATCACCCGCAAACGGGGCCATATATTCTTTTAAACTTATTTATTCATAATTCAACTGCCTCAAAGATTCTTTTATTGCCTAAGTAAACTCTTATACCTAATATCATTGTATATACTAAAATTTAATTGCTTTCTTTCCTAGAAATTCATATTTATCTCCTACTTTTATAAAATCTTCTTCTTTCAATCCCATTCGCTTGAATACTTCTGTTGCCCATGCTTCACCGAAAGTAATTTCTAAAGCAGTAATTAACCCTTTATAATATCTTTCTGAAATCTCCTTAACTTTCTCTGGATCTTCAATCGGATTTATACAAACAGCTTTAAATTTACTTCCTGGGATTGTGAACACTTCTGTTCCTAAACCCATATTTTTACCTCTTTAAAATCAATTTAATATATAGTATTCAAATTTTGCATTTTGGTTAAAATAAATTTATATACCTTTCATTTCCATTTAAAAGCTTTGTTCTTAAAAAAATAGAGTCATTAACCTAGAAAATTTTATTCAAATATGTATTTATAAAAAAATTACAACGTTGCATTTTCAAGCATTATTCAAAATTATATTAAATACAGATGGATTTGAAAATTATTTAAACTTACAATTATTCAAAGTTTTGTATAAAAACAATAAAATAGTAATAGATTCTAACATAGAAACAAATAAAAAAGGTCTTGTATACTTGCCGAAGAACTTGAACATCATTTTACTACATATGGAAATATAATAGACCAAAGTGATATTAGAAATATAAAACAAGAATTAAGAGCAAGAGCATGGGCATATGAAAAACTTGTAGGAATAGTTGAATTAATTAATGCTCATAAAGCTGGTGTTAAAGAAGGATATGAACTTGCTGAATTTTTAGATATTCCTGAATTGTTTTTTAGTAGAAGTTATTGAATACTATAGTCATAAATATGGGACATGCTATAAAATTGATAACTATATTATATACTTTTCTCCTAATTTTGAAATAATGAAGTTTTTTTAGTTAATATTATACAGTGGGGTGATATAAATGAATGTTGCAATTTATGCTAGAAAATCAAAAGCAACTAAAAAAGGTGAATCTATTTCTAACCAAATAGAACTTTGTAAAAAATATTTTCTAGATACAACAAATGAAAATGTTAACTTTCTTATCTATGAAGATGAAGGATGGTCTGGGGGAAATATTAATAGACCCCAATTCGCTAAAATGATTAATGATGCAAAATTAAAAAGATTCTCCGCTCTTATATGCTATAAATTAGATAGAATTGCTCGTAATGTTGCTGACTTTTCTTCTACTTATAGAATATTAGAAGAAAGTAATATAGCTTTTATAAGCATAACAGAGAAGTTTGACACTAGTACTATAATGGGTAGAGCTATGATTAATATTAGTGCTACATTTGCACAAATTGAAAGAGAGACCATAGCTGAACGTATAAAAGATAATATGCTAGAACTATCTCGTACTGGTCGATGGTTAGGTGGAACTCCTCCCCTTGGCTTCAAGTCAATTCAAATAACAAAAAACAATAAGAAAATATATAAATTAGAAATTGTTGAAGAAGAAATAGAAATAGTAAGGCTCATATATAAACTATATCCCGAATATAAAAGCACTGTTCCTATAGCAAGGTATTTAGTATCTAATTATATAAAAGGCAAAAATGGTGGCGATTTTAGCAGAAATACAGTACTACAAATATTAAAAAATCCTGTTTACTGTTTTTCTGATGAAGATGCACTAAAATATTTTGAATCTAAAGGTTCAACTCTTAATTGTAGTAAAAGCAATGAATATGGCCTTATGGTCTATAATAAAAGAAAAGGTGGAAAGAAAGAAAATCCTATTGAAGAATGGATTATTGCTACTGGTAAACATCCTGGTATTATTCCTGGAACTGAATGGGTAGAGTGTCAAAATATTTTATCAGAAATTTCAAGTAAAGCCTCTCCTAGAAAAGCTACTGGCAATAAATTTTTATTAAGTGGAATGTTAAAATGTGCAAGATGTGGTTCTAGTATGTGCTCTTGGAGCAGAACATCTAAAGGTATTTATTATAGAAGCTATAGATGTGAATTAAAAAATAGATCTGCTAATAGATGTGATTCAAAAATGGTAAATTCTAATGAGATTGAAGAGTTTGTTATAGCTTTATGCAAAAATATTAATCTTGAAAATGTTATTAATTCTAAAAAAACTAAAAATAATAACTCTGCATTAAAAAGAGAATTAACATCATTGAATAAAAAACTTAATGAAAATGATAAAGTACTTCAAGGCCTTATTAAAAAATTAGCATTAATAGATGACATAGATGTTTTGAGTATTATTCAAACAGAAATAAAAAATATAAAAACTGAAAATGATAATATTAATAAAAAAATAAATGAAATTAATTTATCTATGTTTGATGTTGGAGATGAAGAAAATAAAAAGCAAATACTTTTAGAAAGTCATAAGCTTTTTAAAGATACTATTGATTTAATTGAAGATGTTGAAACTAAAAGAAACTTAATAATGAACTTTATAGAATATTTTACTTACAACAGTGAAACTAATGAAGTTAGATATAAACTAAGGTTGTAGGTAGTTCTGCAACCTTTTTTTATATTGTGGACATATGTTGTGAATTAGAACTTTTTGCATCTGCTCCTTGTCCAGTAGATAAATCAATTTTTACTCCCTCTTCTTCAAAGAACCCCTCAGTAATTGCTACATACATAGGTGCATAAAAAACAGATCTAACAACTTCATTTAATCTTACAGTTTGTAATTCAACACCATTCTCATCATTAGTTGCTGTTTTTTGACAACCAACAAAACTAGCTCCCATAATAGCTATTACCCCTATAATAGCAGCAAATTTTTTTAATATTTTACTCATTCCTACTCCTTTTTAGCTCAACTATTTATATTATTATGATTTATATTATGACTTATAGTTGATTTTTGTTAATTAATGTAGTTTTTAATTGATAGAAAATTTATAAGTATTTACTATTGTTTTTTTTAGTGTTAAAGTATTTTTGTATTAAAAAAAAGGGAGGTCCTATTAATGAAATTTTTCAGAGAATCTATTTTACTTCTTTCTATATATTTTATAAGTGAAGTAATTTCAAAACTACTTAATTTACCTGTACCTGGAAGCATAATAGGAATGATTTTATTATTTGTTTTACTAACATCAAATATTGTTAAGGTTGAAAAAGTTGAAACCCTAGCTAATTTTTTTCTAGATCACTTAGCATTTTTCTTTATTCCAGCCTCAGTAGGACTTATGACATCTTTCGCATCTCTTAAAGGGAGTATTTTTAAAATAATACTTCTTTGCATATTAACTACTATAATAGTTATTTCTATTACTGCCATTATAGTTCAATTTATATGTAATAAAAAATCTACAGAAGAAGTTGAAAAAAGTAAAATTAGCAAAAAGGAGGCTTAATGAAATGGATATATTTACAAATAATATGTTTTTTGGAATATTTATTTCTCTAATTGCTTTTGAAATAGGTTTATTTGTTTATAAAAAAACAAAACTTCCACTTTTCAATCCACTTTTAATAGCATCAATAATTATAATTGCATTTTTAAAAATATTTAATATAGATTTTGATACTTACAATAAAGGTGGTCAATTCATTAATATTTTCTTAGGTCCAGCAACAATAGTACTAGCTGTACCCTTATATAAAAATTTATCTTTACTAAAAAAGAATTTTCTTCCTATTTTTACTGGCATCTTTGTTGGAAGTTTAGTTAGTGTATTATCAGTTATTTCTATTTCACTTTTTTTAGGCTTAGATAATAGTTTAACTGTTTCATTAATATCAAAAAGTGTTACTACTCCTATAGGTATAGAAATTACTAATAGTTTAGGTGGAGTTTCCTC
>JARKUZ010000063.1 GCA_029851945.1 Terrisporobacter sp. | reverse complement strand
CGAATTTGTAGAGAAGAAATTTAGAAAACAATAACATGGTGGGAATGTTTATGGATCATAAAACACTACAAGAATATTTAGAAGAACAAAGGGAGTTGTATAAAAACTATACGGCTCCTAAAGATAGAGAACTTATAAAAATATTTGCAGATAAAATCAAAAGAGAAATAGAAAAAGGGGAAAACAAATGAATAAAAAGGAATATGTTAATCAATTAGTAAATGAAAATATAAATATTGTAGGATTTGTATTAAATAAATGGTATGGAGCATTTAAGTCTAGATATCCAGGACTAGTAGAAGATTTATATCAAGAAGGTTGTATAGGGTTATTTAAAGCAGCTCAGAAGTTTGAGGAGAGTAAAGGTTCATTTGCTACATTTTCAGTAGTTTATATAAAAGGACATATGAGCAGGTACACAACTAGATATGTTAAAAAACACTATGATAATCCAGTGATATCTCTAGATAAGACAATAAATAATAATGAGGATAAAGATATTACAGTTGGAGATACCTTAGAAGATATAGAGTATGGATTTGAAGAAATTGAATTTATGCAAAATATGAAAGAACTATATAAAACATTGGATGAAGAAGAAAAGCTAGTATTAAAACTTAGAAAAAGTGGATATAGTCAACAACAAATAGCTAATGTTTTAAAAATAAGCCAACCTACAGCAGGGAGAAAGTTAAATAAAATTAGAGAAAAACTAACTTCAATTGAAAGTGGTGTAGATTATATAGATCGTAAACAAAAAGAAATAATAATAAAAGAAAAAGCTGAAGAGAAAAGACTTGAGATAGTGTCACTAAGAGACCAAGGATTTAAATATAAAGAAATATCAATTATATCAGGTATACCAATGGGATCTATAAGCTCTTATTTAAAAACTATAAATAAGGCTGGTTAATATATATGGAACTTTCAAGGATAAATGAATTACTAGAACTATCTAAGAAGCTATGGAAAGAAGATGGCTATGACATATTAACGGCTATAAAAATAGCTGAGGAAGAACTTACAAAAGATAATAAGGGGGATTAAATGTATGGTGGATTTTACAAATGTACAAAAAGAGCAAATTAAGTTTATAGAATGGTTAGAAAATAAGCCAGGAATGATAAATGAAAAAAGTCAATATAGAGTAACTAAAGAGCAAGCATTAGGGTTATTGTCAGAACTATATGAAGTTGAAAATGAAATAAAAATACATAAATGGTGGGATAGAACAAAAGTAGATAGTAGCAAAGTATTAGTGGAATTAACAGATGTTTTAAGTCATTTAGCTAATATAGCTAATTACTTAGGTGTAGAGTTGATAATTACAGAGGAAATATGCCAGGTAGAAGATATAGAAGGACAATTTTTAAGCCTTACTAGACACATGTACGAATTACCATATATACAACAAAAGTTTTATACTAAATTCAAAATAAAAACTATATTCTATGAATTTATCCAACTTATCTATAGCTTAGGTTTTAGTTGTAGAGAATTAGAAGAAGAGTATTATATCAAGCTAGATTCTAATTACAGCAATCCAAAGTTTAGTTAGGAGGTTGAATAAATGTTTAAACAAGTAATAAAAGATAGTGAGTTACAACCTATGGAATCAGATATAAATCTAGACTTTTGGAAATATCAAAACCAAAAAGAATTTAATAGGATAATAGAGGAAGATAGAAAGACAACTATACAGTCTATATTTGAACTTCCAAAGTTTGAAGATCATGTAAGAAGACATGAAATTATTTGGAGGAAACATAGAAAAGATTTTAATACATTTGAGAAAGATTACCTAGAAAGAACTTATTTAGAAAAATAATATGAGGGGGATTTAAACAAATGATAATAGGGAAGATAAAAGAAAAGATAATTACTAGGAAAGAACATGATGAAGTAGTATCTAGATTAGAAAGAGCTTTAGAGGTTAAAGAGGACAAGATAATAGCTCTTGAAAGTGATGCAGCAACAGATGCAATAGTTATAAATGCATTAAGAAATAAAAATGCAAAGTTAGTAAATAAAAATGCACTAGCTGAGAATAGAATAGGTGTATTAAAAAGTAAATTGAGAGAATTTGAGAGTACAATAATAGATAAAAATAAAGAAACTATTGAGTTAAGAGAAAGAATAAAAGAGCTTGAAAAGTCATTAAATTATCAAGTGGCTAAAAATGAAGAACTTAATGGAGAATATATTAAGATAGCAACTGCTAATCTTAAATTGATAAAGAAAAATGAACTAATTATAGAACTTAAAAGACAATTTAAAGAGCAAATAGATATAGCTTGCAAATACTCATTTGTAGATAGATGCAACGGAATAACTATAGCAAAGCATGACTTAAAGAAGCTAACAGCAACAGATATAGTAAAATGCTACACATTACTTGGGCTAATGGATTAGTAGTTATGGCTAAAATACTAGGTGCAAAAGAGGGTATGTGTAAGCATTGTGATGGTATAGTTTATAAGCTAAGAACTAAGTTAGGTGTTTTATATCAATGCTCTAAGTGTGGATGCTTGCATAAATAAGAATAAGTTAAAGATGGGTTTTAAGAGGAGTTTTAATATGAAAATTAAAAAAGTAGACTTAACTTTAATTTTAAATATAATACAACTGATATCAATAATTCTGCTATTGATATCAGTTGTAAAAAGAAATCAGGTTACATTAGAGCTGGATAAAAAACTAATTATTTTGGATGATTTAATCAGAAATAGAGTTTTCTAGAATGAATTCTATATTAGTACTTATTTTATTTAAAACTTCGAGTTGTTTATTAGATGAATCATCAAAGATTGTTTGTAAAAAAGCAATTATACTAATTATTAAACCGATGACACTGATAAAAGTATTAATATCCATAGATGTCGTATTTGACCTAGGAATGTTAGAAACAATAGATTTTAATGATTCTATTTCATCAGTTTCACAAGGGCTATCAGATGACATATCTCTTAAATCATCAATATAATCGGATACCATCTCAACTGTTTCATCTATATTATCATATGGAAATACGATTTGATTATTTAAATTAATTTCATTTAATCGGGTTAAGTTATTAGTTAAATTCATTATGCTTTCTGATACTTGAGAGTTAAAAGAGTTAATCAACTGAGAGTTAAGAGAATTGATAATTTCATTAACATCAAAATTAAAATTATTTAAACTATCTGATATAATGTTTTGAAATTGAGAAATCTGTGAAGCTTGATAATCGTTAAGCACACGATTCACACCTTGAAGGTGATTGGAAATCGACTCTGAAAATAAAGAATTTTCAAGAGTCTTAAATTGGAGTTGATTTAAACTTTCAATAGATTTTTTTATAGTAGACAATTTATTCACCGCTTCCCTTAAAAAAATAATTAATAAAAATATTATATCAGAAGGAGTTATAAAAAGTGATGATAAGCGACAAATTATTTAAAATAATTAAAGAAAATAAAATAAAAGTACATGATTTAGAAAAAGAATCGAAAGTACATCATAGTGCAATATATAGAATACTAAAAGGAGAAAATAAGAATCCTGGGATATATACAGTAAAGAGATTAGCAGATGCATTAGGTGTAAGTGTAGAAAGTTTAATATGAAGATGAAGGGTACATTTAAGATAGAAAATATATCATTATCAGTATAGCACTACAAGTATATTGATAATGATAACTATATGATAAGAGGTTGTTATGAAAAATCTAAGATGTAAATATAGAATCGGAAGATCTAAAAGACATGTAGAAGTAACATCAAGCAAAGATAAAATAACATATACTTATGAAACTAGTGTAATAACTGAATGTGGAGAGTTTAAAGAAAAAGAATGGGAAAAAGAAGTTGAAAAACAAGCTAAGGATTTACTAGAGCTAGATATATTAGAAAAACTAAAAAAGTATAGCCTTAATAATTTAGCTTGGATAAATACAGATGAAGAAGCTTATAAATATGCATTAGAACTTTATGCATCTAGGATATGGGAGAGAAAGCAATGGGTAGGATATAAAGAATTTAATAATTCACTGAATAAAAGTGAGATTATAGAACAAATAAGTTTAATATAGGAGAATGAGCATGAGTAAATATAAATCAAAGAAAGTTACTATAGATGGAATTACATTCGATTCAAAGGATGAAAGTTTATATTATTTATATCTTAAAGATCTTAAAGAAAAAGGTAAGATAAGAGATTTTGGATTACAGGAGAAATTTATATTACAAGATAGTTTTATAAAAGATGGGAAGAAATATAGAGAAATAACATATACACCAGATTTTGCGATATTCCATAACAACGGAACTGTAGAGTATATAGATGTAAAATCTTTGGGAACTGCAACACAGCAGGGTGAGCTAAGAAGAAAGATGTGGGACTTTCGCTACAGAGATAAAAGATTAACTTGGATATGCAGAAATCTAAAACATGCAACTATTGATGGTCAATGGATAGTGTATGAAGATTTAAAGAAGATATACAGACAGAATAAGAAAGCTAAGGCTATATAACTTTATAAGGGGGGCGATATATTATGAAGAATGAAAATTTAGAAAAGAGTTGTTTTAAGTTTACTGAAAAACTTTTATATAATTATAAAGAGATGGAAAGTCATATAGAGAATTTAGAAGGGCTAAAAAAGGAAATAAAAGCTGAGGATACTATAGCTACAAGAGCAATAACTTACGATGATATAAAAGTATCTCCTACATATAAAATAACAAATGCAGTAAGAGATGGGGTAATAGATCCAGTTAAAGTAGTTCAAGAAATAGACATAGATATATATCATGAAAAGAGCTTAAAAAGAAAATTAGACAAAGCTATTAATAACCTCAATCCTATAAGAAAACAAATAATAGAAAAGCGATATGGGGAAGAGATGGGATGGACTGAAATGGCACTAGAATTATATCACGATGAAAAAACATTAAGAAAATATAAAAATCAAGCTGTAAAAAGTATAGCAGTAGAGTTATTTGGGACTAAAGTATTTAAAGAGGAGGAGCCTAATTTATTTGATATGATTACAATATAAATAAAAATTAATATTGGTTGACAAAAATACAATAAATTCCTATAATATTAGACATACAATAAAATTATAAAATTGGGTATAAAATTGGGAGGAATTTATGTATATAGAGATGATGAAAACTCTAGACGAAGACTTAAATAAGGATTTACTAAGAGTTATACCTTTAATATTTTCTGATGCAATAAAAGTATACGAAAGTTTACTTGATAATGAAAAAGATATATTTTCAGGGGAATATTTTAAATCAATAAAAGGTAGATTGTTAAGTTATGTAATCAATAGAGCATTTGACCCTAAATTACTACCTTCAAATTTACCATTTAAATCAGAAATAAATAAACTACCTTTTAGTCAAAATACACCTAAGTTAGTTTTAAATAATACAATATTAACAATTTCGAAAGTAATAGATGCAGATTCATTACCAAGCAAATCTAAGTATAAGCTTGAATATGCTAGGGGGAATGATTTAATATCTAATCAATTTAAGTTTAATTTAGATCAAGAATTGAAAAAAAAGAGTTCCCCATATTATGGAATAATTGCATATGAGTATAAAGATTATTTAAAAAGCTTAAATATTATAATACCGGATAGTGAGTTTAAAAATATAATAAAAACTATACATATACCGATAGTATACACATCTGAATATGGACATGAAGAAAATGAAAGTATATTAGATGTTAATAACTTAAAGGAAATGGTTTCGAATGATATTAAACTAAAGGTAGTAGAGTAGTTTAAGAGAGGGTTGAAAATGAACTTTAATAATATTGACAATAGCAATAAAAATGACATCTTAGGATATAGGATTAAAGAAGCCAGAATAGCAAGAGGATATACAGCTGATGAATTAGCAAAAAAAATTGGTGTTACCAAACAGTCAATTTCTAAATATGAAAATAATCAAGCCAAAGTTTCTTTGGAAAATGCAGTGAGATTATCTGAAGA
The DNA here is from genome assembly GCA_029851945.1 of Terrisporobacter sp. The sequence goes on along the minus strand of JARKUZ010000063.1, from coordinate 4,574 downwards.
ATTAGATTTTCCTATTGAGTTTTTCATGAAGAAAAAAGACAATTATGGTAATTCAAATAATGAAAATCCGATATTTTTTAGAAGTTTAAGGAGCACCACTAAAAAAATAAAATATTCATTGGGACAATATATCTTGTTCATAGAAGAGTTTTATAGTTACTTTTCTAAGTTTATAGAATTTCCTAAATTTAATATATGCAAAAATATAAATGATAATTACAAAATAGGATGCTCGGATGAACATATAGAAGAGGTAGCATCAAAGCTAAGAGAATATTGGAATTTAGGTAATGGACCTATAGGCAATATGACAAAAATATTAGAAAAAAATGGGATAATAATAACTAGATTTGATATTGAAACTCATAAAGTAGATGCATTCTCAAATATAACAGCTTCTGGAACACCAATAGTTGTTTTGTCTAGCGACAAAAAATCAGCTGTAAGATCTAGAATGGATCTTGCTCATGAATTAGGGCATATAATACTTCATTCAAAGCTAAGTAGCAAAGATATACAGGAAAATTACAATATAATTGAAGACGAAGCTAAAAAATTTGCTGGTGCATTTTTATTACCTGATAAAGAATTTTCAAATGATATATATAGTATCAACATAGATAATTTTGTGTATTTAAAAAGAAAATGGAAGGTTTCGATAGCTGGAATGATTGTTAGAGCAAACCAGTTGAATTTGATTACAAATGATCAGCAGACTTATTTATTTAAAAGAATTAGTGCCAAAAAATGGAGGATACAAGAACCATTAGATGATACAATAGAATATGAAAAACCAAGTATATTAAGAGAAGCAACAGAACTCCTATTAGATAATAATATTATATCAGCAGATGAATTGGTAAGAGAGTTGGCATTCTCTAGAAATGAAATTGAAAAACTATGTTTTTTAAAAGAGGGATATTTATATAAAAAGAAAGATGATAAAGACGAGTTCTTTTTAAGAATTATAAAGTAAACTTGAAGCCTAGATTTATATCTAGGCTTTTTTATTACCGTTTTCTTACCGACATAATAAATAAATATGTGAGAAAATAGTATTGTGGTAAATTAATAAATCCTCACATATTCCCTAAACATGCCAGGTGGACATCCCCATCACCTGGTAATATGTAAGTAGTAGTATACCAGGTGCAACTCCTGGAACTTGCTAAATACGGACTTAAATAAAAATGAGAAATGAGATAAAAGGATCAGGGTAATGCTCCTCTATCTAATCAAAAAAAGGCTAGATTTATTTCTAGTCTTTTTTAATACGTAAATAATATATTTTTTGAAAATAATGGTAAGGATATAAATATAACTATATTATAAAATAAGGGGAATTTATTATGGATAAAAATTTAAGAGTATTTACTAATACAGAATTTGGCTCAGTGAGATTAATTGAAATTGATGGAGAGCCTTGGTTTGTAGGAAAAGATTTAGCAGATATATTAGGATATTCTAATTCAAGAAAAGCATTGGCAGACCATGTTGATGAAGAGGATAAAGGGGTAACGAAATGTGACACCGTCAGAGGAAAACAAGAAATGACTATCATAAATGAATCTGGATTATATAGCTTAATACTAAGAAGTAAGTTGGAAGGTGCAAAAGCATTCAAAAAATGGGTTACAAAAGAAGTTCTTCCAAGTATAAGAAAGCATGGAGCGTATATGACGGATGATTTAGTCAATAGAATATATGAAGATCCTCAGACTATGATAGATTTGTTGATTAAGTTAAAAAATGAAAAAGAAGCTAGAGTAGAAGTTGAAAGAAGAAATAGTATACTAATGCATACTAATAAAACTTATACAGCTACAGAAATTGCTAAAGAATTAGGGTTCAAAAGTGCTATAGCTTTAAATAAAGATTTATGTGATAAAGGAATACAATATAAAGTTAATAATACATATGTTTTATATAGTAATTATGCAGATTTAGGGTATGTAAGTATAAAGCAACAGATATTAGATAACGGAAAAGAAGTTTATAGCAGACACTTTACTCAAGATGGAAGAGCTTTTATATTGAACTTATATAATATACAAGATAAAGCTAATTAATAATATAGAGTGCCAGTAGGTACTCTTTTTTATGTTCAAATAAAAGGGTGGGGTTAATGGCTAAGGTTTGGAAAGATGCAAATGAAGTTATTAAAATGGTGCATGAATTACCTAGCAATAAATTGAGAAAAACTGAAAAAGAGATGATAACTATACCTAAATTTGATAAATGTAAAAAAATAAAAGAAAAATCCCTTAAAAAGTAGTATTATATATTTTGGAGGGGGGGAATGAAATGAATGATTTAATTTATAACTTAGTAATAGGGGTGATAGTATTTATTATTACATGGCCAATTAATAATTATTTCATCAAGATTACGAGCAAAACTGAATATTATAAGAGCGTTAAAAAAGCTAAAGATAATATAATAGAAATATTAACTGATTATATTATTTCATTTAAAACAATAGATACAGAGATAATAAATGAGATAACTTTAGCAGAAGCTTTAGATAATAATGTTAAGCAAAGCGATCTTTATAATAATAGAGAAATTAAATCCATACTTATAAGAAATTTTATTGGATTAAAAATAATACCGAATGAACAAAGAAAAGAAATTTTAAATATTATTGAAAATAAAATAAATTTGGGTAGTGATATTTTAGGAATTGGAATCGTAGGTGTAGCTCAAGGCACTGAGTGTATAAATACAAGTGTATCATCAATGTTAATTTCAAATAGAATAAAGGTAATAACAAGCATATTATCTGCTACTATAACTTTAGCAAGTTTATTAGTAACAATTTTTATAAATAATGAAGTTCAGTCTAAAACTTTATTGATAGCTATATTAATAGTTACGGTAATTATTATTGAATTTATTATAATAATTTTAATAACAAAAAACGTAAAAAATGAAAAATTAGAAGAATAAAACTATAAGGCTACAAGAGAAAAGAAAAACTAGAATGAAAGACCAAGGAAGTTAAATAAAATTTAACTAAATATATTGATAAAATGATTAGCTTATAATAAGGTGAACTCTAGAAATATGGTTCTTTTTTATTTTACAAAACAAACAAATGAGGTGGTGATATGGAAGATGGCTATATAATTTAAAAATTAAACAAAATTATACAGAAATAAAGGAAAATCCCCCAAAAAGTAGTATTATATATTTTTGGAGGGATTAAAAGATGAGTTTTGATAATTTGATAAAAATAACGACACTGGCTATCTCAGTTATAGTAACAATCAATTCTTTTTCAAAGTTAGAAAAAAACACAAAGTTATCAGATGATTATTTTGAAAATGTGCTAAGTGTTTATGCAAAAAAATATAAATGTAATGTAAATATAAATCCATTAAATTTTATAAAACGTAAATTTGATTTGAGTGATTATTTTATACCAAGCTATATATTTTATTTAGTGGATAAAGGAGATAAAGAAAAGCTACATAAAATCTTAATGGTTGATTATAATGATAAATTTCCAAGTAAGACAAATAGTATTTTTAATGGAATATATAATATAAGTACACTAGCTATATTTATATTATTATTTATATATTGTCTATTAACAACAGTAGTAGTTATAAGCGTAGGGCTTTTAGTTATTTGTTTATTGTCTGATATTATTTTATCTGGAAAAGTAGATATAAATGATATACGTGGGGTTGGAATATCAATATTAACCTGTGTAATAACCATTAGTTTTATATTTATTTCAAGAGATTTAATAGAAGATGATTATACGATGAAAAATAAATACATAGAAAAAATAATAAAAAGAAAAGAAAGAATATTTGATAAAGATAAAAATAATTTTTATCTTAGTTAAGTGTTGGATAAGAACCCTAGAAATAGGGTTTTTTTATTTTCCAAAACGACAAATAAACGAGGTGGTGGTATGAATGAAAAGGCTGAATTAGCATATGAAGATTATTTAAAAGGGTTGAAATATAAGGAAATAGCCGAGAAACATGGTGTAAGTGTATCTACTATAAAGTCATGGGCGAGTAGATACTGGAAGAAAAAAGGTTGCAACCCTAAAGAAAAAGTTGCAACCAAGAAAAAGAAAGGTGCTCCTATAGGAAATAAAAATGCTACTGGTCCACCTGGCAATAAACATGCAGAAAAGTTTGGTTTTTTCTCTAAATACTTGCCAGAAGAAACAATGGAACTTATAGAAGAAATACAAGAGAAAAATCAAATAGATATACTTTGGGAGCAAATAACAATTCAGTATGCAGCTATTATAAGAGCACAAAAGATAATGTATGTAAGAGATAAAGATGATATGGCTAGAGAGCTTAAGAAAATGAAATCTAGTGAGCATGGAGAAGAGACAGAATATGAACTTCAATTTGCTTGGGATAGAAATGCAACTTTCTTAAATGCTCAAAGTAGGGCAATGAGTGAGTTGAGATCATTAATTAAACAATATGATGCTATGGTTAATGCTAACTGGGACTTAATAACTGAAGAACAAAAGCTAAGAATAAATAAGCTTAAAGGTGAAGTTAAGAAACTTAGTGGAGATGATAAAGATAATAATA
>JARKUZ010000066.1 GCA_029851945.1 Terrisporobacter sp. | reverse complement strand
ATTAATTTATCTACATTATCAATTAAGTAATTAAATAGTATTTTACCTATTCCATATTTTCTTGCTTTAGGTGAAATAGCGAAAGATGATATATATAATTCATCACCGTTAGTTTTATGGCTTTCTTTAATAGAATGATTTAATAAAAAATTACTTTCTTTAAGATTTTCATTATATGGCCATATTTCAGAGCAAATATATCCAATTATCTCATTCTCATATTCGGCAACTAAGAAACCTTCATTAAAGGTTTCAATTCTATCAATAAATACTTGTTTATCTTCACAAATATTTTTATCAAAGGAAGCATGTTCAATTTCTAATATTTTTTCTATGTCATTTATTTTTGCATTACGTATTTTTAGGTTATTAATGTTCATATAATCTCTCCTATAGACTTTTATTTATATTTTAAGAGAAGTTTTAATTTTTGTGAATAATTATTCGAATAAAATTGATATTTATAGTAAAATAATATTATTAAATTTAACAAATTAAGGAAGGTAAGGGTTATAAAATATAAGTATGTTAAATATTACTTCGAAAACAACTAAGAAAATTACAGAGGCATCATATTTATGTACGGGAAACACATTTAGATATAGGGCAATAATAAGAATTGCGTATAAAAAATATGAAAAAATGAAGTATTTACTATACAAAGAAGAAATTTTTGAGGATATTAAAAAAATTAATGGATTTGATGAATATACATTAGATGATTTAAAACAAGATTTAGATTCTTTAGAAGCCTGGGGTAATTTTATTACTGTTCAGGATACAGCAAGAACTAGAACCTTAGAGGAATTTAAAAATAGGAAATTTACATATCAATTATCTACAATAACTATTGAATTAGAAAGAACTTTAATAAAAATTGAAAATATCAAAGAAACATCTAGAGGGTCATTAGAAATTTCATTAATTGAAAGATTTAAAGAAACATTAGAGCAAATAAAGAATCTAGAAGAATTTGATAGTAGTAAAATATATTCATGGTGGGAAATGTTAAATAGAGATTTTAAGCATTTAAATGAAAACTATCAAGATTATATTAGCAAATTTTATTCTCCTAAAACAGATGAATTACTAAAAACTAATGAATTCTTAATATTTAAAGAAAGTTTTATAAAATACTTAAGAGAGTTTATTAAGGGATTACAAATAAATGTACCTAATATAAAGTATTTATTAAGACATATTAATGATGAAGAAGCTAAAATTAGATGGATTGTTCAAAAGATTGTAAAGTATGAAAAAGAAAATATTGCTTTAGATATAGATTATGATGAAAAAGAAAGTTATGAATTGCATTATGGAAGATACTTAAGCATGAAAGAATGGTTTATAGGGAGTCTAGGCAATATTTCTATGGCTGATAATCTTTTAGAAAGTACTAGTGAAATTATTAGAAAAATAACAAGATATGCTTTGCAAATAGTAGAAATGCAAACTTCAGGGGGAAGTAGAAAGGGTGAATATAAAAGCTTAATTGAGATGTTCAATAAATGTGTAGATATTAATGAAGCACATAAATTATCATCAGTAGTTTTTGGAGTAATGTCCTCAAAACATATAGGCTGTGATATTGAAAGAGAAACAGAAAATATTAATAGTGGAATATATGAAGAAAAAGCTACAACAATAGTAGTACAACCAAGCAATAGATACAGAGCAAAAACAGCTAATAGAAATTCAGTTAAGGAAAAAACAGAAGCCAAAAAAGTTATGGCTAAGAAAATATTAGAAATGAGACAAAGAGAAAAGGAAATTATTGAAAGTAAGATTGTAAATAATAGATTATCATTTAAAGAATTAAATAATATTACAGCAGAAGAAAGAAGAATATTTTTAACTTGGCTATCTTATAGCTTAAACAAAAAAGAGCAAGAATGGGTAAGGAATGAATATGGAAGATACTATAAGGTAGTAAATAAGCATGAAACAGAAAAAATAACTTTAAAGTGCGAAGATGGAGAATTTATTATGCCAGCTTATGAGATTATTTTTAAAGAAGAGGTTTAAAAAATGAATTTTGTTGATTTATTAGAAAACTATTTAATATTAAAAGAGAGAGATAAAGATTTATATTATGATATTAAAGATAATATAGATAAGTATAAAAATTTTATTTATGATAATCTTGCTTATGACATAATTATAAAAGATGATTTTATAAAACTTGAAAAGATTCCAGGAGTTCCAGAAGAGTGGATGGGAATAAATGAATTTACAGAAATTAAGGAATACATATTTTTTATTTTATTAATTACATTTTTAGAGGATAAAAATAAGGAAGAACAATTTATTTTATCTAGTATTACAGAATATATAGAACATAATTATCCAGATGAAAAGATTGAATGGACTATATTTAAAAATAGGAAAAGTTTAATAAAGGTCATGAAATTTGCTATAGATATTGGAATAATTAAAAAGAATGATGGCAGTGAAGAAGAGTTTTCAAAAAGTGAAACTGGAGATATTTTATACGAAAGTACAGGATTATCAAGATATATAGTAAGAAGATTTAATAAAGATATAGAAGATAGTGAAAGATATGAAGATTTATTAAGTGATGAGTTTTCAGGAATAAGTAAGGATTTAGGAACAGTTAGAAAAAATAGAGTTTTTAGAAGGTTACTTTTATCACCTGTTGTATATAATGATGAAAATGATAATGGAGATTATGATTATATTAAAAGTAAAAGAAGTTTTATTAGAAGTATTTTTGAAGAAAATTTAGGTTGGGATATTCATGTTCATAAAAATGGGACATTAGCAGTTTTAGAAAATTCAAATGAAATTAAAGATATTTTTCCAAATAAAAAAGGTGAAAGTTCAGCAGTTTTATTTATTAATAATGAAGTAAGAAGAAGAATAAAATCAGGAGATTTTAAAAAGGAAGACAATGATATTATTGTTATGAAAAATTCAGAATTTGATGAATTTATTATTGAAGTAAGAAAAATTCATGGTCATGGATTTACAAAGGCATTAAGAGATGCAAGTGAACAAGTTTTTATAAACATAATAAGAAGCTTTATGAGAGAGTTTTCTATGATAAGAGAAGAAAATGATTTTACTATGCTTATGCCTATTATTGGGAAAGTTTTAGGTGAATATCCAGAAGATTATAAAGGAGGAACTAAAGATGAGTGATAGATGGATTGCAAATAAATTTGGGTTATTTGACTTTTGGTATTATGATGAAGAAGAATTTGAGTTATCAAATGGGAAAATTATTTTTAGGGGAACTAATGGTAGTGGTAAATCAGTAACTACTCAAAGTTTTATTCCATTATTATTAGATGGAGATAAAAGACCAAGTAGATTAGATCCATTTGGATCAAGTGCTAGAAAAATAGAAAATTATCTACTATTAAATGAAGAAGAAAATGATAAGATAGCATATCTTTATATGGAATTTGTAAAACCATCTTCAAATACATACTTAACTATTGGAATAGGATTTAGAGCTAGAAGAGGGAAAAAGTTAGAGTGTTGGCACTTTATATTAAAAGATGGAAGAAGAATTAATAAGGAACTTAAACTTTATAAAAAAAGAGAAGGTAAGAAGTTTGCCTTAACAGATAAAGAATTTAAGAAGGCTTTAGGTGAAGGAAATATATATACAACAAGTCCTAAAGAATATATGGAAAAGGTTAATGAGCATTTATTTGGATATTCAGATATAGATAGTTATAAAGATTTATTAAATTTATTAATACAAGTAAGAAGTCCTAAATTATCTAAAGATTTTAAGCCAACAGTAATATATGAAATATTAAAAAGCTCATTAAGTTTATTATCAGAAGATGATTTAAGAACTATGTCTGAGGCTATGGATAATATGGATGGTCTTAATAATAAACTTAAAGAACTAAAAAAGAGTAGAGAATCAGCAATAAAAATAAGAGATTCTTTTAATAGATATAATTTAAGTGAGTTATATAATAAAAGTAGAAATTATTATAGTAAAAAAAATCAAGTTAAAAATTTAAATATAGATTTAGAAAATTTAAAGTTAAAAAAAGAAGAAATATTAAAATATATTGAAAACAATAAGAGTGAGCTTGAGACATATACAAATAAATTAAATTCAGCAAAAATAAAAGAAGAGGCTTTAAAAAATAGTGAAGGATTTAATGCTAGAGATAAGCTATGTAAAGCTGAAGAAGAATTAAAAGAATTAGTAAATAATCGTGATAAAAATCAAGAAAAATATAATAAGAAAAATGATGATAAAATAAAAAGAGATAGTGAAATAAAAAATTTAGATTTAGAAGTTAGTCATATAATAAATGAAATAAAGATGTTATTAGATGATGAAGAATACTTTAGAGAAGAAAGTTATATTCAAGAAGACTTTGGGTTTAAAGATATTTTAAAAAATGATAATTTTATTTTTGAAGATATAAGAAGTAGTATCAATGAGTATGATAAGTTAGTTAGAGATGCATATAGCTTAATTTTACAGTTTGATAATTGCAAAAAAGAATTTAATACAGTAGAAGAGCAAAGAGATATCCAAAAAGGAGAAGCTGAGTCTGTAGAAAATAAGCTGAAAGAATCAATTGAATATTTAACAAATTTAAAAAGTGAATATATAGAAGATGTTAATGAATATTTAGGAAAAGTTACAGAATTAAATATAGATGAAAAACAATTAGTAAATTTATTTAAAGAAATTAATAATATTAAAGAAATTTCTAATTGTAGCAATATATTAAATATAATTAAAGAAGTTAATGAGCCTATTAGACGTAATATTATTGAAAATAAAATTACACTAGAAAATAAAAAAAGATTATTACAAGAAGATATTAATAATATAAATAACGAAATTTTAGCAATAGAAAATTCTAAAGAAATAATAGAAGATACAGAAGATATAGCAAATTGTAAAAAGATTTTAACGAATAATAATATACCATTTGAAAGTTTTTATAAATGTATAAACTTTAATGAGGGAATATCAGAGAAAAGAAAAATTAATATGGAAGGTAGTTTATTTAATATGGGAATATTAAATAGTCTTATTATTCCATTAGAGTATAAAGAAATTGCATTAGAGTGTTTAAAAGGACATGAATATAAAATAATATTTGCTGAACAATCAGAAGAAATATCTAATATTAAAGATGATTTAATATTAGAAAACAATACGTTTGTTGAAAAATATAAAAGTCAAGTAGAAGAAATATTAAAAAGTATATCAATAGATAATAACAATAAAAATAATACATTTATTAAAGATGATTTAAGTTTTGGAATAGGAATAGTAAATGGTGGTTCTTATAAAAACTATGATTTAAAATATATAGGCTTGGAATCAAGAGAGAATTTTAGAAAATTAAAAATTGCTCAGCTAAATATTAAAAAAGAATCTATAGAAAATGAGTTAAATAATACAGAAAAATCAATATTATTTACAGAGGAAAAGTTAAATAAACTTCAAGAAGAAATAGATAATTTCCCTAAAACAAATGATATTGAAGTTGGAATTAAAATTATAAATGAAACAAAAAATCAATTAGAAGTTTTAGAGAAAACTTTAAATTCATTAGAGGAAAAATTATTAAAAGTAAAAAATGAGTTAGAGCAATTAAAAATTAAGGTATTTAAAGCTACTGAATATATAAAAATTCCTAAAAATAAGGAAAGCTATGATAATGCTATTAAAAATATTACAGAATATAGCAAGGTTATAGGAGATTTATCAGAAAAAGTAACAAATTTAAGACATAAAAAATCTGATATAAAAAGAATTAAGGAAATTATAGATGAATTAAATGAAGATATGGATTCAATTTATGGTGACTTATTAATAGTAAAAGATAAAATAGACTATAAGAACAATAGTATAAATTCATTAAAGGAAACCTTATTAAAGTTAAATTTAGGTGAGCTTGAAAAAGAATATGATGAAGTTACAAATATAATTAATTTATATCCAGAAAAAATTTCTAATATAAAAGAAAATATTGTAAGATCAGATGAAAAAATAAAAAGCTTAAGTAATAACTTATTAACTCTTGAAAAGAAGATTGCCAGAGAAAATAGTATATTAGATGTTTATACTACAGTTTTAGAAAATGAATTAAACTTAAAGTATATAAAAGAAGTAGATAACCTTACAGTAGAAGAAGCAGTAACATATATTATGACAAATTACGAAAGTTTCAATATATCTCAAAAGGAAAATACATTATCAAAATTATTTGATGTTTATAATAAATTTAAAGGTGATTTAGGTGATTATTCTTTAAGCTCAGGAAATATTTTTGACAATTATGATGAAATTGAAGACGAAGAAATAAATGAAATATTATCAGAATCAGTAAGAACAGATTTAAAAGTTAGATTTAACAGAAAAGTGGTTAGTATATATTCATTAGTTGAAGAATTAAATGATACTATAGAAGTGCAAAATTTATTAATTAGTGATAAAGAAAGAGAAGTATTTGAAGATACATTAATTAAAACATTAAGCACTAAAATAAATGCTAAAATACACTTGGCAACTTCATGGGTTAATCAAATTAATAAATTAATGGAAGACATGAATACATCAAATAAATTTAAATTAAGTTTAAAATGGATACCTAAAAAGGCAAGTAGTGAGGAAGAATTAGATATTAGAGAGCTTACTAAAATATTAGGAACACCAGATTTTATGGGTGATGAACAAAGAGAAAAGGTAGCAAATCACTTTAAAGAAAGCTTAAAGAAGCAAAAAAGAATTGCTGAAGAAAGTGGAGCTATAAGAAGTTATCAAGGAATAATAAGTGATGTTTTAGATTATAGACAATGGTTTGATTTTCAATTATCATATTCAAAGTCATTAGAGCCTAAAAGAGAATTAACAGACAATGCATTTTTTAGATTATCAGGTGGAGAAAAGGCTATGGCAATGTACATTCCATTATTTGCAGCTGTTAATGCTAGATATAATGGTGCAGATAAGAAGGATTGCCCTAGAATAATAGCATTAGATGAGGCTTTTGCAGGGGTTGATGATCAAAATATTGGATATATGTTTGAACTTATTGAAAGTTTAAAGCTAGATTATGTGCTTAATTCACAAGTTCTTTGGGGAACTTATGAAAGTGTTAAGAGTTTGGCTATTTATGAGCTTATTAGACAGGGGGAAGAGGTAGTACTTCCTATAAAATATCACTGGAATGGAAAAGTTAAATCTATGGAAACTAACATAGAAGTATAATAAATTTATGTAGATAAAAGAAATAGGAAGATTTATATGAAAGAATCATTAGATTTAATAAATAGCAATAAGATTTATAAAAAAATATTTTTAGAAGTATATAGTAAATATAAAAAATATGGAAAAATTACAGGCAGCTTTACTTTAAAAGCTGCCACTACAGAAGAAAGACGAATACTATCTAATTTTGACTCTAAAGCATTAATTGAAGGAAAAGCTAAGATAAAATCTGCTACAGTTAGAGAATTATTTGATAGAAAATTAAAAGATTATAGTTTTGAAGAGTTGTTAGTTAAAGTAGTTGGAAAAGAACTAAAAACTAATAAAGAAATTAAAGATGAAGAAAAATATAAAGAAGAAAAGTTTTATGAAGATATATTAAAATCTTGTGATAATGGCATTGGTAAACAGTGGTTTATTGAAATTTTAGATAAGAAAAAATATGGATATAATATTATTGCAAGAAAATATAAAAGTGAAAAGGAAATAAATAAATTAGAAGAATTAAAGAGAAAAATAATTTTAACAATTAATTCACTAAATAAACTTCCATATTTAAATGATGAATATGAAAATATAGCAGTATTTTCAGCAGTAAATACAAGGGATTCTCATTTTTTTGATATTGACAAATTTACAGGAAGACTATTTATAAGAGCTATATCTTTTATTATTGATAAAGATGAGCCTAAAGATATAAATGAAATTAATGAGGTATATTATGAAGTTGGTATATTAAAAGATGAAATATCAAATCATACAACTATTTATGGATTAAATGCTTTTGAAAAAGATAATAGTGAAGTTACAGCTGTTAATAGTTTTAATTTATGGAGAGAGCCTTTACAAATATCTATAAGTAATTTATTGAAAATTGATTATTTAAAGGCTGTAAATAATACAGTTTTTATATTTGAAAATCCTGCAGTTTTTCATAAGGTATTAAAGGAAACTGGTAATAATATTTCATTGATTTGTACTAGTGGACAATTAAATTTATCTTCATATATATTACTTAATAAAATTAGAGATTTAAAAAATATATATTATGCAGGAGATTTTGATCCGGAAGGTTTAATGATTGCGTATAAGCTAAAGGAAAGGTATAAGGGGAAGGTTAGGTTTTTAAATTATACTAGGGAAAGTTATATAAATACTATGTCTAATAATATTATTGAAGAAAAGAGTATGAGTCAATTAAATAAAATTAATTGTAGTGAGTTGGATGAAGTAATTAGGGAGTTAAGAATAAATAAAAGGTCAGCATATCAAGAGTTGTTAATAGATGAGTATTTGGATTTGATAAAAGAATTAAGTAATGAAATTTTGTGAACAAAAAGAAAATCTATAGAAAGTGATATTACTATTTTTATAGATTAAAGGGAAATAATATATGAAATATATTAATAGCTTATTTTACGTTTTATTAATACATTAATTAGGGTATAATTATCATATATTAATTATTTTAGGGGGAAGGTATGGCTATATATTTAAATACAAAATCACCTTTTGAAAATTATAGTGAACTTGCTAGAGAATATTATTTTATAGATAAATCACAGATAATAAAATCCCTTAATAGTAAAGTTTCAACTAAAAGTAAGTATATTTGTATAACAAGACCTAGAAGGTTTGGTAAATCATCAGTTGTAGATATGCTTGGAGCTTACTACTCAAAGGCTGTAGATTCACAGAATATATTTGATAAATTAAAAATAAGTAAAGATAAAAGTTATAAAGAACATTTAAATAAATATAATGTTATAAGTATTTCATTTAATCAAGTATCCCATAGGGGTAATACATATAATGATTATATAGGAATGATTAAAGCGAATTTAATAAAGGATATAAGTGATAAGTATCCTGATATTGATCCTAGTGAATATTTTACAATAAACCATATGTTAAATGCTACAAATGATAAATTTATTTTTATTTTTGATGAATGGGATTATATTTTTACTAATAATCTTTTTGAAAATAATCAAAATGACTTTTTAGAATTTATAAGACAACTGTTAAAGGATCAGTCTTATGTTGCTCTTGCATATATGACAGGAGTACTACCTATTAAGAAATATTCAAGTGGATCAGCATTAAATATGTTTGATGAGTATACTTTTCTAAAAGATAGAATATACGATGAATATTTTGGATTTACAAATGAAGAAGTATTAACTTTATGTAAGAAAAATGATGAAATTGAATTTTCAGAGCTAGAAAGTTGGTATAATGGCTATTTAACTA
>JARKUZ010000064.1 GCA_029851945.1 Terrisporobacter sp. | reverse complement strand
AATCGTAGCCTGTCACAGTTGATACATGTGTTATTCTTCCTTTTTTCTCATATCCTACAAAATCTCCAGGTCTTAGATTATAAGCTTCTTTATATACTTCCTCATAACTACCTTTTGATATATAACTTCCTCTACCACTATTTACGATATAATTTTTAAACCCTTGTGCATTTACCCAAGCCTTTGTTGCACTTCCATTTTCATAATTCCAAATTTGGTTCTTCTTAAATCTACCACTCTCATACATAATTTGAGACGCAAAGTTTGCACAATCTCCACCGTCGCAGTTAAAATCCTTATAATTAGGATTAAACTTCAGTCCATATTCTTCGTCTGCAGCAGCACCACAGTATTTATGGGCATAATCTATTGCCTTTAATTGTTCTTTTGTTAATTCTGGACATATCGGCTGATGATTTATTATATAATTCTTTATATCCTCTGATTTAATATTTTCTAAGTTTAAAGAATCTGCAAAAGGATCTGTATACCATTCCTTAGTTATAATATAATTATCATCTTTTATTTTTACATGAAGGTAATGATATGTACCTATTCTAAATACATTTTCTTTTTCAGGGTCATTTTCATAAGAATACTTATATTCTGTTGAAACATCACAAATAATTCCGTATAAGTTCTCTTCTCTTTCTCTTATTTTTTTAAGCTTTACTTTTGTCTTTATATCATTAAATTTTACTCCTTGTTTACTAGACCAGTTTTCTAGATACTTCATTTTCATGACCTCATGTTCATAAGCCCAAAGTCCAAAATTTATATCTGTATCATAAAGTTTTTTTAATATTTCTTCATTTTTTTCTAAAATAGCTTTATTTCTATAGTCAAAAAGATTTTCAAGAAGTAATGTATATTGTTCACTTATTTCTTTAGGATTCTCATCTTTGTATTTATAAACTTCCTCAATCATTGTTTGATCATTTTCATTATCACAATAAGATTTATTTACATAAGTAAATGTAAGAATCAAAGTAAATACTAAAGTAAATAAGATGTGATGAATATACTTATTTTTGTATATCTTCAAGCATTACACCTCCCAATAGAAAGTACATCAATTTTAATATAACTTTAGTATATCCAATTACTTATAAATAATTTTATCATTATATCTATATTTATAAATAAAATTGTCATAATACATTTTTTGATTTTATTTTTTTATATAAAATAAATACAATTTTATTTTTTTATAGTAAGATAAAGTAGTAGTAAATTTTTTAGAAATAAAATGGAGGTTTATTATGATAAAAAAAGTAGTTGCTATTAATGATTTATCTGGAATTGGCAAATGTTCTCTAAGTGTAGCACTTCCTATATTATCGGCTCTTAAAGTACAATGCTGTCCTCTTCCAACTGCTATATTATCAAGCCAGACAGGTTTTAGTGAATATACTTTCTTAGATTTAACTAATGAAATGGAAAATTATTATAATACATGGAAAAAATTAAATTTAAATATAGATACTATTTGTAGCGGATTTTTAGGATCTATTCATCAAATAGACATTGTCATTAATTTTATAAAAGAAAATAAGGATGCATTAGTAATTGTTGATCCTGTTCTAGGTGATGGAGGTATTTTATACCCTATTTTTGATAAAGAAACTTGTTCAAAGATGAAAGATTTGGTAAAATATTCAGATTTAATTACACCAAATTTGACTGAAGCTTGTCTTCTAACTAATAAAGATTATCATGAGGATTATAGTGAAGATGAATTAATAAATATAGCTAAGTCCTTATGCGAATTAGGACCTAATAAAGTAATTATTACTGGAATTATAAAAAATGATATGATTTATAATTTATCTTATGATAGTATCAAGGATAAATCTTTATTATATGGATTAAAATATAACAAACGTTCATATAGTGGCACTGGAGATATTTTTGTTTCGATTATATCAGCTTTAATAACAAATGGCTTTGATTTAGATTTTGCTGTAAAAACTGCTTCAGATTTTATATATAAATGCGTATCTTATACTTCTACATATGAAACTGATAGAAATCACGGTGTTATGTTTGAAATGTTCTTAAATGATTTAACATCTATTAATAAGTAAACTTGTACTTATATAATTTTATAAAAACATATCTATATTTTATTAATATTTATTCTATATCCTCTTTCAAGTTTATAAAATAATAATATAGACTTAAAGGAGGATGTTTTTATGGATATAAATCAAAAAGCTAAAGAGCTTGCTTATTACATTAAAGGCACAAAAGAATTTAAAAATATGAATAGATATAAAGATGAATTAGAAAAAAATAGAAATTTAAAAAAACACTTAAATACTTATCTTAGTAAAAAAAATCAAATATACTCTAAATACAAAATTGATGAAGCAAATAAAAGAGTTTCCAAATTAGATAAAGAATATATAAATTTTTTTAGCAATTCTTTAGTTACAAATTATATGAATAGTACTAATGAATTCAACAATATGATGAAAAAAATTTATTCCTCTATTGAAGATGAACTCCTAAAATAATATATAAATAATAAAGTCTCTCATATTAAATAATATGGGAGACTTTATTATTTATATAGTTTCTACATAAGACTTAAATTACATTACTCTTATTTTTATAACTCATAAAATAGTAAGAATATTCTTGTTATTTATTAACTTTTTATATTTAAAGGTCTATAATTAATATAATTAAATACAAATAATTAAAAAAGGAACTGTAATAATAACAGTTCCTTTCTCTATTACTTATTAGTATTTTTAATTTTTCTTTGTATAAATTTAACTATTTCAACTATTGGTATAACTGTAAATGAAATTAATAAAGATACTATATATTCAACGTGTGAAATATGCTCAAATCCAAAGGCATTTGATATAAATGGTACGTAGATTACAGCTGTTGTTAAAACAAGAGAAATAACCATGGCACCCCATAAAAACTTATTTTGCCCTTTTATAGTAAATATAGATTTTCTTCTAGAACGAAGGTTGAAGGAATGAAAAATCTCTGCCATAGACATTGTTAAAAATGCCATTGTCATTCCATCTGGGCTATTAACAAATTCCCATACTCCACTTTCCATACGGTGACCTACAAAATAAGCTACTACTGTAAGCACGGCTATCATAATACCTTGCCATAAAATATCTATAGCTAATCCTTCAGAAAAAATACCTTCTTTTTTATCACGAGGACTACGTTTCATAATATCTGATTCTGCTTTTTCTGTACCAAGAGCAAGAGCTGGAAAGCAATCTGTAATTAAGTTAATCCATAATAAGTGTACTGGTTTTAATATTACAAATCCCATTATTGTTGAAAAGAAAATAGCAACTACCTCACTTAAATTTGAAGATAATAAGAATTGAATTGATTTTCTTATGTTATCATAAATTCTTCTACCTTCTTTTACTGCAATTACTATAGTAGCAAAGTTATCATCAGCTAAAACCATATCTGATACATTTTTTGTTACATCCGTTCCAGTTATCCCCATACCTACTCCTATGTCAGCACTTTTTATAGCTGGAGCATCATTTACACCATCTCCTGTCATAGCAGCAATTTTACCTTTTTTCTTCCATCCATTAACTATACGAACTTTATGTTCTGGTTGAACTCTTGCATATACTGAATATTTTTCAATATTTTGATCAAACTCTTCATCACTCATTTCATTAAGATCAGAGCCAGTTATAGCTTCATTAGAGCTATTAATGATTCCAAGTTCCATTGCAATAGCCACCGCAGTATCTTTATGGTCCCCAGTAATCATTATTGGTCTAATGCCTGCGTTATTACATTCTTTTATTGCATCTACAACTTCTTCTCTTACTGGATCTATCATTCCAGTAAGGCCTATAAAAATAAGGTCTTTTTCTAAAGATACACTACTTATTTCTTTAGGTATTTGCGAATGTTCTCTCATAGATGCACATAAAACACGTAATGCTTTATCTGCCATATGCTTATTTTCTTTTAGTATTTTTTCTCTATCTTCATTAGTCATATCTTTTATTTCATTATTTATTAATATTTTATTACAGTGCTTTAAAACTTCATCTGGCGCTCCCTTTGTATACTGTACATACTTACCTGATTTATTCTTATGAATTGTTGTCATCATCTTTCTATTTGAATCAAAAGGAAGTTCTGAGACCCTAGGATAAAATTGTTCTAAGTCATTTTTGTTTATACCTATTTTATACGCATAATTTACTAAAGCACATTCTGTAGGTTCTCCAACAGCATAAGTATCACAAAGTTTAGCATCACTAGCTAAAGTCATTGCTTGTGCTAATAATTCTTCATTATCACTAAAATAACTTACTACTGTCATCTTATTTTGTGTTAAAGTTCCTGTCTTATCAGAACAAATAACTTGTGCACATCCAAGAGTTTCAACTGCAGTTAATTTTCTTATAACTGCACTTTTCTTTGACATGTTTGTTACACCTATTGCTAATACTATAGTAACGACTGTAGCTAATCCTTCTGGAATTGCTGCAACTGCAAGACTCACTGCTACCATAAAAGTATCAATAAAAATTTTACCTTCTATATTAGGATATGCTTTAGCTAGAGTAAATAAAAAGATAAAAATACATATTCCTATTACTAAAAAACTTAACGTCTTGCTAAGTTGATTTAACTTATGCTGTAAAGGAGTTTGACTTTCTTTAGTATTAGAAAGTACATGAGCAATTTTACCCATTTCAGTATTCATACCTGTAGCTGTTATTATAGCGTAACCACGTCCATAAACTACTGAACTCCCCATGTAAATCATATTTTTCCTGTCACCTAATGCTATATCTTTTTCATTTTCACATAAACTTAATATATCACTTACTTTGCTTACGGGAACAGATTCTCCTGTTAGTGCAGCTTCTTCTATCTTTAAGCTTGCACTTTCAATAATTCGTCCATCTGCAGGAATTGCATCACCTGCTTCTAATAAAACAATATCACCAACTACCACTTCTTCACTTTTAATTACAACTTGTTTATTATTTCTTATAACCTTACAAGTAGAAGATGTCATATTTTGAAGTGCTTCTATAGCCTTTTCTGATTTATTTTCTTGATATACTCCTAATACTCCGTTTATTATAACTACGATAAAAATAATAAATACATCTGCATAAGATTCGTTTGCATAATAAGCAGTTATACCAGAAATAATAGCTGCTACTATAAGAATAATAATCATAGGATTAATTAATTCTTTAATAAATCTTGAAAATAAAGATATTTTTTTCCCTTCTTCAAGCTTATTTTTACCATTTTTTATCAATCGATCTTTAGCCTCTTCTTCACTTAGCCCCTTCTTATTGGTTTTGAGATCTTCTAAAACCTGTTCACAAGTTAATAAGTATTCTTTCATTTTTACTCCCTCCTTTTTACAATAACTTTCAAACTAAAAATGAGACTCATGCATAGAAAAATCTACACACAAGTCTCATTCATTAAGGTAAACCAGACTGAAATCAGTCAAGATGTTGATTTACCGCGCACACTGTACGGAATTACTCCCTTGTAAGTAATTATTTTTATTAATATATTCATAGTATATTATTAGGTTGATACTTTTAGAACAATTATTTAAATTTTATGTAAAAATAAAAGGTAGAACATAAATATTCTACCTTCTTACTTGCTTTTATTTTTATAACCTTATTTATTATAAGGCATTGGTTGCATCATTTGTTGCATATACATATAGTAACTCATCCACATATCATCATCCTGAGCAGAATATGGTGACATCATGTTATCATCTAATGATGGATATTTATTAGTGAAGTTACCCATACATTGCATTGGAGCCATATTATACATAGGACTTACATAAGTTGAGCATGGATTTTGAAAACAATTATTTTTTTCTACATCAATATATATTATTTCATCTTCACAAGAACATGTTTTTTCAACTATAGAATCACAAGTATTCATAGAAACGTTATTGCAAGCATTCATCATAGGTTTATTACAATTGTTCATCATTGGCTTATTACAAGGATTCATCATGGAATCATTACATCCACAAGTATTTTTAATTGGTTTTTGATGGCATCCACAATCATTCATAGTTGTATCTTCTAATATACAATTACTTTCACAAGTTTTTAATTTGCTTCCACATTTATTTATCATTTCTTCACATTTTTTAGAGTTCTTTTCATATTCTTTTATCTTGTCCCCTGCTGTTTTGTAACATTCTAAAGCTTTTTCATCAAACTTTAATGCTTGATTATATAATGCTTTAGCTTTTTCATTACAGTTCTCTGCTTTTTCATATAAACATTTAGCTTTTTCACAGTTTGCTTTGGCTTCATTTTCTATATTTTCAGCCTCTTTACTTAAGCATTTTGCCTTATGTGATAACTCTTCTGCTTGTTGCATTAATTCTTTAGCTTTACATTCATTTGCTTTAGATTGATTTCCACAATTGTTAGCGCTTTGTAATAAGCTACATGCTTTTTGTGATAATAGCTTGGCACTCTTTTCACATTCCTTAGCTTGATTAAATGTTTGTGTTGCTTCAGCTTCATATTTACAAGCTTTATTAAATAATTCTTCTGCTTTTTTAGCTAACTCAACACATTTATCTACACATGTTATTTCGTAATCCCCACAAGGACATTCTACATAACACTCCATAGGTTTTTTATTAGTAGGACATGGTTTACAAGATGATATAGGTTCACATTCTACTGGTTTTGTGCAAGGTTCACAAACATTACAAGCTTGGTTTTGAGAAGCACAAGAGCATGATTGTTTCTTCTTTTTTTTCATAATAAGTCAAACTCCTTTTGTTGTTATTTATTTCATAAGCAATAAAACTTATGCTGCTAATATAATTATATGAAAAGCCTTAAATGTGGTTACTTTTTATCTAGAAATCAGATAAAATAGAATTAATTTATAATGAAAAAGACAATACAAGTTTTATTTAACTTATATTGTCTTAATCGGTAATTATCTAAAATTTAAACTTAATGCATCTATATTTATCTTATATTCATCTTTCAGGTTTGGATTTAGTATAGTTTTAAATTCTTTTATTAATTCAGACTCATCTCTATACTTGGTAATATTCAGTAAATAGTCATTAAATTCTATTCCCTCATAAGTTGCTACATTAAAATTAAAATTATATCTATCTAAAGGTAAGTTTAACAATACTTCACTTTTATAAGAATCTATTGTAAGATCTTTACTTATTGGTATAGTAGATTCTATATCAATTATTCCATTTTCAAGATTATCTCCATTTATAGTAACTTTCTTAGGTATATATTTTTCCATATCATAAAAAGTAGATTCTTTGCTAGAAATATATACTTCGTTAGAATTTATATTTACTTCATCTATACCTAGTAACTCTGACAACTTAAGGGATAAATCTGATTTAGAAGTTAAATCTAGTAATTTTAAATTTTTTATCTCACTTGGAAGAGATATGCTTCCCCCATATGTTTTAAAAGTTAAGCTATCTAAAAATATATTATCTTTAACATCTAAATTCCCACCCTCTGTTATAGCACTTATATTTATATTATTTGGTATATATACAAGTATAGTATTTCTATAACTTGAAAAAGTATTTTCTAATCCTATATTAATAAGATCATCTATATTTTTAATCTTTTCTATTTTTTGATTATTTATTTCTTCTTCTATGACTAAGTCTTTACCACTTTGGTTTATGTTTATTTCACTATTTTTGTAAAGTCCATTAGTTTTTATTATAACTTTGTTAGAGTCATTTTTTAATATTTTTACATTTGCATATTTAGTATTAATATTTAAATTATTTATATTAACATTCTCTTCATAAATGACTTTTTCTTTATTAATTCCTTCTTCATATTCTTGTAATTTATTTATAAAATAAGGCATAGAGAGGAATCCAGACCATACAGTACCTATAAGACCTACTATTATCAATACAATAGCAAAAATTGATAGCTTTTTATTCATACTCTTTACCTCCTTGATTTTTATTTGAGTTTATTTCTTCTTTTCTTATATCTGCATCCACATATATTTTTCTAGTTTTTATCCAATTAATGTATCTTCTATAAACTTTTCTCATTAGTCTTACTACAAATACAAATATTTGCCATGAAAGAATTTGAAATCCTATAAATGCCATTGACATAAAAATGAAAAAACAAACTATCTCTGGTGAAGGCCATGCAACACTAACCATTAAAGGTATAGCTGTTACAAAAATTATTAAGCTCATAATTAATACTGCTGCAACACTAACCATAAATAATACAATACCAAAAGCAGGCATTATTAATGCTAAAGATAATAAAAATAAGATAATACTTACAGCCTTATTTGATAAACTACCCTTTTTCTGTGAGTCAGGTGTTAATTTTTCTTCTATATAACTTTTACTTTTAAAAAACATTTCTTTTGTTTTATTTTTTAAATTTATATACATTTTTTCTATTTTATCTTTTTTATCATTATTATCTTTATCTTTCATTTGACTTATTAGGTCATTTGCTATAGACTTAGGTGATCCAAGTGCTGCTATAGTTTCTAAATCACTCTTTCCTTCTATTTCACCATCTACAAAATACTCTTCGTAATCTCTGATTATATCGTTTAACTCATTTTCTGAAAAATATTTTTTTAAATAATCTCTTAATATATCTAAAAACTCTTTTCTATTCAAAGTAATTACCTCCTTCATCATTTAATATAAGACTCACTGCATTTATGAAATCATTCCATTCAATTATCATTTTTTCTAAATAGTCTTTTCCACTAGGCGTTATCTTATAATACTTTCTTGCTGGACCTTCACTTGATTCTAATATATACGATTCAAAGTATTCATCTTTTGTAAGTCTTCTTAATATAGGATATATTGTACCTTCATTTACATTAATCACTTTAGATATACTTTGTACTATTTCATATCCATACATATCTTTTTTAGAAATGAGGGCTAGCACACAAATTTCTAAAACACCTTTTCTAAACTGAGTATTCATTTATCTTCTCCTTTCTATTATTAAATTTGGATTAAGTTTCTCTTATAATTTATCATTTTTACAAAATGAATTATATTTTCATCTACTGTGTATTATACAATACCTTGTTAAACTTATTATATAGTAACATAGTACTGTGTTAAACACAATAGATATTTTATTAATATTTTCTTACAAAATATAAGCTACAAGAAATCCTTGTAGCTTAAAAATTTATAAAATATATCCTAAATAAAAATTGTATCCTATAAAGCATACAGTCATAATAATGATAATACGTTCAATTAATACTAATATAATTTCTCTTAGATTAAGAGGTATTATAGACTTCTTTATAAATGGAATTAAAAAAGATAATGATATTCCTTGCAAAGATATAATCAAACTTAGTATTAGTTTAGTTATATAATATGTATCTGATGACAAAAGTTTTATTCCCAATATGCTATTAACAAAAGATAAATTAATTATATTTGACATAAAATTAGTGTTTGGTAAATTAAATATACTTAAAATCACATATGTAAAATTATTTATTAAGTCCATTATAGGAGTGCACGTATAAATTATGTTGCTTATAAAAAATATCACTACTACAATAGGAATCAATTCCATAAAAAAATAAAGTGCATCATTTAAATATAATTTTGAATAAGATAATAAACTTTTCTTATTCCCTCTAGATAAGTATTTATTTATAGCTGTATTAAATTTATTTTTTCTACAATTTACATCTTTGTATCCTGATTTATAAAAATAACTTTGTTTTTTCTTATTTAAGGGATAAATCCTGCAAATAATTATATTACAGATTATAAGTACTAAAGTTTCTATCGCTACAAATTTAAAGATATTGATTCCAGCCTTATTACATAAATCTGAAGTTAAAGGTAATGCTAAAATAGAAAAATTTAATATAGTTATACATGCTTCCCTTTCTCTTAGTTTCCCATCTTTGTATAATTTATAGGTAATAAAAGCTCCACAAACATTATCTACAAATACATATACTAAAAAATTCAGAAATACTTTTCCACTTACCTTAAATATTTTTTTCATTATTTTATGTGTATAAGCTTCAATAATTTCTACTAATCCATACTCTAAAAGTAAAGGCATGAAAATTGATGATATTGGCAGCAAAATTGCTAAATTTAAAATCATATCCTTCATGACAACAATAAATATATCATCTATAAAAAATAATTCTTCTCTTCCAAGTAAAATAGACACTAGTATTGTTAAAGCAAATACTCTATTAATTAATGATAAGTCATTTATAATTCCTCTTTCTCTAGTGAAAAATCTTTTTAAAGTAGATAATGTAATAAATAATATAAGTGAGATATCTATGATTATTGATAGCTTATTTTCAGCAAAGTATGAAAAGTGATAAATTAATATCTCAAGCTGATTATTTATTTTTATAGGTATAAAAAATATTATAATTCCTAAAGATGAAAATAAAAATATTTGCATTATTTTATAAATATCTTTATTATTTGAATAATTATTATTTTTAGTGTTCTCCATAAATTCACCTCTCTTTTTTATCTTTACCATTTGCATGCTACTTTCCTTTATTTTTATATAAAAAATAATATTATTTAACATTAGTCAGTTAACATTGATTATAATTAAATACAAAGGTATAATACTATAAATGAGAATTTCTTTTTGAGGTGATAATTTGAGTGAAACACGAAGTAAAAAAACAATATTAATATTGACTGCTCAATTTGGTGCTGGTCATATTAGTGCTGCAAATGCAATAAAAGATTATATTTTAGAAAAGGATAAAAATACAAACGTAGTAATTGAAAACTTTATAAGTGCTAGTGTTCCTCGTATAAATAGACCGATGGTTAAGATCTATGAAAATAATACTAAATATGTACCAGGGCTTTACAATTACTATTATTACTTAAAAAAATCATTTGATTCTAAATACGATATATCATATAAAATATATACTCCCAAATTAGCTGAGTACATAAAAAGTATTAATCCAGATTTAATTATTTCTACTTTCCCATGCGCTGCAGCTTGTGTAAATGATTTTAATACAAAAAATCCAGATAATAAAATTCCATCTTTAACAGTTATCACTGATGTTGTAGATAGTTTAGAATGGATATTTCCAAGTACCGATATGTACTTTGTTCCATCCTATGAAATAAAAAATAGATATGTTCAAAAAGGAATGGATCCAAGTATATTTAGAGTAACAGGAGTACCTATAAGTAAAAAATTTTCTTGTGATAAAAAAGTTCTAGGTAATAAGTTAAGACTTCTTCTCCTTGGCGGAGGTAGAGGTTTATTTGATTTTGATGAAAACTTTATGCATTGGTTAGATGATTACTTAGATGAATATAAAAATATTTTAGATGTAACTATTGTAACTGGTAGCAACAAAAAACTTTATGAGCATCTAACTATAAAAAAACCTTTATATAACATAGATGTAAAGGGATATGTTAATAACATGCCTGAATTAATTAAAAAATATGATTTGATGCTAACAAAATCAGGTGGAGCCACATTATTTGAAGCTATAAGTTCAAATACGCCTATAATAGTAAAAAATCCAAAGGTTGGACAAGAAATAGAAAATGCTAAATTTATTAGAGATAAAGGTATTGGAATTTTATATGACAATGATGATAACTTAAAAGATATAATAGAATCTCTATTGAAAGGTAAATTAAACTCTAGGATAGTATTTATGAAAGAAAATATTTCTTACTTTAAAAGTAGTATACATCCAGAAAAAATTGGAGAATATGTTTTTGAATTAATTAATAAATAAAAAAGAACAGCTAAAAAGCTGTTCTCTTATATTTCCACCTTCATCAGTAGAAACTATTTTAAAAATCATTATGCTATGCTTTTATTTTCGATATAGTATAAGCCTTTTTTAATCTTATATTATAGAGAATTTTATTCCCTCAATTTACTTAGGTCTATCCTATAAGTCCTATCCTAAAACAAGCCTATTAATAAAATAAGTTATTTTTTTGACAAAGTATTTTCATTTATAGATATTTCGTTAGACTGGCTTAAAAGTCCTTCATTTCGTCCCAGCTGTTTAACCACTAACGTATCTCCTTCTTCTGTCCCCTTTATTTTTAAAGTACTTTCATCGATAAATATTGTATCTATTTTTTTCTTATTTATATATACTGAACTATTCTCAGTGAAGTTCATTCCCTTGATAAAAGCATGATTTTTGTCATTTTCAATATGACTTACAATAACATCATCAATCCCCATTTTCATTGTATTTTCCTTTGTTTTTTCATTATTTTTTAAGTAATAGTTTTTCCCAAATAGTAAATCATATTCTAAAAGTTCTTCATACTTTTCATAATTTTTATCATCATCTAAATATGCATGAAACTTCTCCATAGGACCATATTCAACTCCAGCTAATTTCATAGCCAATGTACTTATATTGTAAGATTCTGTATTATCAAAATCAAAATTATCTATTTCAAAATTACTATAAAATGCAAAAGGTGCTTGGTAAGAATCTAAATAAAAATTTTCATTTAAAAATAAATTTAAAGCTGGCATATGATCTGAATAAAATACAACTAATGTATCCTCTTCACTTTCATCTACCATTTTCATTATATCACCTACAAAATCATCTGTTCCTTTTATTTGATTTGCATAGTAATACAATTGACTCATATCCTTTTTATCTAAGCTTCCATCTACTTTTATATCAAAATCATATTTTTCTAAAGAGTCTTCTGGATAAGCACTATGCCCTTGAACAGAAATAGCATAGACTAAATCACTATTTTTTGTACTTTCTAAGGCCTTTTTTATATACTTAGTTAATACAGTATCTTTTACCCATCCTCTTTCATTTTTTTCATATCCATTCATATACTCTACAGAAGTAAATGTATCAAATCCAAGCTTTGCATAAGCGTTATTTCTTGTATAGAAATTTCCTTGGAAGTTATGAATAGCATGAGCATTATATCCTTGTTTTTTTAAAGTTGTCGCCACTGAGTTATAATACTTTCCTTTTAAGATTGTATTATAAGGTATCTCTCCTGGAGTCAAATAGTCAATATTATTACCTGTCATAACTTCATATTCAGTTCTCACAGTTCCTCCACCTGTTGTTGGTACATCCGCCAAATAGCCTTTATTCTTTTCACAAATTTTTCTAAAATTAGGAATAGGATCTTGACTGAATTTAGCTTCCTTAATTAAAGTTGGATCCATAAAAGCTTCCAGCTGAATAAAAATCATATTAGGTTTATTTTTATTTATCTTTCTACTATCTTCTCGTTCCTTCTCATCAACTTTTTTACGAATCTCATCTATAGCAGCCTTAGAGTATCCACTTGGCTTAACTCTTATATATTTTACTGCTGATTCTATTGTAGAATAAACATATCCATTTTTTTTATATGATGCACTAATATCCCACCTCATATATCCCATTTTACCACTGTCATACTGTACTTTTGTTATTATAGGAAATGAGATAATAAGAATTAAAATTAACATTACATTGCTTAAACTAGTAATTCTTTTATTATTTTCTTCTTTTTTAAATAAAAATACTGTAATTAAAATTATAAAAGTTAAAAAAACTAAAACTCCAATTACCATTGGTAAATTAACATAATTACTTGCAATTTCTAATCCATCTCCTATTGAATATATATCAGAAAATGTAAAAGGTACTCCTCTCACATTAAATAAATACTTACTTATAACAGATATACTCAGTATAGTAAACGATATTAAAAAGTAAAACGTCTTCTTTCTTTTAAGAATAAAAATAAAAGATGTTAATAAAAGTATAAGTAAATAGTTTACTAAAAACACGCCTTGCTTGTTTAAAAATAGTAACTTAACATATTTTATCTTTCCTCTTGATAAAAATTCTGTTATTAGTAATAAAAAAAGTCCTCCAAGCAACCATAAAATTACTTCTATAATAGAATCTTTAGTAATTTTGAATCTACTTTTTAAATTTTTCTTCATATGTATGCCCCCACTATTATAATTGCTTCATTCTTAAAATTATATCTTATTTGATAAAAAAATACAAAAACAATAGTCTTAAGATTTTATTACATTTTCGTCATAAATAAAAATCTTCATTAAGATTTATTCCTAATGATAGTATAATTAAATGTTTGTATATTTGCATAAAAAAAAATCCCCTAAGGGATTTTAATTAAGCAAATCTATAAGCGGAGTTCTGTATTTGATAATCATCTATCTAGGCATATTGTCACCAATATGCTCAAGCGACCTACCTACCGGAGAGTACGAGCAGCACTCTTTTAACCCTATTTTGGTCTTGCTCCAGGTGGGGTTTACACGGCTTTCCTAGTCACCTAGGAAACGGTGAGCTCTTACCTCGCCTTTTCATCCTTACCAAGAAAATCTTGGCGGTTATTTTCTGTTGCACTTTCCTTAGGATCACTCCCACTAGGCGTTACCTAGCACCCTGCTCTATGGAGCTCCGACTTTCCTCACGTGGCTATTGCCACCTGCGATTATCTGGTTTACTTAATTCTTATTTATATTAACATATAAAATCAACCTTGTCAAAACCATTATATGGTAATCATAATTTTATTCTTATTACCAATAATATCTCTAATTAGAAGGTAAAATTATTGTAAATTTAGTTCCTTTACCTTTTTCACTTTCTACAAAAATTTCTCCATGATGAAGATTAATTATATGCTTCGTTATAGTGAGACCTAAACCACTTCCACCTTTTACCTCTCTTTGTTCGTCTACTACTTGATTAAATCTATCAAATATAGTCTCATGATATTTTTCATCGATTCCTATGCCTGTATCTTCAACACTAATCTTTATGTCATCTCCTAAGTCTTCTATGTTAACCATAATTTTTCCACCCTCTGGTGTAAATTTAGCTGCATTATTTACTAGATTTACAATACATCTTTCAATCTCATATGCATCACATTTTATTATTTTTTCTTCTGTATCAGTGTCTATTAGAAGCTCTATATTAGAAGATTCTATCATATCTTTTAATGTTAAAGCTGCTTCTTCAACTACATAAACAATATTTTCGTCTTTTACATTAATTTTATACTTACCATTTTCAATTTTAGAAGTATCTATTATATTGTTTATTAAATTTAACAACCTTCTAGTATTATTTCGCATAACTTCCATATAGTAATCTAATTTTTCTTGACTGATACCTTTTTCTGATTTATTAAAATTGGTTATTAATTGTTCTGCAGAATTTATTACATTTAAAGGAGTTCTAAGTTCATGAGATAAGTTTATAAAGTAATTATTTTTACTTCTTTCTGCTTCTATTAATTGATCAAATAACATACTATTTTTTTTCATTTCTCTACTTAACTCTTTAGTTCGTCTAGCTACTAGTTTATCTAGTCTTTTTATCCTCATAAACTCCATATATATAATAATTATGATTATAATAAAATATGCCATTATGGCTTTCTCACTTTTCCATATTGGTGTATCTATTGAAAAACTAACTTTACTTTCTTCACCAACACTTCCATTTTGACTTTGTGCCTTTATCTTAAATGTATATTTTCCAGAATCTAATCCATTAAAAATAACCTCATTACTTTTTACTTCTACCCATTCATCACTTAAGCCTTCTAATTGATAGTAATATTTAACTTTAATTCCTCTTTTGTATTCAGGAATAAAATATTTAATTCTAATTAAATTTTCATTATGTTTAAATGATAGTCCATCTATATTGGAATAGTTCTTCCCTCCAACTTCAAAATTATCAAAAGTTACCTTTGGCGTATAAGAAGTTGTAAATATATTTTCCGGATTAAATATATTTAATCCCTTTATTCCACCAAATATAAATTCTCCATTTTTACATTTATAATAAGCTTTACCATTGAACTCATTACTTTGTAATCCATCAGTACTAGCCAAGTTTTTAAATTTATTAGTCTTTAATATTAAATTGGATATTCCATTATTTGTACTCATCCAAGGATTACCTTCATCATCTAGCATTACTCCATAGACTATATTATTTGATAATCCATCTTCTTCAGTATATATTTTATATTTTTCTGTATCCAAATTAAATTTAATTAAACCATTACTAGTACCTATCCATAAATTATTATTTTTATCCTCTATTATAGATCGTATTGTATTTACACTGCCTACTTTATTACTAAAGTTAGTATAAATTGTTACGCTTTTATCTTTTGGATTAATTTTTACTAACGTACCACTTATGTATTCTCCTAACCAATACACTCCTTTACTATCTTCATAAATTTCTTCTATATATGTATCTACTAGTCCATTTTCTTCTAATACTTTTGTTAAATCTATAATCTCATTAGTTTTTGTATTTAAAATATTTAAGCCTTCTTCAGAACCTATCCATAAATAGCCTTTACTATCTAATAATAAACTTTTTATATTATTATGAGTTAGGCCATTTTCTGTAGTATATTTTGTTATTTTCATACTATTCTTATCTATTTTATTTACACCGTTTCTAGTTCCTACCCATACAATATTATCTTTTCCAGTTATAACTTTTATTGAATTTGTACTTAATTTATATTCACTATTTCCTTCATAAATATGTCTTATTTGATTACTATTTCTGTCTATAATATTTAATCCACTATCCCTTGTGCCTACCCATAACAACCCATCTTCATCTTCATAGATGCCATGTATTACATTATCACTTAAAGAATTATCATCTAATGGATCACTTTTATAAAGTTGTATATTATTTACCGGGTCAAATAGGCTTATTCCAGCATAAGTACCTACCCATAGCAATCCACTTTTATCTTGCATTAACGTATATACTACATCATTTGATATACTATTCACATCATAGCCTTTATTGGTATATGTTATAAACTTATTTGAACCTTCATACTTACTAAGACCTTTTTCAGTTGCAATCCAAACTGA
This sequence comes from Terrisporobacter sp., assembly GCA_029851945.1. Next base: position 40,365 of record JARKUZ010000064.1, on the reverse strand, counting down.
ACCTTCAGTATCTTGTAATATCCCTCTAGTAGTATTAGATGGTATAGAATTAGGATTATTTTTGTCAAATTTAAAAGATGTTGTCTTATTTGTGTTTATATTTAATCTGATTAATCCATTTTCATAAGTAGATATCCATATATTATTATCATCGTCACACATTAAAGAATCAATTTTATCCCATTTCACATCCGGATTATCCTCATTAGTGTACTTATAGATTTTATTAGTTTTAATATCTATTTTATTTAATCCACTCTCTGTACCTATCCATATATTATGATCTTTATCTTCTTTCATATCAGACACATTATTATTAGTTAATTCATTGTTATCGCCTAAAATCTTGCTAAAAGAATCTTTTTTCTCGTCATAAAGATATACTCCATTATAAGTAGCTATTAAGACCTTCCCCTTCTTGGTGATTAATATGCTTTTTATATTATAAAATGGAGTATCTTTTTTATCATCATAACAACGATAATTTTTTATAGAATAATCTTCTAAATTTATAACACTTAAGCCATCATCTGTACCTACCCATAGTTTTCTATTCTTGTCTTCTGCAAGAGAAATTATATAATTACTTACTATGGAATTATTATTCCTATCATCTGATTTGAATATTTTAAATTCTGAACCATTATACCTATTAAGACCATCGTTTGTACCTATCCATATGTATCCATCACTATCTTGTAACATAACTTCCGTAGTAGATTGAGATAATCCATCATCTATAGTTATATTTTCAAAATTTATTTGTTCGAATGCATTTGAATAAATAGTAAATACGTTCATAATTACAATACTTGTAACAAATACTATTATATTCTTATATTCACCCACTATATTACCCCTTTATATTACTTTTTCTACATTATATCTATAATACTATAATTATTTTATATTTTGAACTAATTTCCATCATATTTTTTCATTATTGTAAAATTCTAACTAGGAATATAATATTTATAGTTTTTTATACTTTAGACTGTAAAAATACATTAATATATTGCATAAAAAAAGTGAACTTAATAAGTAAGTTCACAAATATAAATTTATAATTTTATAAAGCAACTACTAATCCTAAAATTAGAGCACTTAATACACTTACAATAAATCCACCTATCATACCTCTAAAAGCTAATTTAGATAACTGATTTCTTTTTTCTGGGCAAAAAACTGATATACCAGATATACATATACCCATACTAGATATATTAGCAAATCCAGTTAAAGATACTGCAAGCATTAGTCCAGTTCTATAGTCTAAAGAGTCTATAACTGCTCCAAGTTGTCCAAAAGCAACAAATTCATTTAAAACTAACTTACTTCCTAGTAATTGACCTGCTAGCGAAATATTTTGTAAATCTATGCCCATGAAAAATCCTATTGGTGCAAATATTATAGATAGTATTTTTTCTAAAGATAGACCAAATAATCCTAAAACTCCATTTACTAATGCCACCAAAGAAATAATGGCTATTAAAGAGGCTCCTATACCTAAAACCATGCTTAAACCATCTTGAGCTCCTTGTGTAATTGCTGATATTAAATTTGCATTATCTCCCTTATTATCAATTTTTACCTCTTCAACTTCATTTCTCTCTAAAGACTTATTTTCTGGTAAAATTAATTTAGAAACAATTATACTTCCAAGAGGAACTAATGCTCCACCAATTAAAAGATATTGCATAGGTATTCCCATACCTGCATATCCAATAAGAACACTTGCAGACATACTTCCCATTCCCGAAACTAAAACTAACATTATTTCACTTTCAGTCATAGACTTTAAATATTTACTTACTAGAATAGGTGATTCCGTTTGTCCTAAAAACATATTTGCAACAGCAACAAAACTTTCTACTTTTGAAGTTCCCAGGAATCTTCCAATAATTCCTCCTATTATTTTAACAACAAAACCTATAACACCTAAATAATATAACCCTGCTACTAATGCAGAAATAAATATTATATTACCTAAAGTTTGTATTCCAAATATAAATCCAGTTGGTGCTCCACCATCAGCAAGAGAACCAAATATAAACGCTAATCCTTCTGATCCGTAACTTAATACTTGAGTTACAAAATCAGATACTTTTTCAATTAACACCTTCCCTAAAGGAAATTTTACTAATAGGAAAGCTAATATAAATTGAGCTCCTAGTGCTTTTATTATTATTTTTTTATCTATATTTTTCTTATTACTAGAAAATAAATATAAACCAGCTAGTAACAAAAATATACCTATAAAATTTAGTAGTATGTTCATGTATTTTCACCTATTCCTCCGTGTAATTTATTTTTTATATCATTTTTTTATTATTTACATTATAAATTTAATCTATCAATAGTTTCAATGGTTTTAACTACATTTCAAAATATTTCCTTTTTATAGAATAATAAGTGCATATCCTAGAAATAAATAATTTACTTGGATTATCTCTGAATATCAATTTGAAATAAAAAAGTCCAACTACATAAACTATTAGTTGGACTTTTTCAATACATCTTTAATACATATCTTATATAAATCACTTTTACATGACAATTCATTGGAGCTATGAATTTTTTATTTTAGAAAAACACTTTTAAATGTGTATTTAAAATACTCTTTTATATTATATATATACCTCCAATTTTTTGATTTAAACATTTATTTTAAAATTTTTTTATTTTTTTATAAACAATACTATAACCTTAATTTTTACTAGTGTATAATGAATATGAAATTAAATTATTTATTTATGGAGGGATTATGAACTTATCCAAATTTACTGACTATAGTTTTAGAATATTAATATTTCTTGGTAGTCGACCTAATGAACTTTTTACTGTAGAAGAGTTATCATCTACCCTTAATTTATCTGCTCACCATGTAAAAAAAATAATTTATAAATTAGTAAAAAATAATTATCTTGAGTCTTCTAAAGGAAGAAATGGTGGTATTAAATTCGTAATTGATCCTAAGGATATAAATTTAGGTGAGCTTTTTGAGATAATGGAGGATAATTTAAATATTGTTGAATGCTTCTCAAATGAAAATAGATGTTGTATAAATCATAATTGTAGATTAAGACCTATTTTAAATGATTCTCTAAAAGCTTTTAAAACAAGCCTTAGTAAATATACTTTAAATGATATTATTTAAATAAAAGTGTAGCATTATTTATGTCTACACTTTTATTTTATTTATTATTAAAAATATCGTTTTACAATCCTATAAATCATAATAATTCATATTATAAAAACTATACTCGCTAGTAAAAAATACTTCTTAGTATATACTACTTTTGTGATTATATGAACATAATATAATTCTAAGAATAAAATAAAGTAAAATATTATATATCAATTAGGGGGCAATATGATAAATAATCAAAAATATGTTATTTTATCACTTGAATTACACTTGTTTTTTTCTAGAATCATGAAAGAGCATTCTATCTTTCTAGAGGCCGGATTTACACCTAAAGATTCAAAACTAGCTAGTGAGGCTGATCATTATAAAACACAATTTGAAAAATTATTATACTGTGCTATTAGTGCTAGTAATGGTGTAATTAGATCTAATGTGTTAAACTCAGGAGAGATATTTACTGATTACACATTCAGTACAGAACAGACAACATCAAAATATACAGGAATAGAAATAAATCAAAATATAACTATAGCAGAATTAAAATTACACAGCGGAACAAATCCACAAGTCAGCCCTGAATTAATAAATTATGTAACCATGCTTAACTGTAATGCTATAAAACTACTTGATGGATTAATTAAATTAAAGGAGAGAATATTAAATGGAATGTTATCTTGCACTCTATTTACAGTAAATTATCCTCTACTTATTGAACATATATTGAGAGAGGCAAATTTATATCGCTCATTTGTTGTTGATCTTGAAAATAGAATCGATATTGAATCTAAAGATATAAAAGAAACAGAGCTATTTTGGGATCAGATTATGATGGAACACGCACTATTTATTAGAGGATTACTTGATCCATCTGAAGGTGAATTAGTTAATGCTTCAAATAATTTTGCAAATGAGTACAAAGATTTAATGGAAGAAGTACAAAATATGACAAACATAACAATAGATAGTCTTACAAATGAAACTCTAAATCAAACAATTAAGTTTAAAGATTTCAAACAAGCAGGAACAATTGGTATTGATCAATGTAAAATAAAATCCATAATACTACCACTTCTTGCAGATCATGTATTAAGGGAAGCTAATCATTATGTGAGAATTTTAGAAAGCTATACAAATATGTATTAATATATAAAATATATTACGCACCATTCTTAATAATAATAAACTCATAGTAAAAAAGGAAGAATGTAATTCTTCCTTTTCTTATCTAATTCTATTATACTTCTACATATTCATTTACAATATAACTTTTGCATTCTAAGCACTATTTCTAACATTCCCAATCTCAACTATATAATCATAAAAACTTCATTTCCATAGACTATATCATCAATATGGTTTATTGTTATTTCTTTATTCTAATAATACCCCACATACCTGACTCTATATCCCATTTAATTATACCTGATCTATATAAATAATCGCCAGGTATCATGGATGCTCCGTCTAATAATTCAATATTAAATACATTACCTACACTCATAGCACCTTGAGCCGATATTATTCTTGTACACGGATTATCTGGTTGAGCTTTCCATTCATGACCATGAAGTACAAAGCAAGTATTTCTAGGTTTATCTCCAGGCATTAAAAGCCTTATTATTACTTTATCACCAGGGCAAGCTTCAAATATTGGTGTAGCCGGATCTCCATGCGTCTTAGAACTAAATACTTTAGAAATATCATCATTATATTTCAATCTATTAAAAAATCTTTCTGAACGATAGTTAAATCCTTTTTCACCTCTATCTTCAAAATCTACTGGCTCCACTTCTCCTTCTTCATCTACTTCTCTAGTAGTTTCTATCAAATTACCTTCTTTATCTAAAAGTCTTATTCCATTATGCATAAATAATACAAATTCTTTAAATTTCTCATTATTATCCTTTATAATAGTTGCCTGTTCTCCGTATTGTTTATCATATCCACAATTATAATCACCATCTATCACTGATCCTTCTGGCTCTATTATTATTGCTCCAAATAGGCCATGATATCTATGGTTTCTTATATCTGTTAAAGATGATAATAGACAAGTTCCATACTCTTTATCTGCATACCATATATAAGTTATACTCTCTCCTGGCTCTACAGTTTGTTCTACATTATTGTAACCTATATTTACACCACTATCTTTTACTGAGTCAAATCTTAAAAATTGTGGAGTAATACCTACTCTCATCGATGGATTAATTTTTTTGTCAACTGGAACACCTGGGAAGTCCTGATATGGTATTGGTTTATCAAAACAATTAGTTAAAGTAAGTTTTATATATTCACCCTTTTGTGCCCTTAATATAAGTGGAATAGGTTCTATATCTCCATTTATAACGTCATCTTTATATTCATATGGTACAAATAATAATCCATCTGGATCATGATCGCAAAAATCATTATACTTAATGTCCTTTTGAATTGCAGCTATATGAAACTCTCTAACTTTTTTACTTGGATAACATTTATTTTTAATTATCCATCTTTTAATTTCATCTTTACAAGATTTTATTTTTTGCAATAAACCTAACTTACAATTATCAATAGGAAGTAGTTTATCAGTTTTCTTTTTATAAGCTCTTATTATTCCCCATAGACCTAACCAAAGATCATCTTGTCCTCCAAAATAGTAAATATAATCTCCAGCTTTATAATCATCTGTTATCCTTATATTAAATGCTTCTGATATTCCTAATGTTTGAGCTTGAACTAATGGTGAATTCTTATCTGTTATTTCTTTTCTCCATTTTAATCCATTTATATTAAATGCATGTTGTTCTTCTTGAGCTCCATCTAGTAATCTTATCACGATTTCATCTCCTGGATAAGTTTCAAGTATTGACGTCACTGGATCATCATGGTATATAGAACTAAATACATATGCTGGATCATCATCTTTATCATTTAGTCTCTCTCTTAATGGCTCTGACTTGTAATTTATACCCATAACACCTGGATCATCATGTGAACCTGGGAATGGAGGTGGGTTTAATGCTTTTCCATGTCTGTCAAACAATAATGCGAAGTCATGGACAAATAATCCAAATTCTCTAAAAACTCTACCTGAAGATGTCTTTATTACAGCTTTTGTTCCATATTTTATTTGCTTACCTGTTTTAGGATCATGATATGTTGATCCTTCAGGCTCTATTATAAGACTTGCAAATAATCCATGTTGCTGATGTGAGTTTGGATTAGCATGATCATGGAAGAAACAAGCATTTAATTCATCATTTGCAAAATATCTTTCTATTATAGTTTCTCCATAAAATACAGAAGCCATATTATTATATCCATTTGCTCCTCCATCTGAAGTTATAACATCAAACTTAACTAAATGTATATGAAAACCTACATTATCAGTTATTGTTTCTAATTGGAATTCTGTTGCAGGTAATGTTTCTGGTAAGAAGTTTGTAGTTCTAACTTCTATACAATCACCTTTATTCGCTCTTATCACCAATGGCTCAGCATCAATATAACCATTTTCTACACCTTCTACATATCTCATAACTAGTTCTTCTCTATTTTCTAGGGTAAGTTTACATCTTGTATAATCTTCTATTTGTTCTTTTGAAATATAAAATCTACCATAAGGGTCATTCCAGCCTGCCCTGTTATATACTAATTTAGCTTCTACCGCAAATAATTCAAATACAACATCTGGGTCTCTAAAATTATATTTGCAATCATCATTACAGTTATCTATAGGCTTATTGTGCGATTTATATAATTCTTTATCGTATCTTTTATCTTTATTTTTCTCTTTAGGACAACTTTCTGCATATAAAGCCCCTGGAGCAAAGTTATCTACAAAATTTGCTTCTTCAAAACAAGTAGGACATATTTTATTCGTTCCTTCTTGATTTAGTATACCTAAAGGTGGCTGATTCGCTCTTTCTCTAAACTCTCCATTTATAAAATTAGGGTATCCAGGGTGACATAAATCTTTTTCAGGCGGCATTTCTCTATCAGGAAGAGGATTTAAAGCTTTTATATAAGTTCCATCCGGATATAGTGGTGGGATAACTTCTCCAGTTTCAAGTATTACGTCTTTTCCAGTTTCTAATCTATCAAATACTCTCCATAAAGACCACATTCCTTCATGGAAATGAGGATAAAGATGGCAATGCCATATATGATCTCCTATAGCACCAGCAAAACTTCCTGCTCCAAATAATATATCAATATCATATGTTTCTTGTGGCCCTATTGATATAGAGTCTATTATAGTTGAATTAGGATCATCTGGTTCTAATCTCCATTGATGTGTATGAAGATGGAATACATGAGTTTCTTTTACACCACCATGTATAAGTCTAAATCTTGATGGATCGCCTTTATAAGCTCTTGGTATAAAAGTTGATGGATCTCCATAAGTCCAAGAACTCATAGACACATCTTCTCCATCTACTACATGATGATGTTCTGATGGCTCTACTATATCTATACAATTAACAAAATCACATTTATCACAAGGATTGCAACATTTAAATCCTTTATCTTTTGGTGGTATAAAATTAGCTCTATTTACCATAGGCTCTGATCTGTAACTTATTGCAGTTACTCCCATTGGCTGGTTTGTATGAGGATCTATTATTGGTCCTCCAAATCTATTTACTATTTCAAGTTCATCATGAAAATATACTGCATATTCTCTAAAGCTAGGTTTGCATGGGTTGTGGATATCTGCAAATATACCACTTCTAAGCTCACATCCATCCACAGGGTCTGTCCAAGTAGACCCTTCAGCTTGTACTATAAGTGCTCCAAATAATCCATGTATATTAGTTCCTTCTTCGCTAAATCTAGTATCTCCCATATCACTAAAATAGAAAATACCTTCTCTATCTGCATACCATTCATAAGTTATTTTCTCACCTGGTCCAACTGTAGAGTCTTTATTAAAACCTACATTAGCACCATCTGATTTTATATTTACATATTCAAGCCCTTGCATATGAATAGATAACCTTCTATCTTCATTATGTTCAAATTCAATTTGTATCTTATCTCCAACATTTGCTCTTATGGTAAGTGGTTGAACTTCATCTGTAGGTATTGGTAGGGGATCTCCATTTTCATCTTTATTATTAAAGTTATCTAAAGCCTTTTTTCTAACTTTATCTTTATCTTCTTTTAGTATATACATCATACCATTGGAATCGAAATCACCAAAGAAGTCATATACAATCGGTATAGATAATACAGTAACATTAAATTTTCTAGTCATTATGTTATTTTCATTTTGATTCACACTTATATACCTCCTTCATATTAGTGCTTATCTATTTATATGATATATAAGTGTAAATAGTTACATGTTTCTACAGGTTATCTTTGAAACTTCATCATTATTCGATTTTTGTTTTATATTTTCTCACTTTTATGATATATCCATCTTATTTAAAAAAGATTAACTTTTTGCCACATTTGTTACTTAAAGTATAGTTAAACTTTAAATATATTGAAAATCATAATTTGTTCACAACACTAATAAATAGTAATTTACTGCATAATAAAATAGAATGGCTAGAAATTTTCTAGACATTCTATTTTATTAATTTATTTATTGCACTATTTAAATCTTCAAGTACATATTTATTACCTATTTCTATAGCATCAACAATTAAATATTCTATATATTATAGTAATATAATTTATTCTTAATATATAGTTCCTTTTTTATATAAATTTATAACATCTATCTATACTATATAATTTTTAAAGATAAAGTTTTGTTTCAATTCTTCTATCATATTGAGACCAAGTATCTGGTTTTGTTTCTTCTTTTATCTGTGTAATTTTATTCATTGTTGCATCTACACTGTCTGCAAAATTTAATATAAAAGATTCTTCCATATTAGCTTTTTTAGGAGATCCATATTCTAGTTTTCCATGATGCTGTGTAATGCATCCCTTTATCCTTCTCACAAAATCTTCACTAAATGGTACATTTAAATCTCTAATAGCTCTATCAATCATTTGTACACCTATGACAATATGACCTTCCAATTCCCCTTCTAAGGTGTATTTAAATGGACCATTGTAATCAAGTTCATAAATTTTTCCTATATCATGAAGCTTAGCACTAAGTACTGCTATTTCTCTTCGCCTACAATCATATCTATCACATAATACTTTGGTCAAATACATTACATTTAAAGTATGTTCAGCTAGTCCTCCTATGTAGTTATGATGCATAGATACTCCACCTATTCCTTTTTTAAACTTTTCTAAGAAATCCTCATCTTTAAAAAAATAGTCATTTAGTTTGACTGCCTGAGGTGAAATTATGCATTCTTTACTTATTTCCTCAATATCATTCATTATATCTTCAATAGGTCTATCAACAGTTGGTAAATAGTCTTCTATATTAAAATTTTCTAATACTCTTAAATTTGTCACATCTATTACAAAATCTTTAACACCTTCAATTTCTACCACTTGTCCTACTTCTAGTTTTAACTTTGTATTAATCTTAGCATTTATATATCCACTTCTATCACTTAAGGTATAAACCATTTTATTATTATCTTTATATAGCTTCTTCATTATCATAAGAGATATTTTCACATTGCCATCTTTTAAATATTTAAGAAATATCTTTTTATCAGTCATGATTTGCTCCTTATAAAAATATTTTTTAACCACAAAGGCTCTAGACTGAAAGTTGAACTATCAAATCTAGAGCCTTTTTTCAAAAGACATAGGTGATAGCCTAAGCTTTTGACTTGTATTAAATACTTTTAATTAGAAAACTACTCATCCTTTGGTCAATGAAGATTTTGTCTAATGAATAGTATTTAACTTGATACTTTCTTCACAGTATCAAAACTAAATCCCCAAAGGTTACTACAAAAAATATAGATATAAATCTATTTTTTATGAAGTGAATTTAGTAGAAGTTAATTTTCATTAACTATCTACTTATATAATAACCATTAGTTTGTTTTTTATTTATATTATTACGATATTTTATATTTACTTAATTGGTTATTATTGGTATATAAAGTTTAATTAATTTAATTTTAATATTTTTGACTTAATTTTTTAAATCATACTCAAACTCACCATTTTCTTTCATCGAAAAGAAGTCAGCATATCCTATCTCAAAAACTCTATCCTTCAAGTTTTTAATTTCAATCTTATGTCTTATTAAATATGTCATAGGTCCAGTATAAGAAATATCTCCTTGAGCTAAAAATCCAGTTATAATATTATCTTTTATGATAATTTTTCTATATCCATCTTTATCACATCTAGTTATAACATCATAGCTTTCATCTGGTGGAATTACGATTCCTAGAGATACTGTTGGTATACCTACAAAGTTCATACTATTCTTAAAAGTAAAATCATCGTCTAATATTTTGTCTATTCCAGCCATATTATATGCTGCCACAATGCCTTGTTTAACAGCTAATGGCCAAATTGCATTTTTACCAACTACATCTCCTGCTGCATAAACATCTTTTATATTAGTTTCACATTTGTCATTTATAACTATCCCTCTATTATTTTCTATATCTGTATTATCAATAAAGTCAGTATTTGGCTTTACTCCTGTAGAAACTATAATCATATCACATTCTACTACTGTCTTGTCTCCGAGCTCTACACCTTTTACATCATTGTTTTCATCTAAAAGTATTTGATTCACTGGTAAAGAAGGATATAGTTTTGCTCCCAATTCTGTAAATTTATCTTCATAAACTTTAGCTGAATATTCATCAAGCTGTCTATCTAAAATAAAGTCATTTGGATAAATTAAAGATACTTCTAAATCTTTAAATTCCATTAGGGCTGTAAGAGCATCTATACCAATTAATCCTGCCCCTATTATAGCAACTTTTTTAGAGGACTTAATTTTTTCTTTTATATCAAATACATCTTCTATATTTCTCAAAGGATATATATGATTTCCTTCTTTAATATTTTTTATAGGAGGAATAAAAGCTGAAGCTCCAGTTGCAATTAATAACTTATCATAACTTATGTCTTCATTATCTATTTTTACAATTTTATTTTCTGTATCAATTGTATTTACAGTCTTATTTTTTAACCAGTTGATATTATTTTCTTCTATGAAGTTATCTTCTACAAAGTTTATACTTTCAACACTTCTATGTCCTGAAATAACATGGTGTAACATACATCGAGAGTATATATTACCATCTTTAGATATTAATGTTATATTAGACTCTTTATCTAAATTTTTCAAAGTTTTAATAGCATTTATACCAGCTGCACTAGCTCCTAAAATCACATAGTTTCTATTCGACATAAGCTTCCTCCTTTTGTAACTGTATAGCCCCTGTTGGACAATTAGCTACACATCTAGGATATTCTTCATCTTTACACAAATCACATTTTAGTATATGTTGTTTAGTTCTATCGTCTACTTTTAAAAGACCATATGGACATGACATCACACACATATAACATGAGCCACATTTTGTACTATCATAAGAAACTATTCCACTTTCTTTATCTTTGCTCATTGCGCCACTCATACAAGTCATTACACATTCTGGCTCATCACAATGTCTACAAAATATTGGAACTGGTTTATTATCTTTATCAAATTCAATATGACCTCTAGCCTCTGTATCTATGTTATCCAACTCCAAAGTATACATATCCTTTGCATCACTATGTCTTAACATACAAGCTAAAACACAACTTTTGCAACCTTTACATAGTTCCTTATCTATCAAAATTCTATGCATATGATACCACATCCTTTAATCCAAGTTTTTGTCTTCTATCAATTATTATTTCTTCTAATTGATCTGCTGAAGACTTAGGGTCTGGGTTAACTATTACATGGCCTCCTGTTATATCTTTTAAAGAGTTTGTTAATACTTCTGTAACTACTTTACTTCCTGTTATAAATGGTGGTAGAGCTAAATGTAGTGGAAGTCCTAGAGCTAAACCAAATGCACCATCTGCTAATGCTTGCTCTTCTAACCATTGTGGTGCAGAAAGTACAAGTGGAAGCTGTGGTAAATCTATTCCTAAGTAAGCAGCAAGCTCAGTTGCAACTATTTCCAATCTTCCTATCGCTAAACAAGGACCAAAGTTTAATACTGGTGGTATACCTAATTTTTTACATACTGCTTTTAAGTTTTCTCCTGCTAACTCTTCTGCTCCTGGTGACATAAGACCTACGTTTTCAAGCCCACCTGTTGAACATCCTGCTGATAAAACTATTATATCTCTTTTAATTAATTCTTTTGTAAGTTCGACTGTGTTAACATCATGTCCACCAGCAGTCATATTTGAACATCCTACTATTGCAGCAACTCCTTTTATAGTTCCATCAGCTATTAAATCTACTAATGGCTTCCATGAGTCACCTAAAAATTCTTTTAAGTTTTTTTCACTAACACCAGTTAAAGATTGTTCATATCCATGATCTTTTGGTATATCTATTTTAACTTGACTTCTTCTATTTTTATAAGATTCTAAGGCTTCATTTATTAACTTTCTATCGATTTCATCATATTTATTTCTATCTAGGTAAATGTATTCTGCATTCTTCTTTTTAGCTACATCATCTAGGCATATCATCTTAACTTTTAACTCATCTGCTATAGGCTCTAATCCTGGTATTGTACAGTTAAATTCTGAAACTACCATATCTATAGCACCAGTTGATAGAACTGCTTCACTTGTAAAGTTATTTCCTGCATGTCCTGCAAATATTTCTTGATAATGTTCTCCTCTAAGTTGTAAATCTTGACCTACACATGTACAACCTACTAATCTAAATCCTTTAGCCCCTGCTTCATTAGCTAAAGCTACTACTTCTGGTTCTTTTAATTTTTCTTGGAAACTTGTGAATGTTGAATGTTGATGTCCAGTTATCATTATGTTTATATAATCTTCATCTATTACTCTAAATCCTACCGGTGCCATTCTTATGACTGGATCACCTAACATTATATCGTTTATAAGGTTTGTCAATGTTAATCCATAAAGCCCTGTTGAGATTCCTAAAGATAAACAATTCATTAACATATCTACAGGATCACTATTTAAGTTTGTAGAAGATTTTACTACTCCATCAAATACTTCTGATTTTGCTCCACCAGGCATGATTCCTAGTTCCTTCCATTTTTCTACCCTAGGACCATAAGCTACTTTTTCTACTAATTCCATTTTTTCAAATCTTGGTTTATATAAGTCACTTAAAACTGCATTTGCAACTTTAATACATTTTTCATACTTATCTTCTGCTTCAACCCCTAATTTATCTGCTAAATAATCTAAAGCTTTCTCACTTTTAATTATTCCCTTTGTTTCTCCCACATGTTTTAAGTTTAAAGCTGTGTTTTCTACAACATGAATGTAACAAGCAGAACCTGATGCTACTGCTCTTAAAAAATTTCTTGCTACTATTGTATCTGCATCTGCACCACAGATTCCTCTTGGTGATTTAGGTGTTATTCTACATGGTCCATTTGCACATAGTCTACAGCATACACCTTGTAGTCCAAATCCACATTTTTGTTTTTGAGTTTCAGTTCTGTGAAATGCTGTGTCAAACTCCTTAGTTGCTACAAAACTTTCTAATCTTTCATCTGCGCTTTTGCACATATTACAAGTATTACAATTCATTTTTCTCTCCCCCTGAAAAATATTATTTTATTTAGTTTTGTGACAATACTTATGAAATGATTTTTGGTTTATAATAATTATTTTTTTAACGATTATTACTATTATTTATACCTTGGATTTTTTTTCCTAAACATTTTTTTGTTAGTTTTTAATAATTATTTTCTAGTATTATAAAATATAATAAAAAAAGAGATAGATATCTATCTCTTAACTAAACTTTACACTTATGCTTATTATTAAATTCGATGATTCAACAGATAAACTTTTTAAAGAAACACCTTTAAAATTACTTTTATCTATTACTACATCTCCATTATCAGTACTTATACCTTTTAGATTTGAAAACCAGCTTTCAACTATAGAATCAATTATTTTATCATTTATTTTTAGTTTTAAAACTTTTATATCATTTAGATCAAGTTTTAAATCACCATCTTTTGTAAGGCTTGGTACAACCGTAAGCTCTACCGGGGTCATAAATTTTGAAAATAAGTTATATCTTCCACTTATCCTTATCCCATCATTATTTATGGATACTTCCACATCTTTTATATCAGTATTTTTAGAAGTTTCTAAATAATACTGGATGCCATTTAATAAAGTTTTTTCTGGTATTAAAAAGGTACCTTCTAGTCTTAAAGGATTATCTAGTATTTGAATTTCTTTTGACTCTAATCCTACTAAAGCTTTAATAAATTCTACTTGTTTATCTAGAAGCTTCAACTCTTCCTCTTCATTTGAATTTATCTTAGAAGTATCTTCATTATTTTTATTAATATTTAATATACTAAATCCTCCAATAATTAATACAATAATAATTATTATAGGTAGTATATATCTTTTTTTATTTTTCATAGTTAATCATACCTCCCATAAAAAATATTATATACCATTTTAGACCATAATAATTACATAATTTAATATAAAAATTTACTTCGCTCAAGACTAAAAAAGGTGCAATTTTAAATGCACCTTTTACTATAACTCTATATTTTTTACTTTAAATTCTCTTACTAAGAAAAAACTAATTATTATCATCGCACCTATATCCGCTATTGGTTGTGAGAACCAAACACCATTTAGCCCAAATATTTTAGGTACTACAAGTATAACAGGAATTAATATTATAACTTGTCTTAATATGCTTAGAATCATTGATAATTTGGCTCTTCCTATACATTGGAAATAAACTGCACCTAAAATAGAAATCCCTATAGTAGGTAAAGTTATTAAGTTTATGTTTATTCCATTAACAGCTAAGTTCATAAGATCTTTATCTTTTGTAAATATACTTACAAAGAACTCTGGGAACATTTGAATTAATATACACCCAACAGTTAATAAGCCTGTAGCTGCAACTATGGCCATCAATAGCGTCTTTTTAGCACGATCTATTTGTTTTGCACCATAATTATATGCAATTATAGTTTGCATACCTTGACTTAATCCAAATACTGGCATTAAGAAAATTAATGATATTGACGTCACAGCTGTCATAGCACCTATAGCTAAATCGCCACCATATACTTGTAATACCTTATTTGTAATTAAGTGTATAAATCCCGCAGCCATTTCCATAAATAAAGGCGTTAATGCTACAATTACGATTATTTTTATGAATTTTTTATCTAATCTTATATTTTTTAATTTTAACTTTAAGTTTGATTTACCTATTGTAAAATAATGGAGAGACCAAAAGCAAATAGTTAATTGACATATTACTGTCCCAACTGCTGCTCCTTTTATTCCCATATCAAATACAAATATAAATATTGGGTCTAATATTAAATTTAGTAAACATGTTGTTATCATCATTTTTGAGGCTAACTTTGGATTACCTTCTGCCCTTATAGCACTATTTAAGCTAAAACCAGGTAAATTAAACCATGCTCCAGCAAAGATTACACTCATATAGTCTCTTGCATAAGTTATAGTATCTTCACTTGCTCCAAATAAATAAAGTATATCATCTAAGAAAAATACTCCTATTAGGATTATTACAATAGCTACTACAAACTCCAAAGCAAAAGTATTTCCTAATATTTTTTCTGCATCTTCTTTATTTCCTTCTCCCAGCTTTATGGAGATATTTGTACTTCCTCCTATAGCTATAGCCACACAAAATGCACCTAAGATTGTAAATAAAGGCATTGTAACTCCAAGTCCTGATAGTGCAAGAGCTCCTACATCTTTTATTGCACCTATAAAAGCTCTGTCCACAGTATTATATAAAGATGTTACCATCATAGCCAGTATTGCTGGTACTGAATATTTTAATAATAATTTACTTATTTTTTCTTCTTTTAATGCTTGTTGATTATCCATATTATTGTCCTATCCTATCATGTCATAAGTTATACATACAGGCTTATTGGTTCTAGGATCAGATACAATTTCTGCATCTATATTAAATAATTCTTTAAGATTTTCCTTTGTCATTACCTCATATGCACTACCTTGACATGCTATTTTTCCTTTTTTAACACCTATCATATGATCTGCAAACCTTGCTGCATTATTAAGTTCGTGTATAACCATAACGATAGTTGTTCCCTGTTTTTTATTTAATTCTTCTAATAAATTTAATACTTCTAATTGATGTGCTAAATCTAAATATGTTGTTGGTTCATCAAGTACAAGTATATCTGTTTGTTGAGCCAGAGCCATAGCTATCCACGCTCTTTGTCTTTGTCCACCAGATAAAGCTTCTATTTTTCTATCTCTAAACTCAGATATTCCTGTAGCTTCTAAAGCCCATGAAACTATATCATTGTCTTCTTTTTTCATTTTTCCAAATCCCTTTTGATGAGGGAATCTTCCATAAGATATTAATTCTTCTACTGTAAGACCACTTGGTGCTTGTGGACTTTGAGGCAGAACCGCCATAGTCTTAGCTAGTTCTTTTGAACTTTGGTCTTTTATATTTTTATCATTTATAAATATATCACCACTCTTTGGCTGTAGTATCCTAGCTATAGTTTTTAATATAGTAGATTTACCACATCCATTAGCACCTATTATTGTTGTTATCTTACCCTTTGGTATCTCTAAATTTAAATCTTTAACTATATCTAAATTTCCATAAGAAATGTTTAGGTCTTTAGTTTTTATGCAATTCATATTCGTCTCCTTCTTTCTACTCTGCTAACATTAAATAAATAAAGTATGGTACACCTATTATAGCTACAACTATTCCTACTGGTATTTCCATAGGTGCTATTAAATTTCTAGATATTGTGTCCGATACTAATAAAATTAAAATACCTATAAGTGATGCTGTAGGAATTAGTTTTTTATGTTTTGGACCAACTAATTTTCTTCCTATATGCGGTGCCACTAACCCTAAAAATCCTATACTTCCTGCAACAGATGTGGCAACACCAGCTAAAATAACTGCATATATAATTAGTTTTCTTCTTTCTTTTTCAACTTCTATACCTAAACCTGTTGCTACTTCATCACCTAAATTTAATGTATCTAAGTATCTAGATTTATAAATAGTAAGCACCATGAATATTAATATAAATGGTAAAACTGCCAATACATATTTCCAACTCGCTCCCCATATACTTCCAGAAGTCCATGCCATTACTCTATTAAATTCTTGAGTGGTAAATCTTAACTGGAAAATAGTAAGTATTGATGTAAAAGCCGTATTAATCCCTATACCTATTAATAATAATCTTGATGAATTTATACCATTTTTCCATGCAAGAGCATAAATTAAAAATGCTCCAAATATAGCTCCACAAAGTGCAACAACTGGCATAGTGAATATAGTTAAATTACTCATACCATCATAAACATTTCCATTCATAAGATAAATATAAACAACAACGAATAATGCTGCTCCTGAATTTATACCAAGTATACCCGAATCTGCTAAATCATTTTTAGTAACACCTTGTAAAATGGTACCTGCTGTTGCTAAAGCTGTTCCGACTAAAATTGCAATTACTATTCTTGGCAATCTCAACTTAAAAATTGCTATTTCATGACTCTTAGAACCTTGTCCTATTAATGTTTTAATAACATCCCCAGGTTCTATTGATAAAGACCCCATATTTAAACTAGCTAAAAATGTTATAAATATTAAGGAAATAATAATTCCTATGACTAATATAAATTTTCTATTTTTATTTATTTTCATAACTATTTTGTATCCTTTCTCACAAGGTATATAAACATAGGTACTCCTAATAATGCTGTTAGCGAACCTATTGGAGTTTCGTATGGCGGATTAATCATTCTTGCTAAAATATCACTATACACTAATAATACTGAACCTAAAATCATTGAACTTGGTATTATTAATCTATAGTCTGCTCCAACTATTGCTTTTGCTATTTGAGGAACTATAAGACCTACAAATACTATATTTCCAGCTACTGATACTGAAGCCCCCGTTAAGGCTATTACTATCATTAAACAAATAAATCTAACTAAATTAGTTCTTTGCCCAAGCCCAATTGCAACCTCTTCACCTAGACTTAAAATAGTTATCTTAGGGGACATTATCATAGCCGCTATCATTCCAATTCCACCAACTATTAAAAGTAACTTTATACCTTGCCATTTAGCACTAACTAATCCTCCAGAAATCCAAAAACTTAATTGCTGAGATAAGTTAAAATACATTGAAATTCCCATAGCTAAAGATATTAATAAAGTTCCAAGTGCTGTTCCTGCAAGAGCTAACTTTACAGGATCTACTTTTCTAACTGACCTTGAACTTACAAAATAAACTAAAAGACCACTTATACTTGCACCTAAAAACGCAAATATCATAAGACCAAAACTTCCTATAACCAAATTCGTATTAATTCTTTGTAATACAAAAGCTACTGCAATCATAAAAGTTGCCCCTTGCGTAATTCCCATTACAGATGGTTCTGCAATAGGATTTCTAGTGATACCTTGCATTATTGCACCTGATACTGCTAAAAATCCACCTACAAGTGCTGCTGAAATTGCCCTTGGGATTCTAACATCCCTAATAATTTTTATATTTACATCATTTTCATTTGAAAATAAACTCTGTATTATTGTTGAAAAATCTATATTTTTAGCTCCTAATGAGATTGAAAGTCCTATCCCTAGTACTAGCAATATAATTCCAATAAACATTAATAAATAAGCTAAGCTTCTTCTATTTGATTTAGTCACAGCTCATCCTCCTTGCTTGAAGTATTATAAAATATATTTTTTATATACCCATATAATTACTTTTATAATTTTATTTTCCCATAAACTTAAATAGTAGGTGATGAAAACCAATCTACTTTCACCACCTACTTTATTTATTATAATTATTTTACAAATTCATCTTTGATTGATTGTAATAGTAATTCTCTTCCTACTGGATTGTATGCTTGAGAGAAGTATGGACTTGCATCAAGTATAGTCACATTTCCTTCTTTTACAGCTCTTATTTCTGGCCAAACTGTACTTGCATCTAAATCAGCTTTATCTGATTCTGTTGCTATAACTATTATATGATCAGCATCTATCTCTGATAAACCTTCCATAGTTACAGTTGGTAGAGTTATACTATCTTGTTTAGGCATGTTAGTTGGTTGAGGTAACTTCATATCTTCTTTTAATACTGTTCCTATTCCACCTTCTGTAAATACCATAAATTGTCCTGAACTAGCTAACACTGTTAAATAAGTAGTATCTTCTCCGTTAGCTTTTTTTATTTCTTTACCTAATTCTTCTGCTTTTTTGTAGTAAGCATCTAACCATTCTTGAGCTTGTTTTTCTTGACCAAATAATGCTGCAACATCTTTAAGTTTAGCTTCCCAATCATTTGATCTATCTTCTAACATAACAACTGGTGCTATTTCTTTTAATTGGTCATATATTTTTTCTTGTCTTGGAGCCATTATTATTAAATCTGGCTCAGCAGCAAGTATAGCTTCTATATCCATTGTATCCATCATTGAGTGACCAACTACTTTTGCATCACCTAATTTATCTTCTATGTATGATGGCACTTTAGTAGTTTCATAAGAATCTACGTTGGCTGTAGCTACTGGAGCATGCCCAAGTAATACTAACTCTTCACTACTTCCTGATATATCTACTATTCTTTTAGGATTAGCTGGTATTTCAACTTTTCCTTTTACTGATTGAACTGTTCTTGTTTCTTGAGTATTTTCTTTCCCATTATCAGATGAGCAACCTGTAACCATACCAAACGTTAACATTGTTACACATAATAATGCTATTGATTTTAATTTTTTCATGTCTTTCCTCCTAAATGACTTTCATCTAATATACTATTAATTACCATTATCCGTCGCAAATAATAATTATTATCAATTAACTTATGAACAAATATTATCATCTTTTTTTTATATAGTCAATATTTTTATAAGTATTTTTATATTTTTATTTAAATATTTTAATAAAAACTTCTTTTTTAATAATACAATTGACTCAATATATATTTACATATAAAAAAGTCCTTGTTAAACAAGGACTTTTTCTAAGTTAATACTTCATATATATCTGAAAGCTCTAACTCTGTATTATAGTTATCTATATCATAAATTTTATAATCACTATGATTATCATTTTTATGAGGAAGTAATATTTTAAAGGTACTTCCTCTCCCTACCTTACTTTCCACACTTATATACCCTCCATGAAGGTCTACTATGGATTTAACTATACTAAGTCCTATTCCACTTCCTTCATTCTCACGTGTAAGAGATTTATCTGCTTGTACAAACCTTTCAAAAATTGCCTTCCTATTTTGTTTTGAAATACCAATACCTTCATCTTTTACATTAATTTCTACAGAATCATCACTTACTAAAACATCTACATAAATACTTTTATTTTCTTTCGAAAACTTAATTGCATTTGATAATAAATTAAGCATTACTCTTTCAATCATAGAAGGATCACACTTTACAATACATTCTTCACAATTAGTATCAAAGTTTACATCTATTGATTTTAATTGTGCATAATTTAAAACAGATAAGGTTACATCTTCAACTACAGCTACTATATTATAATTATCAAACTTACCTTTTAATATTCCTGTTTCTATTTTTGATATATCTACCACGTTATTTATTAATCTTAACATCCTTTTACAGTTTACATGCAAAGTTTTTCTATATCTCTTATACACAGATTTAAAATCTATATCTTCATTGGTAATAGTTTTATCTAATAACTGAAGTGTGGAATAAAAAATATTTAACGGAGTTCTTAACTCATGAGAAATATTTGAAACAAATTCAGTTTTTTCTTTGTGATATACCTTTAACTTTTCCAATTCTAATTCTTTGCTTATAGCTTCTGATATATCCATATAGGAAACAGCTATTTCTTGTTCTTCTCCTATAGTATTTATTATTTGTATTGAACAATCAATGGCCCTTCCATCTTCCTTATTTTTAATTACACCTCTCCATATGCCATGTTCATTTAAATATTCTTTTATTTCGTTACCTTCATCCACAGCTTTTCTTCTTTTATCAAAAAATTCATCTAATTCATCTTCTTTAAAACCTTCTGATGACGAACAAAATTCTCTAAGCTTTTTATTTAAATAAAGTATTTTTCCTTCCTTATTACATATAAACATAAAACTATGCTTATCATTATCTGTAAAATTATAAAAAATACCTAAATTATCATTTAAAATCTTCGATCTATTTATATAAATAAACAATTCTATAAATGCTCCAATGATTACTATTAAAGATATTATATATGTTATTGATACTGATGTTATTCTTACATAAAAAGATGTTGTATTTGCTCCATAAATAGCATAAATAGCTTTTATAGAAAGCATAAGTATACTAGATGCTAGTATCATGTATAAATATTCTTTCTCTCTTTTTCCAATTTTGAATAATCTAATAGCACTGGCAATATATACTATAGTCAAAATAAAATTATATAGTATAAAAAACTCAGTACTATAATCAAAACCTATGACTTCTAATTTTTGCTCTACAAAACCAAATACAATAGTATATAAAATTACAAATATCATAGAAAATCTTTTATTATTTATAATAAACTTTTTTATTTTAATATTATTAAAGAGTAAAATTAAAAGTAAAGATATTCTAAGTATTGAGGTAGATACAATAATATAATTTGAAAGACTATATTCTTGATAGTAAAAACTAAGATAATCTATCTGCCCAAATATTATCCCTACAGCTAGTCCTAGATACATTAGCGAAATTATAAAAACATCATCTTTTTTTAATCTATTATATGATATCATACAACTACCAAAAGCAAGTATTCCAAGGGTTGAGTTAAAAAACCTAATAAAAACTAAAGTAGATTGTAATTCAGGTCTATCTAAATTACCTGTAAAGAATATACTGAAAACAAAAATAAACAATATTGTAAATAATATTCCCATTATAATTCCAAATGTCTTTTTTTCTTTTTCAACTAATTTTTTATCATCTATAATATTTTCCATCATAGCGATATCCCCCTTATTCATTTTTTCGTTAAATATCTAGATTTTTCTTTATTTAATATAGTATCAAATAATGTAATATAAATATATACTTTTTCATGAAAAACATCTTGCCATATGTCAAATTCCACTTCTAATGAAAAAATTCGCTTCGCTTAAGCCACTGCGTGGGCGCTCCTCATTAAAATATAAAAAATCCTAGCCTTATTAAATAAGCCTAGGATTTTTTATCCTCTTTCATATCTTTTATAAATTTCTACCGAAGAACTTGTTGTTTTCTCTGAAATGAATTAAAAGTAATATATAATTTTTGTTACATATAAATCATCACACTTGTCGATTTTTATAAATAACTTTTTTTAATACTCTAAGTATAAGCTTAACTACTTCATTTAACATAAGTATTACAGATGATAATAGTATTATTTTAATCCACATATCTATATTTAAGGATACTGTATTAAAAAAAGCCTCTAAAAGTTTGAGTAAATACTATTTGTGCAATTCCTGTAATAAATATAATCCTAAGTTCTAATTTATAAATCCTAATATTCTCATTGATTTATCTTGAAGCTTTCCAATCTCCTTTAATACTTCTGCTCTTATCTTAGCACTTTTACTTCTATATTTTCTGTTAATTTTGACAAAGCTTGTGCTGCTTTTTTTGATTTACCTTCTGTTATAGCACCCATAGAAAGACCTAAAAGTACTGCCGTAAGAATTCCAATTGCATCATAAGTTTCTCCAGCAAAGTCACTTATAACTGCTGCAGCAAGCAATATTAATATCATTGGCTCCATTACACTATCAAATATTTCATCTAAAATAGATTTTCCTTCTTTAATTTGAAATTCATTAAATCCGTATTTTTTCTCCTTGACTCTACATCACTTGTATTTAAAGCGATTCTTGATTTGCTTTCAAATATTTTAAGGTTTCATTAATAGGTTTGTTATAGTACCTCATTTTTTATCCACCTAGTAATATTTCTTTATAACTTATATAAATATATGAACTTGTACAATTTTATATTTCATAAGTACAGTTTTAATTTATACAGAGCTTATATTTTTTTAATTTTTAATTATTTATATAATATATGAAATCTTTTTTCTACAAATATTGACATGTTTTTATTTATAAGTTATTATATTGAATCAATAGGATACCTTTAAGATAGTCCCGTGAGACTAATAAGGAAATGTACTTAATATTATTATAGTATTTTAGCCTTAGTATCTTTTTAGGTATTAAGGCTTTTTTGGTGTCCTAAACTAAAAAATCGGAGGATACTATGAACGTAAAAGCAACAAAAAATAAAGCTAATAGCTTAGCTATTAAAATGGTTATATCTTTAATATTAGGATTAACTTTAGGAACATTATTTATCTTTTTAAGAGAAAATTTAATTTCAAATGGAAATGCCAACACTTGGACAATAATAAATAATTTATTATTCCAAGATATAAGTGCTCCAGAGGCAACAAATGCAATAGGATTATTTTATATAGTAGGTCAACTATTTATAAATTCATTACAATTAGTAATTATACCTATGGTATTCACTTCTATAGCTCTTGCTATATGTCATATAAGTGATACTAGAAAATTAGGTCGTATTTCTTATAAAACTATATTTGGTTTTTTAATTACTTCATTCTTTGCATTAATAATAGCTGGTATCTTTGGACTTATGGCTCATAAATTAGGATTATTTAATGTAAATATAGCTAATATTACTTCTAGTGAAGGAAGTACTGGAAGCAACCCATTACTTGTACTTGTACAAGCTATACCTAACAACATTACAGGTGTATTTACTGATAATGGAAGAGTTTTATCTGTTGTATTTTTAGCAGTAGTTTGCGGTCTATGTATAAATACTTTAGGTAATGAGATACAAGTATTAAAAAAATTATTGCAAGATGTTAATAAAATAATAACAACTTTCTTAACTTTCGTAATAACTAAATTTGGACCAATAGCAATATTCGTACTTATAACAAGAACATTTGCAATCTACGGTATTGATCATTTAAAACCAGCCCTTGCATATGTTTTAACTACTACTATTGCATTATTACTATTCTTAACTTTTGGTTATGGATTATTTATAATGTTAGCAACAAGATTAAATCCTATGGTATTTGTAAAGAAAATATCTAAAGTAGCTCTATTCGGATTCTCAACATCATCATCTGCAGCTACTCTACCTTTAAATACTAAAACTGTGACTGAAGAATTAGGTGTATCTAAGGATATAGCTTCATTTACGTTACCGCTTGGTATGACAATAAATATGAATGGTACTGCTATAATGCAAGTAATAGCTGCAATATTTATAGCTTCAAGTGCTGGATATGATGTAACTATAGGTAATATATCATTAATAGCATTATTAGCTTTAATAGCTTCAATTGGTACTCCAGCAGCTCCTGGCGCAGGTGCCATAATATTATTTACTGTACTTACAAGTATGGGATATCAAAATGATGCTGCAATACTTGCATATTCTTTAATCCTAGCAATAAACCGTCCAGTAGAAATGTTAGTTACTTCTCTTAATGTAGTTGGGGATGCTGCAACATCAGTATACGTTGCAAAATCAGAAAATGCTTTAGACGAAAGTATCTATAATAATTAAAAAAAAGAAGCTGTTTCAAAATATAATTTGAATACAGCTTCTTTTTTATTTTTTTACAAGTTCGTCAAAAAACAATACCATATCATTCCACTTAACTCCTCCATGAGAAGATTGAGAAATACCATTATGTTTAAATCCAAACTTTGCATAATAACTAATTAAATAATCTTTGCAAGTAAGAACCATGCCTTGTTTTCCACGATTTTTAGAAAGTTCTATAAATTCACTTAGCAACTTTCCAGCTATACCTTGTTTTCTATATTGTGGCAAAACATCTAGACCAAACACTGTCTGATACTTGCCCTTTGAATTATGTAGTTTAGCATCATAATACAATTCATCTTCAAGTATAGGCCTCTCTGTAGTACACCCATTTATGAAACCTACAATTTTATTATCTTCTATTGCGACTAAAAAGTTTTCACCAAAAACTTCAAATCTTTCATATATAGATTTTTCACTGGCTGCTTCTGCAGGTGGAAAACAAATACTTTCTATGTTTACTATTTCTATCAAATCATTTTTATTTGCTTGTCTTATTTCCATAAATTCTCCCCTTTAATAATTCTTATATATTTTTAATACAATAATTATAGCTTAAATATGGAATTTCATTAGTGTAATTATAAATTTTTCAATTTAATTTATATATAATCTTTTTAATATATTTAATAAAAGTCATTGTTTTCTAATCTTTTAATATTATTTTCACTAAATTTATATTGAATTATATCAGATTTTTCTTTATCACTCTTATATTTATAAAAACTTAAAATTCCTGTTTTTTCATCATATTCAGTTTCATAGGTATATCTTTCCCCATTTTCAATAACTTCTCTATTACCTATATACTGTGGAAATTTATATAATTCTTCATTCCCTGACATAGCACTTAATATTTCATCACTTAATTCCTCTTTTGGAGCATAACTATATGTAACTTCAGATTCTCTTCCCAAACTATCTACATAAGATTTTGCCTGTTTATTAATATCTTCTAGTAACTTTTTAGAAAAATTCTCATTCATACTATTATTTAATGCCTGTAGTGCTTCTCTCTTAGGAAACATTTCATATAATGAGTCTTCAAACAAAGCTCCATCTTCAGCTGTTTTGCTATCTAAACAACGATACTTAATATTATTTTTTAAATTTTCTTTGTCTTTATTTTTAGAGAACTTTATTTTCATAGGAATATTAGACACACCTGTTATTAAGTTAAATACATCATTTTGAAATTCATAAATACCATATGTACTCATTATATATACTTCTATAAAATTTTCATCTGCCTTCTTACCTAATATTTCATGGCTCTCAACTGGAAACTCACCTTCAAGAACATCTAAATAATTCTCTATTATCACTTCTGAAATAGCATCATCCAAATTGTCACTTGAAATTTGATCATATTCAAAATTGACATTATTTTTATCATCTAAAGGTATTCTACTAGTAAGAAGTATTCCTCCCATTATAATTAAACAAACCATTCCTGTTATAGTGAATATCTTCTTTTTACTTGAAAAATACTTTGAATTTTTAATAAGCTCCACCCTCTTTTTTATAGTATTTTTATCATCTGCCATATTTAATCCTATAGAAAATCTTTTATTAAAATTAGCTTTTTCTAGTACAGTAAGCATAGTAAGTCCATATTCATTATGATGCTTTTCATTTAGAATGGATAAAACTCTCTCATCACAAGCCATC
This sequence comes from Terrisporobacter sp., assembly GCA_029851945.1. Next base: position 13,752 of record JARKUZ010000064.1, on the reverse strand, counting down.
TCCATATCATTTCTAATCTGTTTAAATAAGTACATTATTAGAGGATTGAACCAGTGTATACATTGTAAAAATATTAATATATTATCTACTATAGTATCTTTGCTTTTGTAATGACATAGTTCATGTAGAAATATATGTTTTAACTCTTCTTCGCTTAAATTGATTAAGTTACTTGGCAAAATAATTCTAATTTTAAAAATTCCTATCAAAGATGGTGAATTTATTGTATCATCTATTACAATATGAATTTTTCTTTTTATATTTAGCTTTTCTTTACAAGTATCTAAAACTCTTTCCAAGTGTATGTAGACAATTTTTTCTTTTTTTCTAATATTTCTTATAAAATATAAATAAATTGTTGCATAAGTGATTAAAGATATAACCACACCACTTATCCAAATACTTGGTATTATTTTAGAAAAAGTATCTATACTATCTTCGTTTCTATCAAAACTAATATTACTATTATAGTTTTCACTTATCATATTTTCTTCTTGTGATAAATTTTCACTGATACTACCTTCATAATAATTTCTTTCTCCATCAAAAGTACTAATTTCACTCATGCTAGAGAATTGATTAATTTTTACAGGTATTTTGTTAAATAAACTTATATGACTTTCTGGTCCAAAGGGCATGATAAGCTTAATTATTAATATCATCCATAACAGATGTGTATACTTCTTGTTTATCCTATTTTCCAATAACTTTTTTATAATTAGTATTACAACTCCCGTAATACTGCCATAAATAGTAGAACTTAATATATAGCTCCATAAATTTGACATACTCCACCTCTTTTTTATTCATCTCTTAATATATCTTTTAGCTCTTCTATCTCTTCTTTAGATAATTTTTTATCCTTAACAAAACTTAATACCATTTTATTTATAGATCCATTATATAACTTTTCCAAAAATGATTTACTAGCATAGTTCTTATATTCTCTTTCACAAATATTAGGGCTATATATATAAGATTTTTTATTACTCTTATCAACATTTACAAATTCCTTTGATACAAGTCTTGTAATAAGAGTTTGTATAGTCTTTGGCTTCCACTCAGTCTTATCTTTTAATAATTCTATAATTTCAGAACTGGTAGCTTTATTCGTCTTCCATAATATTTTCATAACTTCTAATTCTGATTCCGAAATATTTTGTTTCATTTTAAACCTCCCATTTAAACTTACAACTGTAATCCTCCTTTTTAAGCTTACATTTGTAATCCATAAAAGTCAATAATTTTTTGATGAATTATTTATAAAAAATTCACTTCGCTTAAGCCACTGCGTGGGCGTTCCACTTCATGTCGCCAACGGCTTTGCCCGCTGCTCAAAATTTACGTCTTTGCAACTTCCCAAACACATTGATAATGCTTTAATCTAGGAGTTTTCCACAGTCGCAAATTCAATATAATTTCCTTGTATGTAAAAAAGGAGCTATCACAGGACAATTTTTAATTGCTCCTGGGACAGCTCCTTTGATTAATTTATTAATTATCATATCCATTAACAAAGTCCACTAAATTAACTAATTCCTTCATATTCATTATTACAAAATCAGCTCCAACTTCTTTGTATCTCTTAGTTATTTTGTCTATTTCACTTCTTCTTTCTTCATCAGATAGAGCTGTATACTCTTCTTCAGTTAAAGCCATTTCAGAACTTCCTTCTATTATTCCCACAGTTAATACTCCAGCATTTTTTCCTTCTAGTATATCTGATATTGTATCTCCCACCTTAATTACATTTTGTATTGAAGAAACTTTAAGCTCTTCCATATTTTTAAATATCATAAATGGATAAGGTCTACCTACATTTTTAGTTGAATTTGGACTAAACCAGCAATCTGGTTCGTAGCCTTGTTCTTTGGCAGCTTTAGTTACTATTGACATCATCTCATCTGTATATCCTGTTGTTGATCCTATTTTTATATTTCTTTCTCTCAACTTTTCAATAGTCTCAACTACATGTGGCTTAGGATTTCCATAGTTATGTAATATGCCCATTAATTTATCTGTAAACTTTTCATGCATTTCATCTATGTCTTCATCTGTAAAATTTCTACCATATTTAGCTATCCAAAGTTCATTTATTCTTGGCATACTCATCATAGTTTTTATATGATCCCATTTTAACATTCCCATAGGTTTTCTTGTTTCATCTATTGTAGGACTTATTCCATACTCTTCAAATACTTCTATAAATGCTCTTACCGGTGCAAAACATCCATAATCTACTGTTGTACCTGCCCAATCAAATATTACTGCTTCTATATTCCTCATATTATCTTTCCTCCTTTAAAAAATCTGTAAATATATCACATAAATTATTTATATCTTCTTCGTATATCTCTCCAATATTACCTAGTCTAAATGTATCCACTTTCGTTAATTTTCCTGGATATATTGCGAATCCTCTTTCCTTTATATAATCATACATTTCTTTAAAAGTAAATTTATTATCTTCTAATATAAATGTTGTTATTATTGGTGATTGAAGTTCTTCCTTCAAGTATGAATTTATACCTATTTCTTTCATTCTTTGTCTTAATAATTTATTATTATTTGAATATCTTTCAAATCTAGCTTTTACTCCACCCTCTTCAATTAATTCATCTAAAGCTTTAGAAAATGCTAATACTACATGAGTTGGTGATGTAAATCTCCATTTACCATCCTTGTCCATACCCATCCACTGATCATATAAATCTAGTGATAAACTCCTAGCTTTTCCTTTACTATTTATAAGTTTTTCTTTGATTGCAATTATAAATGAAAATCCTGGAACGCCTTGTATACATTTATTAGAGCTACTTATTAAGAAATCTATATTATAATCATTAATATCTATATCCACTCCACCAAAACTACTCATAGCATCTACCATAAATGTTTTATTATATTTTTTAGATAAAGCTCCTACTGATTTTATATCATTTAATATTCCAGTAGTAGTCTCACAGTGAACCATCATAACATGAGTTATTTTTTCGTCATATTTTAAAGTTTCTTCTATTAAGTTTAAGTCTGGTAATGCATCATATTCTTGTTTAATTTCAGTATAATTTATATCATGATACTTAGCCATTGTAACCATTCTTTCACCATAAGCTCCATTTACTATAAATAAGCATTTATCATCTTTACCTATAATACTTGATATAACTGACTCTACTCCAAAAGTTCCACTACCTTGCATAAGAACTGTTGTATATTTCTCTTCACTTACATGACCTAAATCTAGAAGCTGTTTTCTTATTTTTTGTGTTATTAATTTGTAATCATCATCCCATGTACAATGGTCAAATAACATTTCTTTTTTAACTGAATCTGTTGTAGTTAAAGGTCCTGGTGTTAATAATTTATAATTTTTCATAATCAATCTCCCTTATTAATCAAAATATTAGTTTTGTATTATTTATATTAAAAATTACTTTTTACAACTTTCTGAAAAATCTTTATGTTTTTCTAATAAAGACATGGTTAATTTTTCTTTATACTCTTTTGGATACTTAGCAGCTATAGTTAAATCAATTTTTTCACCTTCATATAAAACGGTTTGATATTTATTAAGTATTTCTTCTCTTGAGTTTTCAACTATACACTTAGCTATATCCATAGCTAACTTTTCTTTTTTATCATCTTCTTTATCTATTACTGCTATAGACTCTGGTAGTTGATAATTTCCTTCTATTGGATCTATATAATCAATTGGTAATCCATCTTCTTTATCTTGCAAAGCTTGGTGTCTAAGTCCAAATGCTATGGCAACTTCCCCTGCTCTTACTTTCTTTATTGGAGCAGATCCAGAAGATTCAAGATGAGGACCTGCATTTTTTATTACTTTAGTCATTATATCTTCAGCTTCATCTTCTGAGTATCCATTCATTAATCCTTGTATTAATAACCATCCGGTAGAAGAACCAGTTATATCTGGTATAGATATTAATCCTTCATATTTTTGATTAGCTAAATCTTTCAAAGTTTTAGGTGGCTGTAAGTTATTTTCTTTTAGTACTTTAGTATTAACAATTATTGATCCTTGTAGCGCTGTAATTGGTGTCTGATAAGAAGCATACTCTTGTAATGGCTTTGTCTCAAATTCTAAGTCTGAGAACATATTATTTTTCTTTTGAGCCTCGTCTATATAATATGAACTCATAGTAACTAAATCAGCTTCCACATCTTTACCTTCTGCCAAAAGCTTTCCACCAAGTTCAGATGTTCCAAATGATTGAATAATATACTTTCCTTTGTATCCATTTTTATTAAGAGCATTTGTCATTGCTATAATAACTTCTTCATCTGCATTAGAATAAATTACAACTTCATCACCTTTAGTAGACGAGCCTCCTCCTATAAAACCAATTATAATTAGTGCTGAACATAATCCAATAGCAATTTTTGACTTTAGTTTCATTTGTTTTTCTTCTTTAATTTTTAATTTTTCTAAAACTTCTTTAATTTTATTTCCATGTGTTAACAAATAAAAAATTAACTTTGCTACTAAATTTGTCACTAGTATAAGTATTGATAAAACAAATATTTCATCAAACTTAGCATAATGTTGAAGTTCTTTTATTTTAGTTGTAATTACCATAGTTTTAGCACTTGTTAAAAATATCACAGCACTTATAGTTACCATGGAATTTGTAAAGTAGTAACTAAATACTTCTAGTAAAGTTGACTTTACATTTGGAGTTATAATCCTAACTATTGTTTTTAAATAGCTATCTCCTAATAGCTTTGCTGTAGTTTCAAATGAATTATTCATCTTACTTAAAGAGTTTTCCATCATTAAATATGGAGTTGAGAAAAAGTGAACTATGTTACAAACTATTATTATTAAGAAAGTATTTTGTATACTCGTTCCACTGAAAGCAAGTAAGAATGCAATACCTAGCACCATTCCTGGAATTGTATTTGTAATAAGAGATATGGATTTAATTATTGATTTAAACTTATTATTAATACTACTTCTGCAAGTTACTAATGCTGAACAGTAAGCTATAAAAGTTCCAAATATGGCTGTTAATATTCCTACTAATAAAGAATTAATGTATATACCTTTTAATGTTGATGAACTTAAAATATTGCTAATATTATTTAAAGTAAAGCTGGTATCGTAAGGCCATCTATTTACAAAAGGTACAACAAATATTACTGCAAATATTGATAAAATTATCATCATTATTAAAGTGGATATTATTCCTAATATAATATCTCTAATTTTATTTTTACTTATTTCAATTTGCGATATTTTATTATATCTAAAGTTGTATTTCTCTAAATATTTAAGAGCAAATATTCCAAGAACTGATGGTAAAAGCATTATCATTGCTATGGATGCACCATTATTAAAATTTGGCACAGACCCCAACATTTCACTATATAAGGATGTTGCTACCACACCATAACTTCCTCCCACAGCAGCAGGTATACCAAAATCTGTGAAACTTAAGAAAAAAGATTGTATAAATGCTCCTGCTAAAGTTCCTATTAAAGGTTTTAATGTTGCTGTATAAAAAGTTTTTAACGGTTTATCTCCCATCACTTTAGAAACTACAATAAACTTTTTATCAATATATTTAAAAGTATTATCTATTAGTAAAAAAGTTATCGGCAATGTATAAATTGTGTATCCTAATAATAATCCGTTGAATCCATATATATTAAATAATTCAAATCCAAATAATTTAGTTATTAAACCTTGCTTTCCAAAAGAATATATAATTGCAAATCCATATGTAATAGTTGGAAGTAACATTGGAAGAATAGTGATATTCTTTATGACTGATTTTAAATTTTTATTTATATTAGTATTGTTAATACTATATACAAGTATAAAAGCAATGAATGTAGTAAGTAGCGCAGTACAAATGGAAACTACAAAACTATTTTTCAAACACTGTATAAAACTTTCACTTAAAATGATATTTTTATAATTTTCAAATCCAATAACGCCTTTATACATAAAAGATTTTGATAAAAGAACTATTACAGGAAAAATTAAAAATACCAAAAATATTATGTTTATTATTAAAAATAATATTTTATTTTCTTTATTTCTCTTAAGCATAACTACCTCCAAATAAGGTGAATATGTTATTTCTCTTTATAGATAATTGATTAAGTATAAACTTCTCTATAAACTGATTTTTAGGTGTATCTATTATTTCTTTTGGAGTAGAATATTGAGATACCTTTCCTTCATTTAATATAAGAACCTTATCTGAAAGAGTTAAAGCTTCTTCAGGGTCATGAGTTACTATTATTATCGTTAAGTTAAACTCTTTAGCAATTTGCTTAATTCTATCCTTTATAGATTCTTTTATAACTCCATCTAATGCACTTAATGGTTCATCTAGAAGAAGTATCTTCGGCTTCATAACTAAAGTCCTAGCTAGGGCAACCCTTTGTTTTTGCCCTCCTGATAAATTTTCTATATTTTTATCAATATGTTTTCTTAAGTCAAGTAAGTCAATCAATTCTTCTACTTCTTCTTTTGTTGAAGTGTTTGGTTTGTTTTTTAATCCATATACTATATTGTTGTAAGCATTTAAATTTGGAAAAAGAGCATAATCTTGAAAAACTATATTAAATCCTCTTTTTTCCATAGATACATTTGTTATATCTTTTTCATTAAATATTATTTGTCCATCACTTGGATCTGTTATGCCTAGTATTATATTTAATAAAGTAGTTTTTCCACTTCCACTTGGTCCTAAAATAGAAACAATTTCACCATCTTTAACGTCAATACTGATTCCTTTTAGTATCTCTGTACCTTCATAGGATTTTCTTATATTATTAAGTCTTAACATTTTTCTCATCTCCTTAATTTCTTCTACAATCAAATATTAACATTTTAAAAGTCTTGGTTGATTAAAGGAGGGTTAACAAAGTGTAAAAAAAAAAGCTACATTATGTAGTAATACTACATAACATAGCGTCCTTAATAACTTTTATAACTAGATATTTCACCATTTTTATCTAATACTTTTGAAAATCTTTCATAATCACTAAGTATTATTCCCATATAAATCATATCTACTATAGCTGTCTGAGATGTTCTTGAAAATATGGCGTTTCCATAGATATGCCCCTTTGAATTACTACTATGTATAATTCTATCTGCATAATTACTAATTAGTGATTCTTCAAAATTTGTTATTACCAAAGTTTTTGCCCCACAAGATTTAGCTCTTTTCATAATATCTACTGTATCTTTAGAAGTTCCAGAATAAGATATACCTATAGCCAAATCTCCACATGTCAAATTATTAGCACTTAAATTTTGCATATATATATCTTCACTATGTCTTACATCCAAACCTAAGTATAATAGTTTATTTTTTAAATCACTTATTACACTATTTGAGTTTTCAACCCCATATATATCTATTCGTCTTGCACTTACTATCATATCAATAGCTTTTTCAAAAGACTCTATATCTATAGACTTTAAAGTTTCTTCTAGTATTTTAATTGATGCTTTTATAGTTTTTCTTGGTATATCTTCTAATTTCTCTTCTTTCTTTAAATTAAAACCATGTAGTAAACTCCTATTATACGCTTCTGAATCACTTGCAATATATGCAATCATATTATCTTTAAATTCTCTATATCCAGAATAGTCTAAAGCTTTTACAAATCTAATTATACTTGGTTGACTAACACCTGTTATTTCTGATAATTTCCCTATAGACATCTTAGATGCCTCTTTTGTATTTCTAATTACAAATTCTGCCACTTTAACCTCTGAGGGTCTAAGGTCAAAATATTTTTTCTTAATCCTTGAAATGCAATTATCTTTATTCACTATATCCTCCCAAAAGTAGTAAAACTACATTTTTTAATAATTAAAGTCTACCATAATAAAATGTAGCTTATCTTTAAGAAAAGGTTAAAGTTAGATTAAATTTTTATTCATAAAAGTAATACAAAAATAATTATATAAAAAACTTAATTTCATTTCAATTTATCATGACAAAATATATCTGTCATAGAAACCAGCCATAATTATAACCATATAAGGAACTAATATACAACTACATATAATCAATTTATTTTCCATACATCTTGATTCTATATAAAATTTTTCCGTTAATCTAGATAATAATTTTTTAAAAGTAAGAAATACTAAATATCCTAGCATTGTGCCCAAAGTATTAAGTATCAAGTCATCTATATCAGTTGCTCTAATCAAAAATAATTGGGTAAACTCAATAAGTAATGAAGCTCCAAATCCAACGGCTACAGTTTTTTTTAAGGAATATAAATTACTAAATAATAATGGAAGTAAAAATCCCATTGGCATAAACATTATAATGTTACCAAGAATATTAACAAAGGTATGTAAAGTTAATCCACCTTGAAGCATTTCAATAATACCTCTAAATGGAATAAAAGATATTTCATCAATCCTTATCTCTATATTAAACCCACTAATAGGAGAAACACCCGTTAAAGAAAATATAATCACCATGACTACAGATAATAAAATAATCCCTGCATTATATAAAGAAATTCCTTTCTCGTTTTTACGTTGAATATTTGTATATACTATAGTAAAAATAACAATCAAACTTATTAAAATATCACGTCCTAATATTTGCACTACAATCCCTCCTTAAAATGATTCAATAATACAAGGTAGTTTAACTTGAAACATAGTCGCATTATTATCACTAGTAGCTAAAATACTCCCCTCATGTCTTTCTATAATATTTTTAGTAATGGCAAGTCCAAGGCCTGAACCTCCACCATAAGTATTTCTTGACTTTTCCACTCTATAAAATCTATCAAATATATGAGGTAAATCTACTAAAGGTATTGCCTCTCCATAATTTATAACTTCTACGATGGCCTTATTTTCTTCTTGCTTCACTTTAATATCAATAAATTTACCATCTTTTCCATATCTCATGGCATTAGTAATTAAATTTTCAAAAGCTCTTACTAGCTTAACAGGATCAGCATTTATCATAATTTTTTCTGACTTAAAATCTATTCTGCACTCCATATTAGCATGTCTTAATTCAATACCAAACTGAGAAACAATCTGACTAATCAATTCAGCTAAATTTATCTCTATCTTATCAAAATTCATTGTTCTATTTTGCATTTTAGTTAATTCAAATAAATCATTTATAAGTATATTCAAGTTCTGTGCTTTTTCATATGCTATATTCGTATAATATCTAAGTTCCACTTCGTCTTTGTATTTATCTTCTTCTATAAGATTAAGATATCCTATTATTGAAGTTAAAGGTGTTCTCAGATCATGAGACACATTAGTTATTAAATCTGTTTTTGTTTGTTGAGCTTTTCTCTCTTCTATTGTAAGATTTTTTAATTGACTAACTATATTATTAATATTAGTTGCTACTTCACCAATATCGCCTTTAGAGTTTATCTCTATTCTCTTATCTAAGTTTCCTTTTGACATATCTTCTAAGCTATCTACTAATATATCAATATTTTTATATTTTTTATAAGTAATTAAAGAATAAATTAATAGAAATATTGATAATGCCATAATAAAATATATTAAATCTCCAAAATAATTATTTTTTATTCTCATAAAGACATTCATTATTCTATTAAAAGTAGGATAATTAAAGGTCATATATAAATTATAAAATAAAATGTATAAACTATTAAATATGAAAAAAGCTAAAACTACACTTATAATAACTTCAAAGGAATTTATAACTACATATTTAAAAAATCTTTTTTTATTTTTCAATTTTATAACCAACTCCCCATACAGTTTGTATTATTTTATTTCCTGTTATATATTTTTCTAACTTTTCTCTTATTCTACTCATATGAACCATGACTGTATTATTAGATCCAAAGTAGTCTTCTTTCCAAACTTTCGTAAATATCTCTTCTGAGCTAAATACCCTTCCCCTATTATTAGCTAATAAATATATAATATCAAATTCCCTAGATGTAAAAGGAATCTCATTATCTTCAACTTTAATTGTGCGTTCATGTTTGTTTATAGTTAAATTTTCAATATTTATGATTTTGTTAGTATCATGATTATTATTAAAATAATAAGCTCTTCTTAAAAGTGCTTTAACTCTAACAGATAGTTCAAGAGGATTAAACGGTTTAGTTAAGTAATCATCTGCTCCTGTCATGATACCCTGTATTTTATCCATATCTTCTGACTTAGCACTAAGCATAAGTATTGGTATATTTAAATTTTCTCTTACTCTTCTACAAACTTCCATACCATCCATTTTAGGCATCATAATATCTAAAATAATTAGTTGCACTTCTTCTTTTTCTAATATTTTTAAAGCTTCTTCTCCATTATCTGCTTTTATCACTGTATATCCTTCATTTTTTAAATATATCTCAATGAGATTTCTTATTTCTTTTTCGTCATCTACAACAAGTATTTTACTGCTCAAAATCATCTCTCCTTACTTAATTTTTATAATTTTCACTATATCATTCTCATATACTCTTCTAAAGTAATATTGTCAGTAAATATTTTTAAAGCATGCTCTTTTCCCACATATCTTATATGCCATGGTTCATAATTATATCCAGTCACATCTTCTTTCCCTTCAGGATATCTAAGTATAAATCCAAATCTATGTGCATTATTTGCTAACCACTGAGCTTCTATACTTGTTTTGCCAAAAGCTCTAGATTTATTAGTAATATCTATACTTAAGCCTGTCTGATGTTCACTTTTTCCTGGTATAGCAACATATTTATTTGCATAGTCTATACCTTTTTCTAATACATTTTTATTATATATTTTGACTTGGCTTTCATAAGATCTATAGGCTGATGAGCCAATAAGTATTATACCTTCTTTTTTTGCACATTTAAATAATTTTTCTAAAGCATTCGCTGCAACCTCATCCATATGTCTAGATTCATCTTTAGTATCTTTAAGAAATGATACTTTAGGTTTTACTAATTTATTTGGTTTATAATCTGCTGATATGGGATTACTTTTATTTACTAATAATAAATTTGAATTTTCATCACTTATTTTCTCTTCTTGTGTATAACTTTCATTGCTGTAATTTAATTTCCCACGTAAATCTACTTTGTTTATAAATATAATTGTAATAATTATTATTGCTAACACTAGCTTGTTTTTTGTTTTCATGATATATTCTCCCTTTTGATTTATTAATTTGTTGATTTAATTCTAGAAAATATATCTTAAACAATTTATAAGCAATTCTTAACTTTTCTTAAGATTTATTGTACTTAACAAAAAAAGTGTGCATTTTATATTAAAATACACACTTGAAACAATAAATCTTTTCTTATATATAATTTTTAGAAAGCACTTGATTTTGCATTCACTTCAAATTTTTCAAAATCATTTTCTATACAAAGTATTTCTACTTTTCTTTTTTCTCCTGGACTAACTTCTGTTTCATTTGTAAATGAACTTTCTATAACTGTTCCATCTGAATCTATTAATTTATATTCAAATTCAACATATTCTATTTTTTCATCACTTGTATTTTCAAATACACCTACTATTTTAGTGCTATATGCATCCTTTTTAACTTCCCATTTTATGTTTTTTGCCATTTCTTGAACTTTAGTGTCTTCTTTTACTGTTTGTTGTTCAACTTCTTTAATTGCATTATCTACACTAGAGACTCCAGCTCCAAATAATGCAGCACACCCTCCTATAATTACTACAAATCCTATAATTATTCCTATTAATATTTTTTTCATTTTTTAACCTCCATAAATAACTCTTATTATGATTTTATTATATAAAGTTATTTAGTTGGGTTGGTATGCTCTCAGCATACAAATGAAATTTTTTTAATTATAATATTTTATTATTGTAATAAAGTTAAAACTCCACCACATACAAAAAATATAATATTCATATAAATAAAATAACCAAATAGACTTATTGATTTATTTTTACTTTTAATTATTGGTAACTTTTCTTTTATATTTAAGAAATTTGTAAGTATAAAAAACATTGATAATATCATAATAATCATGACTATATTTTCTATAAATTCAGTAAAACTCTGTGCAATAAATAGGGCAAATATTAAAAATAAATATAACAAACTAGCTAATATCATATTTATTATTTTAGTCCTCCTAAAACCAGGTATCTTTTTAAGTAAACTTTTATTAGCACTATTTCTCTTAATATAATTACTTTCATTTATATTATTAGACTTTAAATTACTATCTATAGCATATTTATTAAAATCTATATTTTCATCAACTATATTTACATTATTTAATTTAATATTATTATTACAGTATAGTTTAGATTCCAATGCTTCTTTTAGTTCAAAAACATTTTGATACCTTTCATCTGCCGAAATATTAGTACATTTTTTTATTATATCTTTTAATAACGTATTATTTAATTCTTCCTTTATATGCTTACCTGTAGTTAAAACATTCATCATTACACCCATAGCATATATATCACTTCTACAATCTGTTTGGTCAAATCCAAATTGCTCAGGAGATGCATATCCTTTAGTACCTAAAAGTGTGGTATCCATATTTTCTCCATCTTTATATGTCCTAGCAATATCAAAATCTATTAATTTAAGTACATTGTCACTACTTATAATAATATTAGCTGGCTTGATATCTCTATGTATTATAGGAGGGTTTAAATTATGTATTTCATCTAAAATATCGCATAAAGAAATCATATATTTTATAACTTCTTTTTCTTCTAATTTATTTTCTTTTTCTAAAATTGATTGTAATGTATCACCATTTATAAATTCTTCAATTACGATTAATTTATCATTTAATTCAAATAAATCATAAATTTTAGGCATATTTATACTATCAATTTTGCTTATATTCTCATAAATTTCTTTTGTATACTCTTTTATTTCTTTTTTAATATATATCTTCTCATCTTGTATATTTTGAGCTAAAAAAATTTTTCCTTTTCTACTCTTATGTAGTAACTTTAGTTCTTCATATAAAGATAGCTTAAACTCTGCATTTAAACTCAAATTTTACACTCCTTATTGTTGATTTTCTAACCTTAAAATTATATCATATTATTTGAAGAGGTGAAAATACTATATGGATAATATAAAAAATTTAGAAACTATAGAATTAATGAGCTTATTAAAAAATATTGATAACGAATCAAATTTAGAAGATTATCTATCAAAGACTTTAAATAATTCTAAAGATATACTTTTACATGAATATTTCTCAAAAACTTTTAAGGAAAAAGGCCTTAGTAAAAGTAATGTAATAAAAAATGCTGATTTAGATAGAACTTATGCTTATGAAATTTTGAGAGGTGATAAAAAGCCTAGCAGAGATAAAATCTTACAACTTTGTATAGGTTCTAATTTCACTTTAGAAGAAAGTAATAAGGCTTTAAAAATTGGTAATGCAGGAGAATTGTATGCCAAGGTTAAAAAAGATAGTATTATTATTTTTGGCATAAATAATAATTTAAGTATAATGCAAATTAATGAATTACTATTTTCTTATCAATTACCTTTATTAGGAGAAGAGTAATTATTTTACTTATTTAAGAAATTATGATTGTAAATTATCAACAAACAAGGTAATTTATATCCTTTATTGTATAAAAAAAGTGTATGGAATTTGTACTGCACCCCAATTGTTGGACCAAAATCTAACGATTGGGGTGTTTTTATGGCTAAATATGATTTTAACTTTAAAATGAAGGTTGTTAAATCCTACTTAGATGGAGAAGGCGGGCTTGGTTCA
>JARKUZ010000047.1 GCA_029851945.1 Terrisporobacter sp. | reverse complement strand
TGTGGCCGATCACCCTCTCAGGTCGGCTACTGATCGTCGCCTTGGTAAGCCGTTACCTTACCAACTAGCTAATCAGACGCGGGTCCATCCTGTACCGCAAAAGCTTTGATAAGAAAGCCATGCGACTCTCTCATGTTATCCCGTATTAGCATACCTTTCGGTATGTTATCCGTGTGTACAGGGCAGGTTACCCACGCGTTACTCACCCGTCCGCCGCTCTTTACCGAAGTAAATCGCTCAACTTGCATGTGTTAGGCACGCCGCCAGCGTTCATCCTGAGCCAGGATCAAACTCTCAAATATAAGTTTTCCTGCTCAGACTATCATTATCTGAATATCTGGCTTGGTTGTTTTCGATTCTTTAAAGAATCATTTTAGTTATATAAATTAACCTACTGTTTAATTTTCAAAGTTCATTTTAAGCGACTGTGTCGGCGCTTACTTTTTTGTTTCATCCGAATCTCTCTCGGACAAGTAATACTATATCACCCTGAAAATACATCGTCAATACCTTTTTTAAAATTTTTTAAAAAAATTATTATTTTTTATATTTTAAATATAATAAATATATCCCAAACTCTTGTATTTAAGAGAATTTCCAGTTAATTTGATTTTATTTTTATATAGTAAATTTTTTTTAAGTATATATACATTTATAATTTAGAGTATAATAGTAATATAGTATTAAAACCAGATACTAATTTTGTTATAATTTGTTGGTTTATTTACTTATTTGTGTAAAAACACGTAAAATAAATTATATATTCAACTTTAATTTATGGAGGTAAATTATGAATAATTATCTTAGAGAGCCAATTAATGGTTTTACTCATCTTGCTGGTGCAATATTGTCTTTTATTGGACTACTAGCATTAGTAATAAAAACAACATTAAATACCCCATCTACCTTAGACCTAACAGCTGTAATAATATTCGGATTAAGTATGATTCTTCTGTATGCAGCTTCCGCAACTTATCATTTAGTTATTTCTAGTGATAAGGTAATAGGATTTTTAAGAAGATTAGACCATGCTATGATATTTGTTTTAATAGCAGGTTCGTATACTCCATTTTGCCTAATTGCTTTAGATGGTTCTACTGGATGGATTTTATTTGGAGTTATAATGGCTACTGCTGTTGCTGGTGTGTCTTTTAAATTAATTTGGTTTAACTGCCCTAGATGGATTTCTACAGCTATATATGTTGCTATGGGATGGGTTTCTATATTCCTTATTAGCCCATTGTATAAAGCTTTATCATTCCATGGAGTTTCTTTACTTGTATTAGGTGGTGTTTTTTATACTATAGGAGCTTTAATATATGCAACTAAACCAAAATTTTTAGACTTTAAATACTTAGGTTTTCATGAAATCTTCCATATATTTATAATGCTTGGAAGTTTAACTCACTTTTTCTGTGTATTTAATTATGTAATATAAATAAAAAAAGGAGAGCTATCATCCTTGATTAGTCTCCTTTTTATTTATTTAAAGTATTATTTCTATTTTAGTACCAATACCTATGTTACTTTCTACTTTTATTTCTCCATTATGAGCCTTTACAATATCTCTACTTATAGCCATTCCTAAACCTGAGCCTTTATGGGCATCACCTGTATTAGTCCCTCTATAGTACCTTTCAAAAATATACTTAAGATCTTCTTGACATATTCCCTTGCCATTATCTTCAATGATTATATGAGTCTTTTCATTTGATGCTACATTTACTTTTATACTTACATCTTCATCATTATGAATAATAGAATTGTATAATATATTATTTATTACTCTCTTCATAAGTAACTCATCTATATCTAATATTATTTTATCTTCACTAGAATTAAAATCTATATCTACGTGACTATATTTAGGATCATTAAGAATGTCTATAATGCATCCTCTAACCAGTGATACTATATTCTTTTCCTCTCTAGATATATTCGAATATCCATCCTTTAGCTTCATAGTTAAATTTAGATCATCTACTAATTCTTTTATATAGTTAGCCTTACTATCTATAATTTCTGCATATTGAGATACTTCATCAGACTCTATATCATAATCACTAGACATTAACTCTGCATATCCTTTTATAGATGCCAAAGGTGTTTTTATATCATGAGATATATTTGCAATCCATTCATTCTTCATAGATTCGATTTTTTTTCGTTCTCTTTCATTTTCCTTCAATGTATCTGCTAGATTATTTAACTTATTAAATACAGGTTTATATATTCCTTTTTCTTTGTAGTATGATTCATAGTTTCCACTAGCTAAATCTTCAACTCCACCTATTATGCTTTTTACAGGTTTAGTTAAAGACTTACTAAACATATACCCTATTACCGTGGCTACTATTATATCCACTACTATAATAGATAATAAAACTTTTGATATTATATTTTTTATTGAGTCTGCATCAGTAGTTATATTTATTTTATCTACCTGAGTCATAGGAAATCCAATTAGATATGTATATGAGTAATTATTTATATTTTTTTCAGCAACTAAAACAGTAGATTTATTACCTTCTACCCCAGAATATTTATATGTATTTATTAACTGAACAGGTGTGTATTTATTTTGTATATTATCAGGTGTATTATACTTATAAATCACATTTCCATTATTATCTAATACTTGTATCCATAGACTACTTTTTTTTAAAATTTCTTTACCCTTGTCATTTACATAGACATTATTTATATCATATGTATCATTAAAAATATTTTTATTAAAATCTCTTACAAATAATTCTACATTATTAAATATTCCATGTCCATTGTGTGGTGGGTTTACATTTATCATCACAGATATAAAAATAGCTATAGCTATATTTAATTGAACAACTATCATAGCAACTATTACAGTTGATAAAAGGTACTTTAAAGTTAATTTCCATTTCATACTAAACCATCCTTAGCTAATTATTCTTTTATTACAAATTTATATCCAAGTCCTTTTACATTTAGTATATACTCAGGTTTTGAAGGGTTATCTTCGACCTTTTCTCTTAACCTTCTTATATGAACCATTATAGTATTATCATATCCTATAAAATCATCTCCCCACACTTCATCACAAAACTTTTCTTTACTTATTATCTGATTTTTATGTTTTACCATATACATAAACATCTTCAATTCTTTAGGTTTTAGTTCTAACAACTCTCCATTTTTCTTAACTTCCAAAGTTTTATCATTTACTTCAAATGGCCCTGCTTTTATAATGTTATCTTTTTCTTTTTCTTCTACATTAAATTGTTTCTTACTCCTTCTAAGCTGAATTTTTACTCTAAGTGCTAGTTCTTTTATACTAAATGGTTTTGTTATATAATCATCAGCACCTAAAGATAACCCTACTAATTTATCTAATTCTTCTCCTTTTGCTGATAAAAATAGTACTGGTATGTCTGATGTTTGTCTTATTTTTTTACATATATCATATCCTTCAATATCTGGAAGCATAATATCTAATATAGCTAAATCCAGATTTTCTCTTTCAAATATTTCTAATCCTTTAGTTCCATTATCAGCTATATAAATATTTTTAAATCCTTCTTTATCAAGTGCCTTTTTTATTAGATTTAATATCTCTATTTCATCATCAACTACTAATATCTTACTTTTTCTTATTAAAGACTCCACTTAAGACCCTCCTATCACAGTAATATAATTTTTATTATTACATATTATTTTTAATTTTACGTTCTTTTTATATTTAATTTATACCATATTTGCACATTTTATTTTTAATGAAAAAAGAAAAGCATAACTAGTGTTTTGCTTTTCTTTTTATTATTTCTAAATTATTTATATTTATAGACTATCTTTCACTTAAAAATCTTCTCTTAGCTAAATTGTAAAATAATACCACTCCTACTATACTTGTCCCTATAAATACAGCCCATATGCTTGCTGGTAATTTGTATCTTATAATTGGAGTTGCATACATTCCTAATATAGGCCATTCTAAAACATTACTAACCATACCTCTAGCTTCCATAAAGTAAGGTATTGCCATACATGCTCCACCTATTAAAAATGGTACTATTGCATTTTTACTTATTGATGATAAAAATAATCCTAAAGCTGCTAGTAAGAATGATCCTATTATTATGTTAATAGTCATCATTAATATCATTTGAATTACTGTCATATTAGATCCGCTATTTCCAAAGTACCATAAATTCTTTAATGGAGTATTTAATCCTTTAAAGTTTAAAGATACTAATGCTCTTAATACCATTGTATATAATATTGTAATATTTACTATACTAGCACTTATTCCAGCTGCTATAAATTTACTTATAACTAACTGTTTTTTACCATTTTTTGTAGCTTTTATTAATCCATCCATGTTTGAATTATACTCTATAATAAAACTTCCTGAAAACATCATAAACATAGTTAATCCCATAAATGGAGCAAGGCCAAACCATTTAGAAAATAAATTTGCATATGTTTCATTAACATCAAAATTATAAGTAGAACTATATGCTAGAAATACTGTTAACGCCCAAACAATAATTACCCCAAGCTTAAAATTCTTTTTTATCTCTGCCTTGATAACTGAGAACATGATTATACCTCCCTTGCATCTTCTAACTCAAAGTAGAACATGTAAACATCTTCAAACCTTGGTTCAGTTAGTTTTGAATTTTCATATGATGGTGCTTTATCGCTTATTATTCTTAATTGAGTATCTTCAACCCCACGATTTATACTTACTACTTTGTAATTTCTTTGAATCTCATTTACTTCACTTTCATTATTTGTAGTTATTGTATATACTTTACCTTTCATATCTTCTAAAATTTCTCTGTGAGTTCCTTTTAGTAATAATTTACCATCTTTTATCATAATAGTTTCTTTAGCTACTGACTCTATATCAGAAATTATATGAGTTGAAAGTATTACTATTGTTTCCGTTCCTATATTTGATAGTAAATTTCTAAATCTAGTTCTTTCTTGAGGGTCAAGACCTGCTGTTGGTTCGTCTAATATTAATATTTTAGGGTTATTAAGTAACGCTTGAGCTATACCAACTCTTCTTTTCATTCCTCCAGAAAATTTAGATACATTCTTATTTCTTACTTCATAAAGACCTACTAATTTTAATAGCTCATCTACTCTTTTCTTAGCTTCACTATTGCTCATTCCTTTAAGAGCTGCCATATACATTAAGAATTCTCTCGCTTTAAAGTTTTTATATGCATCAAATTCTTGTGGTAAATATCCAACTAATGCTCTATATTCATCATCTAAAGACTTTATATCTTTTTCGTTATATAATATTTTTCCACTACTTGGAGTTGTTTTAGTTGCTAGTTGCTTCATTAAAGTTGATTTACCAGCCCCATTAGGTCCTAATAAACCATATACTCCACTATTTAAAGTTAAACTTATATTTTCATTTGCACTTTTATGTTTATATGTTTTAGTTAAATTTACAATTTCTAATTTATTCATTTTTACTTCCTCCATGTTTTTATTTATCTATTTAATATTTTCTTGAATACGTAAACATTTAGTAGTATCCCAGATAAAACTATTAATACTAATGTACTTAAGCAAGTTGTGACTAAGTCAAAATTCATTGAGAATAGTTTAATTTGTCCCATATATGCAGTAGATATAAAACTATTTTTTGAAAGTATATCTATAAAACTACATTGGTGTATTATCATCATTAAGTTATAAGGTAAAAATTGTAAAAATACTAATATTTTACCGATAGCTATAAACAAAATTGAACAAGATATAGATTGTATTGAGTTTTTAGTTATAAACGAGAATAAAGCCGAGAATATTGATATTGCTATAAATACTAAAGATACTACCCCTATTTCAGATGCTATATATTGAACAATATTCATCTCTCTAACTAAACTTGCTATATTAGATATTCTATATGCTTGTAAACCTCCATTTATCGGAGCTCCGTATTGAATATATGTTGCTATAAAAGTTGCAATTAAATAAATTGCGTAAACAATAATTGGTAAAATTATTGATATTAAAAGCTTTGAATTTAAAGCTTTATATTTATTTTTAGATGATAAGATTATAGTATCTACATTTGATAATCTTTCATCTGTATATAAATTTGAAGAAAGTGTAACTATTATAGCTACAATAAGTAGTGTAGCTAAAGGAAAAGTTGCTCTATTTTCAAATACTTGATAGAATGTTACATCTTTATATTTTTCACCATTATCTTTATTTAGCTTTTCTTTTGACATTTTGCTAATTTGCTTTTCATTTTCATCTTTTAAGCCATGAGTATTCTTATTGGCAATCGACTTTATCTCATTTACTTTATTATTTAATTTTTCTTGTGCTATTACATCTCCTGGTCTTTTGTCAATTATATATTCATTTTTACTTTCATCAAAATATTCATTTTCAGTTTCTAACATAGGTTTTACAAACCCAAGTTGTATAAATAAAAGTCCCATAAGTATAAGTGCTATTATTGAGGTTTTATTTTTAACTATTTTTTTTAATTCCCATCTTAACATGTTTGTTCTCCTCTCTTGTGATTACAAATTTATTATATATATCTAGATTTACACCATCATAAACTTAATCTTAAATAAACCTTACAATTCAAATTTTTCTAGCAAAATAAATAAGGGCAAAGCTATCTTTTACATAACTTTGCTCTTATTTACAGTTTTTTAATTATTGTTATTTGCTAAATCAACTAATTTTTGTCCTTGTTTTAGCAATTTATTATAATCATTTTCTTCTTTTATCTGATTTATTTTATCTTCTGTAATTTCCTTATCTAAGATGCTAAAATATTTCTTTAATATTTCATATTGAGTTTCTCCATTTTTATCTTTATTATCTTCTATATCTTTTTTCCAATTTATATTTATTTTATCCATTATCAGCCCTAAAGCAGATCCCGTTTCATACTTCATTGGTCTTTCTAAATAAGATGGTGATTCTGCTATTCCATCTGCGATACAGTTAAAGGCATGTGAGAAAGTAACGTAATATGGCTTTTCTTTATTTGCAAGAACTCTTAATTTTCCACCTATTAAATTATTATATTTATATTCAATATATCTTGCAGTTCCTTCTATGGCTTCTGTATTTGTTTCTGCTTCTAATTGTGGCCATTTTTCATATCTATAAGCACGTACAGTTGTCCATTGTTTTAAATACTTCTTAACTTCTTCTTTGTTATTAGCTTCCATGCATTTATCTAAAAGTTTAAATTCTAATCCCATTAAAGCATAGTTTTCCTTATTTACTGGATAATTTTCTATATATTCTCCATCATTTTTATCATATGTCCAATCCTTTTGGTTATATGTATGGAATGATTCATGTAATAAAAATGAAGAAAAATCAAAATATAAATCTGGATTTTCTATCATTTTAGGATTATATTTAAAGTAAAAAATATTTTGACCATCAATAGTTACAGTGCCGAAGTTTGAAGGCATCCAAGTTGAAATCATACTTGTATCAAATTTACTTATTCTATAAACATCTGGTAAATTTAAATATTTAGGCATAACTATTTTCTTTGAAAAAATACTTTTTTCAATTTCTTTTACATTAATTGCATAAGCGTATTTTCTCATAATTCCTTTATCTTTATTAGTTCTTATTAAAATTAATGGTTTTTCATTGAACTTATAATTGTTAGTCCATAATTCATCTCCATTTTCATTGAACTGTTGATATATACTTGATAATTGTTCAAACATTTCTTTATCTATAGAATTAAATTCTTCATATTTAGTTTTATAAGTTTTATTTAATACAATGTTACTTACTATAATTCCTAATAATAAAACCATAATGGCTGAGATTATTATAAGTACTTTACTCGACTTTATTTTCATTAAATTTCCTCTTTTTTCATTTATAGTGTTTTATTACTTACTTATTATATATAAATAAATTTACACTATTATAAACTTAATCTTAAATAAACCTTACAATTTTAATTTTTCTTATTAATATACAAAGTATACTTAAAAATAAAATTTGTTTCTTCAATACAATTTTCTAATCATAATAATAGAAATAAAAAAACGAACTCATTTGAGTTCGTTTTTTTATTTCTATCTCATAGCTCTCATTGCATTTAATACTGCTATTAATGCAACACCAACATCTGCAAATATAGCTTCCCACATAGTAGCAACTCCACCTGCTCCTAATATTAAAACTATAGCTTTTACAGCTAATGCAAATATTATATTTTGCCATACTATCTTATTAGTTTTACTTGCTATTTCTATTGCCTTAGATATTTTACTTGGTTCATCTGTCATTAAAACTACATCAGCAGCTTCTATAGCCGCATCTGAACCTAATCCTCCCATAGCTATACCTATATCAGCTCTAGCTAAAACTGGAGCATCGTTTATTCCATCTCCAACAAATATTACTTTTTCTTTTTCTGATTTTCCTTCATATATTTCTTCTAGCTTATCTACTTTTTCATTAGGAAGTAGGTTTGAGTATACTTTATCTACTCCAAGCTCTTTTGCTATAGCTCTGGCTACTTTTTCATTGTCACCAGTTAACATTACAACATCTTTTATTCCTAATGATTTTAGATTTTTTATAGCTTTTTCACTATCTTCTTTTACTTCATCTGATATTACTATATATCCTCTATATACTTGATTAACAGCTATATAAACTACTGTTCCAACTTCTTTAGCTGGTGAATAGAATATATTTTCTTTTCTCATTAATTTTTCATTACCTGCTAAAATAAGCTCATTATTATAGTTTATTCTTATTCCATAGGCTGCGATTTCTTCATAACTAGTTATTTTATCTAAATCTACTTTTTTATCATAATAGCTTAATATTGATTTTGCTATTGGATGGTTAGAGTTTGCCTCTGCAAAAGCAGCGTATTCTAATAATTTTTCTTCAGATATTCCAACTGCATTAATCTTAGTTACATTAAACACACCTTTTGTAAGTGTCCCTGTTTTATCAAATACAACTGTATCAACATCTCTAAGCGCCTCTAAATAGTTACTTCCTTTTATTAATATACCATTTTTAGATGCAAATCCTATTCCACTAAAGAAACTAAGTGGTATAGATAAAACTAATGCACATGGACAAGATACTACTAAAAATACTAAACCTCTATATAACCACTCACTAAATGTAGCTCCTGGTATTATAATTGGAGGTACAACTGCTACTAAAACAGCTCCTATAACTACTGCTGGTGTATAGTATTTTGAGAACTTAGTTATAAAGTTTTCAGTTTTAGATTTTTTACTACTTGCATTTTCAACTAAATCTAATATTTTAGAAACTGTTGATTCTTCAAATCCTTTTGTAACTTCTATAGTTAATAAAGCATTTTTGTTTATAAATCCTGATAATACAGACTCTCCTTTTGATACTTCTCTTAATACAGATTCTCCTGTAAGTGCAGATGTATCTACCATTGAATATCCATCTATAACAACTCCATCTAGCGGAACTTTTTCTCCTGGTTTTACAACTATTACATCACCTATTTTAACTTCTTCAGGAGAAACCACTTTAAGTTCTGATCCTTCTTTTAAGTTTGCATAATCTGGTCTTATCTTCATAAGTGATGTTATAGATTTTCTTGATTTTCCTACTGCTATACCTTGTAAGAATTCTCCTAATTGATAGAAAAGCATAACTCCTACTGCTTCTGGTAATTCACCAATTGATAATGCCCCAATTGTTGCAATAGACATTAAAAAGTTTTCATCAAACATTTGACCTCTTATAGCATTTTTTAGTGCTTTTAATAAAACTTCTCCACCTACTATTACATAGGCTATTATAAACATTGCATCTGCAAGTTTACTTTCAAATCCAGTTGCAATTTGATATATCCCAAAAATATATACTAATGACCCTATTACTAACTTTATTATATCTTTTTTATTTATATCATTCTTTTCTTCTTTAACTTCTGATTTTTTAATATTACCATTTTCATTTTTTATTTGTATATCTAAACCTGGTTCTGTTGCATTTACTATGCCTACTATTTTATTTATAGTTTCTTTTTCATCAAAAGATTTTCTTATATTTACTGTAAGTTTTTTGTTTATAAAATTTAAATTTGCAGAATCTATTTCTTCTAACTTAGATACTTTTTCATTTATTACTTCTGCACAGTGAGCGCAATTTAATCCACCTAATATTAATTCTCTTTTAATGACTTTAGAATTTGAGACTATTTCTATATCTAATCCTGGTTCTGTATCATTTATTATCTTTATGGCCTTCTCTATAATTTCTTCTTCATTTACACCCTCTTGTATGTTTAATACAAGCTTTTTATTTATAAAATTTAAGTTTGATGATTCTACACCATCTAGTTTAGATACTTTTTCATTTATTACTTCTGCACAATGTGCACAATTTAATCCACCTAGTATCAGTTCTTTTCTAATTATACTACTAGCATCCATAACTCACTCCTCCTATCTTTTGTATGTTTCTTGTATATGACATAAACCACAATCAAATATTTTGCTTATGTGACAATCATCTAAAGAATAATAAACAACCTTTCCTTCTTTTCTAAATTTAACTAATCTAGCTTGCTTTAATACCCTTAGCTGGTGAGATATTGCAGAGTGAGTCATTCCTAATAAACTTGCAATATCACATACACACATTTCATCTGAAAACAGTGCATATAAAATTTTTACTCTTGTTGTATCTCCAAATACCTTAAATAATTCTGCTAAATCATATAGCATCTCTTCTTCTGGCATTGTTGTCTGAGCTCTTTTTACTATATCTTCATGAATTTCCTCGCAATTGCACGAGTTTATTTTTTCTTTTATATTTTCACTCATATCTTAATTCCTCCAAATTCATAACAATATATGAATAATTGTTCATATATATAATTATATGCCCATGTCCAAATTTTTGCAACTAATATTAACTATTTTTTTATAAAATGCACATAATAAGATTTTTAGTAATATATATATTATTAAAGTGAATTGTTATTTAGTAAGTAATACTTTAGGAGGGATGATTTACTATGAGTTTTGATAATTTCTCACACAAACAAAATGGCGATATGGATCCTAATTATATATACCCTACACCTTATATAGATCCTATGATGTATGTTAATCCTTATTATAATCAACGCCAAATGGACTACGGTAATTCTGGGTACTATATGACTTATATGAATCCTTACATTAATTATCCTATGATGGATAATCAATATGCAATGTTAGATGATGATTTCTATTTTGATGATATGGACATGGATATGGATAGTGTGTATATGAATCAAGGTATGAATATGATGCCTCAAATGATGAATAACATGTCTATGATGCCTCAGATGATGGGTAGTATGCCTATGATGCCCCAAATGATGGGTGGTATGAATATGATGCCGGGCATGATGATGCCTATGATGCCGGGCATGATGTATAATCCTTGTATGATGATGGGTATGATGCCTCAAATAAACATGGAAGAATTTGATGAGGAAGAAATGTAATTTTTTTTAATTTAATTGTTATAAAATTTTAAAATTTGTCCAAAATAATAATGTATTCCTCATAATATTCCCCCAATATTATAAATACAGAATAAAGCCACTGACAGTTAAGTCGTGGCTTTATTTTTTATCAATATTTTACTATTCTAAGAAATAATCAAAATCATCTGCACCAGATTCTACAAAATCATAAAGTACATTTTCCTCAAAATACATTTCCTCTTTAATTTCTATATAATCGGAATAATTACATTGAAGTAACTTGTTTATATATTTTTTATCTCTATCACTGTAAGTTCCTACAAAAAACTCATTCCCTATTTGATAATAAATAGCCTTTATGTCATTACTTATAAGGTACACTTCTTTTGCTACATGGTGATTATCAAAATTAAATCTAGTGAAGAATGTTCCCTCTTCCATGTCACTTCTTAATAAAAATGGATTATCTATATAAAACTTTTCTATAAACTCTTCCTTATTTTTTAAACTATAAATGCTTACGAACTCTTCTTTTGATATTTCATCAAAAACTTCAAAGTCAAAAATTCCTTCTTTATCTCCTACTAAAATAGAGTTTATCTTAAATCCATTTTCTTCTTTTGATATACTAAAAGCTATTCTACATAAATAATATCCATCACTATCTTCGTAAAGTGCTTCGCTTATATACCTTCCATTACCCTTTGGTATTACTTTATTTTTTAGGAGTGTTCCATTTATGTTTGTAATATGCATATTACCTATCTCTTCACTTCCTGAAAAATATCTTAAACTTTCTCTATCCCATGCTATAAATCTCATAGTCATATAATTTATAAATTCTACTTCATCAGTAATTTTCTTGCAAATTATAGGATATATATCTTCAAGTTTTAATTTTGGTTCATAATTTTCGATAATATCTATATACTCTTTTACCTCTCCTGGTAATGGTTTTTCATAGTAAGAATTTTTATTTCCGTAATAATTAACTAAAAATAAAGCTTCTTCTTCTGATATATCTATTCTATCAGCTCCCAATCCACCCATTAATCTTTCTTCTTCTCTATGAGACTCATCTATAGTAGGGTTTTTTAAACTTACATAATCTGCCAGTCCAAGTCCTTCTGAATCTAGCAAAAAGTATTGATATATTTTATCACTTTTTTCTTGCCATATTATTAAAAGTCCCATACTTCCCATTAATCTAGAATTGGTTACCTTTGCATATTTGAATTTCACAAAATCACTTCCTTATTGGAGATATTTATTTAATATATTTTCTTAAATATCAATATAATTTCTTATTAATACATATGTTATAAATAACATATAGTCTCATAAGATATTCTGTAATTAGATTTTAACTATTAACTATAAATTATAATATAAAATAATAAAATCTACCAAAAAAAATTTAAATTTATTTTGTATAAGTTCACAACTTAAATAAATTTTGTAATATAATAAAATAAATGTTTAATAGAGGTGATATTAATGAGAAATATAGCAGCTTTTTTTGATATAGATGGTACTCTCTATAGAGACTCTCTTATGGTTGAACATTTTAAAAAGCTTATTAAGTATGACATAATAGATCAAAAAGCATGGTACGATAATGCAAGAGATGCTTTTATGAATTGGGATAAAAGACAAGGTAATTATGATGATTATCTAGATGATGTTTGTAATTTATATGTAGAATCTCTAATAGGACTTGATAAAAATTATATTGACTTTACTAGTGATCAAGTTATAAAGCTTAAGTCAGATAGAGTATATAAATACACTCGCTCAAGAATAAAATGGCACTTAGAAAATAATCATATAGTAATATTTATATCTGGTAGCCCTGATTTCTTAGTTGGAAAAATGGCTGAAAAGTATAATGTTACTGATTTTATAGGAAGTAATTATGTTTTTGAAAACGGAACGTTCAATGGCACAGTAATTCCTATGTGGGACTCTAAAAGTAAGAATACTGCTATTGATGACTTCGTAAAAAAATATAATATAGACTTATCTATTTCTTATGCTTACGGAGATACAAATGGTGATATTAATATGTTAAGAAGAGTTGGCAACCCTATAGCTATAAATCCAACTAAAGAACTTCTAAATCACATAGCAAAAGACCCTGTTATATCTAATGCTGCTAAAATAGTAGTCGAAAGAAAAGATATAGTATATTCACTTTCTCCGAACGTAGATATCCTTAGTATATAACATAAATTTAATTATCTAGTCTAGATAATTTTTAATAATAAATATTTGAAAAGTCCTTGATATAATACTCTTGGGCTTTTTAACTTATTAAAGGAGGTTAATATGAATCATAAAGAAAATAATTCAAATAACAACTTAGAAGATTCTATAGAAAAGCTTAGTAAAAACTTATATCTTGAATCTCCTGACTTATGGATTGAGTTTTCAGGAAAGATGAGTGATAATATTTTTGATGAAATGGTGCTATTTTTTGCTATTAAATATAATTATAAATCTATAGTAAAGCATGCTATAAGCAATAACCTTATCGACTTAACTGCGCCTTCTAAAAATAATGCTTATCCTAATATAAAAGAACATCTTATTTTCATAGCAAAACAAAATAAGGCTTTAGATATACTTAATTACCTTGAAAATCCTTCGTCTTGTGATGATATTAATGAAGATATAGTAGTGAAAGAAATAAATGATTCTATATCGAATTTAAACGACAATAAAGAAAATAAATATTTTCCAAAGTATCTTTGTAGCTATTGTAAACACAATATTTTTGAATCTGGATATAGAGTTTCTGAATCTGTAGAATATAAATACTCATTAGAAGAAGATAAACCCATAGAAATTTCTAGAGAGCTATCTAACTTAATCGTGTGCTGCAATTGTAATAAAGACCTTAAGGATGTATCTATTGAGGGATTAAATGAGTTATGCTCTATACAAAATTGTACAAATTGTGGTTCAAATTTAACTGTAGTTGGAATTACAGATAAGTCTAAAATGTCTTTCGATAGTGATTTAGGTAAATTTTCTAATATATCTAAGTCTTACCATTGTTCTAAATGTGATAGGGAAATTAATGAAAAACAAAGAGAATTTTTTAATATATAGTATAGACTAATTAATTCTATTCTATGAAATATTCACTATAAATTTCTACAATAGAATTTATAAAAATATATTTATATAAAAGAAAGAGCACCTTTAGATTGATATATTCATCCTAAGATGCTCCTTTTTATATATTTATATTTTTTTTAATATTTCTTTAAGCTTATTATTGTAATATTCTATAAATAAACTATAAATATGGTCATATACTAAAAATGCAACTTCAAAAAATATTATTGTAAAAATATTTATAGGTATATATATAAATGCTTTTATCATAAAACATACTATGCCTATTGTAATATTGGCAAATACTAATTTTAATATATATTCAATGTATATTGATCTATCTTGTTCTATTATATATTTGAATAATCCATACACTCCAAAAGTAAATATATATAAAATCCATTGAAACTTATTAGCCATAACAAAAAAGCTTAGTATAAACACTCCTAAATAAAAGGCAACTCCCATCTTAGGACCAAATTCCATTATAACTATAGAGATTACTAGTGAGGCAATCCCCATTAAAAATAATGTATTTATAGGTATTATGTTTATAAGCATTAATATAATTATGTTTATTGCTAATAAGACTCCTCCTAAAGCTATTTTTTTACTCATGTTAATACCTTAGAAGCAATCTACTAAATCACCACCACAGCATTCACAACAAGAATCTAAACACCATAGCTTCATACAATCTTCGCAACAATCATCTCCACAACAGCAACAACAGTCATCACAACAACAGCAACAACATCCGTCTAAATCCGAACGTCTTCTTCTATTATATCTATATGATCTATCTCTATAATCATCTCTATAGAAATTATATTGTTTTAAAGCTTTTTCATATTCAGGATTACCAGGTTCTATTGTATTAGCTTTTTTTATACATTCTTCACCTTCTTCATAGTATCCTATATTCATAGCAGATACTCCATTTAGATAATACCAATTTGCACATCTATCTTTCATTTTATTTAATAGCTCATATGCCTTTTCAAAATCTTTGTTATTCATTAGTTTAATTATAGGACTAAACATTTCATTATTATAAGTATTACTGTACATTTACTTCACACCCTTTTTCTAATATATTTTGATATCTAAGGTATACTCCTGAATACACTATATTTTCTATTATTCCTCTATTTATCTTTATATCCAAATTATCTATACTATTAGATAACATTCCTAAAGACAAGCTTATAAG
The DNA here is from genome assembly GCA_029851945.1 of Terrisporobacter sp. The sequence goes on along the minus strand of JARKUZ010000047.1, from coordinate 78,355 downwards.
CTTATCTACTCTTATTTTTAGTTCATCTTTTTTATTTATATATTCTATAAATGGATTATATCTACCTTTTTTATAATCTTTTTCTAAATCTTCATAGGCATCAAGTATATATATATATTTGCCTACATTAAATCCAATTCTTCTTAAATCATACTCAAACTCATCTTCTTTATATGCAAAAATCTCAGCCATAAGATTTCCAAAAGTATTAGATACCATATCTATATTAGTATTATTTTCTTTTTCTAATTTATATAAGTTGTCTAGCTGAGCTTTTATTGTATCTGCTTTTTTAGGATACTTTTCATAAGCTAATTTAAGCTTTTTCTTATATATACTATATGCTAGTTTATCTTTTATTCCATTATCATCTCTTAAATTATCTTCTAATTTATAATATGTCAAAAGTACATTCATGCTTGCTGCATATTCTGTAATTTCATTTGTTATTTTCTTTTTCTTTTTAAATGGATTTACTATACATCCTTCTTCTATAACTGAAGATTTGGGTCTATAAACTGAAGTTAATACCAATATTAAAAATGTTATATCATAATTTAGAGATAACCTTGATATTTCTCCATGATTATCTTTTAGATATTTGCATAACCCACAGTAATATCCTCTGTAATGTTCATATTCTCTAAATGTTAGGTCCATTTTATTAACTTTTACATAACCAAACATATTTTTATCCTATCTAGTAATTTTTTTATCTATTTTTAGATATTTATAATCTCTACATATATATCTTCAAATTTTATTAATTCATTATCTATTTTATTTATAACTTCTTCATTAAAGTCTATATATAATTTCACCATAGTAGTAGGAAGTTTAAACCTTTTTGGCCCTACTGACCCTGGGTTTATATATATTGTATTTCTTTCTTTAGTTATAGATAATTTATGGGAGTGCCCATATATAATGATATCAAAATCCTGATTCTTTAAGTCTATATCTTTATCTTTTATATTATGTATTAAATATATTTTTTTACCTAATACATTTAATATTTCTTTTTTCTTGATATCCAAACTTTCTATATCTTTATCGCAATTACCTCTTACTGCCTTTACTCTAGCTATACTTTCTAAATCTTTAAGTAATTTTATATTTCCTATATCACCTGCATGAATTATAAGATTGCAATCTTTTAAGTTAGCTAACACTTCTTTTCTCAAAAGTCCATGTGTATCTGATATAACTCCAACAATCATTATATTATCTCCTATATATTTATATCTTATATAATAAACCTTTTTTGTATATTTTAAAATAAGCTAGCAGAAATTATCTACTAGCTTACTTTAGATTATTATTTGATAATATTTGTATCTAAATACTTATAATATAAATTTATTTGTATCACCACAAGTGCTTTCAATTGTAACTACATCTAGCCCTTTATACTCCTTAAATAACCACTTTATATCCTTCATGACTTGATTTACTTGATCGCTATTTAAGTTATTTATAAAATACTCTTTTCTCATATCCTTATAACTCTTATCTGTTAAAAAGTTCCTGATTACTGTAAATGCAAATACATTTGGTACGCTACTTTCTGTACCTTTTTTGTGTCCTTTTCTTCTTGTATACATTCTCATTTTATACTCCTCCAAGACATATTAACCTTAATTAAAGTATATATATCTTAGACTTTATGTATTACTAGATTTTTCTTTACTTATTATATCTATAAATATATCTGTAATCTTAGGGTCAAATTGAGTACCTCTACAATGCATCATTTCTTTTATAGCATCTTCTTTATTTTTTACTATATTATATCCTCTATCACTAGTCATAGCATCATAGGAGTCCACTATATTTACTATCCTAGCCATAATAGGAATTTCTTCTCCTTTAAGGCCCAATGGATACCCTTTACCATCATATCTTTCGTGATGTGCGAGAATACCTATAGCAACATGTGATAATTCACTTGATGTTTGAAGTATTCTGTACCCTTTTTCTGTGTGAGATTTCATTATATTAAATTCTTCTTCAGTTAATTTTCCTTTTTTTAAGAGTATCTCTTCACTAATCCCTATTTTTCCTATATCATGTAACTTTGTTACTAGCTCTAATTCATCTAATTGAGCAGTTGTAAATCCTAGCCTTTTTCCTATTTTAATCGCATAATTTGTTAGCCTTTGAGTATGTTGTTCGGTTTCTAATTTTTTTTCTTGAAGGGATTTATTTAATGAAAATATTATGGAGCTTCTTACGCTTTTAGAATTTAAAAACTTTTGTCTATATAACTTTTCTTCTGCTTCTTGGAGATTTGTATAAATATCTTCACCTAAACAATTTTTTATAGATGATCCTAAAGAAATACTCATATCAATAAGATTAAAGTCACATTTTTCACATTCGTCAATTATTTTAGATATTGCTTCTTCACATTTTTGTTCATCACAATTTGGCATAAGTATAACAAATTCATCGCCACCCCACCTAAATATGAAGTCTTCCTCTCTAGTTACACTTTTTAATATCTTCGCCATTTCCTTTAATAATCTGTCTCCTTCAAGATGACCAAATGTATCATTTATAACTTTTAGACCATTAACATCTCCCATTATAACTCCTATAGGAAGATGCTCAATATTATTTAATTCTTCTTTTTTCTCTTCAAAACAAGCTCTATTGTATACCCCGGTTAAGCTATCTGTAAAGCTAAGTTTCATTAGTTTTTCTTTAAGTTCTATTTTTTCAGTAACATCACTAGATATACCTACTATTCCCCATACTTGATCTTGTTCATCTATAACTGGTACTTTTATAGTTTCTTCTATTCTTTCTCTCCCATCAGGACATTTGATTCTTCGCTCAATAACTTTCATTTTTTTACTTTCTATTATTGCTTTATCTTCTTCCATAAATCCTCTAGCTACTTCTTCAGATACAGTTTGGGTTTCAATATCATTCTTCCCTATCATGCTTTCTATTCCTAATGCATCATAATGTTCTTTCCATTTTTTATTATACCCTATATATTTACTGTCTCTATCTTTATAGAAAATGTATTGTGGCAATGTATCTATTATTGTTCTTAATATATTTTCTCTCTCTTCTAATTTACTTTGCTCTTCCTTTAAAGGTGTTATATCTATTAATATACCAATTACGCCTATCATTTCTTCGTATTCATTTATATAAGGAGTAACATAACACTGTCTAAATTTACCATTTATACACACTTCAAAATTTTTAGGCTTTTTAGTTATAATTACAGACTTAAAGTCTTCATTACATATATAATTATTGCTACATTCTAAGCATTTGTTATTTATTACACTTATATCTTCATTATTTTTAAAGTTGTATATATGTTTAAATGCCTTGTTCACGGCAATTAATTTCCCATCTAAATTTTTTATCCATATTGGAAATGGTATATTATCCATTATTATATTATTACTAGTTTGTGTATCTTCTTTCTCGGTTTTAAATAACATTAACCCTCTCCCCCTGTTTATTACTACCTAAATAATATTATAAAATAATGATTTTTATATTTCCACATATATTAAATATATTAGATCATAAAAATATTTTACATTTTATATATTTCCTAACTCCCTTTAGGTCAAACATGTTATCTCTTTATCGCTTATCTAAAAATGGGTATTCTTAATTGTTTTTATACTAAATTTTATGAATAAAAATTTTGTATCCTTAATAGTATTAATTAAAGGTAAACAAGCCTAAGATTATTATCGATATAAGGAGGATATTATGTTAAATGTATTTGATAGAGATTTAAATGAAAAAACTAAATCTATAAGAAGTAAAGGGTATATTCCAGGTGTTATATATGGAAATAAATTAGATAAAAGCATACCTATTTCAGTATACAAAACAGATTTCACTAGATTAATAGATTCTAAAAATCATAATGGTTGTATTCAACTAAATCTAAATAATCAAGTATACAAATGTATTATTACAGATGTTCAGATAGATAGTGTGAAAGATCTATTCTTACATATAGACTTTAAAGAAGCAAAATAAAATATAAAAAAGGAGAGTGAAACTCTCCTTTTTTATATTTTAACATTAGTATCTGTCAATCAATATTCTTTTATATATTCAACTATATTTACTACAATTACATTATTTGTTCTAAACTAGAATTTTGACCATTAGATGACTTGTGCTTTTTATATTTCTCAATTGTTAAAATCATACATAGTATAGTTAACGTAATTAGTTCAGCTAAAGGTAGTGATAAGAAAACTCCTCTAACACCTATTATTGGAGGTAAAATCATTGTTAATACAAACTGAAACAAAAATCCCCTTCCTACTGACAATATGTTAGCATATATATTTTTTCCTATGGCTTGATAATATCCACTCATTGCAAATATGACACCTATGATAGGGCTTCCTAAACAATATATTAATATTTCGTTATATGCAAATTCTATATTTTCCCTACCTATTCCAAATATTTGTATAAGTTCTCTTCCAAATGAATTAATTCCTGTGTATACTAATGTTCCACCTATTGCACATACACCAATAGTTATATATAATAATTGTCTCATTCTCTTTATTTTGTTCGCTCCATAATGATATCCTATAAGAGGTTGTAGTCCTTGAGATATACCCATGCAAGTATTAACTAAGAAACAATTAATATAAGTTGCAACTGTATATATAGCAACATCTACCGTAGTTCCATATAAGTACATTGTTTTATTTTGAACAAATAATATTATTCCGTATGATAACTGTATTGCAAAACTTACAAATCCTATTTTAAGTATTTCTTTTAATATACTTACATCTATTTTTAAATACTCTTTCTTAATCTTTATATTAGCGTTCCCTTTTACAAAGTAGTATAGTGATACAACGGTTGATATAAATATACTAGCACTAGTTGCCATAGCGGCACCCTTAACCCCATATCCAAGTTTCATAACAAATACCCAGTCTAATATGATATTACAAATAGCACCTATTCCTATCATCATCATTGATAGCTGGGGTCTACCATCTGCTCTTACTATTGGATTTAGTGCTGTTGAAAACAAATATGGTATGGTTATTAAGTAAATTACACTATAATATTCTCTTGCATTTTCTATAGTATCTTTTTCTGCCCCTAACATCTTAAGTATAGGCTCTCTAAACATAAACCCTAAAATCATAATTATTGCGCCTATTAGTACTATAGATGTTACAGATGTTCCTAAACACTTTTGAGCACTTTCTTTATCTTGTTTTCCAATATGTATAGCAATTATGCTACTTGACCCAATCCCTATCATAAGGCCTGTTCCAACTATAACAGTTACAGCTGGCCAAACTATATTAACGCTTGCAAGACCTACCTCTCCCACTCCCTGACCTACAAATATACCATCTACCATAGTATAAATAGTATTTAGTACAACACCAATAACTGATGCAATTACAAACTTTGCCCATACTTTATGTATTGGCACGTTTAGAACTTGTTCTATTTTCATCTCCTTATTTTTATCCCCCTTTAATTTCACCATAAATAGCTACAGATAAGGCTATTTATAGTCTATTTCTATAGCTTGAACATTATTTAATTTTCAGTTTCCTTTGCATATTATAGCACCTTATTATGCAGATTGATAGAATGTTTTCAAACTGTAATAATTTTATTTTTTACTAATATTAACATGATATTTATATATGGTTTTACAAATTTAAAATAAAAAATCATAGAGATTTTTATGTTCTCTACGATTTTTTATATTCTATATAAATATTAAATGTTCCATTAATTTATTATTTCTTTTTATAAATTCATCTAATTCACTTGGACTTAATTCTTTATTAGACAATAGTGCTATATCTACTATCTGATTACAAATTAACTCTACTTGTTTTTTCTTATTTTCATTATCTTTTAATGTAATAAGATTTTTGATTATAGAACTATTATTGTTTATAACTAATGTTTTCTCTTCTTCAAAATCCATACCAAAGTGCATTCCTGCAAATTGAGATTTCATCTCTACCATTCTTCTACTTTGTTTAGATATTAATATAATAGCTGGAGTTTAAATTATTTAGTTAATCTTACATAGAAAAATAAAAGCTACTCATTTTTATAAAGTAGCCTTTATATTTCTATTTATTATTATCTTTTTCTAAATCTATTTTTATTTGCTTATCGTATAATAGTCTCATAGAATTTTGTGTAAAAGTAGATACTTTGCTTATATTTCTTATATCATCTAAATTATTATCGTGTCCTTCAAGGTCCAGTATTGTTGTGTATCTACCTGTTCTTCTATCTATTGATTCTTTTATAGTGCTACTTATATTTAATTCTTTTCCATCTTTATCAAAGAACCACAATTGAGCATAACGTGGTTCTACACCATCTTTATAGTAAGTATATCTTATTTCTTTATCTGTAATCTGGATATCTTCTACAATTAGTTTTCCATGTTCACTAGTTTCAAATACTATTGGTAATTTATCTATACTTTGTGGTTCTAAATCGTAATTTTCTATTGTTTCATCATATGATATAGGAACTAATGTCAATGATTTTGTATTTTTATCTGCCTTTAAAAATTCATATGAGTTAGTTGCTATCCCAGTTTCTGGGTTCGGTCCACTACCTCCTTTATCTACTACATCCAATGATTTTCCATCTTGATCAAATAACGCAAATGAATTTCCTAACATAGGACTCCAATCATCAAAAGTTTTAGTGCTCTTTTCATTTATAACTATTTTATTTGCAAGTGGAGATATTATTACTTTTTCTATATTTATATTATGGTTTACGTCTACTTTTTTCCCGTCATAGTCATAAGTACTATTTACTATAAAGTCTTTATTTATATCATAATTATATGTTTCTTCAATAGCTCTAGATTTATCTACCTTAGTAAATATACTCCAATTCCCTTTAGTTCCAAATATTTCATCAATTCTTAGCTCAATCTCAGTATTATTAGGTATCTCAATATTGCTTACATCTATTTTTCTCATACCTTTTAATTCATTGTCAGATACATATGTAGCTTCTTGCTCTATTATTTCTCCTCCTATTACATCTTTCCCGTCTATATATAGCTTTTCTATAGGATTTGCAAAATATGCTTCTTTATACGATTTGTCTATTTCTTTTATATTCTTATCAGTTTTTACTGTATGGAAGATAGTAATATAATTATCATCTACCGATATACTGTTTATTGTAAACCCTATTCCTTTATCTTCTACAGTTAAATTTAAATCTACTCCTGTTTTTTCTAAATCTTTTTTATCTGACTCATATAAAGACTCTTTATTATCATAGAAATAATTTAATATGTTTTTTATTATAGGTATAGAATCAGCTATAGAAGGATTCATTATGCCCACTCCAATTATTCCAGTTCCTATAGCAAGTATTGTAATTGATGCTATTCCTAGTTCTTTATATTTTCTTCTTTTATTATAATCAATACCTCTCTTAATTGCATTTTTAGTTACTTCATCTATATTGCTTGGAATTTTAATATCATCAAATTTACTCATTGTTTTCCTCCTTCAATATATCGTATAACTTCTTTTTACCTCTTCTTATGTATGATTTTACTGTATTTTCATTACATTCCATAATATCTGAAATTTGTGTTACAGTTAAATCTTGAAAGTATTGAAGTATTATAGGTGTTTTATATTTTTCATCTAATGAATCTATTGCATCATATAAATCTATATTTTCTTCTATTCTCGAATAAGATATTTCCCCTATGTAGTCTTCAACTTCCTCATCTTGAAATTTACTATAATGCCTATTTTTCATATTTACATTGTTTATAAGTATTTTAGTTATCCAAGTCTTAAATAGATTTTGATTCCTAAGTTTGGAAATATTTATATATGCTTTATATACAGTTTCTTGATAAATATCTAATGCATCATGCTCATTTTTAGTATACAAAAATGCTGTTTTATAAAGATATTCTTTGTACATATTTATTATTTTTTCAAAAGACTCATCACAACCACTTTGAGCTTGTTCTATTAGTTTGTACTCATTATATTCTCTTTGTTTTTTATTAAAAAATCTAATCTTTTTCATAGCTATATTTTCAATCATTTTACCCTCCCTCGTAATCATGATTACATATATTAGATGAATGAGGTGTTTATATAGTTGCAAAATTTTTTTATTTTTTAATTCCATTTAGTATGTGAGAATTATCCTTATACTAATTAGACAATTCATTATACTATACGGTTTCATATTTATAATTTAATTATTTTAAATTTAAATAAAAATAGACTATCTAAAAGATTTAGGTAGTCTATTTTCTATATTTTATTTAAAGTAATTTACTCCGCTTTCAAATATTCTTTGTTCTTTTTCTCCTAATATATTCTTCATTACATGATTACCAACTCTTTCAGAATGACCCATCTTACCAAGTATTCTTCCATCAACACTAGTTATTCCTTCTACTGCATAGAATGAACCATTTGGATTAAACTCTATATCATAAGTAGGATTATTGTCAAAATCTACATACTGAGTAGCTATTTGTCCATTAGCTATTAGTTCTTTCATAACTTCTTCACTAGCTACAAACTTACCCTCTCCATGAGATATTGCTATACTATGAGTATCTCCTACTTCTGTTCCTGATAGCCAAGGAGACTTGTTTGATGCTATTCTTGTTCTTACAACTTTAGCTTGATGTCTTCCTATATTATTATAAGTAAGTGTTGGCGCATCTACTGATGTATTTCTTATTTCACCATACGGAACTAATCCAAGTTTTATAAGGGCTTGGAATCCATTACATATTCCCAACATTAATCCATCTTGTTTAGTTAAAAACTCATTTACAGCTTCTTTTACTTTTTCATTTCTAAATACTGTCGCTATAAATTTACCAGAACCATCTGGCTCATCACCTGCACTAAAGCCTCCAGGTAACATTATTATTTGAGACTTTCCTATTTCTTTTACTATTGTATCAATAGATTCTTCTATATCTTTATATGTTAAGTTTCTAAATACTTCTATATTTGCTTTCGCTCCAACTTTTTCAAATGCTCTAGCTGAGTCATATTCACAGTTTGTTCCTGGGAATGTAGGTATAAAAACTCTTGGTTTAGCAATTGTTATGGAAGATTTTTTACCTTCACCTTGAGATATAAAGTTTATAGTTTCTATTTTTTCTTTTATATTTAATGACTTTGTTGAGAATATAGGCTCTAGAGTATCACAATGAGCTTTATATAATTCATCTAAGCATATTTCTTCATTTTCAATAAATATTTTTTCTTCTTCTATCGTAGTACCTAGGACTATATAGTCATATCCATCTAATATGCTTAAATCATTTTGAGATAATTCAATAACTATATTTCCATACCCTGTTTCAAATAGGTTCGTAACTCCTTGTTTAAACTTAAATCCTATTTTATTACCAAATGTCATCTTACTTATGGCTTCACTTATTCCACCATATCCTAGTGCATATGTTGATAAAACCTGCTTATTGTGTATAAGTTCTGTTACTTTATTTAAGTTTTTCTTTAATAAATCAAAGTTAATCACATCATTTTCTAATTTGTCTGTGTATAACATAACAACTTGTGAATTACTTTTCTTAAACTCTGAAGATACTACCTTTTCTGCATCCACAGTATCAACAGCAAATGATACTAATGTTGGTGGAACATTTATATCTTTAAATGTTCCAGACATACTATCCTTTCCGCCTACTGCAGGTATTTCTAGTCTATTTTGAGCATAATACGCTCCTAAAAGAGCTGCAAATGGTTTACCCCATTTAGTTGGGTTATCCCCAAGTTTTTCGAAATATTCTTGTAAAGTAAGCCTAATCGAACTATAGTTACCCCCAATAGCCACAACTTTACACACAGATTCTACTACTGCATATAATGCGCCATGGAATGGACTCCATTTTCCTATCTTTGGATTATATCCATAAGTCATTATAGTTGATGTATTAGTTTCTCCACCAAGTACAGGTATTTTTGCTACCATCCCTTGAGCTGGTGTTGCTTGGTGCTTTCCTCCAAACGGCATTAAAACTGTATTTGAACCTATTGTGCTATCAAATCTTTCAACTAATCCTTTTTGTGAGCATACATTTAAATCTGATAATACATTTATAAATCTTTCTTTTATGCTTATATCTTCATTTTTTATACTTCTGAAATATGGATTTTCTTCGTCCACTTTGTCTACATGTACTTTTGTAGTCTGTTTAACCCCATTAGTTTCTAGGAAGTTTCTACTTATATTTACTATCGCTTTGTCATTCCAGAACATTCTCATATATCCACTGTCTGTAACTGTAGCTACATGAGTAGCCTCTAAGTTTTCTTTTCTTGCTAATTCTATAAATCTTTTTTTATTTTTAGCTTCAACAACTACTGCCATACGTTCTTGAGACTCTGATATAGCTATTTCAGTACCATCAAGTCCATCATATTTTTTAGGAACTAAATCTAAATTAATATCTATACTATCTGCAACCTCTCCTATAGCAACACAAACTCCACCAGCTCCAAAGTCGTTACATCTTTTTATCATTTGAGCAACTTCTTTATTTCTAAAGAACCTTTGTATCTTTCTTTCGTTTGGAGCATCTCCTTTTTGAACCTCTGCACTACAAGTAGTTAAAGATTTTTCACTATGCTCTTTAGATGAACCAGTTGCTCCTCCACATCCATCTCTTCCTGTCTTTCCTCCAAGAAGTATTACTATATCTCCACTTTTAGGAATTTCTCTAATTACATTTTCCTTTGGAACTGCTGCTATAACTGCACCTATTTCCATTCTTTTAGCAACAAAATCTTCATCATAAACTTCAGCAACTTGGCCTGTTGTTAATCCTATTTGATTACCATAAGAACTGTATCCATGAGCTGCTTCCGTAGTTATTTTTCTTTGCATAAGCTTTCCAGGTAGTGTATTTTCTAAAGTTGTTCTAGGGTCTGCACTTCCTGTAACACGCATTGCTTGATATACATAACTTCTTCCTGATAATGGGTCTCTTATTGCTCCACCTAGGCAAGTAGCTGCGCCCCCAAAAGGCTCTATCTCTGTTGGATGGTTGTGTGTTTCATTTTTAAACATTACTAAATATGGCTCGACTTTCCCATTTATCTCAACATCTACATTTATACTACAAGCATTTATTTCTTCACTTACATCTAAATCTTCTAACTTCCCATCTTTTCTTAATTCTTTCATAGCTATTGTCGCTATATCCATTAGACATATATCTTTTTGTCTATCTACATAAACCTTATTTCTTGAATTAAGATACATATCATAAGCTTCTTTTACTATATCTGTATATTTACCATCTTCTATTTTTACATCTTCTATTTCTGTCATAAAAGTAGTATGTCTACAATGGTCTGACCAATAGGTATCTAATACTTTTATTTCTGTTATGGTTGGATTTCTTTTTTCTGTATTTCTAAAATAATTTTGTATATGTTCTAAATCACCTAATGTCATTGCTAAGCCATTAGTATTTAAAAACTCTTTTAATCCATCTATTTTTAATTCTATAAATCCATTTAGTACTTCTACGTCCGTTGGTATTTCACTTTCTATTTTTAATGATTCTGGCTTTTCTAATGATGCCTCTCTACTATCTACAGGATTTATACAATATTCTTTTATTCTATTAAAATTTTCATCACTTATATTTCCACTAAGTATATATACTTTAGCTGTATTTATAGTTGGTCTTATTCCTTGATTGACTATTTGAATACATTGACTTGCCCAATCCCCTCTTTGGTCATACTGCCCTGGTAAATATTCTATAGCAAATATTCTTTCCTTTGTTTCATTACTATTTGTAACATCTAATGTTTCATGATAAACAATATCTAAATTTGGCTCTGAGAATACTGTTTGAGATGCTTTTTTATATACTTCATAATCTATTCCTTCTATATCATATCTATTTAAAATTCTTATACTTTCTATTCCCTTTATATGTAAGCTTTCTATTAAATCCTTTTTTAAAGCTTTAGCTTCAAGATCGAATCCTGGTCTTTTTTCTACAAATATTCTTCTAACACTTGACTCTAAACTTATAGTATTTAACATATCTTATCTCCCTTTTATAAAATTAAATTTTGACTCCATTGAGTAATTCATTAACACATTATTCAAATCTTATTTTTTCTTAAAATTTAAATAACCTGTTAACGAATTACTTTTTTAATTAAATTTAGCAATTTCTAGTATGCTATAATTAATACATATAACATACTAGAAAAAAATCCTATTATAAGTTTAAAATATATTTAAATTAATTCTTCACACAATGTTATTCCTATATCTGTTCTATAGTGCATTCCTTCAAAATTTATTCTTTTAATATTTTCATAGACTTTTTTTGCTGCCTCTTCTACAGTAGATGCACTAGAAGTTATGCCTAGTACTCTACCACCATTAGTTACTAGTTTTCCATCTATTAGCTTAGTCCCACTATGAAACACTACTATGTCATCATCTAATTTATTAAGACCTTCTATAACTTTTCCCTTTTCATAGTTATCTGGATATCCTCCAGATGTAAGCATCACACAAACAGACTCTTCTTTTTTATAGACTATATCTATTTCATTTAACTTATTGTCTAATATTGCTTCAATTATATTATTTAAATCTGTTTCTAGTCTAAATAATACTGATTGAGTTTCTGGATCTCCGAATCTTACATTATATTCAAGGACTTTAGCACCTTCTTCAGTTATCATAAGACCAATAAATAATATACCTTTGTAATCTAATCTATCTTTTTTAAACCCTTCTAAAGTTTTTAACAATATTTCTTTTTCTATTTCCTTAGCTAATTTATCTGTATATATTTCACTTGGAGAAAAAGTTCCCATTCCACCAGTATTAGGGCCTTCTTCATTGTTGTATACTTTTTTGTGATCTTTTGCACTTACCATAGGAATTATAGTGTTATTATCTACAAAAGCTAATATAGATGTTTCTATACCTTTTAAAAACTCTTCTACAACTATTTTATTACCAGCTTCCCCAAATTTTTTATGATTCATCATTTCATGTAAAGTCTGTATTGCTTCTTCTCTATTTTGTGGTATAACAACACCTTTACCAGCCGCTAATCCATCAACCTTTATTACTACTGGATATCCAAAAGTATCTATCTCATTTATAGCATCTTCTATATTTGTATACTCTTTATACTTTGCAGTAGGTATATTATGTCTTATCATAAAGTCTTTAGAAAAAACCTTACTTCCTTCAAGTCTAGCACATTCTTTGTTAGGTCCAAATATTCTAAGCCCACACTTTTCAAATTCATCTACAATTCCTTTTACAAGTGGTACTTCTGGTCCTACTATTGTTAAATCTATCTTATTTTCTTTAGCAAATACTAAAAGTTTATCTATATCACTATCGTTTATATCTATACACTGAGCTACTTCAGAAATCCCGACATTCCCAGGAGCACAGTATATTTTTTCTATATTTTTTTCTTTACTTAGTTTCCAAGCTATAGCGTGTTCTCTACCGCCACCACCTACAATTAATACCTTCATAGTTTCCCCCCTAGTGTTTAAAATGTCTTATTCCTGTAAACACCATAGTCATTTGATTTTTATTACAAGCATCTATAGATTCTTTGTCTTTAATTGAACCACCTGGTTGAACTATTGCATCTATTCCATATTCGTGTGCTAGTTCTACACAATCGCTAAACGGGAAGAATGCATCTGATGCAAGTATTGCTCCCCTAAAGTCTTTATCTTTATTATTTTCTAGAGCATTTTTTAATGCCCATATTCTTGAAGTTTGGCCACATCCTAGAGCTAAAGTTTGACCATCTTTAACTATAGCTATTGCATTTGACTTCATATTTTTTACTACTTTCATACCAAATTCCATATCTTTTAATTGACTTTCACTTGGTCTGGCTTCTGTCATCACTTGACACTTTTGAGCTAAAGTATTGTTTCTATCTTGTATTAATAATTTTCCATCAAGATATTTCATATCATATGGTTGTAAACTCTTTTCTATTTTAGCTAACTTTAAAACTCTAAGGTTTTTCTTTTGTTTTAATATATCTAGAGCTTCTTTCGTGTAATCATATGCTACTACTATTTCTAAGAATATGTCATTCATCATCTTTGCAGTTTTTGCATCAACAGTTGAAGTTATTCCTACTATTCCACCAAATATAGATACTTTGTCAGCCTCATAACATTTTTTGTAAGCCTCTAAACTATCTTTTCCTACTCCTACTCCACATGGATTAGTATGTTTAATAGCTACACTAACAACATCTTTGCTATCTTTAAATTCCCTCATTACTTCTAAACATCCATGTAAATCATTTATATTATTAAATGAAAGTTCTTTTCCATTTAATTGCTCATAATTTAGTATTGAATTTTTAGCATTTGGTTGTGTATATAAAATGCCCTTTTGGTGTGGATTTTCTCCATATCTTAATGTTTCTTCTTTTTGGAATGTTAAATTTAATATTTCAGGATAATCATCTCCTACTTGCTCTGCAAAGTAAGTTGATATAAGTGCATCATATCTAGCTGTTGTAGAAAAAGCCTTATACGCTAATCTTTTTCTATCTTCTAAACTTAAATCATTATTTTTTAATTTTGCTATTATCATGTCATAATCATCTACATCTACTACTATAGTTACATCTTTATAATTTTTAGCTGCTGAACGTATCATAGATGGCCCACCAATATCTATATTTTCTATCATCTGTTCATGGCTTTTACCTGCTTTTAGAGTTCCTTCAAAATCATATAGATTAACTACTACTAAATCTATTGAGCCTATATTATATTCATTTATTGTATCAACATGAGATTTTTCATCTCTTTTATAAAGTATTCCTCCATGTATATATGGATTTAGTGTTTTAACTCTTCCATCTAACATTTCAGGAAACTTTGTTACATCCTCAATAGCTATAGCTTTTACTCCATTTTCTATTAGTGTTTTAAATGTATTACCTGTAGATATAACTTCATACCCTAGATTATTTAGCTCTCTAGCAAATTCTACTACTCTATTTTTATCTGTCACACTTATTAATGCTCTTTTACTCATTTATAAACACTCTCCTACCCACAATACTTAATTTATTTTCACAGAACAATCTTATACTTTCATTTAATATTTCATGTTCAACTTCTAGTACTTTTTTTGCTAATGTTTTTGCATCATCACTTTGCTTAACTTCAACTATTTTCTGCATTATTATTGGTCCATTATCTGCAACTTCATTTACAAAATGAACTGTTGCTCCTGTAAATTTAACCCCATAATCTATAACTGCTTGATGTACTTTTTCTCCATAATAACCTTCCCCACAAAATGAAGGTATTAATGATGGGTGTATATTTATAATCTTATTTTTAAATTCTGATACGAACTTAGGACTTATTATCTTTAAGTATCCTGCTAAAACTACTAAATCAACTTCATGCGCTTTTAGTATTCCTATAATCTTGTCTTCATTAGTTTCATATATTGCATCTATATTGTTATGCTTTGCTCTTTGTAGAGCATAGGCATTTTCTTTGTTTGATACTACAACACTAACGTTGCCTTTTATGTTTCCCAACTTAGTTTCATCAATAATTGATTGTAGGTTAGTTCCTCCACCAGATACTAAAACTCCAATATTTAGCATAAATTTACTCCTTCATGGGTATCTACAACCTTTCCAATTATATATGCTTTATCTTTCATTAAGCCCTTGTATTTTTCATCTATATTTATTTCTTGCTCTCTAGTATTTATATAATTTACAACTTCTTCTGCTCTTTCTCTATCTACAACTAATACTAATCCAATTCCCATGTTAAAACTCTTATGAAGTTCTCTTTCTTCTATAGAATTAAATTCTTCTATCATTTTGAATATAGGTGGTTTTTCCCATGAACTTTTATTGATATCTATACCTAAACCTTTAGGTATAACTCTAGGTATGTTCTCTATAACTCCTCCACCTGTTATATGAGCTATAGACTTTATTTCAAATTTATTTATTAAATCTAAAACCAATCCTACATATATTTTAGTAGGAGTTAAAAGTGCTTCTCCTAAAGTCATCCCTAGTTCTTCTATATACTGTTCTAATTTATAATTATATGTATCTAAGAAAATCTTTCTTATAAAAGAATATCCATTGCTATGAACTCCACTTGATGATATTCCTATAAGCACATCTCCATTTTTAACATTTTGACCATATACTATTTTTTCTTTGTCAGCTATTCCAACTGAGAATCCTGCTAAGTCATATTCATCATCAGAATACATACCTGGCATTTCAGCAGTTTCTCCACCTATAAGTGCTGATCCTGCCATTTTACATCCTTTTGCTATACCTGAAACTATCTGTTCTACTTGCTCTGCAACTAGCTTTCCAGTAGCTATATAGTCTAAAAAAAATAATGGCTTTGCGCCTTGGCATATTAGGTCATTAACACACATGGCAACTAAATCTATTCCGACAGTATCATGTTTATCTAACATTTGAGCTAATTTTAATTTTGTCCCAACTCCATCTGTAGATGATAGTAATACTGGTTCTTTCATTGTTGTGAAATCTTTTAAGCTATATAATCCACTAAAGTTTCCTAAATCTCCTATTACATTGCTGTCATAGGTAGATTTTATCTTTCCTTTTATAAGATCTACTGCTCTATTTCCCTCATCTATATCTACTCCAGATTGCTTATATGTTAGCATGGCATAATTCCTCCCTATCGATTTTCTTAACTGGATAATCTCCATCAAAACAAGCTTTACAGAATGTAGATTTTTGTTCAGTTGCCTCTAACATTCCTTCTATTTCTAAAAATTCTAATGAATCACATCCTATATATTCTTTAATTCCTTCTATATCATTTTTTGATGCTATTAATTTCGAACGGTTTGGTGTATCTATTCCATAATAACAAGAATACTTAACTGGAGGTGATGTTATTCTAAGGTGAATTTCACTAGCTCCTGCATCCTTTAGAGATTTTACTATTGCTCTTGAAGTTGTTCCTCTGACTATCGAATCATCTACAAGTATTACTGACTTTCCTTTAACTACACTCGCCAAAGGATTAAGCTTTATCTTTACCCCAATTTCTCTTTCTTCTTGAGTAGGTTTTATAAATGTCCTTCCTACATATCTATTTTTGACTAATCCTTCACTCACAGGTAGTCCACTAGCATTTGAATATCCTATTGCCCCTGCCCACCCTGAATCTGGAACTGGTACAACTATATCAGCTTTAACGCTATCATCCTTAGCTAAAATTTCTCCACATTTAATTCTGAAATCATATACGTTTACATTATCTATAGTTGCATCATTTCTAGCAAAATATATATGTTCAAATATGCAACTTCTTTTCACTGTTTTATAATTTTCAGAATAAAAATAAGACTTCATTTTTCCATTTTTTATAACTATTATTTCTCCTGGCTCTACATCCCTTACAACTTCTCCACCTATTATATCTATTGCACAATCCTCAGATGCAAATATAAATTTTTCATCCTTCTTACCTAATATTAATGGTCTAAATCCATGAGGGTCCCTTACCGCTACAAGTTCATCTTCACCCATTACTACTAGTGAATATGCCCCTTTTATATAATCCATTGTTATTTTTAAACTCTCTACTATATCACCTTTATAATATCTAGCAAGTATGTATAAAATTACTTCTGTGTCAGAATTAGCTTGAAACATATATCCATCTTCTTCTAACATATCTCGTAAATAATTTGCATTTACCAAATTACCATTATGAGCTAAGGCTAATTTTCTCTTTCTACAGCTCCCTACTAATGGCTGACAATTATCCATATAACTTCCACCAGCAGTTGAATACCTTACATGTCCAATTCCCATATTTCCTTTTAACTCTGCTAAATCTTTTTCCTTGAACACATCTGATACTAATCCCATATCTTTTTTGTAGTTTATTTTTTCATTATCAACTACTGCTATACCACAGCTTTCTTGACCTCTATGTTGCATAGAGTACAAAGAATAATATAATTCTTTCGATATATCTTTATTTGAATATATACCTACTATTCCGCACATATTATATCCCCCTAATTACTCATTCTTGCAAGGACTTCTTCATATCCTTGTACAAGGTCTCCCAAATCTCTTCTAAATCTATCTTTATCTAATTTTTCATTAGTATCTACATCCCAAAGTCTACATGTATCAGGAGATATTTCATCGGCTAAAATTATATTTCCTTCACTATCTTTACCAAACTCTAACTTAAAATCTACCAGCTTTAAATTCATTTTTAGGAAAAAATCTTTCATAACTTCATTAATCTTTAGAGTTTCTTTTCTTATAAAATCTATTTCTTCTCTACTTGCTAATTTCATTGCCACTGCATGGTCATCATTTAGCATTGGATCCCCATATTCATCATTTTTGTAGCATAGCTCAAAAATTGGCTCTTCTAAAACTATCCCTTCTTCTATTCCAAATCTCTTACAAAATGATCCTGCTGTTATATTTCTTACTATAACTTCTAGCGGTAAAATTTCTACTTTATTAACTAACATTTCTCTTTCTGATAAGTTTTTTATGAAGTGTGTTTTGATTTGTTCTTTGTGTAACATTTCAAATATTATTGTTGATATTTTATTATTTAATATCCCTTTTGATGATATTTCAGCTTTCTTTTCCCCATTAAATGCAGTTGCATCATCCTTGTAATGAACTATGTACTCATTTTCATTTTCTGTAGAATATATTTGTTTAGCTTTTCCCTCGTATAATAACATGATTAATTCCCCCTTAAATTTTTATCATCTTCTAATACTTTAGCTTCCATTTCTTCTCTATATAATTTTAAATCTTCTTTTAATTTTGGATATTTTATACTCATTATTTGAAGTGCCATTAAAGCTGCATTGAGCCCTAGGTCTATAGTCACAGTTGCTACTGGTATTCCCTTTGGCATTTGAACTATTGATAAAAGTGAATCTAAACCATCCATCGTAGATGATTTTATTGGTAAGCCTATTACTGGTATTAATGTGTGAGATGCTATCACCCCTGGTAGATGTGCTGCCTTTCCTGCTGCTGCTATTATTACGTCTGTATTATCTTCTATTTCTTCTAAGAAACTCATAAGTTGCTTTGGCGTTCTGTGTGCCGATAAAGCTCTTACTACTACTTCTACATCATACTTTTCTAATAAATTTATTCCTTCTTCTAATTTAGAACAATCTGATTTGGAACCCATAACTACTGCTACTTTCATTTTAAATTCCCTCCGTTTTTTTATTATAAATACGATATATTTAATTCGTACTATAATTCGAACTTTATATTTAAATTTTATATTAATATTCACATATAATCAAGTATTTATTTTGTTTTTTGTTGATTAAATTCGATATTTAATTATCATTTACATAATTTAATTATATATTGTTCGATAAATGTATAATTAAATTATGTTTTATATGAAATTATCTTTCATTAGACCCTCTACTTTATTTATCTAACGACTTAGTTGATTTTTAAACATTTTTCGGTCTATATTATAAAAATTTTTATAATTTTGGTTTAGCTTATTACTTATTAGGTATAAATTTAGTAGATAATCAAAATTATGAAGAAAGAAGATGATTTTATGGATATGAATTTCCTAAAAACAATTCAAAGTGACACAAAAAAATTACATGATATGGCAGAGAATACAGGGTTCATAAAAAGATTAGTAGATGGTAATGCTACTATTGAAACATATGGTGAGTATATCTACAACCTTTACTTTGTATATAAAGCTATAGAAGATAATTTAAGAAAACATGAAGATAATGAAGTTTTAAAAGAATTTATAACTCCCGAAGTTTTTAGAGCTGAGTCTTTATTAAAAGATTCTAAGTTCTTATTAGGAGATAAATTTAACTCAATGGAAATTTGTGATTCAACTAAGGTCTTTGTTAATAGATTAAATGAGTTATCTAAAATAAATCCTAATTTATTAGTTGCTCATGCATATACTAGATATTTAGCAGATTTATTTGGTGGTAGAACAATATTCGAAATAGTTAAATCTAAATACAAGATTGATGATAAAGGACTTAACTATTATGTATTTGATCAAATACAAGATTTAAGAGGATTTGTCATGATGTATCATCAAAAACTTAATTTAATAAAATTAGCTGACGAAGATAAAAAAGATTTCTTAAATGAAATTTCTTTATCTTATATTTTTAATATAAGCTTATCTAATGAGTTAGAGTATTTAAGATTCTAATATAAATAGTTAATAAAAAATAGCTACTTTTAAAAATGTAAAAGTAGCTATTTTTTTATCTATTTTTGTTCTTATAACTAGGAAGAAAACTAAATGTTTTCCATATAATAGTAAACATATAAATCAAACATGAAAATAGTAAAATTGTAATTAACATCTCTGGTAGCTTATAATATTTATCTATAGTGAATATAGTCCCTTCTATTATTAGTAAAAATCCTATAGTGTAATTAAGTCTTATGTAGTATTTTTTATATTCCTCATTATCTTTCATTTTTTCTATACAACTAAACGTAAGATTAGAGGATGGTATAACCCCATTCTTTCTTACTTTATTTGTTGAATATATAGTATATATCCCCATGACTATTAAAAATATATTTACTATTATTCCAAACATAGTAAATGCACCCTCCTTTATATATTACCTTCTTCTCATAGATGTTTCTATCTTTAGTTTAACATTTATTTCTATTTCTAACTATACTTTAGATAATTTGTAATAAATTATAATTTATGTACTCTACAGATTTAATCATTAATTTAATTCATAATTTTCTTAGCATGAAAAAAGCCACTCACTGAGTGGCTTTTTGTTATTTTATAAGAATATAAACTTACATATAAATAATATTGATAATATTATTAGTGATAAATTTATTTCATTTGTTCTTTTCGTCGCTATCTTTAAAACTACAAATGATATTATACCAAATATTATTCCATCAGCTATACTATATGCAAGTGGCATCATAGCAAATGTTAAGAATGCTGGTATAGCATTTGTAAAATCTGAGAAGTCTATCTTAGTTAATGAACTTGCCATCATAACTCCAACTAGTATAAGTACTGGAGCTGTAGCTTGAGTTGGTATAGCTGTAAATACTGGAGCAAAGAATAATGCTAGTAGGAATAATATTCCTGTAGTTATTGCTGTTAATCCAGTTCTTCCACCTTCACCTATACCTGCCGCACTTTCTACATAAGCTGTTACTGTAGATGTTCCAAGTAATGCTCCTACTGTAGTAGCTATTGCATCTGCAAATAATGCTTGTTTAGCTTTTGGTAACTTACCATTTTCATCTAGCATATCACCCTTTGAAGCAACCCCTACTAAACATCCTACTGTATCAAATAAATCAACAAATAAGAATGTAAATACAACTACTATCATATCAAAGCTAAATATTTGTTCCATTGGAACTGAGAAAGCTTGCATAAATACTGGCTTTAATGATGGTGCAGCTGATACTACACCTTCTGGAGGAGGAACTAATCCACCTACCATTCCTACAATAGATATAGTAAGCATTGCTACTAAAAATGCTCCTTTTACATTTCTAGCTATTAGTATTGCTGTTAATAATAATCCAAATATAGTTAGTAAAACTAAAGGATCTTTTAAGTTTCCTAGTGCAAGTATTGTAGCTCCGTTTACTACTATTCCTGCATTTGCTAATCCTATAAATGCTATAAATAATCCTATACCTGCTGTTACTGCATGCTTTAAGGCAGTTGGTATACAATCTATTATTTTTTCTCTTACATTAGTTATTGTAAGTAATATAAATATAATTCCTTCTATTAATACTGCGCAAAGAGCAAATTGCCAACTGTAACCCATTCCTTGAACTACTGTATAAGCAAAGAATGCATTAAGTCCCATACCTGGTGCTAAACCTATTGGATAGTTTGCTAAAAATCCCATAGCACAACTTCCTATAAATGCTGCTATTGCTGTTGCAGCAAATACTGCACCTTTATCCATCCCTGCATCTGCAAGTATATTTTGGTTAACTACTAAAATATATGCCATAGTCATGAATGTCGTTATTCCTGCTATAACTTCAGTCTTTACGTTTGTGTTATGTTCTGATAGTTTAAATACTTTGTCTAGAACACCCTTATTCATTGTTTGAGTTGACTGCATTTTTACCTCCATTTTCGAATTTATAATTAAATATTATTTAAATAATTCGTCTTTAACTTAACTTTACATTATTGATTATATTATAAGGTACATTTCTTTTCAACAGTTTTTTTGAACTTTTTATTACTATTTTAAAATTAAGTTCGTATTTTATTTAAATTTAATTAGATTTTAATACCATTTTACTCCTAATGTTCTTCTTTTAGACTTATTTTTGCCTTATATATAATTTTTTCACGTATAAGTGTTATTTTGACATTATGTGTTTTATAATTTAAAATTATTATTAATATAATTCGATTTCAAATCACATATATAAGTCGGGGGTTTTATTTTGTTAGTAATTACAAGAAAAAAACGAATTATCTATAATTTTACTATGGTAATGCTTTCATTACTGATTGCTAGTATTTTAATTATTCAATTAACTATGCATATTAGCTTCAAAACATCATTACTTTTATCAAATGTAGCATACTTTATATGGATAGTTTTTGTTATAGATTATGTAACTAGATTTATTATTAGTAATAATAAAAAGTTTTTTATAAAAAATAACGTGATAGATTTAGTATCAATAATACCTTTTCATACGATATATGTATATATATCAAACTTAAGTAATTTCCATATTGGAAAATATGTAATCTTATTAAAATTAGTCATGGCCCTAAGAATATTAGCCATAATAAAAAGAAGCAATAGTAATTTTTATCGTTTAATAAGGACTAATAACTTTAGTTATACTCTTTTTATAGCTGTTATAATAATACTCCTAAGCTCTATTTCTATGAGCTATTTGGAACATTGGGATATTGGAGATTCTCTTTGGTGGAGTATAGTTACTGTTACAACAGTAGGATATGGATATATATGTCCTAAAACTTTTTCCGGTAGAATAGTAGCATCGATTCTTATGATATTTGGTATAGGATTTATAGGTTCACTTACTTCTACGCTATCTACATATTTTATAAAAAAGGAAAATATAAGACATCACCATAAAAAACATAAAAAACATCATTCTCTACTTCAAGATAGCCTAAAAGATGTAGTTATTGGTGCTAGATTTAGTAAAGATGAATATAAAGATATGGTTATACTAGATATAGTAAATAGATTGGAAAACTTCGATGATTTAAGCGAAGATGATATAAATACTATGTGTAATGTACTTTCTTCTTTAAAGAAAAAAAGCTAGAGCATAATTTTGCTCTAGCTTTTGATTTATCCTTGAGTTTTCTCATATTCTGCTGTAGTTGTAGGTACTTTTATTTCTCCATTTTTAACTTTTTCTTTCATTTCGTTAACATAGTTTAATACATCTTGTGGGATTAATCCATCTTTTTTCTCTACTATACCAACTCCACCTTGCTTAAGTCCGTATACTTTTTCTTCTCCACCTTTTAACTTACCTTCTACTAATTCTTTAACTGTATCATATACACCTACATTAACTTTCTTTAATGCTGATGTTAATACATTTTTTGGTGCTAAATTACTTTGATCTCTATCTACTCCTATAGCATACTTATCTTTCTCTTTAGCTGCTTCTATAGCACCTAATCCAGTAGCTCCTGCTGCTGATAATATTATATCTGTGTTATTTCCGTACATTTGATTTGCTATTGATTTACCTTTAGCCGCATCTCCAAATGTACCTGCATATTGTACACTTATATTTGCGTTTGGATTTGCAGTTTTTACTCCGTACTTAAATCCATTTTCAAATCTTGATATTATTGGATTTTCCATACCACCTAAGAATCCTACATTATTAGTTTTAGTCATCTTACCTGCTACAAGACCTGCTAAGAATGTTGCTTCATTTTCTTTAAATAGTATTGGTGTTACATTTTTTGGAATATCTTCATAAGTTTCATCAATTATTGCAAATTGTTGATCTGGATAGCTTTCAGCTTCTTTCTTAATATCATCCTTCATAGTGTTTCCTACACCTATAACTAAGTCTACACCTTCATCTATAACACTTTCTATGTTTTGTATGTATTCTGATGCTTGTTTAGATTCTATAACTTTTACTTTTATACCTAATTCCTTTTCAGCTTGTTTAAGACCTTCATATGCTGATTGGTTGAATGATTCGTCATTTATTCCTCCAACATCTGCCACCATACCTACTTT
The DNA here is from genome assembly GCA_029851945.1 of Terrisporobacter sp. The sequence continues at coordinate 53,944 of JARKUZ010000047.1, read as the reverse complement.
TATAGTTTCTTTTTCACCTTTAGCAGAATCTGAACCACATCCAACTAAACTTAATGATGCTACTATTATAGCTGTACTTAATGCTGTTATTTTTTTAAATTTCATATTTTTTCCTCCTGATGTATTTTTTCATATATGTCTATATTGCTTAGTATATCTAATTTATATTCTTAATTTATTGATTTTATAGTAGTGCAAATTTTAATATAAATACTATTGATAATACTATTAAAGATGTTTTTGCTTCATCTTTTCTTCCTGATAATAATTTTAATACTGTATAAGATACTATCCCAAACATTATTCCGTCTGCAACGCTATATGATAAAGGCATTACTATAAATGTTATAAAGGCTGGTATTGCATCTGTTAAATCATCAAAGTTTATTCTAATTATAGAACTTGCCATCATAAACCCAACTAGTATAAGTACTGGAGCTGTAGCTTGAGCTGGTATTGATGTAAATAAAGGTGCGAAGAATAATGATATAAAAAATAGTATTGCTGTAACAATTGAAGTTAATCCAGTTCTACCACCTACAGCTATTCCAGCACCACTTTCTACTGTAGTGGCAAGTGTAGATGTTCCTAGCACTGAAGATATAGTAGTTGAAACTGATTCAGCTAATAATGCTTTTTTTACTCCTGGCATATTTCCATTTTCATCTATTAGATTAGCTCTATCAGCTATACCTAATAAAAATCCTATAGAGTCAAACATATTAACAAATAAAAGAGTTAATACTATTACTAACATATCTAAGCTAAAAATATCAGCTTTTCCTACTTCAAATACTTTCATAAATACTGGTTGTATAGATGGTGGTACATCTATAACTCCTTGCGGCATTGGTACTATTGCAAATAACATACCTATTGCTGATGTTATTATTATAGATATTAAAAATGCTCCATTTACTTTTCTTATTAATAGTGTTGCAGCAATTATCAAACCAACTATAGCAAGTATAACTGTCGGAGACTTAACATTTCCAAGGGATATAATAGCTCCACCTTGTCGTATTATTCCTGCATTAACAAATCCTATAAACGTTATAAATAAACCTATTCCAGCTGTTATAGCATGTTTTAAAACATCTGGCATACACTCTATGATTTTCTCTCTAATATTAGTTACTGTTAATAAAACAAATATGATACCTTCTATAAACATTGCACATAGAGCAAATTGCCAACTATATCCCATACCTAAAACTACTGTATAAGTAAAGAATGCATTTATACCCATACTTGGCGCTAATATTATTGGGTAATTAGCAAGTAATCCCATTATTAAGCATCCTATTGCCGATGCTATTGCCGTGGCTGTAAAAACAGCTCCCTTGTCCATACCCGCTTGTCCTAGTATTGTAGGATTTACAACTAATATATATGCAATTGTCATAAATGTAGTAATCCCTGCTAATACTTCTGTTTTAACATTTGAATTATTTTCGCTAAGCTTAAATATTTTTTCTAAAACATTAACTTTTCCTTGGTTATTTTTTACCGTATTTTTCATTTATACGCCTCCTATAATTAACATTTCAGAATTTTTTCAATTTTATATTATTTTTTATTTTATAATGTAATATTTTGTCGATAGTTTTATAAAAATAAAAGGCTTATAGCCTTTTATTTTTATAATGTAAAGTGTATATGAAGTAATTATATTATAATCTTATTCCCATTCTATAGTTCCTGGAGGCTTAGAAGTTATATCATAAACAACTCTATTTGCTCCATCAACTTCATTTACTATTCTATTTGATATTTTCTCTAAAACATCATATGGCATTTTGTACCAGTCAGAAGTCATCCCGTCAGAAGATGTAACAGCTCTTAAACCTACTAAGTAAGCATAAGTTCTTTCATCTCCCATAACTCCAACAGTTTTAACATCTGGTAAAGTAGCGAATGCTTGCCATATTTCTTTATATAATCCAGCTTTTTTTAATTCATCCATGTATATAGCATCAGCTTCTCTTAAGATATCACATCTTTCTTTAGTAACTTCTCCTATAACTCTTATACCAAGACCTGGTCCTGGGAATGGATGTCTGAATATTAAAGCTTCATCTATTCCAAGTTCTAAACCTATTTTTCTAACTTCATCTTTAAATAATTCTCTTAATGGTTCTACTATTTGGAATTCTATATCTTCAGGTATTCCACCTACGTTATGGTGAGATTTTATAGTAGCAGCTTCTCCATGTCCACTTTCTACTACGTCTGGGTATATAGTTCCTTGAACTAAGAAGTCCATTTTTCCTAACTTTGAAGATTCTTCTTCGAATACTCTTATGAATTCTTCACCTATTATTTTTCTCTTAGCTTCTGGTTCAGTTATTCCTTTTAATTTTCCTAAGAATCTGTCTTCACAATTTACTCTTATTAAGTTCATATCAAACTTATCTCTGAATATTCTTTCGACATCATCACCTTCATTTTTTCTAAGTAAACCATGATCAACGAATACACAAGTTAAGTTATCTCCTATAGCTCTATGAACAAGTACTGCAGCAACTGATGAGTCAACTCCACCACTTAATGCACATAAAACTTTTTTATCTCCGATTGTTTCTTTTAATTCTTTTATTTTATCTGCTATGAAAGAATCTGTTGTCCAATCTCCACTTACCTTACATACATTGTATAAGAAGTTTTTAAGAACTATATCTCCTTCTAAACAATGTTCAACTTCTGGATGGAATTGTACTCCATATAAGTTCAGTTCAGCATTTTCCATAGCTGCTACTGGACAATCAGCAGTGTAAGCTATTGATTTGAAACCTTCTGGTAAAACATCTATTAAGTCCGTATGGCTCATCCATACTGTACTTGTAGTTATACCTTCAAATATAGCTGATTTTTCATAAGTTATTGATGTTTTTCCATACTCTTTTTCACTAGTATTTCCTTTTCTTACATTACCACCTAATATGTGAGCCATTACTTGTATACCGTAACAGATTCCAAGTATTGGTACACCTATTTCAAATATTTCCTTAGCTATTTTTGGAGAATCTTCTAAATATGCACTATTAGGTCCTCCTGTAAATATTATACCCTTTGGATTTTTTTCTTTTATTTTCTCTATAGGAGTCGTATATGGTATTATTTCACAATATACGTTATTTTCTCTTACTCTTCTTGCTATTAATTGATTGTATTGACCTCCGAAGTCAACAACAAGTACTAATTCATGCTTCATATTATATCTCCCCTTGCATACTATAGTTTGGCGCTTCTTTGCTTATTGTTATATCGTGTGGATGACTTTCTTTTAAAGATGCTGCTGTTATCTTAACAAATTGAGCATTCTCTGCTAAATCTTTTAATGTAGGTGCTCCACAGTATCCCATACCTGCTCTTATTCCACCTATCATTTGGAATATTATATCTTCTGCTTTTCCTTTGTAAGGAACCATTCCTTCAACACCTTCTGGAACTAATTTCTTAGCATCATTTTGGAAATATCTATCCTTTGATCCTCTTTCCATTGCCCCTATAGATCCCATTCCTCTATAAGTTTTGTATGATCTACCTCTATAAAGAACTGTTTCTCCTGGACTTTCTTCAGTTCCAGCAAACATTGATCCCATCATACATACTGCTGCTCCACCTGCTAATGCTTTAACTATATCTCCTGAGAATTTAATTCCTCCATCTGCTATTACAGGCACTCCATATTTTTTACCAACTTCTGCACAATCTATTACAGCTGTTAATTGTGGTACCCCTATACCTGCTACTACTCTTGTAGTACATATTGATCCTGGTCCTATACCAACCTTTACACAGTCTGCTCCAGCTTTTATTAAATCTTCTGTTGCTTCTGGTGTTGCTACATTTCCTGCTATAACTTGAAGCTGTGGATGAGCATTTTTTACTTTTTTAACTGCATCCATAACCCCTTTTGAATGTCCATGTGCACTATCTAATACTATAACGTCTACATTAGCCTTAACTAATGCATCTACTCTATCTAATAAATCTGCACTTATTCCGACAGCTGCACCACATAAAAGTCTTCCATGAGCATCCTTAGCAGAGTTTGGGTATTGTATTTTCTTTTCTATATCTTTTATAGTTATTAATCCTTTTAAACGACCTTCTTCGTCTACTATAGGTAATTTTTCTATTTTATGCTTTTTAAGTATTTGTTGGGCTTCAACTAAGTCTATTCCTTCCTTAGCTGTTACTAAGTTTTCTTTAGTCATAGCCTCTTCTATACTCTTAGTCATATCATCTTCAAATTTTATATCTCTGTTAGTTATTATTCCTATTAGCTTATTATTTTCATCTACTATAGGTACCCCAGATATCTTATATCTAGCCATTATATCATCTGCATCTTGTATACAATGGTCTTTTGATAAGTAGAAAGGATCTACTATTACACCACTTTCACTTCTCTTTACTTTATCAACCTCTAATGCTTGTTCTTCTATTGACATATTTTTGTGTATTATTCCTATTCCACCTTGTCTAGCCATAGATATAGCCATTTTAGATTCAGTAACAGTATCCATTCCTGCACTCATTAAAGGAATATTTAATTTTATTTCTTTAGTTAAATAAGTCTCTAATTTAACATCTTTAGGTAATACCTCAGATTTTTGAGGAACTAATAAAACATCATCAAAAGTTAAGCCTTCTTTTAGTATAGTTGCCATGGTAGTTCTCCTCCCTTTATTTTTTATATATACGAATTTTATTTCCATTATTTCAATTATTTATTCGTGTTATAAATGTATACAAAAAAACCTGTATAATAACTTCGTCTTATTCTCATAAAAGTGAAATTACTATACAGGCTTCCAAAATATCTATTCTAGCCAACCTATAAGGATTTTAATCAGCCTACAAGTTTACTTTATACGATATTCTGTGATAATAATTTCACTCATAGTCAAGATATTTACGGTATCTCGGTAGAAACTCTCAGACCATATTTCTGAGTATATACGAGTGATGGTATGTATTCATTTATAAATAATTTCTTTAGGTTAAATCCTAATTTATCAAAATTTATTATTTATGTCAATATCTTTATATTAAATTCTTTATATATAATATTGTTTATTTCTAGAAGAATTTTTGTAAACGATATCCCGTGATTATCTGCTATTTTTATGCAGTCTTCGTACTCAGGTGTTACTTTTATTAAATTCCCTTTGTAGTACCCAAGCTTTACAGATACTTTTCCATAAATAGTTTTAATTTTGCGAAATTCTCTTTTTAATATCACTCTATCATACTTAGAATATCTCACTCCAAAAGTAGATGTTTCTTTTAGTAAATGTTCGGTTATTTTTTCTAAATCATCTTCTTTGCATATAACCGATAATTTTACTGCTGGTCTATTCTTTTTCATATATATACTCTCAGTATATATATCTAGAGCTCCTTTTTGTAATATTTTATTATATAGGTGCGAATATATTTCTGATGACATGTCATCAATATTAGTGATTATTTCATATACTATTTCCTGTTTTTTTTTATACCTAGAATACTTCTTAGCATATTTGGTATTTCAAACTTCTTATATCCTATTCCATACCCTATCTTATCTACTTCAAACTCTATATCATCTACAAAATCGTTACATAAAGCCTTTATTATTCCTGCTCCTGTTGGAGTTGTACATTCTCCTTTTACGCTATTTAACTTAACTGGTACACCTTTTAGTATCTCTAATGTTGCTGGTGCTGGTACTGGCATAAGTCCATGATCACATTTTACAAACCCTGACCCAAGAGGAACAGTACTTGCATATATCTTATCTATACAAAGTAAATCTATTAAAATACAGGAACCTACTATATCAACTATAGAATCTATTGCTCCCACTTCATGAAAATGTATTTTATCTATAGTCGTTCCATGTACTTTAGCTTCTGCTTCACCTATTACAAGAAATACTTTCTTAGCCATTTCTTTTACATTATCATTTAAGTAACTAGAATCTATAATTTCAAATATATCTACTAAATGCCTATGTGGATTATTTTCTTTAGTTATCACATCTACATTCGTTCCAAGTATTCCACTTTCATTTTTAGGTGTAATCTTAATTTCAAATTCTTTTTTTATACTTAGTTTATTAATTTCTTCTAAGAATATTTCTTTAGGCACCCCTAAATCTAACAAACTTGATATGGTCATATCTCCGGAAATACCATTAACCAAGTCTAAATAAAGTATTCTTTCTCCCATAATACAACTCCTTGACGTTAATTGCTGTTTTAATCTAATTTATTTATCATAGATGCCAAGTATCCTGCACCAAATCCATTATCTATGTTTACCACTGATATTCCAGATGCACAACTATTTAACATAGTTAAAAGAGCTGATAAGCCATTAAAGTTGGCACCATACCCAACTGAAGTTGGAACTGCTATAACTGGTACATCTACAAGTCCTCCTACTACACTAGGTAAAGCACCTTCCATACCAGCAACTGCTACTATTACTCTTGCACTTTGTAACTCTTCTGTCCTATATAGTAGTCTATGTATTCCTGCTACACCTACATCATATATTCTCCCAACATCATTACCTAAGAACTTAGCAGTATGATATACTTCATCTGCTACGGGTATATCAGAAGTTCCACCTGTAACAACTAATATTTTTCCTTTTCCCTTATTTTCTATAGGATGATTGTTTATCTTTAGGATTTTACATATTTTATCATATTCACAATTATCATATATAGATTTGATTCTCTCATATGTTTCTAATCTACATCTAGTACCTAATATGTTAGATCCTTTTTCATACATCTTTTCTATAATACCTATTATTTGTTCATCACTTTTTCCTTCACAATAGATGACTTCTGGGTATCCATTTCTTATTTGTCTGTGATGATCTATATTGGCATACCCTAAATCTTCATAGGGTAGCTTTTTTAGCTTATCTAACGCTTCTTCTATATCTAGATTATCATTTTTAAATTCACTTAATAATTCCCTTAAGTCCATAGCTTACCCCTTTCACTTTATAATTTATACTTTAAATTATAGCCCTATATATATTATTTTTCCATAATTATAATTAGTTAGTTAATTGTTATTTTTCATTCAAAAATAACAACTATTATATCTAGATCTCCATGTTAAATCGATTCAATTATTTTATTTATAGAATCAAAATTTATTTCCATTATCAAAGTACTTTCCTCTTTCTCGGTTATCAATATGACTTAAATAAAGACTTTTGTATAATACATAATACTAATTTTGTGTGTGATGAAGATTGTATTCATAACCTACTTAATTTTAAATTATTTAATTTATCATTTTTATATGTGCTCATTTCTATTTCAAGCTAATTTGATGATTAATCTCTTTACTATTTACTCATTTGTAATCTATTGAATTTGATTATATAATGTACTTGTATATTGCTAAAGAAATGAGGTTTTTTATGAATACATCTAAATTATTTACAATAGAATCAAACCTGAATAAAAAGGATTATAGACATTTTTTGTACATATCAACATTTTTCAAAGATAAATTTGCTATTTTCAAGATGATTTTATTGCTTTTTTCTATCTCTATATTTTGTATATATAGTGAGGGTTCTTTCTCTTTAAAAAGTTTCTTTATTATATTTATATTATTATCATTTATATTTATATCTCTGATACTTATTCGTATTGAGTCAAGAATTAATAAAAGGATTAAAACTGATGCTACTGGGACATTTAATACTCAAGAAACATTAGATTTTTATAATGATTTTATAGTAGTTAATAATTCAGTATTTGAAGGTGAAATAAAGATTAAATATAACCAGATTTATAAAGTATTTGAGTCTAATCATTACTTTATTACTTATTTTAATATTAATCAAGCTACATTAATAAATAAAACAAATCTAGATACTGATACTATAAATAATTTAAGAAATCTATATAAAGATAATTTAAAGGATAAATACATAAACCTAAAAATCTAGCATACATACACTTTACACATATAGTTCATTGGAAATAAAAATTTAATTAGCAAAAAGCTACCTCAATATTGAGGTAGCTTTTCATATTTTTGTAAATTATATTTACATCATTCCTGGCATTCCAGCTCCCATTCCTGGCATTGGAGTATCACTTTCTGGAAGGTCTGCAACAGCAGCCTCAGTAGTTAAAAATACTCCAGCTATAGAAGAAGCATTTTGTAATGCACTTCTAGTAACCTTAGTTGGGTCAACTATACCAGTTTCTATCATATTTACGTATCTTTCATTTAAAGCATCAAATCCAATTTCAGCTTCTTCATTTATTACTTTTTGTATTATTACAGCACCTTCAAGACCTGCATTTATAGCTATTTGTCTTAATGGCTCTTCTAATGATTTTCTTATTATCTTAGCACCTAATTGTACTTCGCCTTCTAGTGTCTCTATTAACTTATCTACAACTGGTATAACACTTACTAATGCAGTACCACCACCGGCAACTATACCTTCTTCTACAGCCGCTCTTGTAGCATTAAGTGCATCTTCTATTCTTAATTTTCTTTCTTTCATTTCAACTTCTGTAGCAGCCCCAACTTTTATTACAGCTACTCCACCAGCAAGTTTAGCTAATCTTTCCATTAACTTTTCTGTATCAAATTCAGAAGTAGTTTCTTCTACTTGATGTTTTATTTGATTAACTCTGTTTTCTATAGCTACCTTATCACCAAATCCATCTACTATTGTAGTGCTTTCTTTAGTAACTTTTACAGAACCCGCTCTACCTAACATAGTTAAGTCAGCTTCTTTTAAGTCATATCCTAATTCTTCAGATATAACAGTTCCTCCTGTAAGTATAGCTATATCTTCAAGCATTGCTTTTCTTCTATCTCCAAATCCTGGAGCTTTAACAGCAACAACTTCAAATGTTCCTCTTAATTTATTAACTACTAATGTAGATAATGCTTCTCCATCTACATCTTCAGCTATTATTAATAACTTCTTACCTTGTTGAACTATTTGCTCAAGAACTGGTAATATATCTTGTATATTAGATATTTTTCTATCTGTTATTAATATATATGGGTCATTTAATACAGCTTCCATCTTATCTACATCTGTTACCATGTAAGCAGATACAAATCCTCTATCAAATTGCATACCTTCAACAGCATCTAGTTCAGTATGCATAGTTTTAGATTCTTCAACTGTTATAACTCCATCTTTTCCTACTATCTCCATAGCTTCTGCTATTAACTTACCAACTTCTTCATCTCCAGCAGATATAGAAGCAACTTGATATATAGATTCTTTAGTTTCTATAGTTCTTGATTGTTTCTTTAATTCTTCAACTGCTACTTCAACAGCTTTTTGTATACCTTTTCTTAGTAATACTGGGTTAGCTCCAGCAGTTACGTTCTTTAATCCTTCTCTTATTATAGCTTGAGCAAGTACCGTTGCAGTTGTAGTACCATCTCCAGCTACATCATTAGTCTTAGTAGCAACTTCTTTAACAAGTTGCGCTCCCATATTTTCAAATCTATCTTCTAATTCTATTTCCTTAGCTATTGTAACACCATCATTAGTTATAAGAGGTGCGCCAAATTTCTTATCTAATATAACATTTCTTCCTTTAGGTCCTAATGTAACCTTAACTGTATCTGCTAATTTATTAACACCATTTTCTAAAGCTTTTCTTGAATCTTGTGCAAATTTTATTTCTTTAGCCATTTCTATCCCCTCCTATTATTATTCAACTACTGCTAGTATTTCACTTTGTCTTAATATTGTGTACTCTTGCCCATCTATTTTAACTTCTGTTCCTGCATATTTTTGGAATAAAACTTTATCTCCAACTTTTAATTCCATAACTATTTCTTTTCCGTCAACTATTCCACCTGGTCCTACTTCTAAAACTTCAGCCATTTGTGGCTTTTCTTTAGCAGCTCCTGGTAAAACTATACCACTTGCAGTTTTTTCTTCTGCTTCTAACATCTTAATAACTACTCTGTCAGCTAATGGTCTTATTTTCATATTTTTCCCTCCTAAATGAATTGTAAATATGTAAAATTTATTATAAACAAAATAATTGTTATCACTCTTTAGATTAGAGTGCTAACAATTATTATAATATATTAACTTCCCATATTTTTCAATAGTTTTTGTTAAATTTTATAATATAGGTGAAAACAATCTAGCTATTGATTCTCTAACCTTTTTACCTAATTTACGCTTAGAAAATTCATCTAATGTTAACTCTTCGCTATTCTTTAAATCCTCAAAAAAATCTTTACTCATTCTTTCTACAATTTCTTTATCATATATAAATGCATTTATTTCGAAGTTAAGCATAAAACTTCTTAAATCCATATTTGCAGACCCTGTAGATGCTATTTTATCATCTATTATCATTATTTTTGAATGTATAAATCCTTTTGTATATAAATAAACTTTCCCCCCCGATTTTAATATATCATCAAAGTATGAATAGGAAGCATTATTGACTATTTTATGATCAGCTATCTTCGGAAATACGATTCTTACATCTACTCCACTTAAGGCTGCACTTTTAAGTGCTATGAGCAAACTTTCATCTGGTATAAAATATGGAGTTTCTATATAAATACTTTTTTTAGCTTGGCAGATAGCACAAAAATAAGCATAATGTATAGATTCCCAATCACTATCAGGCCCACTAGCTATTATTTGGACCATACTATGACCACATTTTTTAGGACTTGGGAAATATTTATCTTCTGATATAATCTCTTTTGTTGTATAATACCAATCTGTTAAAAATATCGTTTGTAGCATGTATACTGAAGTTCCTTCTATTTTTATATGAGTATCTCTCCAGTATCCAAACTTTTTATTCTTACCCATATATTCATCGCCTATATTTAGTCCACCAGTGTATCCTATTTTTCCATCTATTATAGCCAACTTTCTATGATTTCTATAATTTAATTTTCCACCCATCATTGGAAACTTAGCTGGTAAAAATGCTACTATTTCTATTCCATTTCTCTTCATTTCATTAAAAAATTTTCTATTAAACCAAAATCTCCAACATCCTACATCGTCATATAATATTCTTATCTTTACACCCTCATTGGATTTTTTGATTAGTAACTCTTTTAATTTTCTTCCTATTTCACTATCTTTTATAATGAAGTATTCTAAATGTATATGCTCTTTTGCATTTTTTATGTCTTCTAAAAGATTTTTAAATTTTTCATTTCCATCAATATATACACTTATTTTATTATTCGTCGTAAATGGAAGTTTTCCTGTATTAAGTAGTAAATTTATTACCCTTTTTTTACTATAGTCTTCTATATTTTCATTTAGTAATTGATTTGTATTAATTGTACTTTGTTCTATATTTGCGATTTCCTCTATTCTCTCTAAGTTTTCAAATACTTTGTCTTCTCTTATGCTACTAGCTAACTGCTGAGTTTTAAATAATTTTCTCTTTCTTATATTTCTTCCTAATATAGCATATATAACTAAACCTATCCCTGGAAGTAATATAAAAATTAGTAACCACGTAACAGTTCTAGCAGGATCTCTATTCTCAAGTATTATAGACATAGAGATAATCGCTCCAACAATATACGATATGGTTAAGTAGCTTAAAAACAAAAAAGCTCCAATACTCATAATTTATACCTCATCTTTATCTGCCTATACCAAGCTCCCTTGCATAATAGAATAGATACTGTTGTGCAAACCCAGCTAAATTACCAAATTTATCAATAGCATAAGTTCTCATTTTAGGTAAGCTCATATCTTCACTTACATAAAATTCTTGCATAACTCTTTTTACCCATACATCAACAGGGAAAGTGTCATACTTTTGCATTCCAAATAAAGCTATACAGTCTGCTACCTTTGGACCTACTCCATTAAATTTCTTTAATTCTTTTATACAGTCATCAGTACTTAAACTTGTATATCCAGATATATTTTCATTATCTTTTATTACATTCTCAGTTGTACTTTTTATGTATTTATCTCTAAAACCAGTTTGACATGCTCTTATTTCTTCTTGTGAAGCCTTGTTTAACTCTTCTGGTGTTGGAAAAGCAAAATAATCCTTGCCTCTATAATTCCCTATATAAGATCCATAATTTCTTGATAGATTTTCTATTGCTTTTTGTATCATCGGAATTCTATTGTTAGAAGATATTATAAATGAAATTAACATTTCCCATCCATCTTGTTTTAATATCCTTATACCATAACCAAACTCAGATGCCTTATTTAAATGGTCATCCATATTTTTTAGAGTATTTTTTATATCTGTGTAATTTGTTCCTAAATCAAAGTAATTATACCAAATATCTTCAAAATCCTTTAAATTTGTATTATCTAAGTAAACTTTGTTATTTTTTTGAGATACATTTATTACCCTACCTTTTGCAACCCCAGTATATGAGTTATCTGCCTCTTTATGCCATCTAAAGCATTGCCCACATTCAAATATATGCTTAGGATTAAAATCTGCTACATCTTCTAGTATTACTGTATTATTTTCTTCATAAACTTTCATATATATATACTCCTTTTTTGTAATTATTCTTAATAATACTAATTTACCCATATTTTATATAAATTAAATCTTCTTATATTCTATCTATCAAATTTTTCCTAAAAATTCTAGAGTAGAATTTAAAATTTTTTTCTGATAAAATACAAAAGATATTATTTTTAGAAGGTGATTTCATATGAAAAATAGAGGAATATTTATTGCTATAGAGGGGCCTATCGGTGTTGGGAAAACTACTTTAGCAACCATACTTAATGAACATTTCGGTTATACTCTTCTTAGGGAGATTGTAGAAGAGAATCCTTTTTTATCAAAATTTTATACTGATATAAAAGAATATGCTTTACAAACAGAAGCATTTTTTCTATTTAATAGGGTAAAACAATTAGAAGATATAGAAAAAAACCAATTAAATAAGTCTCATGGAGTTGTTAGTGATTACCATATAATAAAAAATCTTATATTTGCTGGTATAACTCTTGATAATAATCAATTCCATAGATATAAGCAAATGTACAATATATTTGTAAATGATCTACCTCAACCAGATATAGTTATCTACTTAAACTCTAATACAGATGTCTTAATGAAAAGAATAGCTATGAGGGATAGAAGCTTTGAAAGGCAAATGGATAGAAATTATATACATGAACTAAGCACAGAATATAAATATTACTTTAACCCTTTATCTATAAAACATAACTTTGTAGGTAAAGAGCCATTGATAATTGAAATAGATAATTCAAATCTAGACTTCTTAAACAAAGAAGAGGATAGACAGTTTATAATAGATAAGGTAGAAAATGCAATAAAGGCATTAGAAGGAGAAACAGCATGTTTAATTTAGTAAATCAATGTAATAAGCCTCTAAATAGGGATTTATTCATAACAGTAGCAGGAAATGTTGGTGCAGGAAAGTCAACTTTAACAAAGATAATTGGTGAAAAATTAGATTTTGAAACTCATTTTGAAAAAGTCGATGGTAATCCATACTTAGAAGATTTCTATAAAGACCAAAATAAATGGGGATTCCACCTTCAGTTATATTTCTTAGCTCAAAGATTCAAACAACAAAAGGAAATAGATTGTAACGGATTAAACAATATACAAGATAGAAGTATATATGAAGATGTAGAGATATTTGCTAGAAATTTATATGATAACGGAAAAATGACTAAAAGAGATTATATAACTTACAGAGATTTATTTAATGATATGGTTCCTCATCTTAGAAGACCTGACTTAATGATATATTTAGATGGTTCTATAGATACTATAATTCATAGAATAGGTCTTAGGGGGCGTGAAATGGAAAAAGCCGTTGATATAGAATATTGGAAAAATCTTCACAACAGATATGAAAAATGGATATCTGAATATGATCAATCACCTGTGCTATATGTAAATATAGATAAGGTAGATTTAGTAAATAACCCAGATCATGTAGACCTGTTATGCAATGAAATAAAGAGAATTTTAGGAATGTAGTGTAAACTACATTCCCTTTTTATATGGACAATCTTTAATGAACTATATATTTAAAATAACTATTTGATAATTTTTTAATAATATTATACAGTTCCATTTTTCAAAAATATTAATACTATAAAAAATAATATTATTTTTATAGTATTAATATTTTAAAATGTGAGGTGTTTTAAATGGAAGATTCTATTCAAATTATAGCGAGTAATAATTTACTTATAACCTTTGCAATTGTTGCTATGACCGGTATTATTTGTAGTAAATTAAGTGAATCACTAAAAATACCTGATGTTGTTTTATTTCTACTAGCAGGTATTTTACTAGGGCCCTATTTTCTTGAAATGATAGATCTTAGTTATTTCGAACTAGAAAAGCAACTTATCCTTACTTTCGGTTCTGCCTTTATACTTTATTTAGGCGGAAAAGAAATCAATTTAAAAATATTAAAAAATGTAAAAATAACTGTTTTTTTGCTTTCTACATTAGGTGTCATTGTTTCATCTATTTTAGTAAGTCAATTTGTAAAATTTAACTTCCAGATTCCTTTTATTACAGCTCTACTCATAGGTTCAATAATTTCATCTACTGACCCTGCTACATTAGTACCTATTTTTAATAAAATTAAAGTTAAAGATAAGGTGGCACAAACAGTTATAAGTGAATCGGCATTTAATGATGCTACTGGAGCTATTTTGACATCTGCAATTGTTACAATTTTACTTTCTGGTAAATTTTCTTTGACGCAAAATATATGGGATTTATCCATAATGATTATTGTGGGTTCTGTAGTTGGCTGTATTACTGGTATTGTCCTTTTAAAACTAGTCAACGATAAACCTTATGGTGTTTTTAAGGATTTTGCTCCAATAATATCTATCCTTTCAGTTATTATAGCTTATGAAATTGCAACTAAATTTGGTGGAAGTGGCTATATGGCTTGCTTTATAGTTGGAATAATTACAGGTAATAAAAAAAATTTCAAGATTTGGCTGTCTCAAAAATCATACGATGCTGATTTTTATGTTGCTGAAACCCTAGGAACCTTATGTCGTATGGCTATATTCATTATTTTAGGTAGTCAAGTTGAATTAATTGTATTAACAAAATATTTCCTACCATCATTATTGGTTGTTTTAGCATTTATTTTTATAATAAGACCAATCTGTATTCTGATATGCGCTATCCCTGACAGAAAAGCAATGTGGACAAAAAAAGAATTGTTATTTATGATGTGGGTGAGAGAAACCGGAGTTATACCTGCTGCACTTTGCGGTATAATTTCTACTATGAAAATCCCTGGTTACGAGATAATCTCTTCTATCACATTTATGGCTATCCTAATCACCTTAATAGTCCAAGGTAGTACAACTAAGCTTATAGCTAAAAAACTCGACTTATTGGAAGATACTTCTGAAAATAAATCTCATAACTTATAATATTATTTGAATAACTAAACTTTCTTTACTTAATAAACAATTGATGTTCACATTATAAAAGAGTGTTCATATGAACACTCTTTTATAATAATATTCCTATTAAAGTAACTGCAGTAACTACTTGTAAAATACCTACAAATAATCCATATAAAGATACTGCCTTACCTTGTTTTACTAAATCTTTTATATTTACTCTTAATCCAATCGCTGCTAATGCTATTATTTCTAATTTATTGCTTAATAGTTTACAAATATGTGATACATCTGGAGATATAATATTTGTAGAAAATAAAGCACATGTTATAAAAAATCCTAATACATACCAAGGAACTTTTATTTTACCTTTTTTAGTATCTTGAATTTCTTCCTCTACTATTTCAGCATTTGATTTATTTTTTAAATGACCAAAAGTGAATACTACAACTACTAAAAGTATAACTCTTACTATTTTAAATATCGTAGATAAATCTTTTACATGCTCACTTACCATAGCACCACTTGCAACAACTTGTCCTACTGATTGTAATGTACCACCTATTATAGCCGATGTTTTTACAAGCTCAAGATTATATAACCAATCTGATATTAATGGCAGTAAAAACATTAAAAATATTCCTGTAACATTTACTATTGTTATAGATATACCTTTATCCTTATCTTCTGCTTCAATTACTGGAGCTGTAGCCGCTATAGCAGATGACCCACATACTGCATTACCTGCTGCCATTAGGTATCTAAAATTTTCTCCAAACCCTAATTTTTTTCCTATATATAAAGCCCCTATTATAGTTATAGCCATTTGAATTACTATAAATAATATACCATTGAATCCTAATTCCATTAGAGTTGATATACTTAAAGTTGCTCCTAATAATACTATAGAATACGATAATAAATCAGTTTCTGAGAATTTATAGCCTTTATGAAATACTTTTTGATTTAAGAATAAGTTACCTACTAACATACCTAAAAATATAGATATAGTTGCTGCTCCTATTTTAGGAACTGCCTTAGCAATTAACATACTTGCTAAACCTATTAACACTGATACACCTAAACCTGGTAATATTTCTTTTACTTCTTTTATATATTGAAATTTTTTATTATTCTTTACTGATCCTTTTGAAATATCCATTTATAATACCTTCTTTCTTTTCGTCCTCGTCTATGTTTTTAGTATACATTTACCCTATTCATAAGTAAAATAAATAATAAAAATAATAACCATTAATTATATTAATAATCATTTGTGATATAATTATTATTAAGATAAACGAGGTTACATTATTTGTTTATAATATATATTAGAAAAATCGGAGGTATCAAATTGCTAGAAGAATTAAAGACTTTTATTTCAGTAGTCGAATTGAAAAACTTCACTAAAGCTGGTGAATATCTAAATCTATCCCAACCTAGTGTAAGTACTCATATAAAAAATTTAGAAAGCCACTTTGGTATAGTTCTTATAAATAGATCTATAAAACAAAAACACATTTTTATAACTGAAAGTGGATATATACTATATAAAAGAGCTAAGGAAATTTTAAACTTGGTAGACCTTACATATATGGATGTTCGAGATACTTCAAATTCCTTTAAGGGACATATAAAAATTGGTGCTAGTTTAACTATAGGAGAATATCTTCTTCCTCAATTTTTAGCTAGTTTTTCAAATAAATATCCTGATGTAATAGTTGAAGTGTTCATAGAAAATACCACTGTTATATGCAATCACCTAAAAGAGCTTAATTTTGATATAGGTTTAATCGAAGGTACTTCTATATATCCAGATTTTAATCAAGATTATTTCCTAAAAGATAAGATGGTTTTAGCTACACCTTTTGAATATGAACTTAATTCTAGTAATTTTTCTTTTGATAAGCTAAAATATGAAAAATGGATTGCCCGCGAGGAAGGCTCTGGTACTAGAGAATTTATGGACATGTTTTTAAACAACAATAAAATCATTCCTAAAAATATAATTACTTTTGGTAGTAACTATGCAGTAAAAGAAGCTGTTAGAAATGGTATGGGAATAACTATTACATCTGATCTTGTTACGAACCCTGCTGTTAAAAATAATGAAATTTCAGTAATAGATATAGATGAATCTTACTATAGATATTTCTCTTTAATATTGCCAAAGAATATAACTATATCTAATGTAACTCAAGTCTTTATTGATGAGTTGAAAGAGTACGTATCTAATATAAATAAATAGTATATTTAGTATCTTCAGACATAATATTATATCTTTAAAAAATTTAAATGCATCATTAAATGACAAATTAATACAAGTGGTCTATAGTATACTACTATTGATTTAAATTTTTAAAGGTGGTTAAATTATGGATAAGTTCAAAAATTCAAATAAAATATTCATAGTTATAGGCATAGTTATATTTTCTATAATCATTTCATTTTTCACATCTATATTTTTGTTATATTTTATAGATGAATTTTTAATAAGTAATTGGCAATACCAATTATTTGAATATAGTCAATCTTATATTATGTTTAGAAATTATATTATGTTTATAATTTTGATGGTTGAAATAACTCTTATATCAATATTTTATAAAAAAGACTAGAGATTGATCTCTAGTCTTTTTGTTTATATTACATTCCTATTTCTTTAAATTCTCTACTTCCTGGTTTAACTAATTCTACTTTTCCTTCTTTACATAAAGGACATTCATCTGCATCATGAACTTCTATATCTAATTTTATAGCGCTGTATATTGGCATCCCTATATCGTGGCTAGTTCTGTTTGCTATACAAGCAACACCTATAACTTCTCCACCTAACTTTTCTAAAGCTTCTTTAGTTTCTATTGTAGACTTACCAGTTGTTACAACATCTTCAGCTATTATGATCTTAGCTCCTGGCTTAACTTCAAATCCTCTTCTTAGTTCCATTACTCCATCTTTTCTTTCAGTAAATACTGTTTCTTTATTTAATTGTCTTCCTAATTCATAAGAAACTATTACTCCACCCATAGCAGGTCCAACTACTAAATCTATATCTAAATCTTTTATTTGCTCTACTACTGTACTTAACACTGCTTCAGCATATTGTGGGTATCTTAATACCTTTGCACACTGAACATATCTATTACTATGCTTTCCTGATGATAATAAAAAATGTCCTTCTAATAACGCTTCACTTTTCTTTAATATTTCTACTACATCTACTTTCCTCATATTTATGCCCTCCAAAATTTATGTTTATTTAATAATTCCCTTTTAATTTAATTGTATCTTTATAATATTCCTCTTATTTCGTCTAAAGTCTTTATTCCTTCTGCTTTCATAAACTTTTCTATTCCATCTATTATCTCAAGTCCTATTTTAGGATTTATAAAGTTTGCTGTACCAACTTGTATGCATGTAGAACCTGCCATTATAAATTCTATAGCATCTTTAGCACTTGTGATTCCACCCATTCCCATTACTGGAATATCTACATTTTTACTTACTTCATGGACCATTCTTAGTGCTATTGGCTTTATTGCTGGTCCTGATAACCCTGCATATACATTATCAAATACAGGTTTTCTTTTGTGTATATCTATTGCAAGAGCTTTAAAAGTATTTACTAAAGATACTCCATCGGCACCTTCTTCTTCACATACCTTTGCCATTCCTACTATGTCTTCTGCATTTGGTGATAGCTTTATTACTAAAGGTAAGTCAGTTATACTTCTTACTTCTTTTACAACTTCTCTTGCCACTTCGTTTTTAATTCCAAAAGCCATTCCTCCAGCTTTAACATTTGGACAAGATATATTTAACTCTATCATGTCTATTGGTTGATTATTTAATAGCTCAACACCTTTTAAGTAATCTTCTAACGTTCCACCACCAACATTAGCTATTCTTACTAAGTCTAATTCTTTAAAGAATTGTAATTCATTATCTATAAATCCTTGAACTCCTGGATTTTCTAATCCAACGCTGTTCATCATACCAGATGGAGTCTCCCATACTCTCATACCAGTATTCCCTTCTCTCTTTTCTAAAGTAAGTCCTTTGCTACTTACTCCTCCAAGTTTTTGTATATCATAAATTTCGTTATATTCTCTACCGAATCCAAATGTTCCCGATGCCATTACAACAGGATTTTTAAAATCTACCTTACCGAATTTCACTCCTAGATTAGCCATTAAATATCACGTCCTCTCCCCAGAATACTGGCCCATCTTTACATGTCTTTTTATTTCCAAATTGAGTTTTACAAGTACACACTAAACAAGCTCCAACTCCACAAGCCATATGATTTTCTAATGATACCATTATTCTAGTATTCGTACCTTCTGTCATTTTAACTAATTTTTCCATCATCGGTGTAGGCCCACAAGTTAATATATAGTCATATTTATTTACATCTAATATGTCTGTTACAAATGTATTTCCTGTTGCTATATGAACCTCATTACAAACTTCTTCATACTTTTCTTTTAATATGGCTTCATTTCTAAATCCTAAGTATGCATCACAATTATCTAAGTTTTTAGCTACTAAGTACAGTGGAGCTACTCCAATTCCTCCACCTACTAAAGCTATCTTGCCTTCTACTTTTTCATATCCTTTTCCGTATGGTCCTTCTAGTTTTAGAGTATCATTTTCTTGCAATCTGCTTAATATTTCCGTTCCTTCTCCTACAACTTTATATAAGAATGTTATTCCTTCTTCATCTATATCATGGATACTTATAGGCCTTGAAAGTAATGGATATTTATCCCACGCTCTTAACATATAAAATTGACCCATTTCTCCTTCAAATTTACCTGCTACCTTCATAAGGTACATATCTTCGCCTACATATCTATTTTCAATAACTTTATACATGTGATTCTCCCCTCATTTGTCATATGCTAACTAAAGATTTTATACTAACTCTAATTCTCTTTCTAATACATCTACATTACTTTTTATCCCTAATAATTTCATTATTAAAGCCATTCTTACAAACATTCCATATTTTGCTTGTTTAAAATATACAGCTCTTTCATCATCATCTACATCTACGTTTATTTCATTTACTCTTGGTAATGGATGCATTACTAGCATATCCTTCGATGCATTATTCATTTTAGTTTTATTTAATATATAGTAGTCTTTTAGCTTTTCATACTCTTCTTGATTTTCAAATCTTTCCCTTTGAACTCTCGTCATATAAAGTATGTCTAATCCTCCAATAACTTCATCTAAATTATTAGTTTCATAATAAGCATGACCTTGCTTTTGTATTTCTTCTTTTATATATTGTGGCATCTTTAATTCATCTGGAGAAATGAATACAAACTTAGTTCCTTTGTATCTAGCCATTGCTTTTACTAAAGAGTGTACCGTTCTTCCATTTTTTAAGTCTCCACATAATCCTATAGTATGATTTTCTAAACTTCCTTTAAGAGATTTTATTGTTAATAGATCTGTAAGTGTTTGAGTTGGATGTTGATTTCCCCCATCTCCAGCATTTATAAATGGTACTTCCGTGTATTTTACTGCCTCATTGGCTGAACCTGCTATTGGATGTCTCATAGCTATCACATCTGCATAGCATGATACTGTCCTTATTGTATCTCCTAGAGATTCCCCTTTTGATACAGATGATGAATTTGGCTCTGAAAAACCTACTACACTTCCGCCCAGTCTATGCATGGCAGATTCAAAGCTTAATCTTGTTCTTGTTGATGGTTCATAAAATAAAGTTGCGAGTAATTTCCCCTCACATACACGTGAATATTTTGCTGGATTGTTTATTATATTTTGAGATAAAGATAGTATCTCGTCTATTTCTTGTATTGAAAAGTCTTCTGGTTGGACTAAATTTCTTCCTTTTAATAACATTTTATTTTTCCTCCTTGTCAGCCTCTCTGGACTGAATTTAAAAGCATTTTTATTTCTGATTGAATTCTAGCACCTTTTAATATTTATGTCAATATGTTCCATAATTATTATTGCAACAAATATAATGACACTATTTCCTAGTTTTGAATATTAATTTTACTTATTGTGAAGTAATTCTAATAATAATTACTGCAAATGTTTTGTGTAGATTTGCACCCAAATACTATATTTAAATGATGTAAATATTGGTGATATAAAGGTATATAACAATGAATATAAAATAAATGAAGCAAATTAATCAATTCCTAAAGTGTAATTTAATTAATATTCTTATGTTATATTTTTAGTTTATTTTACTTAAAATAAATTGGTATTAGGTTTCTTAATAAAGATATTTATTGGTTAAATTTCAATAGGTATATTTAATATATGGAAAATTTTGTTTATATATATCAAGCATTATGCTAAACTTTTAATTAGATGTAAATTAGAAAGGAGATTTTATATGATAAGCGAAAAATTATTTTCTCAACTTAATGAACAAGTTAATTTTGAATTCTACTCTTCTTATACTTACTTAGGTATGGCAGCATATGCAGAATCTATTGACTTAAGTGGTTTTGCTAACTTCTTTAGAGTTCAAGCTCAAGAAGAACTATTCCACGCAATGAAGCTATATGATTATATATTCCAAAAAAACGGTATGGTTAAATTAGAAGAAATAGCTAAACCAGAAAGTGATTATGAGAATATATTAGATGCCTTCCAAAGAGGATACAACCATGAACAAATGGTGACTCGTAGATTCTATGAACTTGCAGATACTGCTAACGAAGAAAGAGAACATGCTACTATAAGTTTCCTTAAATGGTTTATAGATGAACAAGTTGAAGAAGAAAATACTTTTAATTCTCTTCTAAAAAAGATTAGAAGATGTGAAGGAAATACGGCTGCTTTATATATGCTTGATGAAGAGCTATCAACTAGAGTTTTTACTCCTCCAACTAATGCTTAAAATCTAAATAAAAAAAATATTACTGGAATTAATAATTCCAGTAATATTTTTTTATCAAAATCTATTTATAAAGTCTATAAATATTATTTAATTTCCTATAAAATTATATAGTATTCATTTATAAAACTCTTTTTGCTGTAACAAATGTTGATGAATAGTAAGATGAATTTATATTCGCTGTTTCAACACTTTTACCTGGCTTAGGTGAGTGAATCATTGTTCCTCCACCTACATATATTCCAACATGACTTACATTTCCAGTCCCATTAGTTGAGAAGAATACTAAGTCCCCTGGTTTAAGATTAGATCTACTTACAGTTTGCCCGAATCCAGCTTGAGCACTTGATGATCTTGGTAATGATATTCCTGCTGCATTTCTATATACATAAGACGTAAGACCTGAACAGTCAAAGCTATTTGGACCTTCTGCACCCCAAACATATGGCGATCCTAACTTAGCATAAGCTAAATTAACTACAGCTTGAGCAGCTGATGTATTACTTGCTGGTGGATTGTAAGAATCGTTTTTATCTTGAGTTATCTTGTCAGCTTGTACATTGTTTACATTTGAACTAGGTTTTTTTATTGTATTTAATTCACTATCTGTGCTACTGTTTGAGTTAGTATTCTTATTAGTATTTAAAGAATTATTTTTGTTGCTATTTGAGTTAATATTCATGCTAGTGCTTGAAGAATTATTTGTATTATTGTTTACATCATTATTATCTGTATCGTTATTGCTTACGTTAGTATCAACAGCTGCATCGTTTAAATTTTGATTATCTTGAGCAACTTGTTCTTCTATAACTGGTGCTTGATCAGAAATATAAGATGCTTTAACATATCCTTCATCTTCACCTTTTTTAACTTTTACCCATTCACCCTTGTCTTCTAAAACTTTAAGTGAGCTTCCTAAATCTAACTCATCTATTATATCAGAGTCTGTATTTGCTTCTTTTCTAAAGTTAACTTTATTTTCAGTAGTGTATCCATGAGCTTCTTTTATATCTACAAATCTTTTTGGTAACCAACCCTCTTCACCATTGTCAGATATTTTTACCCACTCACCTTGAATACCTAAAACTTTAAATTCCTCTCCAGTGTAAGCTACTTTTTTAACTTCACCTTGTTTTCTTATCTTTACAGCTACTCCATCTTTAACAGTTGCAACTTTATATGAAACATCTTTAAATTCATCTAATTTTAAAGTATTTTGTTTATCTTCTTTTTGCTCTACGTTTGCTTTTTCATCTGCATTGGCAACTGAGTTCATTGATAATGCTACAACTGATGCAAACATTGGTACTAATATTTTCCTTTTCATAATATTTCTCCTCCAAAAACTTACCATAATTTATGGTTACTTTTTACGTGAAACTTATACGGATAAAATACTAATACACAAGATTTAATAATTTTTGTAAAACTTGTAACTTTTTTGTAATCTATTGTTACTAACTATGTAGTATTATTTTATTAAGAATTATTTATTTTGAATTATTTTGAGAATTATTTAAAACTTTACAAATCTTGTATAAAAAATATTTTAACTTAAATTTACTATTTTATCCAATGTATCACTTAAATATACATTTGTAACCTTTATTATATCCTAATAATGGTTTTATGTAAAGTTTTTTACAATTTTCGTCATATTTTCCTGTAGATTTTTATACTAACAGGCATTTTTTTATGCAAATTTATACTTAACTAAAAAAATCATTCCTTAATTTATTTATATAAATGTCTATTCTATATACATTCATCATTGTTACTTTTTCTATATTATTTTTTATTTTTTTTTGTATTTCTTCAATTTTTTTAAAAATTGTTGGACTTTTAATATTCACATTTAAAAATATCTTTATGTTATTATTTGCATTAAATACCTCTACTTTATTTACTTTTTCTATTTCATTTATTTGCCTTAGCTCATATCTTATAATTTGATGTATGACATTAGGACTTATATAAAATTTTCCCATATAGCTAAATGTTGGTCTAATAATAGTTTTTTCTATTAGTTTACAATCTTTATCTTTTTTTCTAAATAATTTTTTTATAGAGTTTATACTTAATCCAATAGCTATTTGCTTTATTTCTACACTTGGTACAGGTATTATATGATTCCCACTTTTTCTAGATTCTCTTGCTATTTCTATCTCCCTATCACTACTTATATCTCTTATATCTATTATTTTATAATCTGTTCCTATTTCCAACCTTTTTACTATTTTATCTATCATTTTTTTTGATGTTCCTAGTATTAATAGATTCTCTACTTTTTCACTTTTTATCTTCAATTTAACTGATTGCCTATGTAGTTCATCATTAAATATAGCTCTTTTTACAGCTTCCATAGTTGTTTTTGCTTGTTTGGCAGATACTCCAGCTAATATCTTATTTTTATGTATAAGAAGACCATCATCTATTATATAATCTATATCTTTTTCATACGCCAACTCTAAAGCTCTATAACTCTTCCCTGTCCCACTTGAACCAATAAGTGCATAAATTCTCATAAAAACACCTCTATATCCCATAAATTTTAATCCTATATAAATTATTTTCATTTGTATTTTTAAGATAACTATAATATATAATAAATAAGGCTATAGATTAATCTATAGCCTTATTTATTATATATTATAACAGAATTCTCCATTTTCCTTGAGATTTAAGAAATCTGCATAACCTATATCAAATATTCTATTTTCTAAGTTTTCTATTTCTACCTTATTTTTAATTAAATAAGTTATAGTTCCTATATAAGATATATCACCTTGGGCAATAGCTCCATATATAACATTATCTTTATATATAAACTTCTTATAATTATTATCCTTTCTAACTGCAACCTTGTATGATTCATCTATAGGTTCTATTATTCCAAGGGATACTGTCGCTATTCCCATAAAGTTCATACTATTTTTTGCTGTAAAACTATCATCTATTAATCTTTCTTTTCCGTACATATTATAAGCTGAGACTAAACCTTGCTTTACAGCTATTGGCCATATAGCATTTTTGCCTACTACATCTCCCGCTGCATATACATCATTTTGCGTAGTTTCACATTTGTCATTTATAACTATTCCTTTATCATAAGATATGTTAGTGTTTTTTATAAAATCTGCATTTGGTCTAACTCCTGTAGCCACAACAACCATTTCACACTCAACTAAAGTGCCATCTTCTAATAATATACCTACTATATCATTGTTGTCTTTTATTACAATTTCTTTTATAGATACCCCTTGATATAGTTTTGCTCCTTTTTTTACAAACTCATTTTCATATATTGATGCACTATACTTATCTAGTTGTTTATTAAGTATGAATTGACCTGTGTTTACTAAAGATACTTCAATATTTTTGTACTCTAACAACCCAACAAGAGCATCTATTCCAACTAACCCAGCTCCTATAATAGCTACTTTATTTATTTTTTTAACTTTATCCTTTATATTATATACATCTTCTATATTTCTTAATGGGTATACATTGTTTGCTTCTCTTAAATTCTTTATTGGAGGTATAAATGCAGATGCACCCGTAGCTATTAGAAGTTTATTATATTCTATAACCTGATTTTCCAATATTACCTTTTTAGAATTTGTGTCTAAAGATTTAACACTTGTTCCTTTTACCCATATTATATTATTTTCTTTCATAAATTCTTCATCTATAAAGTTTATTTCCTCTACAGTTCTATGGTTAGATATAACATGATGCAACATACAACGCGAGTATGTTTTATCATCCTTTGATACTATTACTATGCTACCTTCTTTATCCAATTCCCTTAATGTTTTAGCTGCACTTATCCCTGCTGCACTTGCTCCCAATATAACATAATCAATACTTTTTTTATTTCTAAATATGTTTAATATTTTATCTAACATAATGATTCTCCCTTCTGTAGCTCTAGCGCTCCAGTTGGGCAATTTGCTACACACTTAGGATTTTCTTCATTTATACATAAATCACATTTTAATACAACTTGCTTTGTTTTATCGTCTACTTTTAAAACTCCATAAGGACAAGACATTATACACATATAACATGAACCACATTTCTTTTCATCATAAGAAACTACTCCTGTTTTTTTATCTTTAACCATTGCTCCGCTCATACAAGTTAAAACACATTCTGGCTCATCACAATGTCTGCATATAATTGGTACTGGTTTATTGTCTTTATCTAACTCTATATGCCCTCTACTATCATTATCTATATCATCTAGATTAAGTGTATATATGTTGCTATTTTCACTGTGTTTTAACATACAAGCTAAAACACAACTTTTACATCCGGTACACAACTCTTTATTAATTATAATTCTATGCATAAGCTTCCACTTCCTTTAACCCAAGTTTTTGTCTTCTATCAATTATTATTTCTTCTAATTGCTCTGCTGATGATTTTGGGTCTGGATTAACTATAACGTGACCTCCTGTTAAATCTTTTAATTTTTCTGTAAGAACTTCTGTTACTAATTTTCCTCCTGTTATAAATGGTGGTAATGCTAAGTGAAGTGGTAATCCTAGTGCTAAGCCAAATGCTCCATCAGCTAATGCCTGCTCCTCTAGCCATTGTGGTGCTGATAGTACAAGTGGTAATTGAGGTAAATCTATACCTAATTCTGCTGCTATTTCTGTAGCAACTATTTCTAATCTTCCTATTGCTAAACATGGTCCAAAGTTTAGTACTGGTGGTATTCCTAAAGACTTACAAACTTCTTTTAAGTTATCCCCTGCTAATTCCTCTGCACCTGGAGACATAAGCCCTACATTTTCAAGCCCTCCTGTTGAACATCCAGCAGAAAGAACTATTATATCTCTCTTAATTAATTCTTTAGTTAATTCAACTGTGTTTATATCGTGTCCACCAGCAGTCATATTTGAACATCCAACTACAGCAGCTATTCCCTTTATTTTTCCTTCTGCTATTAAATTTATTAATGGTTTCCATGAATCTCCTAAGAATGCTTTTAAGTTCTTTTCACTTACTCCTGTTAAAGACTTCTCATATCCATGGTCACTTGGTATATCTATTTCTACTACATTTCTTCTTTCTTTATATGCTTCTAATGCTTTATTTATTAGATTTTCGCTTATAGATTCTACATTTTCTCTATCATATGGTATATACTCTGCATTTGCTTTTTTCGCTACATCATCTAAGCAAACCATCTTAACTTTATATTTATCTGCTATTGGCTCAAGTCCTGGTATTGTACAGTTAAATTCTGATAGTACCATATCTATAGCACCTGTTGAAAGTACAGCCTCACTAGTAAAGTTGTTTCCTGCGTGACCTACAAATACCTCTTGGTAATGTTCTCCTCTTAATTGTAAATCTTGACCTACACAAGTACATCCAACTAATTTAAATCCTTTAGCTCCTACCGATTTTGCTAATTCTACTACGTCACTGTCCTTTAATCTATCTTGGAAATGAGAGAATACTGAATGTTGATGTCCTGTTATCATTATATTTATATAATCTTTATCTATAACATTAAATCCTACTGGAGCCATTCTTATAACTGGTTCTCCTAACATAACATCATTTAAAAGATTAGTTAATGTAAGACCATATAACCCTGTTGATATACCTAAATTTAAGCAATTAACCAACATATCTACTGGGTCACTATTTAAGTTTGTCGATGATTTTACTATTGCATCAAATACTTCTGACTTAGCTCCACCCGGCATTATTCCTAGCTCTTTCCATTTATCTACTCTTGGTCCATATGCTACTTTTTCAACTAATTCCATCTTCTCATATCTTGGTTTATATAAATCATTTAACACCTTATTGGCTATATCTATACATTTTTGGTGATTATCTTTAGATTCTATTCCAAACATTTCAGCTAAATTATTTAGTGCATTTAATCCCTTTATATTCCCTTTTTTCTCTCCTAAATCCTTTAGATTTCTAGCTGTAGTTTCTACTACATGTAAATAACAAGCTGAACCTGATGCAACTGCTCTTAAAAAATTTCTAGCTACTATAGTATCTGCATCTGCTCCACATATACCTCTTGGTGATTTTGGTGTTACTCTACATGGACCATTTGAACATAGTCTACAGCACACTCCTTGAAGTCCAAACCCACATTTAACCTTTTGATCTTCGGTTCTATGGAATGATGTTTCTACATCCTTTGAAGCTATAAAG
Source organism: Terrisporobacter sp. (assembly GCA_029851945.1). The sequence continues at coordinate 25,434 of JARKUZ010000047.1, read as the reverse complement.
CTTTCTAACCTCTTATCAGCACTTTCACACATTCTACAAGTATTACAAGACATAATATTTCCCCCTTAATATTATTTATTAAATTTTAATTTAGATGAAAATTTAGTTAGAATTGAATTGATTTGACTTTGATGACTTGATTGATTTTTTTTTAACTATAATTTTATATTCAATATTTACCATAAAAATTTTAATCTTAAACATATTTTTTAAATTTTTTCTTATCTTAATTATAAAACTTTTTTTATATATATTTATTTTTTATAATGATTAATATGTTCATTATATAATTAAACACTATTTATTGTTGGCCTATACCCATTTTATTTTATATTAATCTGTCGTTTTATTAATATTATTGTAAAATTTTTTTCTTTGTTATGTTGGAATTTTTTTGTTATAATATTACTGAATACATAATAAAAAAATCAAGGGAGGATTTTGTGATGGCTTACATGATAAATGATGCTTGCATAAGCTGTGGTGCTTGTGCTGCTGAATGTCCAGTTGAATGTATATCTGCAGGAGATGACAAATACGTTATAGATGCAGATACTTGTGTTGAATGTGGTGCTTGTGCTGGAGTATGTCCAGTTGATGCTCCTCAACCAGAGTAATCTAATATATAAAAACTACCATACATATGTATGGTAGTTTTTTATTTTTATAATTCTTCTTCACTTTCTTTCATTAAGTATGATAGAGTGAATAAACTTTCTGTTAAATTTACGTTCTCAACTATAACATCTTTTGGTACTTCTAAATCTATAGGTGCGAAGTTCCATATTCCTTTTATACCAACACTAACTAATCTATTGACTGTGTCTTGCGCTCCGTTCTTAGGTATACATAGTATAGCAATATCTATATTATGTTCCTCAACATATTTCTCTATTTCCTCTGAGTCTAGTACTTCAAAATCTCTTATTTTTAATCCTATCATTTTTGGATTTGCATCAAATAATGCTTTAACTTCAAATCCAGCTTTTCTAAATCCAGAATAGTTAGCTATTGCTTGACCTAAGTTTCCTGCCCCTATTAGTATTGCATTATACTTTCTATCTAGCCCCAAAATTTTTCCGATTTCATTATGAAGCGCTTCTACATTATAGCCATAACCTTGTTGGCCAAAACCACCAAAATTATTTAAATCTTGTCTTATTTGAGATGCTGTAAAACCGATAATCTCACTTAATTCCTTAGATGATATTCTATGTATATCCTTATCTAATAACTCTCCTAAGTATCTATGATATTTCGGTAATCTTCTTATAACTGCCATCGATATATTCTTAGAACCCATTTTTTTCACCTCCTGTAAATATGACATAATTATCTATATTTTTAAAACATAGTTTAATATCCTTGATTATATTATATCAAAACATTATAATTTTAGGTAGTTCAAGGAGGTATAAATTTATGATCGTTTTGTCGTGTAATAACTTAAATAAAAGTTTTGGAATAGATTCTATATTAGAAAATGTAAGTTTTACTGTTAATGAAGGTGATAAAATAGGGATAGTTGGTGTAAATGGTACGGGTAAAACTACTCTATTTAAAGTTATCTCTGGAATATATGGTTATGATAGTGGAGATATATATACGTCTAAAGATTGTGAAATAGGATACTTAGAACAGCATACCAATTTCCACTCAAACAACACCATTTTAGAAGAAGTTTTAGAAGTATTTAAAGACTTAATAGAGATGGAAAACTACTTAAGAAACTTAGAGGTTAAAATAGCTGAAGAAAGTGCAAATCCTAACTCAAATAAACTTGAAAAAATAATGGATGAATACTCTCGCAAATTAGAAAAGTTCTCTGATATGAATGGTTACGGATATAAATCTGAGGCAAAAGGTGTTTTAAAAGGATTAGGGTTTAGCGATGACGATATGAACAAGCCTATAGACGTACTTTCTGGTGGTGAAAAGACTAGAGTGCTTCTAGGTAAACTACTTCTTAGAAAACCTACTCTACTTCTACTAGACGAACCTACTAACCATCTAGATGCAGAAGCAATAGAATGGCTTGAAGTTTTCTTAAAACAATATAAAGGTACTGTAATTTTAATATCACATGATAGATATTTCCTAGACCAAGTTGTTAATAGAGTATTTGAGATACATAATAAGAGATTAAAATCTTATAATGGAAATTACTCTGACTTCGTAAAAGCCTCTATTGTTGAAAAAGAAATAGAACAAAAGAAGTATGAAGACCAGCAAAAGGAAATAAAGAAACAAGAAGAATCTATAGAAAGATTAAAAGCATATGGTAGAGAAAAGCATGTAAAAAGAGCTAGAAGTAAAGAAAAAATGCTTGCTAAAGTCGATGTATTAGATAAGCCTGATGGAGAAAGAAAGAGAGCTAGAATAGAGTTTAATCCATCTGTTACTAGTGGTAATGATGTTCTCCAATTAAGAGATATCTCTATGGGATATGGTGAAAAAATATTATTTAAAGATATAAACCTTGATATATATAGAGGAGAAAAGGTGGCTCTTATAGGTGCTAATGGTATCGGTAAATCTACTTTGTTTAAAATAATTATGAATGAGTTAAATCCTTTTTCTGGAGACGTTAAGTTTGGTACTAATGTTAATGTATCTTATTTCCATCAGGAGCAAAAAACTCTTAATTTAGAAAATACTATTATAGATGAAATATGGAATGACAATACTCACCTGACTCAAACTACTCTTAGAAGTATGCTCGGAGCCTTTTTATTTGAAGGCGAAGATGTGTTTAAAAAGATTTCAACATTAAGTGGTGGAGAAAGAGCTAGAGTTGCTATACTTAAATTAATTCTTTCAAAAGCTAATTTTCTTCTTCTTGATGAGCCTACTAACCACTTAGATATAGATTCTAAAGAAGTTCTTGAAGAAGCTTTATGTGGGTATACAGGTACAGTATTTACAATATCTCATGATAGATATTTCCTAAATACTGTTGTAGATAAAATATTAGTTTTAGATGAAACTGGTATAACTGAATACCTTGGTAATTATGACTACTATTTAGAAAAGAAAAAACAAGTTCAAGAAATGAGTACTAATGTTGAAGTTGTAGAGAAAACTAAAACACAATTAAAAGATGAAAAACGTAAAGAGAGAGAACAAAGAGAAATAGAAAAGAAAAATAGAGTTAGAAGACAAAATATAGAGAAAGAAATAGAAGAAACTGAATCTGAAATAGAAGAACTTGATATATTACTATGTCAAGAGGAGGTCTATTCTAATCCTGATAGATCAAGAGAAGTTAGTCAAAAAAAATCATCTCTTGAGGATAAGTTATCTACTTTATATGAAGAGTGGGAATTATTTATGTAGAAGCCATTTATAGGCTTCTTTTTTATGTGGATAATATCATAAGATAATATTATAATATAAAATATTTTCAATTTAAATTTCTATAATTTATATAGTTACACACATACTTTATTATGATATTATTTAACAAGATGATTTTAAAATTAAATAAAGGGGTGATATTTTGCAAGGATTATTTTCCTTAAGTGATGATAATAAGATGTTCTATAAGGTACTTGTGTCATTATGTATTCCTATAATAATTCAACAACTTATATCAACATCAGTAAATGTAATAGATACTATGATGATAAGTAGTTTAGGCGAAACATCAGTCGCTTCTATAGGTGTTGCCAATCAGTTCTTTTTCTTATTTAGTATGTCACTATCAGGCATTACTGGTGGTGCAGGAATATTTATTTCTCAGTTTTTTGGAAAAGGCGATACAACTAATATTCGTAAGGTAACTGGATTTACTATTATATTAGCAGTTTTACTTAGCTTGGTATTCTTTATTCCAGCATTAATAATACCAACAGAAATTATTCATATATTTTCATATGATCCTGAAGTAATAAAACAATGTAGAGAGTACTTTAGTATAGTTATATTTTGTTATCCTCTTATTGCTATGAGTACTGTATGTAGTACAGGTTCAAGAGGAATTAGAAATCCTAAGCTAGGTATGATCTGTAGTTCAGTTGCATTAATTGTTAATATAATTCTTAATTACGGTCTTATATTTGGTAATTTAGGAATGCCTATGTTAGGTGTTAAAGGAGCTGCACTTGCTACTGTTATAGCTAGAATAGTTGAGTTTTCTTTAATAGTTGGATATGTATACTTCTTAAAAAAAGATTATACTTTGAAATTTGGTATAAAAGAATTAAAACTTATTGATAAAGAGTTTTCATCATCATTCTTAAAAACTAGCTTTCCAATATTCCTAAATGACACTGCATGGGCAATTGGTACAGTATTATATTCTGTTGCATACTCAAAAGCTGGTACTTCTGCCATAGCTGCTAGCCAAATAGCAACAAGTACAGGTAACTTCTTTATAATGACGGCTGTATGTATAGCCATAGGTGCATCTATAATGTTAGGTAATGAACTTGGCGCAGATAATATCGATAGAGCTATCTCTTATGCTAAAAAATTCTCTGCTCTTGTGTTTATTACAGGGCTTATCTTTGGAGGATTGCTAATATTAAATATTCCTATGTTATTAAAGATATTTAGTGTTACAGACATGTTAGCTCCAGATATAACTAAAATATTTATTATAATGGGTATTTTGATGGCTCTTAAGTCATTTAATACATTAATAGTAATAGGTATTTTAAGAAGTGGTGGAGATACTAGATATGCTTTATTTTTAGAGCTTGGATGTATGTGGTTAGTATCAATTCCATTAACATTTATAGCAGCATTTAAAGGTGCTCCTATTTATATATTAGTACTATTAACTTACAGTGAAGAAATCGTTAAGTTTATATTTGGTGTTCCAAGGGCTTTATCTAGAAAATGGGCTGCAAATATAGTAAAAGAAATGAATTAATTAAAAAATAACTCTGAGAAATTTTTCAGAGTTATTTTTTATCACATTGTACCTATAAGTGCACTAAAAATATATATCACTAAAAATAATGTACTTATAATCCATAAGCCTACGGATATTTTTTTATTTTCTTCATAATAAATATATGATGTTATAAATCCAGAAACTATAGCTCCTGAACATAAAAAGTCTATTATTGATGTAGCTAATGAACTTGCTAATATAGCATATAAATCTATTATTGATGTAAATACTAATAAAAACATAATTTGAAATATCACCGCTATAATTAATAGTACATTTGTTTTTTTCATAATTTCCCCTTATGATTTATTGTATTTACCTCTGTCCGATTTTTAGATTTGGAACAGCATTTAAACTCATATCATCTATTATTCCATTTATATAGTTATAATATCCTGCACAACCTATCATTGCGGCATTATCTGTACATAAATCTACTGGTGGATATTTTATATCTATATTATTTTCTCTTCCTAATTCTGTTATTTTTTCTCTAAGTGCTGAGTTACAAGCAACTCCTCCTGCTAAAGCAATAGTATTGTATCCTTTTTCCTTAGCTGCTTTTATAGCTTTTTGAGATAAAACTTCTACAACAGCTTCTTGGAAAGATGCACATACGTCTTCTACTACTATTTCTTCTTTTTTCATTTTTTTAGCGTTTAGATAATTTAATACTGCAGATTTTAATCCACTAAAACTAAAGTCATAACCTTCATCTAAATAAGCTCTAGGAAAATCTATCGCATTTTTATTTCCTTGTTTAGCTAGTTTATCTACTATTGGTCCACCTGGATACCCAAGTCCCATGGCTCTTGCTATTTTATCAAAAGCTTCTCCAGATGCATCATCTCTTGTTCTTCCAAGTATCTCATATTTACCATAGTCCTTAACTTCTACTAAGTGAGTGTGCCCACCAGAAACTATTAAAGTTATAAATGGTGGCTTTAAATCCTTATGAGCTATATAGTTTGCACTAACATGACCTTCTATATGATTTACTCCTACAAGTGGCTTATTTAAACAAAATGCTAATGATTTTGCATAAGATAATCCAACAAGTAAAGCACCAACTAATCCTGGCCCATAAGTTACTGCTATATGATCTATATCCTTTAACTCTATTTTAGATTCGTCTAAAGCTTCTTGTAATACTCCATCTATATTTTCTATATGCTTTCTTGATGCAACCTCAGGAACTACTCCTCCGAATTTTTTATGTAAATCTATTTGAGTTGAAACTATATTTGTTAAAACTTCTCTACCATTTTTTAAAATAGCTATAGAAGTTTCATCACAACTACTTTCTACTGATAATGTTATTATATCTTTCATTACTACACCGCCTTTATATCACTCCACATAATCATGGCATCTTCTTTGTTGTTGCTATAGTATTCTTTTCTTATTCCTGCTAACTTAAATCCATACTTTTTATAAAGATTTTGAGCAACTATATTTGATACTCTTACTTCTAAAGTCATTGATACTATATTACTTTCTCTACAAAGCTCTACTAGTGACTTAATTAATTTGTCTCCTATTTTTCTACCTCTATAATTTTCATGTACTGCTACATTAGTGATATGTCCTTCATCTAAAACAAACCATATTCCAACGTAACCTACTACTTTATCATCTATTTTAGCTACTAAGTATCTAGCAACATCATTACTTAATTCTTTTTTAAATGCATCCTTAGACCAATAATCTTCAAAGCAGTTTTTTTCAACTTCAAAAACTCCATCAATATCTTTGGCTGTCATTCTTTCTATAACTATACTATTTTCCATCATTTAACCTCTTCATTTTTTCATCATACTGAACTTCCGCTTGGGATTTTCTAATATATACTGGATTTATAGTATAGCAATCATGTACATTTATATTATTTTTATATTTTTGCATACCTATTGCACATAAACTACTTGCTTTATTTACATTATGAGAAGGTGCTGGTATATGTATATTTTTTATTTCTTTAATCTTATCTTCATATTTATATACAGCTTCTCCAACTAATATCCATTCTTCATTAGAACTTGATAACTCCTCTAATAAATTATCTATCTCTACTACATTAACCCCTTTTAATTCAGTTAATTTTCCATCTTCATATTTATATTGTCCCATATAAACTTGAGTTCTTTGTGCATCTAATATTGAGCATATTTTCTTATCACATAAATCCATGTTACCTGCTAATAGTTCTACTGAATTAACTCCTACTATAGGTATATTATTTACATGAGATATTGCCTTTGCAGTAGCCATACTTATTCTAAGTCCCGTAAATGAACCAGGGCCTTCACATATAGCTATCACATCCATATCATTTACATTTAAATCACTCATCTTCAGCATATTTTCTATCATAGGCATAAGTTTTTGAGAATGTGTTTTTTTTGTATTTACCGTATATTCACATATTAGTTTATCATCTTCTATAACTGCTATACTTGTAGCAAGTGAAGACGTATCTATTCCTAGTACCTTCATTATTTTGTCAACTCCTCAACTATCTTTTCGTATTTTTTTCCTACTGGATTTAATATCATTTCTCTAGACATGTCTTTGTATCTTAATTCTATATGTAAGTATTCTTCTGGAAGTATATCTTCTATTAAGTTTGCCCATTCTATTATGCATACTCCTTCTCCATTTATATACTCATCATATCCTATATCATACATTTCATCGCTACTACCAATTCTATATACATCAAAATGATATAAAGGCATTTTTCCTTCATATTCATTTACTATTGTAAATGTTGGGCTAGTTATGTAATCATCTACTTCTAGAGCCTTTGCAAGACTTTGAGTCATCGTAGTTTTTCCAGCTCCTAAATCTCCTATTAAACATATTACACTTCCTGGTATTAGCAATTTTCCTAATTTATATCCAATTTCTTTTGTTTTATTTTCATCTTCTAAATATATTTTAATCATAAATTCATCTCCATAAATAGTTTGAAAAAATTATCAACTAGATATTATTATATTATAACCATCTGGTATTATAAAGTATTTATAAATATAATATACATTTGTGGTTGACTTTTTGAAAATAGTGGACTACTATTTAATTAAGAATATAAGTTAATTGAAACCATGAAGGTTTTTAGAGGTACAAGTGTATGTACTTTTAAAAACCTTTTTTAAATTTACTCTATATTCCTAACCCTTTTTAAAAATTATTTCCTACTGCCTATAATATAGGCAGTTTTTTCTTTTTAATTTAATATTTTAGTCATATTCATTATCAATAAATTTTTTTATAAAATATGTATATAATTTTTCAATATGACAATAATTAGAGTATAAGAAATATTTATTCCCCCAAACAATATATTCCTTATTCCCCTAAAGCACTTGCTAAGAAATTAGTAGGTGCTTTTTACTTTGAATACACATATATTTAAGCCATAATATACGCAAAAAAACAAAGTTAATAATGAATATATTCTTATATAATAAAATATTTGGCTTCTAAATAAAACGAAAAATAGAGAGATTAATTTTTATAATCTCTCTATTTTCTCATTTTATCTAAATTACATAAATTTAAATAAATATATTAAACCTACTATCCCAAGCACTATTAGCCCTATAGCAACATATCTTTCTATCTTAGTAAATTCAGGTTTGTCTGGCTCTATTTCTTTTCTTGCTTTTTTAAATACTGGGATACCTATCGCATAGATAATTAATGATATTAATAAATATTCTAACCCTGCTGCATATAATAACCATAACCCATATATAGTACCTATTATGGCAGTTATATATGCATAAGTACGACTTGCAAATATTTTTTTTGGATAAGCATCCTCTTTTGAAGATATTTTATATAAGTATAAAGTTGAAGCTATATAACAAGGTAAAGCCATAACACTTGTTATACTTAACATCATGTTCCAAGCATTTCCTGTAAAATGAACACATATTAATATTATTTGCATTACAATAGTAGAGGCAAGTAATGAAAATGATGGTGCTTCTTTTGTATTTTCTTTTGTAAATACTTTAGGGAATGTTCCACCTTTTGCTGCTGCATATGGTAATTCTGTTAACATAACTGTCCATATAAGCCAGGAACTTAAAATGGCTATAATTACACCAACATTCATTATTATACTACCCCATTTACCAATTATAGTCATTAAGACTGCTGCAGTTGACGGTGGTGCCATTTTAGATACAGTCCCTTGAGGAACTACACCAAGTGGTAATAATGAAAGCATAGTATATAGTAAAAGGCAAATTAAGAACCCTAAAAATGTAGCTTTCCCAACATCTTTTTGTGATTTAGCTCTACCAGATACAACAACTGCTCCTTCTATACCTGTAAATACCCATAAAGTTACCAGCATAGTACTCTTAACCTGAGGTAATAATCCACCTAATGCACTATCATGAACTGATTCAACAGTTTTTAATCCCCAAAAATCAGTAAAGAAAAGTGAAACTTTAAATGATATAGCTAATATTAATATAAATATAGCTAATGGAACTAGTTTACCGATTGTTCCTATTATATTAAAAAATGCAGCTTGTTTAACACCTGATAAAACTGCAAAATAAATAATCCAAAGTACTATTGATCCACAAGCAATAGACAACCAGTTATTCCCACCTGTAAAATATGATGGGAAGAAATAGTTAAGTGAATCCATTAATAGTACTGCATATCCTACATTGGCGAAAGAGTTACATATCCAATACCCCCATGCCATTAAGAAACCTGTAAATTTACCAAATCCTAACTCACCATAAGCATATATACCAGTTGTCACATCTGGTCTGGCTGCTGCAAGCACTCTAAAAGTGTTTGCAATAAACCACATACCAAAACCAGTTATTATCCATGCAATTAGTATTGCACCGGCAGATGCATGTTGAGCCATATTTTGCGGTAGATTATAAACTCCACCACCTAGCATAGCGCTTATTACTACGCCCGCTAGAGCAACTACACCAAGCTTTTTAGTGCTATTATCTTTCGCTTCGCTACTGCTACTTTTATCGCTCATAATAGCCCTCCTAAATTTTATTAAGTTTTATGAAAATTACTAGCTTTAAGTGCATTTTGCAATTTAAACTCTTAACAAAATGTACTTAAAAATAATTATTTCTGAGTACATTCTGTTAATGGTTTAAATTCCATCTCATCTAACCACTCATTAAGTGTTAATTGATTTAAACTTGAAAATCCGCTTTCAGGTACTGCATCTCTTGCTAAAGTTACATATGGAGCGCAAGTTAATGCATTTCCGATTTCACCTGGTTTCATTATTGTATATGCAAATCCTACATAAGTTCTATCAAATACTACATGTGAATCTCTACCACACTCTTTAACTGACCAAGCAACTGCTTTTCTGTGTTTTTCTAAGAATTTCTTTAAATCTTCTTCATTATCATTTTTTGTCCAAAGTCCCGCATCTTCTATAAATAAATCCGCACAATTATCTCTATCATTTGATAATGAAATTGCTATAAATGACCAAACTCCGTAAGCTTCTCCTTCTTTTAAAGGTCTATTTTCTTTTGGTCTATAAGATGTAACACTCTTGTTTGCGCATATTACATGAGCTCCTGGTATTGTTGGGAAACGTCTATTTTTTTCTGTACCGAATAATTCAATACCTGCTTCTAATAAAGGTTTAGCGTCATACACTTTAAGTGGTGTTCCATCAAATTGTTCAACATCAAATAATGGTTGTTCTTTTTCATCCGCTATATTCATATGTGTTGCTAAATCATAACCCCATACTTGCCCTGCTATACCACAAAAAGATGAAGCTGTAAGCATATTTATTTGACCGACATATGCATCATTTATTTCCGCCCTGTCATATGAAACTATTCCGTCTAATAAGAAGTCATCTGTTTTTTTAACTGTACCTACAGAAACTGTAAGAACTGAAACATATCCATTTCCATAAGCTCCTGGCATTCCGTATCCATCACAGTAACGATTATATGGACTTATAGCTGTTTTATCTACCTTAGCTGCTCTTACTTTTCTTACCTTTCCGGGACCTACCCCTATAGTTCGATTTCTCTGTTCTTCTAAATTCTTGTTCATTTTGAACACCTCCCCAAAATTATATACAGCAAATCGCTGTACATGAGTACATATACCCTTGACAAAAAAACAAAAACAGAAAACGTTTATTTCTTTATATTTAGAAATTTACTAAAGTTCTATATACTTGTACATTATTTTAATGATTATTTATATCATACGCTTTATTAGATATAATAAGTTTTTCCTTTCATAATTGTATATTTTTTCAATTTAACCTACTTTTTGTAGTTATTATAATAAATTTAAAAGAAATTTAATATGAATATAAAATTAATTTTTATAGATATAAATGGTACTCCTTTAATAGATCAACAAACCATTTCTAAAAAAATAAAACTGCTATTAAAAGTGCTTTTTCTAAAGATGTTTATGCTGCTATCACTACTGACAGAGTATATTATTGTGCTAAATATACTATGATTAAATCGGATTAAACACTAATAATAGCATCTAATAAGGCTTTTATTGATAGAAGTGGTGGGCAAGTTATTTACAAAAACTTATTAACATCTAGTGAATTTAAATATTCTCTAGATAATCCGCAAAAATATAGAGTGCTTTCTTGTTTAACTGCGAACTTTGGTATTGCATCAATTAATGTACTTTCAAAAAATTGTATTTATAAATTTTTAAATAGTCACCTAAAAGACGATGAAAAAATCAAATTTAAAATTTTAAAAGAGATGAAATTATGTGTAAAAGTGATAGCAAAAACGATTTATCAATGATTGAATACGCAGGATTTAAAGTTGCTATGGAGAATACAATTGATAAAGCAAAAAATTCGTTCAATATATAACATCATCAAATACTAATTAAGATGTTGCTAATCTATAGAAAAATCCGTATTAAAAACATGTAACAATTAATGAAATATTACATATACATTAGTTATAAACAGTAACCAAATATGCTTGTATGTACATGTGATTCAGAAAATAATTATATTGTAAAAGCATGAGGGAAATATCTTTCTCAGGTGTCCCGTACTGATATAGTAAGTTTTAGTTTTTGGAGGTATTATATGAAAAACTGGATATACTCTTTATTATCTCTTATCGTATTAGTTACTATTAATTTTTTATTCTCTAAATTATTTAATACATCATTTATAGAAATGTCATTTTTAACAGGTTTATTAATATCAGTAATTATTTTTTATTTCTCTAGTGAAGGTGGCTTTTTTACTTCCAAAACTGACCTACCAATTAAGCACTTATTAGAAAGTGAATCTCGTAGAAATACACATTTTTTAAGATTTTATATAAGTCCTCCCTTTATAGTTTCTGTTCTATATACTATAATTGCTGCTATTTTAAGTATAATTGTATATTGGGAGTATTTTTAGTTAAAATTTAACTTACCAACATATTTATTAGTTTATATAACTTTTTTAAATTTATTGTCATATAAAAAATTTATAAAAATAAAGCTATCCCTTCTAAGAGATAGCTTTATTTTTATTTCATTCTATTTAAAACTTTTTCAGTTTTTTTATACATTGGTAATGTTAACAGAGACATTATTGTTGCTTTTAATATATTAAATGGTGCTATTATCCATATAACAAAACTTAATTTATCTACGATTACTGGATTTATCGCTGCACCCATTTCTATAACTGCTTCAATTGGCATTATAGTACTATAAAATGGTAACATGATAAAGTAGTTAGATAAACATCCTACTATTGTCATAACTATAATTCCTAATAAAAGACCAATTATAAGGCTATTTGTTTTTCTTCTTTTGCTATATATATATGATACCGTCCATACAAATGATCCACCTATTATAAAGTTTGCTAACTCTCCTACCCCGCCTGTAGTAGACATTCCTGTTATAAATTGAAGTAAATTCTTTAAAAAAGCTATCATAACACCAGCAGCAGGTCCTAAAGCTATTCCTCCTAAAAGTGCAGTTAAATCTGATATATCTATTTTTAAGAAATCTGGGAATAATACAGGTATTGGAACTGATATAAACATCAGTATATATCCTATAGCCGATAATATACCTACCTTTACTAATGTGGATGTAGAAAACATCCTATTACTTTTAATTGTTTGTTGCATAATTTTTTACCTCCTAATTTTTATTAGGAAAAATAAAAAGCTCGAAGATCTTACCTTCGAGCCTTTATGGATATAGCAAAAAACTATAAATATGTCCTTATGTAGAAATATTTCCATAAATATCTTCTCTCATCCAGACTTTACTGTCGGCTTTGGAATCTCACCAAATCATGCTACTTTTGTAGCTCGCGGGCTATAACCGCCGGTAGGGAATTTCACCCTGCCCCGAAGATCTTCAGAAACTATTTAATTTTCCGTATATTTTAATAATATTAAATAGTTTATTCAAAGTCAACTGGTTATTAGATATAAGTTTTTTGATATAGTTTTTTTATTACGATGACAATACTATTATACCCATATCTATCTTCTATAAACCACTTTTCCATCTATAATAGTCATTAGTACATTGCTTTGTATTTCTAGAGGGCAACCATCCCATACAACTATATCTGCATCTTTTCCAACCTCTAAAGATCCAACTCTATCTTCTACACCTAAAGTTTTGGCTGGGTTTATAGTTATAGCTTCAAGAGCTTTTTCTTTTTCCATACCATGTTTTACTGCTATTCCAGAGCATATTGGTAAGTATTGTACTGGTATTACAGGATGATCTGTTGTTAACGAAACTTGAAGCCCTTCTTTTGCAAGTATACCTGCTGTATCAAAAGTCAGATTTCTAAGTTCTATTTTAGATCTTTCTGATAATGACGGTCCAACTACAACAGGATATCCTTCTTCAGCTAATTCATCCGCTATAAGATGCCCTTCTGTACAATGATCTAAAGTTAACTTGATATCAAATTCTTTAGCTATTCTTATAGCTGTAAATATATCATCTGCTCTATGCGCATGAACTTTAAATGGTATTTCACCCTTTAATATAGGTATCATACATTCCATTTTCATATCATACTCTGGCTTATCATGATCTTCATGTTCTTCATATAATTCTATTTCTTCTAAATATTCTTCAGCTTTTTTTAAATGCTCTCTTAAAAGTGCTGCTATAGCCATTCTAGTTTGAGGCATTTTTTCATCTCTCCCATAACAACTCTTAGGATTTTCTCCAAATGCAATTTTTGATGCTACTGGATTTTTTAGAACCATCTTATCTATTCTTTTTCCATGAGTTTTTATAGCTATACATTCTCCCCCCATCACATTAGCACTTCCAGGTGTCGTACATACTGATGTTATACCACCTTGAACTGCTTCTGTAAATGTATTATCCATTGGGTTTATACCATCTATTGGGTTTAAGTGTGGTGTTATAGGATCTGTTTCTTCATTTCCGTCAGCACCTTCAAATCCCATTCCATCTTCCCATAACCCTAGATGTGTATGTGCATCTATAAATCCTGGAAATACAAATTTTCCTTCTACATCTATTATTTTTATATCCTCTTGAGAAGTTATATTACTTCCTATTTCTTTTATTTTTCCATTTTCTATAAGGATATCTCCTTCAATTATTCCATTTGTTATAGTGTTTATTACACCATTTTTTATAAGAAGCATATCTTCCCTCCTAATATAATTTATATGTTCATAGATAAAGCTACTCTTTGTTTATCCATATCTACTCCTATAACCTTTACATCGATAATATCTCCTACTGTAACTATATCCATAGGGTCTTTTACAAAACTTTTACTCATTTGAGATTTGTGAACTAATCCATCATTTTTTATACCTATATCAACAAATGCTCCAAAATCTACTACATTTCTAACTGTTCCTTTTAGTACCATTCCTTCTTGAATATCTTCTATTTTTAAGACATCAGTTCTAAGTATAGGTTTTATACCTTCTTCTCTAGGGTCTCTACCTGGCTTTTTAATTTCAGCTATAATGTCCTTTAATGTTAATTCCCCAACTTCTAACTCTTCACTTAATTTTTTAAGCCCTATTTGTTCAACTTTAGAATCTATGTCTTCTATATTTCTGTTTTTTAAGTCATTCATTGAGTATCCTAATAATTTTAACATACTTTCGCAAGTCTTATAGCTTTCTGGGTGAACGCCGGTATTATCTAAAGGATTTTTAGCATCGGATATTCTCATAAACCCTGCACATTGAGTGAAGGCTTGTGGCCCTAGCCTTTTCACTTTTTTAAGTTGTGCTCTAGATGTAAAATCACCATTTTCTTCTCTATATGCTACTATATTTTTAGCTATACTATGACTTATACCAGCAATATGCTCTAATAAAGAATATGATGCTGTATTTAAATCAACTCCAACACTATTAACTGAATCTTCTACAACTCCACCTAAAACTTGCTCTAATCTTTTTTGGTTAAGGTCATGTTGATATTGACCTACACCTATACTCTTAGGATCTATTTTTACAAGTTCTGCTAATGGATCTTGTAATCTTCTAGCTATTGATATAGCACCTCTTATAGATACATTTATATCTGGATGTTCTTCATTTGCAAGCTCTGATGCAGAATATACAGATGCTCCTGCTTCATTTACTATTATGTATTGAACTTCTTCATCCATTTCTTTAATCATATCTGATACTATTTTTTCTGATTCTCTTGATGCTGTTCCATTTCCTATAGATATTATGTCTATTGAGTATTTTCTTATTAATTCTTTTAACTCTTTTTTAGCTTCTTCTACTTTGTTTTGTGGCTGTGTAGGATAAACAGTTGTAAAATCTAATAATTTACCATTTTTGTCTACAACAGCTATTTTACATCCTGTTCTAAATGCTGGGTCAAATCCCATGACTACTTTATCTTTAACAGGTGGTTGTAATAATAAACTCTTTATATTTTTACCAAATACACTTATTGCTCTTTCTTGTGCATTTTCTGTTAGTTGATTTCTTATTTCTCTTTCTATAGATGGGAATATTAATCTCTTATAAGCATCTTCTATAGATGATATTATTTCTTCTTTTGATTTATTCTTTTCATTTACATACTCACTTACTATATGATTTATTACTTTATCATTGTTTATTTCTAATTTAACTTTTAAGAATCCTTCCTTTTCTCCTCTATTTACTGCTAGTACCCTATGTGGAGCTATCGTCTTTACTGCTTCATTGTAATCGTAGTACATATCATAAACTGATTTTTCATCTTTCGAATTTTTTGTACTAATCATACCTTCTCTTAATGCTAGTTCTCTTATATATTTTCTTATCTTAGCATCTTCTGAAACTACTTCGGCAATTATATCCTTTGCACCTTTTATAGCATCATCTTCACTATTTACGTCTTTTTCTGTATTAATGTATTTTTTAGCTTCTATACTTAGATTTTCTATTTCTCCATTTAGTATAGCTAAAGCAAGATTTTCTAATCCTTTTTCTTTTGCTATAGTTGCTCTTGTTCTTTTCTTTTGTTTGAACGGAGCATAAATATCTTCTACTTCCTGAAGTGTATTTGCTTTCACTATGTTCTTCTTTAACTCTTCAGTAAGTTTACCTTGTTCTTCTATGATTCTTATTACATCTTCTTTTCTACTTTCTAAATTTCTTAAATATACTAGCTTATCATGAAAAGCTCTTAATACAACATCACTCATTTCTCCGGTCATTTCTTTTCTATATCTAGCTATGAACGGAATTGTATTTCCTTCATCTATAAGCTTTATAGTATTACTTATTTGTTCATCTCTAAGGTTAAACTCTTTTTTTAAGATTTCATTTACTTTCATATTTGTCCTCTTCTTTCGTAGAAATTTATATGTAGCCTCAAAATAGGGCTCGAGAATAAAATTCTCAAGCCCTTATTTTCCTATTTACTAGATTTATTCATTTTTAAATATTCATTTATAAATAAATCTATATTTCCATCCATTACACTATCTACATTACCTACTTCTGCATTAGTTCTATGATCTTTAACTAACTTGTATGGTTGGAATACATATGACCTGATTTGACTTCCCCAAGTTATCTGAGAATATTTACCTTGAATGTCTTCTATCTTTTCTTTTTGCTCTAACTCTTTAAGTTCTATAAGCTTTGCCATAAGCATTCTCATTGCTGTATCTTTGTTTTTATGCTGAGATCTTTCATTTTGACACTGAACTACTACTCCTGTAGGAATATGTGTTATTCTTACAGCTGAATCTGTAGTATTTACATGCTGTCCTCCTGCTCCAGAGGCTCTGTATGTGTCTATTTTTAAATCAGCTTGATTAATATCTATATTTATATTTTCATCTAACTCTGGTAATACATCTATTGATGCAAATGAAGTATGTCTCTTTCCTGATGGATCGAAAGGAGATATTCTTACTATACGATGAACTCCCTTTTCACTCTTTAGGTATCCATATGCATTTATTCCTTCTATTAGAAGTGTTGCACTTTTTATACCTGCTGCTGGGTCTGATAGCATATCTAAAACTTTGACCTTATAATCCTTACCTTCTCCCCATCTAATATACATTCTTAGTAGCATTTGTGCCCAATCTTGAGCATCTAAACCACCAGTTCCTGCATTTATAGACAAAATTGCATTATTTTTATCATATTCTCCGCTAAGTAATGTTTTAATCTTAAGAGTATCTATTTCTTTTTCAAGCTTTGATATAGACTCTTCTATTTCTTTTTCTATAGATTCATCATTCTCTTCTAGTCCTAATTCTATTAAAACTTCAATTTCTTCTAATGAATCTTTTAAAGTATTAAATTCTTCTACTGTTTCTTTTAAAACCTTATTTTCTTGAAGAACTTTCTGAGCAAGTTCATTGTCGTTCCAGAAATCTTGCTCGTTCATTTTTTCCTCGTTTTCTTCTATTTTAGCTAGTGCACCAGCAATGTCAAAGAGAAACCCTCATTTCATCTAGATTTGAAGACATTGACTCTATGCTATTTCTATAGTCTTGTAATTTTAACATTTCTGTCCTCCGAAATTATCTACCACAACATTTTTTGTATTTCTTACCACTTCCACAAGGGCAATCATCATTTCTTCCCACTGTCTCTTCTTTTCTAACAGTTTTGTTTGATGATTCTTCATCAGTATTTGATGATAAGTGGTCAACATCTATAACCTGTTTTCTTTCTACAGGCTCTTCTATAGTTATATTAAATAGGTATCTTACAGTATCTTCTTTGATATGCTTAGTCATTTCATCAAACATATCAAATCCTTCCATTTTGTATGCAACTACTGGATCTTGTTGACCTATTGCACGAAGACCTATACCTTGACGCAATTGATCCATTGCATCTATATGATCTATCCAATGGTTATCTACTGATTGAAGTAATACTACTCTTTCAACTTCTCTCATTCTTTCAGATCCTATTCTTTCCTCTTTACCTTGGTATATCTTCATTGCTATGTTATAAACTTCTTCTACGATTTGAGTAGTATTAAGTTTTTCCACATCTGGTATTTCTATACTTCCTTTTGGTAGGAATACATGGTATAGGTAATCCCTAAATCCAACGAAATTAAATCCATCTTCTAAAGTATATGCAGCTACGGTGTCTTCTATTATAGATAGGATCATACCTTGTATTTGTTCTTGTAAGTTTTCTCCTTCTAATACACGTCTTCTCTCAGCGTAGATTATTTCTCTTTGCTTATTCATAACATCATCATATTGAAGTACATGTTTTCTTATACCAAAGTTTCTACCTTCAACTTTCTTTTGAGCACTTTCTATTGATTTAGTTAACATCTTATGCTCTATAGGCATGTCTTCTTCAAGACCTATTTTTTCAACAACAGAAGTTATTCTTTCACTTCCAAATAATCTCATAAGGTCGTCTTCTAAAGATATATAGAATCTTGAACTACCTGGGTCACCTTGACGACCAGCACGTCCTCTTAACTGGTTATCTATTCTTCTAGATTCATGTCTTTCTGTACCTATAATAGCTAAACCACCAGCTTTTAAAACTTCTTCTTGCTCTGCTTGAGTTTGTGCTTTATACTTTGCATATAATTTTACGTATTCTTCTCTAGCTGCAAATAATTCTTCATTTCCTTCTTTTTCTATTCCTTCTAATGATGCATCTACTCTATTTATAACATCTTCTTCGTATCCCATTTTCTTCATTTCTTTTTTAGTTAAGAAAGTAGGGTTACCTCCTAGAACTATATCTGTTCCACGACCTGCCATGTTAGTTGCTATAGTTACTGCTCCTAATCTACCAGCTTGTGATATTATTTCTGCTTCTTTTTCATGATATTTTGCATTTAATACTTCATGCTTTATTCCTCTTCTTTTTAATAGATGAGATAATAATTCTGAAGTTTCTATTGAAACTGTACCTACTAATATTGGTTGCTTTGTTTTATGTCTTTCTATTATATCCTCAGCAACTGCATTGAATTTACCTTTCATATTTTTGTATACAGAATCTGGTAAATCTTCCCTTTGTACACCTTTGTTTGTAGGTATTTGGACAACGTCCATTTTATATATTGCTTTAAATTCTTCTTCTTCAGTTTTAGCTGTACCTGTCATACCTGATAACTTATTGTACATTCTAAAGTAATTTTGGAATGTTACAGTAGCTAATGTTTTTGATTCTCTTTGTATTCTTAAACCTTCTTTAGCTTCTATAGCTTGGTGTAATCCTTCAGAATATCTTCTACCAAACATAAGTCTTCCTGTAAATTCATCAACTATAACTATTTCTCCATCTTTAGATACATAGTCAACATCACGCTTCATTATAACGTGAGCTTTTAATGCTTGATTTATATGGTGATATAACTCTATATGAGCTACATCAGTTATATTATCAACATTGAAATAAATTTCTGCTTTTTGTATACCTGATTCTGTTAAAGAAACCGCTTTTTGCTTTTCTTCTATCTCATAGTCATCTGGCTTTAGTGTTAATACAAATGTGTTTGCATCAGAATATAAATGAGTAGATTTATCTCCAGGTCCTGATATTATAAGAGGAGTTCTTGCTTCATCGACAAGTATTGAATCGACCTCATCCACTATAGCATAGTTTAATTCTCTTTGAACCATTTGTTCTTTATGTATTACCATATTGTCTTTTAAGTAATCAAACCCATACTCATTATTTGTTCCATAAGTTATATCGCATTGATATTGTTCTCTTCTAACTTCTGGATTTTGACCGTGAACTATTACACCTACAGTCATTCCTAAAAACTCATATACTTTTCCCATTTGCTCTTTATCACGTTTTGCTAAGTAATCATTTACAGTTACTACATGTACCCCTTTTCCTGTAAGAGCGTTTAAGTATACTGGAGCCGTTGCAACCAACGTTTTACCTTCCCCTGTTTTCATCTCTGCTATTCTACCTTGATGTAGCACTATTCCACCTATAAGCTGTACTCTATAGTGTCTCATACCTAGTACTCTTTTAGATGCTTCTCTAACTACAGCAAATGCTTCTGGTAAAATACTATCTATACTTTCTCCACCATCTAGTCTTTCTCTGAATATATTAGTCATATTCTTAAGTTCTTTATCTGTCATAGGCTCGAACTTTGATTCTAAAGAATCTATTTCATCAACTATCTTATTGAATTTTTTTAGTTCTCTTTTATCTGCCATATTGAATAAATTATCTAAAAAACCCATGTTTAGCATCTCTCCTCGCTCATTTATTATACTATTATACATTTTACCATAAAAACAATAGATTTTATATTGTTATATTTACCATGTATTTACTTGATCTTGCTTAATATTTTATTTTTTCAATTATTATCTACAAACAAAATAAATGCCACTAACAAAGATTTTATATGTCTTTAATTAGTGGCATTATTTTTAATATATAAATACATTAATATAGTTTACTCATGTTCTATCATTCCATATCCACCATTTCTACGTCTATAAACTATAGAAATATCATCAGTATCAACATTTCTGAACATATAGAAATCATGTCCTATAAGGTCCATTTGTAAAACAGCTTCTTCTGGACTCATAGGTTTCATATCAAATTTCTTATGTCTTTCTATAACTATGTCTATATTTTCTTCATCCTCAGAATAATCACTATCCTCTAATAAATCATCTGTTTGATATCTTATACTCTCATTTACATGATGTCTATCATGCAATCTTTTTTTATATTTTCTCAATTGTGTATTTAATTTATCGTATACAACATCTATAGCAGCATATAAATTTTCTTCTATATCTTCTGCTCTGATTATTGGTCCACTTATAGGGATTATTGTTACTTCTATTTTGTGTCTAGCTTTTTTAGCACTAACAGTTACTTTAGCCTCTGTTGATGGATGAAGATAAAAATCTAACTTACCTATTTTTTCTTCTATCGATGACTTTATTCCATCTGTTAGTTCTATTTGTTTTCCAGATATAATTATATTCATAAGAACATCTCCCTTCGGTTATAACGGTATAAAACTTATATTTTATACTTACATAATATATTCTATATCGACTTATACAATCCTTTATTTTTATTGTTTACTTTTATAATTCATTATATTCAAGTAAAGTTATATTATTTTATTTATTGAGATTTATAATTTTCATGTGGATTATTACTTTTATTATTATTGTGGATAATGTGGATAAATTTGTTAATAACTCTTAAATACTGTATTTCTAGCTATTCATAATTCTTCAACTATCCACATATATCAATAATAATTGTGATTAATTTGTGAATTATTGTCGTAATTTAAATTTTTGTAAAAAAAAAGCACCTCTAAAGGTACTTTTGAATATTTAGCTGACCTGGTTTTTGACCCCACACTCGCCTACTGGAGGGTTCGCTTGGGTTTGCCGCACTACTAGCTCTCTCGATTTTATATCGGTAGGTCTTACTTCTAAGCCGCACCATGATCATTAACCCAATTTTTAGTGTTAACTTACGTGGATCCCTTTGCCTGCGACTGGCTTGGACTTTCAACCACAGACCTAAATATTACTTATCTATTTTAATATTTTAGTAACTTAATGTCAATAGTAATTTTAGGTATCAATGGTTCTGGTTAAAAATGTTATCACTGTAACTCGATTCACATTATTTAACTTTAATATTTTTGATATTTCATTTACTGTTGATCCTGTTGTAAAAATATCATCTACTAATAAAACATTCCTATTTTTTAATTTGAACGATTCTTCTTTCAATGCAAATACATTCTTTAATTCTTTCTTCCTCTCTTCTTGATTTAATTTGTAAAGTCTTTTTGTATTTTCAATTCTTACAACTATGTCTAAAACATCTTTATCTAATAGCTCACCTAAGTACTTAGCTATTTTCTCTGACTGATTAAAACCTCTTTTTCTTTGCCTTTTTTTATGAAGTGGAACAAACAAAATATAATCAAATTCTAAATTCTCTAGTTCTATCCTTTCTTTCATTATAGTAGCTATATATCTACTCATATATGTTTTTCTATTATACTTTAATCCAAAAACTACTTTTTTGCTAAATTCACTATATTCTATACATGATATAGCTCTATCAAAATAAAAAGATTTATTTTTGCAATATCTACAATTGCAAATATCTACTTCTTCTAAAGAATCATTGATAATTGGTTTTCCACATTTTAAACATCCATCTAATATAAACTGCAATTCTTTAAAACAAGATATACACAATGAATATGTATTTGTAGTTTTTATTGGATTGTTACAAATTATGCAAGATATATTCTCCGGATATAATAATTCTAAACTTGTATGAAATACTTCCCTTATTAGTTTTTGTTTATGTATTAAGAAATTATACATCTACTTAATTAACAAACCTTCTTCCTTAAATTTATTTAGCTTATAGGATAAATTCGAATGTCTATTATTAATTCTATTGTTCTTTATCATGTATTCTAGATACTTTACATCTCCTACTAGTACAACTAGTTTTTTTGCTCTAGTTACTGCTGTATATAATAAATTTCTACTTAAAAGCATTGGTGGAGCCCAAGTTATAGGTATCACAACTACTGGAAACTCACTTCCTTGGCTTTTATGAATAGTAGTACAATAACTATGATCTAACTCATCTAGCTCATCATAGGTATATGATACAATTTTCATTTGATCAAATATAACGTATACTATTCTTTTATCTTTATCTATATGATATACATATCCAATATCACCATTGTATATACCTTCTCCACTATCAGTTTTATCTTCATTTTCCCATTTTCTAGTATAATTATTTTTTATTTGCATAACCTTATCACCAACTCTAAAAATTCTTCGTTGGAAAGTTTCCTCTACCTTATACTTTTCAGGTTTATTAAGATGCTTTTGTAGTTCTATATTTAGGTTTGTAACCCCTAAGTCTCCTTTTCTCATAGAAGATAAAACTTGTATATCTTTTAATTTATCAACATTATAAAATTTAGGTAATCTCTCACTTACTAAGCCTATTATTTCATTTATTATTTCTTCATTAGTACTTTTTCTTATAAAGAAGAAATCTTTCCCTTTAGAATTTAAATGTAATGGCTGTCCATTATTTATTTTATGAGCATTAACTACTATCATACTTTCTTGAGCTTGTCTAAATATCTCGGTTAATCTAACTACTTTTATAACACAAGAATCTATCATATCTTTAAGTACATTTCCTGCACCTACTGATGGCAATTGATCACTATCACCTACTAATATAACCCTTGTCCCAGGTTTAATTGCCCTTAGTAAAGAGTACATTAGTAAAATATCAACCATAGAAACCTCATCTATTATTATTACATCGGCCTTTATTGGCTCTTCTTCATTTTTCATAAATTGAAGTTCATCACTGTCTGTTGCATATCCCATTTCTAGTAATCTATGTATAGTCTTAGCCTCTTTGCTTGAGGTTTCACTCATCCTCTTTGCCGCTCTCCCCGTTGGGGCAGCTAATACAACTTCTTGGTTATTATTTTCAAATATTTTTATTATGGTGTTGATAGTAGTAGTTTTTCCTGTTCCCGGACCACCAGTTATTATTACCACTCCACCTTCTATTGCTTCTTTTACCGCTAACATTTGATTGTTAGCAAGCTTTATACCTTCTTCTTTTTCTACTACTCTTATCTCTTCTTCAATATCTATATTTAAATCTTTAAATTCATGCTGAGATAATTTTATTATTTGTTTACATACTCCATTTTCCGATAAATAGTATGGTATTAAATATATTAGATGTTGATTATCTTTTTTCTCTATATGTATTTTTTGATCATATGCCAGTTCTAGTATACACTCTTTTACAAGCTCTCCTTTTACCCCTAATAATTTAATAGCTTCTTGTATAAGGATATTTTCTGGTAGGTATGTATGACCATTCCCTAATGATTGATTTAGAGTATAAAGTATCCCTTGAGAGACCCTATCCCTTGAATTTTTTTCAATTCCTATTTTACTCGCTATATTATCTGCTATTTTGAATCCAACACCTCTTATATCTTCCGCTAATTTATATGGATTCTTATTTATAACTTCAATAGCTTTGTTTTTATACTTTTTATATATTTTCATACAGTAGTTAGGAGTTATTCCATATGGAGAAAGTTCTATTATTATATTTCTAAGTTCTCTATTTTCTTCATAGCTTTTTACTATCTGGTCTATTTTCTTTTGACCTATACCATCCACTTCACTCAGCCTGTGAGGATTATTTTGAATTATATCTAATGTACTTACTCCAAACTTATCCACTATTTTTTTTGCCATTTTTTCGCCGATTCCATGTATCATACCAGAAGATAAGTATACATATATTCCTTCTAAAGACGTTGGTGTTACCGGCATAAATTTATTTACTTCAAACTGAGTTCCATAGGTTTTATGGTTTATCCATTTTCCTTCAACTTCTATGCTTTCCCCCACAGATAAAGTAGGCATACAACCAACTATAACTACTTCATTATCTGAATTAGCTAAGTGGGCTATAGTGTACCCATTATCCTCATTTTTAAATACTATATCACTTATCATTCCTTCTAATCTTTCCATATTCATCTCCTACAACCCATAATATTTCTATCGTTCACTTAAGTTGTATTTATTATACCTTTTATACAAAAAAAATTCACCCCTTGAACTAGAGGTGAATTATCTATAATCATCTTAAATTATTGTCCTAATGCTTCTTTTCTTAATAGCTCTGCCTTATCAGTTCTTTCCCATGGTAAATCTATATCTGTTCTACCAAAGTGACCATAAGCTGCTACTTGCTTGTATATAGGTCTTCTTAAATCTAAATCTCTTATTATTGCTCCTGGTCTTAAATCAAAGTGTTTATTTACTAATTCTACTAACTTAGATTCTTCAACTTTTCCAGTTCCAAAAGTATCTATAAATACTGATAATGGTCTAGCAACACCTATTGCATAAGCTAACTCTATTTCACACTTATCTGCAAGTCCTGCTGCTACTATATTTTTAGCTACAT
>JARKUZ010000029.1 GCA_029851945.1 Terrisporobacter sp. | reverse complement strand
TATAATTTCCGCGGTACCACCCTAATTATGTATATAAATACATCACTTAAAGTAAAAAAAGCTCCAAGATAGCTTCAATATGCTAAATAAGAAGTTTTCACCGCCCACTTCCTCTCTTAATATTTACGTCATATTTACTCATTCTCTTCATCGCCTTATGTTATAGATTTATGACAAAATTATATTTCATTTAAGTATTTATGTCAATAAACTTTAGCAAGTATGAATATAAGTAGATTTAAAATCACAAATTATCCTTCAAAAAAACTCCCTATACCCTTAGCTCGTAGAAACAAGTTTTACTAACTAAATCAAAGATTTTGGTCCTTACTTAAAATAAATAATAGTCTATATCATCATATATAACCTTAATAATTACTGCAATTGGAACAACTAAAACCATACCTATTACTCCACCCATTTTCTCACCTAATATTAATAAAATAATAATTATTATAGGATGCATATTAGTGCTATCCCCTGTTATTTTAGGTGCTAAAAAGTTACCTTCTACTTGCTGTATTAAAAATACCCCTACAGCTGCTAATAATCCTTTTGTAACAGATCCTGTAAGAGCCATAAAAATTATTGGAACTCCTCCAATTATAGGCCCAAAGTAAGGAATAATATTAGCAATAGCATTTATTATAGATAATACTAAAGGAAATTTTACTCTAAGAACTAATAATAAAATAAATGATAAAACTCCAATTATTAATGATAATAAAAGTTGACTTAATATATATCTACTTAATATTTTATCAATATTATTGTTTATATTTTTAATTAAAACCCTTTTATCTGTTGGAAAAACTAATAATAATTTATTATATATTAAATGTCCATCAGCTAATAAATAATAAGTTGTAATTGGTATAACTGCAAGACCAACAAGGTTCTCTCCAATAGAAATCATATTATCTACTAAATTATTTGATGCACTACTTAGAGCCATATTTATTTTTTCGCCAACTTGTATGTATATAGTTTCAAAAACCGGCAACCTATCTAATTTAAATTTACTTGCAAAAGCTAGAATATATTCTTCTATACTATCTAGCATAATTCCAAAATTTCCACTTTCTTTTATTATAGATGGAACTATACAATACAAAAGCCCAATAAATGCTAATAGAAATAATAATATTATTAAAAGCGAACTTTTTTTAGCTGATATATTCAATCTATCACTTAAACAATTTCTTAATGGCTTTAAAGTATATGCAATTATAAATGAAATTACTAATAAATTAACAACATCCCTTATAGGAGTGAAATATATATATATAACAATACTAAGTATTACAATGACTATTGCTATTATTGCTTTATAAATTAAATTTTTATGCTTTGCTAACATCCTTAGATCCTCCTAAGTCATGGGGTAGAGTTTTAAGCTTAATACGCTCATTTCCATTGTATAAAATATAATTATCATATAAAACACAATGTTTTAACGTTATAATTTCCTTTCCCTTAAACATCTTATCAAATATTCCTGAACTAATAATTAAACCTTTTATACTAAAATGCTCTTTATCTATTATTAAATCTTCAAGTACTCCAATTAACTTTTTATTTTCATTTATAATATCTATAAATTTAATTTCCTTAAACTTCAATCCTTTAAATTTTGATGTTTCTCTAACTCTCAGTACTTTATCTATAGATACTATTGCATCTCTAGAAACAAAAGTATGCTTTTTTATTATAGATGCAGGTGAAATTGTAAACCCTTCTATAATTCCTTTGTTAAAATCTATGGAAATATCCTCTACAACGCCAATATATTTATTTTTAGAATTATAAACTTTCATTAAATAAAAATCTCTCCATTTAAACATTACTTCACCTCTAAAAATATAATAACCATAGTATTTCCAAATACTATGGTTATTATTAGTAAAATTTCTGTGTTTTTTATTAATCTTTATCTAATTTTATAAAGATTCTTCATACCTACTTGAGAGCATCCAACAAATCTTTATTTATATACTAAATTATTTTATTATATATTCAAATTTTCCTGATACTATATTTATTAAATCATTAGGATTTATCTTTATCTGATATCCAATCTTTCCAGCACTAACAATAATAAAATCTAACTCTTTAGCACTTTCATGTATAAATGTTTTATATTCACGTTTTTGCCCTATTGGTGAACAACCTCCACGAATATATCCGGTATGCTTCATAATATCATTAACATGAATCATTTCTATTTTTTTCTCACCAGTTATTACAGCAGCCTCCTTTAAATTTAACTCTTCCGCTACAGGAATAACAAAAACATATAACTCTTTGCTTGTTCCTTGTGCTACTAAAGTCTTAAATACATTCTCTTCATCTATACAAATTTTATGTGCTACTGATATACCATCTATTTTCCCATCCTTACTTTCATAAGTAATCATTTCATAATTTACTTTCTTTAAATCTAGTATTCTCATCGCATTTGTTTTTATCACTTTTTCTTTAGACATAATTTCACCTCGCACCCAATAATTTATTATTATATAATAAATAACTTATTTTGTAACTATTTACTTTAACATGATAATATTTCACCATTTTTTTTATTGACTAAACCTAACTTATAGTCTTGAGGTGATATTCCAACATGCTTTTTAAATACATTACTAAAATAATGTTGTGTACTATATCCAATTAATTCTGCAATTTCATATAATTTTAGTGATGGGTCTCTCATTAAAATTATTGCATTCTTTATTCTTACATTAGTTAAATAATCAGCAAAAGTCATTCTTAGCTCTCTCTTAAATAATCTAATAAGGTATGTCTGGCTAATACCTAAATTATTTGCTATTTCTGATATTGATAAATCTTCATTATTATAATTTCTATTTATATACTTTTGTACTTCAATAACTACAGGTGTTTTCTTACTTTTATCAATTAATCTGTTACATAAAGATTTATAAACAATGTTGACTTGAACTGGATTATTACGTAAGAATGATGCACATATAACTACATTTATTTTAAGATATTTGTTAATAGTATTTTCTAATTCATTAACAGTACCATGCCAATACCTTATCGGATTTATATCACACAAAATAACTACTTGCCTTTTAGAATCAATAAATATATTTAAACATTCAAATTTATTCATTACATCACTTGCAATATTATATATAGCATAACTTAACAAGTCCTCTTTCCAATCATTTTCAGTTATACATTTCGACTTTATTAAAGGTTTAACTATTATTAACCCCATTGAATTAGTATATTTAATATTAAAATATCTCATATCATTTTCAACTTCTGAACTTCTAATTTTTCCTCTCATCCATTCCTTAAGAAAATTTTCCTTTAACTTATCATCATGTTTCTTTAACTTATTATTTATAACTTTATTCTCCTCTTTTTCCATTTTACTTATAATTTCATTCTCAGATTCTCTACTAATCTTAAACTCAGAGTTTTTCCAATAAATAGTACTTTTTATATCCTCTCTAATTTTTGCTTCATCATCACCTATTAAAACTTTCACCAAAATACCCCCTAAAATTTTATTTTAATCTCGAAAATAACAACTAAATTAGATGTATTAGTTCCCATTTTAGTAAACCTTTTCATAAATTTGTGTACTTTATTATTTTAGTAATTTCCCCTATGATATTTTACTATATTTAATTTCTAGTCCTATATCTAAGCTCCGAAGGTTTATCATTCATAATATCTATTAAGTTATCACTATGCTTGTTAATATTTTTAACATCCATTATATATATAATTAGAGTAATATAAAAATATACTACATTTTTATTACTTATATATTTTTTCATCATTATTAAGTATTAATATTCCTAAATTTATATATTAAAATAGAAAGGCTTCTATTCTTGCTACCTTTAAGAAAGATACAATAGAAACGGAAGCTTTTCTATAGTTTTTTTAAATATTTTATATTATTTTTCAAGTCTATCTTCATTTTGCTTAAATATAAATCCTTGATTATTACTTGAATATTTCTTATAAAAATTAAAACTTATAAATAGTGCCATCAAATATATCATTCCTTTAAATCCTGCAGCATTTACCCCTATAAATATAGCAATTAAAACACTTAATGAAGATAACTCTAAAGATGATGATAAAAGCTTAGGCTCTAATATATTCCTAGTAATCATAATTCCACAAAATAAAACAATTAAAAATATAACAGTAATATACTTTCCAGCAAAAAAATAAATTATTAAAAGTGGTAAAAATACCATTATCATTCCTACAACAGGCAGCAAATCTAATATCATACATGTTAAACTTAATAACAGTGTATATGGTATTCTTAACATAGTAAATCCTATAAAGGTAATTATAAATGTACATAAAATTAATATAGAATAAGTACCTATATACTTAAAAACAACATCTTTAATTTCTACTATAATCTTCAAAAACTTCTCAAATTCATTTTCATTAATATATTCAGTACCTTTTATATCT
Source organism: Terrisporobacter sp. (assembly GCA_029851945.1). Next base: position 3,913 of record JARKUZ010000029.1, on the reverse strand, counting down.
GAAGAATCCTTTTTAATAAACTTTTTAAGAAAAACAAAACTAGATAATATTGCAAAAATTATTACTGATATAATATAGGGCAAAGCTGAAATTACATTTATTATGTAATTTACAATATTCATACTAAAATCTAAAGCATAATTTGATATATCTGATATAAATTTATTTATATTACTTTTTAAGCTTTCTAAAATAGATTCATCTATATTTTCAAAAGCTGATAGTGAATCTTGAACAAATTTATTTATCTCTGATCCATTATCATACAAATACTGATAGCCATCAGTTGCTAAATCTTTAATTTCCGAACAAAAATACATTACACCAAATCCTAATAAAGTTACTGTAATAATATAAAATATTAAAATTGAAATACTTGCTGCAAAATTTCCTTCTATATTAAACCTCTTAATAAGAGCCTCTGTTGGCTTTTTTAAAATTGATGCTGTTATTAATCCAATTATAAATGGAATTGTATATTTTAAAGTTCCTATAATTATTGAAAAAGAAATAGTAAATGCCAAGAAAAAGATAATCAAACTCAAAAAAGGCCTTATCTTCTTAACTACTAATGATATATACTCCATTTTTATCACCTACACCTTTTATGTTAAAATTAAAAGGAGCTAAATTAAGTAGCTCCTTTTTATATACATTATTAAATTATTTTTAAATAAACATGTTTAAAATCTACTTTATTTTATGAATAATGAACTTCTATCCTCCTTTACTAACGTATTAGATAGGCTGGATCATCTCCTTCTTTAAAACATTTATAAAGTTCAATCTTAGCATTAATTAAAAGCCTATTTTTAAGCTTTACCCACGCCTCCTCTCTATCATATTTGTCCATAAACTGAACATCATCCAATAACGACATTTAGAAGCATCACCCCTTTAGCTTTTATAATTATAAAATCTATAGATTCTAGTAGTCATAAAACTTTCCTTTCGGCTACTATAAATCTAGTATACACCTTAAATCATTTTCTGTAAATATTTTCCTCAAACTTTTAATAAAAATTCATTAAACTAATACAATTATTAGCTTAATTATTCTTTTTATATACATATATCTGACATTTCTAAATCAACCTTTTGCATGATATCATTTTTAAAATTAAAGTCATCGTAATAATCTTCATACATTTCTTCATCAAATTCTGCTTTAGGTATAATAAGAGTTATCTTTGTTCCAACTCCTTCTTCACTTTCAAGTTTAATTTCTCCATTAAACTTCTTAACTATTTCCTGTACTATATTAAGACCTAATCCCGATCCTTCTTTATATCCACTTTTACTTTCTTTAATCCTTGCATATCTATTAAAAATATACTTTTGTTTTTCATTTGGTATACCAATACCACTATCCTGGACTTCTACAATAACCATTTCTTCCCTAGATCCAACAAAAACATTTATCATACCATTTTCTTTATTATATTTAATAGATTTTGATAATATATTTAAAATGCTTCTTTCAATTAAATCTTTATCTGCTAAAACAAAAAACTCTTCTTCTTCAGTATCAAAAATAACCTCTATTCCTTTCATTTCAGCAAAAGATAATATGGACATTGTAGTATTCTCAACAACAGAAACTATGTTTAAACATTTTAAGCTTAATTTATAATTCTGTTCTGTTAACTTACTTGAATCAATAAAGTTATCTATTAACCTTATTAATCTATAACAATTTTGTTTAATTATAGAATTAAACTTTAAAATTTCATTTATATCATTACACTCTCTCTTCATATCTTGCATTTGTATTGCAGAATAAATAACATTTACTGGAGTCTTAAACTCATGAGAAATATTAGCTAGTAACTCTTTTTTTATTTCGTCTTCTTCATTTTTTCTTTTTAGTTCAGATAGCTTTTCTTCTAGCATATTAGATTTTATCATTAAATCATTGTATAAAACTTCATTTGGTTTTATAATAACTTCTAATCCAATAATTTTAAACACATAATAATTTCCTATGAATCTTATTAAATAAGTTATTAAAGCATTAATAATATTATATTGTTCAAAAGTAAAAACTACAAATATACTCAATATAATTCTTGAAACACTATATTCTATTAAATTCAAAAATATTTTATTAGAAATCTTTTCTTTATTTTTTCTAATAATAAATATTAATACTATATACAATAATATAATTACCATTTCTACTATAAATTTAGTTTCATTAAATCCTTGAAGCTGTAATTTCTCAAAAAAATGTAATTTACTTTTATAAACTAAATATGTAGCTATTAAAGTTGATATCATAACATTTATAAAAAGATTTTTTATATTTCTTTTTTTATCTATATTTAAAAATGATAATATAAATACTAATATTTCAAATATAGAAATTACATAGAAAAGCCTACTAAGCTTACCATAAACTGAAGTAATTTCAAAGTTGTCTTTTAATATAAGTATATTAGATGCTGCTAAAAATCCAACCCCTGAAAATCCTATAGATAAATACTTATAAATATTATTAATATATTTTCTATTATTTAATATTAGTATAAATATACTGACTGTATAAAAACAGAATGTAATTAATGACATAGTTTGAATAAAAGTAATAATATTGAAGCTTTCTTCAACTAAAAAACCATAACATCCACACATTACAAAAATTATTAAAATAGTAGTTATTTCTTTTATTCTTAAAAAAGCTTTTTTATTATACCGCATTTTATTCCTAAACCTTTCTTTTTTTAATAATATCTCTAAATTAAATACATAATATTCCTTTATTACTATTTTATATAATTTTATTCTGTTTGAAAACATTTTATTTTTCTTTTTTTGAAATTTTATAAATTTAATTAACTTTTTTATTAAACTTTTCTTTTAAATATAAGAAGTTTTTATCTATATTGATAATATATAGTTATTAGTATAGAATATTATTTATATAAAAATTTAAGAAATCTTTCTTAGGAGGACTTTTTTATGAATAATTTTCTTCTTATATTCTTTTTAATTATTTTTGCTGGAATGCCTGCTTATTATTTAACAATTCTATATTCTATTTATTATAAAAAAATATTTAAGAATAAAGATAATTTAAAACTTGAATACACTACTAGCTCTTTAAATACTTATATTTCATCTATTATTTTATTAATTGTTAGTATAATGTTTGCTATTTATACATTTATGAATAATATAACATCTTATTACTTAATAACAGTTATAATTATAAATATAATAGTTTTTTTCTGCATAAAATTATCTTGTACTAAATTTGCAATATATGATAATTATGTAGTAGTAAAAAATAACTATGGTGAATTCAATGAAATTCAAAGTTTATTACTTGAAAAAAAAGATAAAGAAAATACTTATGAGTTAAAACTTACAACTAAGTATGATTTACTTATTTGTTCTATAATGACAGAAAATCCAAAAGATATACTTAAATCAATAAAAACAAACTTACCTAAAAACATAAAAATAAAAGAATTGTCAGCTAAATAGTTGCCAATTCTTTTATTAATTATTTATTAATTAAACATTTTATTTGTTAAAAATTGTATTTACCAAGTAATTGTTGTTTTATTCTTCGAATTTTTACAAGGCAATTTAAACTCAAAAAATTTCAAATTCTTACCTCTTGGCGAAAACCTATCACAAACAATATGTAAAATATATCCCATAGAAAAACCTAGTGATAAATATATATTTCCTGTTAAATATACACTTCCACAAAACATTAATGTACCAAGCCATTTATGAGTAAACATTCTATGTGGAGATAACTTTCCTAATACAGTCGTTATACAAAACATAACTATTGCAGAACAATTTTTAATATTATTTTCTAAGAAATTCAATACATCATTTACACTTAATGCAATTCCCAACATATATCCTAATACTATTGCTATTATAGAAAATGTTA
>JARKUZ010000023.1 GCA_029851945.1 Terrisporobacter sp. | reverse complement strand
GCATAAATATACTTTCATATAATTAAGGTGTTTTTATGGCTTATTTACATGGTAAATTGTGTATTTATTTATACTAGATATCTTTTATTTCTAACTTGATTATATTCTACCATATTGATAAGAACTTATAAATGATAACCATTATCAATATTTGTTGTTTTTTATTAATTTATTGTTTTAATGTTGTTTAGTTTGGCTATATTTTGAATCAATGTTGATTTTATAACTTATTTTAGCAACCAAAAAGTAGGTGCATATAATCCTACTTTTTGGTTCGCAATATATTAATTTACCAATCTAATATTCTGCCAAAGAAAACCTCATTTTTATTTCTTGAACAATGTTTTATTAAGTTAATTTTATTTATATTATTTTTTGAACACTAAAAAGAGCATCTCCTATTGACACTATATTAATCAATAAAATTATTTATTCTTTTGATACTTCACTAAAGCTAGATTTAAGAAATAGTTAACACTATTTTCATTATCAAAGTTATAATTTAGAATACATCGTAATCATTTGCTTTTCAAAATTTTGACTTTCATAGAATTTAATTGCTGATTCATTATTATCAAGTACACTTAGTTGTACATATTCCAAATTTCTTCCTTTACACCAATTTTTACATTTATTTATTAACTCTCTTCCAATTCCATTTGATTTATAGTTTGAAGAAACTATAATATCGAATATATAACCAAATTTATGATATTCAATCATATTGTATGGAGGAGTTTCTTGCTCTTGAACAACTGAAAATCCTATTATTTTATCATTTTCACATGAAATAAATATTTCCGAATTATCATTTTCTATCATAGACTTAATAAACATTTCATCTTGTCTGCTTTCTTTAAAAAAGTATGGTTGAAGTTTAGATATTGTTTCTATTAACTCACAATATAAGTTTGAGATTTTAGTAATATCATCAACATTTGCTTTTCTTATTATCATAGGTTCACTCCTTTATATACTATTTTTTTAAGTAGAATTACACCAAAACCTAGTTAAATAAGCAAATTCTTAATAATGCACTTATATATAGTATTTTCACAAACTTCCACTAAAATAGATATTTTCGTGAATACATAAAGTAATATTAAAATTTGCTTCGCAATATATAGCAATTGCGTAATTATTTTTATTATAGCATTCTTTCAATTCATCTATAACTATTTATACGAACTCTGGCGTTCTTAATTTTAAATATTTTATTTTAGTGTAAGCATATGTTACATTACTTATTTTCAACATTATTTTAAAGCATAGCCTTTAGTTTTTGTTATTGTTATTTTTCTATTGTATAATACTAATGCAGCAACTAAAAATACTTACATTACTATAAATACTATTAGAAATAGATATATTGTATTAACCTAAGTTCAATAAGTTCTTAATAGAGCTATTTTTATTTTGTAAATTATTTAATAAAGTTTATAATATAAGAAAGTTCACTATTATTATATAATTAGAACTAAAGGTTAGCTTATTTAGGGGGGGAATATTCATGAAGAAAATAACAACAATACTATTATTAATAATAATGTCAACAATACTTATTGCTGGTTGCTCAAGTTCAAAAAATTCAATGAACTTATATCTAGACAACTGATGTTAGTATAATATCAGTTCTAAATTTACATTCCAGTATGGTTCTACTTTAATTTTATAATAATCAGGCCATCTATCCCTCCAATTAGCATTTACATTCCAGTATGGTTCTACTTTAATGATATCGAAGAAAATTAATATCCAACGATGATTTAGATTTACATTCCAGTATGGTTCTACTTTAATTTATATGGCTTGAGGAATGTTCAGAAGTTAAATATGAATTTACATTCCAGTATGGTTCTACTTTAATTCTCAGTTAAATGATGAAATGAAAGATTCTAGACCTATTTACATTCCAGTATGGTTCTACTTTAATGGAAATGTACAGACTGACTTTATTCCTGTGGAGGTTAATTTACATTCCAGTATGGTTCTACTTTAATAGGACAGTTCTATAAGAGATAATGATAAAATACGTAATTTACATTCCAGTATGGTTCTACTTTAATTGAAGTAGATATACAAATATATGGAGATATTACTTCGATTTACATTCCAGTATGGTTCTACTTTAATGGAAATAAAAACTGTGTTCAAACTACTACAAACTAATTTACATTCCAGTATGGTTCTACTTTAATCTACGAAGAAATATAAAAAATGGTTTTTTTAAGGAAATTTACATTCCAGTATGGTTCTACTTTAATTAGTTGTAATAATATTTACTTGTACAATATTAAAAAATTTACATTCCAGTATGGTTCTACTTTAATAACTGTTAAATCTGCTAATTTTGTATCTCCGAAAAAATTTACATTCCAGTATGGTTCTACTTTAATTAAATTTATTTGATAAAAATAATAGTGAAATAATAATATTTACATTCCAGTATGGTTCTACTTTAATAACATTATCTATATTTCTTACATGCTCCTTAACCTCATTTACATTCCAGTATGGTTCTACTTTAATAAAAAGTTAAGAAAGAACAGGAAGAAGAAATTCCAAATTTACATTCCAGTATGGTTCTACTTTAATAATAGCTCTTTCTCTTATAACGTTCATATCTATACTATTTACATTCCAGTATGGTTCTACTTTAATTAGCATATCTCAATTTAATAGCCCATTGGATTTGCTTATTTACATTCCAGTATGGTTCTACTTTAATATTTTTAACCCAACCCATACCTTTTTTACCATAACCATTTACATTCCAGTATGGTTCTACTTTAATTAATTGATAGTGATTACTATAGTAATACTGAAAATGAATTTACATTCCAGTATGGTTCTACTTTAATAGGAGAACAAATATATTCTCCTTTAATAATGTTATTATTTACATTCCAGTATGGTTCTACTTTAATAATAAAATAGAACGACATGATGTGAAAGATGATATTATTTACATTCCAGTATGGTTCTACTTTAATATTAATATCCTTATACTCTTTTCCCACTCTATTTCTAATTTACATTCCAGTATGGTTCTACTTTAATATAAAAATAGCACTCCTTCACAAGTTCTAGGATATAAATTTACATTCCAGTATGGTTCTACTTTAATCATACAGTTTTCACTTTCGCTTTATGTCTCTTTAATATTTACATTCCAGTATGGTTCTACTTTAATTAATAATGGCACTATTAGGATGTGCTTTAAATATAATTTACATTCCAGTATGGTTCTACTTTAATTATGACTGAAAATAATGGCGACGGTTGGTTACCTAGATTTACATTCCAGTATGGTTCTACTTTAATTTTAATAAAAATACAGCATATTCCTCACCTTTTTCAATTTACATTCCAGTATGGTTCTACTTTAATTAATATAGATAATGTAGTAACTCGGATAAGACCTGTATTTACATTCCAGTATGGTTCTACTTTAATTAAAATTAAAATATGTTAAGAAAGGAATGAATTAGAATTTACATTCCAGTATGGTTCTACTTTAATCTTTTATCTCTATGTTTTTCCAGGTACTTGCTATTTATTTACATTCCAGTATGGTTCTACTTTAATAGACTAGATATGGTGTAAGAGCAGATACAGATATAAGATTTACATTCCAGTATGGTTCTACTTTAATACAATAAGTCAGCAGTTCCATCTGCATTAACCCTATTTACATTCCAGTATGGTTCTACTTTAATCAATCACCCACTTTCTTTATAAAAATAAAAAAAGCATTTACATTCCAGTATGGTTCTACTTTAATCTGGTTCGATTCTATTGTCAAAAGCAGTGGTTAATAATTTACATTCCAGTATGGTTCTACTTTAATGAAATTATTATCATTACTATTTTCATCCCCCTAAATTTACATTCCAGTATGGTTCTACTTTAATTTTTATAATACTAGGATAATCTATATAGCAATAATTTATTTACATTCCAGTATGGTTCTACTTTAATAAATGAAGCAGAAATAATAAATGATTTAACTTATAATAATTTACATTCCAGTATGGTTCTACTTTAATCTTGGATGCGGATATGTTTTCTTAGGTTTTTATCTATTTACATTCCAGTATGGTTCTACTTTAATTGATGATATAGTTAAATAAAAGTATTGTCAAATTGATTTACATTCCAGTATGGTTCTACTTTAATCGTAGTGTACAAACACTAGATTTTTAAATCTATTCATCCATCTATTTTGTCTACCTAAAAAATTCAACATCATCAATCAAGTTTCTCCAGTCTAAACCCTACCTATATAAGACCAAACTAATTGATATTTCTACTATTGTCTGTACACCTTATTTCTTACACTATCTCAGGTAGACAATTAAATAAAGTTACTAGTTTTATCAGTATCTATACCCCACATTTCCTTTTCTAACCACTTATCACTTCTACTCTTAAACAAAATTATTGAATCTTTATCTCTTCTTATTATATCATTTAATTCATACTGTAGCTTAACAATTTGTGAATTTGATAGCTCCCCTTCAAAAACTGAATTTTGAATATGTGATAAATATTTTTTGCAGGTTTTAAAAGTTTTGCTTAATACCCTTTGACCACCTTCATCACTTTTTATATCATAAACTAAAATTACATACATAGTATATCCCCCATAGTTTACCACCATATTTTAAATGGCTCATATTCTTTTTCTCCTAATAAATGCTTTATTAACTTATAACATTCTAATCTCATTAAATATTCATAGGATACATTTTTATTTAATTCTTTATGTTTTATTGTTGTTTGTAATTTTTTATCAAGCTCTGCTACTATGGTCTTTGATGCTTCTTTTGTTAAATGTAAATAATTAAGATCTTTTGTAAAACTTTTCTCAGTTATTTGCTTTTTATTTAGTAGAGAAAATATCAGTCTATCACCAATTATAGGTTTAAATATTTCTGCAATATCCAAACTTAGTGAAAATCTTCTACTACCTGGCTCATGTAAATAACTTACTGTAGGATTTAATTGAGTATTATATATAGCACTTAACACCTTTGTATAAACTAATGTATTAACATAAGATATTAATGTATTAATCATATTATCAGGTGGATTTTTTACTCTTTTATCAAAATTTATATCTTGGTCTATTAAAATATTCCATGACTCATAATATGTTTTTCTAATATTACCTTCATATCCCATTAACTCTTGTATGCTTTTACTTTTAGGTATCTGCTTTCTCAACTCTTCTATTTTATCCATATAAACTTGTACATCTTTTCCTCTACCATTATAGTATCTTAAATTACGATATATATTAAAACTTGCACCATCTATAAATCTCTTAGCTATATCTAATCTTTTTTCTTCATTAGTATAATGTTCAACTTGATTTACTAAAAGATTTCCAGAAACTAGTTTTTCCCTAGGCTGAAAAGTACCTGTGTAAAAACTATAATAATTAAAAAAATGTACTACTACTCCATATTGAGATAAATAATTAATTAAATTTGTATTAAAATCCATCTCAGACATTACATAAATTTCATTAACTGTTTCTATTGGTATATATCTTTTTTCTCCAGTTTCATCAATAAATGTTATTGTATTATCTTGTCTTTTTAAAATTCCATTATTATAAATGTAATAACTTCTCTTCATAAGTTTCCCCTTTTATATTAGTTTAGATAAAACATAAATCATAATATGCACAAGACTTACATATTCTTTTCTTATCCAATATTGGTGGAGTGTCTTTCATCACTATGTCATGTATGTTATTTAGTACTTCTTCCATATTTTCCATATCTTCATCTTTTAATTCTATATCTATATTTTGCTTTAGAAGTGGATAATCTATCTTACCTTTTATATTCTTAACCCCTCTTTTATGTAAAAAATATAAGTAATATTTTACTTGTAGTATACTTGCTTCTTCAATCTTCTTACTCTTTTTAACTTCATGCAATATTCCCTTTGAACGTATAAAGTCAATATTTACAATATTATCTATGTTAATATGTTTTTTATCTCTTTTATAAGTTTCTTCATCTAATACTTTTCCTATTTCAACATTTTCATTTCCTTGTTCCATCTGTATTTCATGATAAAAATACCACAGCTTCCTTTTGCATACTTCATAGTAGTATACCATTACCCCTGTAATTTGTTTTTCCAAATAATACACCTCTTTAATATAAGTTTTAAACATATTTAGAACATAAAATCATATATACTTTTACAAGTAGAATTCATATTATCTTGATTGTTAAATTTCTTTTGTCTGTATCCTACTTCATTATATTCACATTCTATAACTGGTATATACTCATAATCACTCACTCTCACCTTATCATATTCTGTTGCTAGCTTATTATTTAATGCTCTATAATAGTTTGATATATGATTTGGATGAATAGATACTGTATATTTCTTTAATTCATTTTGTAGTTTTATTTTTTCTGGTATTTTATCTTTTGAATTCAATGATTTATCATTTAACATTAATTCTAGTTCTTTTATTTCACCGTTATATTTATGATAAATAGGACTTGGGATTATATCTTTTGATAATATATTTCTCAGTTTAACTTCATCTGCCTTAAATGTATCTGGTGTCAAATTCTTTATAAAATTATAAGTATTTTTGTATTCTTTGATATAACTACTATTCTTTATTTTTTCCATAGTAAGATACTTATTAATTAAATCTATTTTTTCAGATTCAGAAATTTGTCCATCCCATGAACATATAGCTTCTTTTGATAAATTAAAAATATCTCTATCTATATATCCTTTTTCTCCATTTATAAAACTTCTTTCATCTATTTGAGTATAAACAAAACAATTAGTTTCACTGCTATCTTTTTTACCTTTTCTATTGCATCTTCCTAGCCTTTGGAATAATGAGTTTAAATCTTGTAATTCTGTAAATAAATAATCAAAATCTATATCTAAACTAGCTTCTACTATTGATGTAGATATCCAGATTCCACTTTGCTTATCAATCTCTTCACTATCCTTTTTATAAGTTTTACCAAAATCAATAATTTGTGATTCTTTTTCTAAACGCTCGCATTTTATAAATTTAGCATGCAATATATGTAAGTTTGCATTGCCTATTTTACCTTCTATCTCTTCATATAAATTTTGAGCTTCTGTAATACTATTGCAAACTACTAGTATTTTATTACTTATACCCTTCTCATTATTTTCATTATATTTGTTGCATATATCATCTGAGCTGATTTTTGCATCTATAGTTTTTAAATTATGTCTTATTGAATTATCCACAAATCCATTTTCATTCATTTTAAAATCTATATTTTCACATAATAAATCTCTTACAAATGGTGGTAGAGTAGCAGTTAAAATAGCCACTTTCCCTCCTTGTTCTACTATTTTTTCTAAACCATATATTAAATACGCTAGTAAATCTGGACCATACATTTGTATTTCATCTATTACGACTTTTGAGTATGCCAATGTTGTAAGTTTTAATTCATATGCTGGATATTTATATACAAAATCAAATAATTGATCTATTGTTGAAATATTTATTGGAAGAGATAATTGTTTAGCCTCATTATCATATTTGATTATTTCTTGATTTTCTTTATTACCTATATCATCTTCTATAGTTTCTAAATAACTATTTTCACCATCTTTCTTAGAGAGTAAATACTCTAAAGAGCTTGAGTGTAATAATCCTAGTTTATGATTTAATTCTTCATTTGAAGTATCTTTATAATAATCCAAAATATATTTTTTAGTTCTATCATAAATAGCATTTATAGCTGTTCTTATTGGTAATATGAAAAATCCTTTATTATTTCCCATCCATAATAATCCTGCTTCTGTTTTTCCCATACCTGTCTGAGCTATTGCTATGATGTTTTCATCTTTATTTTCTATACAAAACTTTTGTAATTCATTCCAGTTTGCATTTGCATTTGATTCTTTCCATGTATTAAGTACATTTTCCAATACTTCTTCTAAAAAGTCATTTTTGTATTCTGCTATATTACCAGAGCTTGCACTATAATCACATTTATGTAGATAACCTTTTATTTTTATAGAATCTATATCATGTGCAATTTTTGCTACTCTTCTAATAGTTGCTTTTTTAAGTTTTTTATGTTCAAATTCTAGCAACAACTTCTCTATTATTTCACTTTTATCAGACATAGCAACATCTATATCACAATAATCATGGTGATTAATTACTGCATTTACTACTCTAAAATAATCTTCTTTGTTATCAAATTTACTATCGTCTATAAAATATACAGATAATACATTATGAGCTACTTCTTTATTTTCATTAAATCTTATTAATGTTTTACTATTAACTCTTTTTTGAAATTCTTCATTTATTTTTCCAATATCATGATATACACATGCTGCTTGAACTAATTTATAAATACGTTCCTCTTTTATATATCCTAGTTCCCATAATAAATCTAATACATCAAGTAAATCATTTGTATGTTCTAATATTGTTATATTTGGCTTTGCGTTTTTCTCTTTTATACATGATATAATAGATTCTTCTAATAACTTTTCATATATTTTCCTCATTTTTACTCCTTTTTAAGCAGTAGGCAATTACCTACTGCTCTCAAATTAAATAAAATTAACTATATATTCTTTTCCATCTTCATTGTCTAAAAATATATTTTCACTTGTTTCATCTATGACACATTCAGATGTATATAATACTTTCTTCTTCTTAAATATACGCTGATTATTTATTGTTTCATAATTTTTGTTTAAATAGTACACAGTACCATTAATAGCCTGGCTGGTGTTTTTATTTTTAGGAAAAATATAATCGTTTTTTACATCATCATAATTTACATATGCAGATAAGTTACTAACTACATCACAATCCCCTTCATACAACTCAACTATCTTAGCATCTTTCACCTCTACAAAATCTTCACTTCTACCAATAGACTTTAAATTATATATATTTTCTAATAACTCATTTAAAATCTTCTCATCACTTCTTACATGAATGACAAGATCTATATTATTTAAAATTTCATAATATTTCACTGATGTTGTCAATGAACGATATTTAGAAATAGGTTTATTATAATTTTCTATCTCGTATTCTTTAACCTTTTCTTTTATTAATTTTTCATAGTCTTTAATTTCTTTTTCTCTTTGAGCTATTGTCTTATATTCATCACTTTTTTTATCAAATTTTTTCTTCTTTTCTGATAAACTTTTCTTTCTTTTTTTTGTCAATTCTAATACTTTTTTTATTTTAGTATCTTTAAAATTCTTTATTTCATCATTTAAATCTTTTAGCCTATTGTATTCATCTAATAAGTTTTGATTATATATTTGAATTGTAATTCCTTTTCTAAAACTGCTACCTTGAGATTTATTAGCCTTTGCAACTTTATCAAATGCACTAGATAATAAATCTTCATTTCTCATTTTTACCAATATGCCTCTATCATCCATAGTAGAGTTCAAGAAACAATAATCTGTATAGGGCTCTTTATGCATAGATTCAAAATTTCCTTGAACACTTATATCCATATGTTGATATTCTTTATACCTACAAGCATTATGCAAAGCTCCAATTATAGTAGATATTGGAGGTAGTGGGTAAGTCATTTTATTATCTATAGTTTCTTCTTTTCTATAATTAGCACTACTTTGATGTAGTTCAATTCTTAGAGCTTTCATTGTTTCACCTACTTTCTCTTATACCTCAAAGTAAGCATTTACATCTTCTCTTAATTGATCAAAAAATTTAATTATACTAGTAGGATTTAACTTTTCTATGATTTCGCCTTCATTCATAAATGTATCTCCTTTTAGTAGACCAACATTATAGCCTTTTGATACTTTTTCTACTAAATCATCTGATAAGACCAATCTTCCTTCTTCTACTTTTACTACATTTTCAAAATAATGTGTTTTTCTATTCGATAATCCCCCTACTACAAATACAGGCTCTGCATTGTCTAGGTTTCCTTTTACTGTAAGGCTTAAATTTTCTATGGCATCTAATATGGAATTTACTCTATCAGCTTTTTCTTTATTATCTGCTTCTTTATAGCCTTCTTCATTTTCAAAATTCTCATCTTTTCCTATCATTTCTAAATCTATAGTGATACTGTATACTTTTAGAGATTTGTCGTATTCATATTGATAAGGCATAAGACCTGCTTCTCCTGCCTTTTCCTGTAAATTTATATTTTTTGCTTTAGCTAAGTTGCTTGCTAAGTATAAATTATTATGGAATCTTGTTTCATTTACGAAACTTTCACAAGATATGGCATCTGTTAGATAAAAAGAACTTTTTCTTATAGTTGTAGTTCCTTTTGTATTCATATATCCACCTTCAAGTGCTCTACAGTTAGATGCATTTAATTCTAGGTTTGCTAATTTTTGAGTTGCACCATTTTCTTCTGTTTGTAAATCATCATACATTCCGCTTTGTACCATGATTGCATTTTTTAAACTTTCTCTACTTCTTATAGAGTATACTTTTCTATTTCTAAATACTTTTTGTACGCTTGCTATATTACCTAGACCCTCTGAATAATTTGAAGTCATATTCGCTACTGCTGTTAATGTTAAAGAATTCTTTTTCATATTTTATATCCCCCTTATTTATTTGATTCATTTGAATTATCATTGATTTTGTTTTTACTTAGTGCATTTATAAACATGTAAGCTATATCTTTATTATCTTCAAAATTTATAAATAATTTGTCTGCAAAACTAAAATAAACATCTGCATAGTTTGATAATTGTAATAAAATTTCACAAAATCTGTCATAATCTTTAAATATTATAGAACTAGTAAGTTTATTTCTATAACTTTCCAACTTATTTGCTTGAATTTTCCTTATTACTTCATTGGCACAAGCATGAATATTTTTTCTCATATTATCTTCCATTTTATTTTCACCCCTAATTAACTCATTTATATTAATTAACTGATAAACTATATAGCTATTTCTATTGTCCTTTAATAAGAAATCTATAATTTCATCTAAAAGTATATTGTTTAATATGGACTCCATTACTTTCTCATACACATTTATATAGTAATCCTCACTTATCTTATAGGAAAAGCATAAAGAATTATAATCAATTTTACTTTTATTAATTTTTTTCAGTATATCTATACTTTGTTTTCTTATGTATAACGTTTCAAAATAATCCTTATTTCTGTCTTTTACTATAACCTCCACATCATATTCAATAAAATCAGATGACTCCATAATGGCTTTAAATAAAGAATATTTTGCACTTATTTTTTTATTTTCTAATTCTAAATCTGATTTGGCTGCTTTTATCTTATCTTCTAATATTTTTTTAGAAACTTGTAGCCTTTTTATTTCATAGTTATCGTTTATAAATATTGATTGTCGATCATTTACAAATGCAAATGGTATATAGTCAAACTCCGGTATATCTTGTCCTATAAAACTATTCATGTTAAAAGCATATCCTGTAGACTTAGATTTTCTATTGGCATCAATATAGTATCCCACTAGTCTGCAATAATTTTGAGATTCATTAAATAATTGGTTCGTATTACAGTAGTTTCTATACATATCTTGTTTATTTCTAAATGTTTCAAGTGTTAATTCTTCTCTATTGTCCTCAATTAAAGATAGAATTTCATTTTTATTAGTTCCATCAAATTTGACTTTTTTAAATACTTTTTTCATTATGGTGTTGCCATTAAGTTTTTCATTTATTTGTTTTATAAAATCCTTATTATTTTCATTCTTATCATCAAACGTATATCCTTCTAATTTGGATTCCACATACTTATGATGAAGATTTTCACCATACTTTATTTCTACAAACTTCAAATAATTATCCTTACTTAGAGCTTTACTACTATACTCAATACAATCACCTTTAATTTCATGAAATTCTCCTAATGGATCTATTTCAGAAAAATACTCTAAAAGACCTAAGATTGAAGCAGAATATCTCCAATCAGATGGCTCCAATCTTATATCAAACTTTTCATTATTATCTAATATGGTTTTCAATTTATCACCCCCTATCTACAAATCTTGTGTAACTATATCTAAATACCCAAAACTGGTATTGCGACTTCCCATGCCTACATTGTATAAATATTGAAGAAACAAAGGATTCCCCTCCAATAAAAAAGATCCTACTGTTGTATCAATTAAATTATTGTAATGTGACACCAGCACCTTTTTACAATTCAGTGGTGTAAATTTCATGTCATCTACAATATTTTCATTAAAACCACCTTGCTTAGCTTGATTTTTCAAAACTATTTTCAGTTGTTCATTAAATTTTTCATCACTATATACATAGTATATATCTTTGTTATCTCTTTCTTTGCAATGGTCTCTTACACATAAGCCATATGTTTTAAATATTACTTTGGAACTTGTTATCTTTTGACTTCTTAATTGTTGAATTGAGTTTAGTTTAATTGAATTTTTATTGCTGATTAGAAATTTTATATATCGTTGCTTTAGGAAAGCCTGTTGTAAAATAAATCCTGTCTTATTTCTATCATCTGTTGTAAATAATACTTTAATATTAGGCTCTCCAAGTATTATCTCATCTTTTGTAAACTTTGAATTTGGAGGAAACTTAACACTAAAGGAAAAGTCTTTTTGTATATTATCTTTAAAAAATTTGTCATAGTATATTCCATCTGATATTTCACATAATGATTTCTTTATATAACTTAAAATTATTTTTCTATAATCTTTGGAAAAAGTGTTTTTCTCCAGTTGAAAATCTAAACAAAATCTCATATTTATCTCCCCTTTTGTATTTATACTTAAATATTAGCAACATATTATGGGATTCGCAACAATTAATATAATCTTATAAGATAATTATCTGTGGTTTTATTATTTATGGTAAACTATTTGATTTTAAAGTAAAGATGCATCTTATTATTTGACTTTATCTCCATTATCTGATAGCTTTTATTATGTAGACCATATTGGAATGTAAAACAGATTATTATTTTAACTGATTAAATTTCAATAGTAGACCACATTGGATTATATAAAATAAGGAGTGGATATAATAACTTATCTCCACTCCTGTATCACTCATTTTAAAATCATAATTACTTATAGCTCAACTGTACTTATTTTAATTAACTAACATTTCAATTCCTGTCTTCTTCAACTCTTCTAAAGCCAATCTTTTATTTTCAATACATAATTTATAATCTGAATCTATATCCAATGCCATATCATAGTATTTTATTGCATTATCATAGTCCTTCATTTTAAATAAATTATGACCTATATTATTTAATGTAGCTAAGCACTCTTTATCCAATTCTAATGCTTTATGATAATATTTATTAGACTCCTCATATCTTCTATTTCTAGAGTATATCCACCCTAATCTAAAATTAGGCCAACATATATCTTCATCTATATCTAAAGCTTTATGATAATAATTAATAGATATATTATATTTTCTTAGTTCATAATAACAATCAGCTATTATAATAAAAGCATCTATTTCATAAGCATATATACTTAGTATGTCCTCTGCAATCTCAATAGCTTTTTTATATTTACCTTGTGCCATATAACAATATGATTTATTATATAATGCTTCCATATTGTAATGTTCAATATTTAATACTTTATTTGATGTTCTTATTGAGCCCACATATTTTTCATTATCATACTGTATTCTAGATTTTACATTTAATGCAGTAATACAGTTTTCATCTTTATTTAAAAGAATTTTTATAATTTCTTCAGCTTTTTTAACCTCTTGATTTTCATAAGACTCCAGTAATGCCTCTTCTTTAAATTCATCTTCTAATTCATCAAATTTAAAATCTAGTTTATCCTTCTTTATAAGATTTTCCCACCTTGTAAGTAATTGTAAATTATCTCTTTTAGTAAGACCGCCTTTTGATAATGGCACAATATGATCTATTTGGAAATATCTCTTATTCTTACTTTTATATCTTTTACTAGCACTTACAAAATATCCTTCTTCATCTTTATATTTATTATAAACTTCATCAGTTAACTCCCTCCAATAATTTAAATCTCTTAATTTTATCTGATATAAACTTAATTTTTCAAAATCTATTTGGTCAGGTTTAACTTTTGGATTATGATGTGCTGAATCATCCATAAGTATACTCCTCATAACTCTATCTATTTCACTATTGAACAGTAAAAAATCATCATTAAAATATATTTTCCAACCTAAAGAAGTATCATTCCATTTACCTTTTATGTAGTCGGCTTCTTCTATACGATTAAATTTATTATCTATTATCTCGTATACCAGCTTTGAAATATCAAATTCTTCTCTACCTTCAAAATCTATTAGCTCTAAGCGTTCTTCAGTTAATTCATAATAGGACAATATATCTTTTATATCTTCCTCATTAAATCCAATTGATAAATCATATCCATCAAATATCTCATTTTTAATATATCTATACATCTTATTGAGAGTTTTATTATCTAGTTTATCTTCGGTAGTTTTAAACTTTCTAAATATAGAATATAGATTTTCCATTAATTGCTCATATGGTTCTCTAAGGTTATCAAAAACTAAAACCTCACAGTTTTTATCTATATTATCTTCTTCATCAAATATATGAAAATAATATGAGCCTACTGGAACTAAGTCTAAATATTTATTACCCATTATTCTTTTTTCAATTGATGAATCCATAAATTTAGTAAACTCTTCTATCATTTTTATAGGAACAAGCGTCTCTGAAAGCTTACGTTTAGCCACTTCTCCATCTTCAAATTCTCCACACTTTATTAAATCTTTTGGGCTAACCCAATTTATTCTATACTGCCAATCATCTATAAAACTTACTATATAGGCATTTTCTGTACCTCCTGCTGATTTTCCCCTAAGACCTCTTCCTATCATCTGATTCATTAATATAGAAGATGTTGTAGGTCTTGTTAAAAATACAGTTTGTACATCTGGTATATCTGTTCCCTCTGTCAAAATATTTACATTTATCAATACATCTAGTTTATTATTTCTAAAATCACTTATTTTTCTTTCATTTTCCTCCGTACCAATAGTTGAACCTGTAAAGCTATCCTTTATACTAGATACAACAAAATCACTCTTTATATTTTTATCATTAAATAAAGTATTAAGTGATATTGCATGGTCTACATTTATGGCAAATACTAGACACTTACCGTATTCTTTTTTATTTTGTATATAATGATCAACTATAAATCTATTTCTTTCTTTATTTAATACTATATCTTTAGCTATTTTTTCTGGAAGATTTGCAAATTTTCTAAGATAATTAAGTTCACTATTGCTAAGTTCCCTCTTCATTTTAAAGTCAGTTTTTAAATCTCTTATTATAGGTTTTGATAAAATTCCATTATTTATAAGAGTCTTTAAATCTACACTATAACTAATTCCATCTTCGAAAATTTTACCTAATAACCCTTTTTCTTTTTCACAAGTTCTCATAGGTGTGGCTGTAAGACCTATTATCTTTAAATCATTTTTACAATAACTTTGTACCGTGTTTATAATATTTCTATATGATTTTGCAGTGGCATGATGTGCCTCATCAATTACTAGACAAATATTGTCTTTATTACTATCTAGCCATTGTTTCAAAAATTCTATATTATAATTTAAACTATCCTTACTAGCTATAATGAAATCATCATCTTTATCAATATTAACGGAATTATCATGTGCTGTTGAGCCAGATATTATTCTATAAGAAAATTCTTTTCTATTTGGTAAAACATCTTTATAAGCACTATTAACTGCTGTTTTTAGTGTTTGGTTTAAAAGTTCATGTCTATGTGCTAGCCACAATACTTTTTTATTTTTATTTATAATTTCTTTTAGCACCCAATAAACAGATATAAATGTTTTTCCTCCACCAGTTGGTATAACTAATAAAGATTTTAATATCTTCTTTTTGCTACTTTCTGTTAATGCTTTTATTGCTTCCTTTTGATGTACATACAGTCCTCTTGGATTATTACTTTCTGAGACTTGTATTTTGCCTGAAAATCCATAGTCTGTTCCCATATCTTTTTCCCCTCTACTTTTATTGATTATTTTTCTACAATAATTTTATATTAAATTCTTATATATGAAAATATATTCTTATATTTCTATATATAGATTTAATATTATAGTAAAAGGGTGTGACATTTTTGGGACAACCTTGGAATTTCATATAACTTCAAATAAAAAATAAGCCAAGAGTATAATCCCTCGGCTTAAATATTATTCATTTTATATTTTGCCTATTATATAAACTAAAAGTGCCAAAACCATGGAACTCATAATATCAAAATTCAATCTAAAATGCACATTCTATAAGGTTAATATTTCTATATTCTACAGCCATTGGCACAAATCTAATTGTACCAGATTGGCAAGCTATTCTAAATCCTTGAATACTTCTATTATCAGCTCTATCTACTACCATATAGAAATTAGAAGGGGTAAAACCTCTCCTCATTACTATCCTAACTATCGCCATTCTTCTACAGTTATTTATAGTAAATTGTCCTCCACCAGGTGATATAAAAGGTGTAGCAGATTGCCCGCCACCAGGTGATATAGATGGAGCACCAAATTGACCACCACCAGGTAAGTTAGGTAGTGTAAAAGGTGTAGCAGATTGCCCACCAACAGGTGATATAAAAGGTGGATCGTTATCTTCTTGTGAATAGTCATAACCACCATCATCATATTCGTCATAATCATCATAGTCATCATATTCGTCATCACTATCGTAATATTCAAGAGGCATAGAAGGCTCAAATAAGTTAGCAACTTCTACGTATTCACTTTTTATGTCCACATCAGGATATGCATCTTGTAACTCTCTAAGGTATACAGCCATAAACTTATAATAATTATCCCAGTATTCTTCCCAATAATTTCTTTCCATTGTTGATTCCCCTTTTTCTGATATAAATATTGTTTTCTATATATCATATGTAAATATTAGAGAATGTTTCTTATTTATGTGAGATAATTTACTTTAGAAATTCTATATGTAGTGATATTTACTTATAATCTAACAATGATAAAAAGTTTATTACACTAACTTCCATTAATCAACCTTAAAGGGTGTGACATTTTTGGGACAACCTTTAGCTCTTATATAGCTTGTCTTTTTCCAAAATATTTTATTAAGTATATTACAACTGGTATAGATACCACTACCAAACTTATTAATACAGTTGAATATAATACTGGATTCCCAAAAATATTATAAGTACTCGTACCTCTAAACATACTCACTATTCTTACAGCTTCTGCTAAATTTATTTCACTAAAAATTCTTGCTACAGAGCCTATAGGAATAAAACTTCCAACAAAAGCTGGAGTATAATACATACCTAAACTTAGTAATAGTGATATCATATTATTTTTTACTATTAAAGACATTAACATAGTTACTAAAGAAAATAACATAGCACCTATAAAGCTAGTTCCCAGTCCAGCAATATAATAATCAATAATTCTCATGTTAAAAGGAGTTGTTCTATAGTATTTAAATAATTCTAAAGGTTTATCCCATCCTATAAAATCAAATTGCAATGCTCCAAACATATACACACCATTTATTATAATAAATACTATAGCTGTGTATATTAATCCAGATATTATCTTAGATGAGACTAACTTATTCTTTCCTCGCTTACAACTCAAAACTATTTGGGCACTATTACTTTGATATTCATCACTAAACATTGTAGCTAATCCTACTGCTATCATTGTCGTTATTAAAGTTGCTATAACATTAAAATCAGTAGTTGATAACCATCCAGATGAGAAGTAGTATTTTGCTTCTTCTATATTTTTGACTTTATCATATACAAACTTAATATTTTTATATTCATATGTATCTATCTTATTTTCTTTTTCTAACTTACTTATTTCATTTTTCATCTCATCTATTTTATAATATTGATTGTTTACTATATATGTGGGATCTATTATTATTGCATCATATAAAAAATATCTATATACTATTTCTTCTTTAGTAAGTTTCTCTCCCTTTTGTTCTTTTTGACTTAAATTTTCTATTATTTCTTCTGCTTTAGTTACTCCTTCTGGTGTTATTACTTTTCCTTCATGCTCTTTCATAACAGTATACACATCATCCATATCTAATCCTTTAGATTTCAAGTTTATACTTGTAGCAAATGGATTTAAAGCAGCAAATAACACAGTTAATAGTAAAACTATACGTACTGACTTTTTAGAAAATATTTTATATAACTCAAATTTTATTAAATCTAACATGCTATAACTCCTCCTATATACTCACACTTTCATTAAAATAATATAAAAATACGTCTTCCAAATTTGGTTCTTCTTCCATATGTTTAAACTCTTTTATATCATCCTTATTATCTCCAACTACTCTTACGTTGATTTCATTGTGATTTCTTATCATACTAGATATTTTAAACTTATTTTCAACTTTCCCTAAATCACTTTCACGAATGCTTAATGTATGTACCTTACCTCTTACAGTATCTAAAATATCCTCTGGTGATGATTTTTCAACTAATTTACCATTTTTCATGACAAGTATTCCATTTGCTATAAACTCTATATCTGAAACTATATGAGTAGACAATATTACTATTTTATCTTTAGCTAATTGTGCTATTAAATTTTTAAATCTTATTCTTTCATTTGGATCAAGTCCTGCTGTTGGCTCGTCCAATATAAGTATCTTCGGGTCATTTAAAATAGCTTGTGCAATGCCTAATCTTTGTTTCATACCACCTGAAAACTTTCCTATTTTTCTTTTTCTGTCTTTTTCTAAATTTACAAAGTGTAAAAGCTCATCAATTTTACTTTTTTCAATTTCTTTATCTACTCCCTTTAATGCTGCTACATAATATAAATACTTTTCTGCTGTAAAATTTTTATAAAATCCTATATTTTGAGGCATATATCCTATTAAATCCCTATAATCAGCCCCCAACTTATTTTTGCTCTCTCCGTTTACTAAAATATCTCCACTACTAGGATTCGATACATCTGCAAGTATTCTCATAAGAGTAGTTTTTCCTGAACCATTTGGTCCAAGTAAGCCATATATACCTTCATTAAGAGTAACATTAAATTTATCTACTGCTACTTTATCTTTAAATTCTTTACTTATATTATTTATAATCAGTTCCATAAAATCTCCCCCTAAAAATCAAATGTTCTGTAATCTATACTAGTTATGCTTTTCTTATAAAATAATTTTGACGATATAACTACACCTATTGCTGATATACCTAATGCTATAGATAAATTAATATTAGCTATGTTTGCCATTTTTTCATATAAACTAATTCCCATTGCTCCAAGTATCCATACTGCCATACATAAAGCAATACTGTTCATGCTTCTATACACAGAAGTAATAACTAAAGATACTGACGATATTGCAAATATAGGAATTAACCATATACTAATCATATTAAATAAGTTAATCTGTGAATAAATATTATTTAAATTAATGCTGATAATAATGCTTATTAATATGGAAATCATATTTATAATTATTAATCTTGATAAAATAATTTCTCTTAATGAGTACTTATAACTAAGCTCCAGCTCCCATACATTTTCTTCTCTTCCTTTTATAACCTCAAATATTCCAAGTAAGATTGGTATAGGTGCGATTATGGATGCACTTAAATATACACTTAGATTTAACTTAACAGTAGCTATAGTACCTACTAATATTAATAACAATGATAGTATTAGATATGATTTGCTAATTAAACTAAGTTGTAATTTAATTAACCCTAGATTTTCTTTTATTACATCAAAAATTCTAATATCTTTCTTAGCAGTCTCTACTTCTTCTTTTGGCATATATGCTTTTAATATATCAATTGTAGAATCTATTTTTTCTTCGTCAACTTGATTGACTACATAACTATCTAAATAATCTTCTATATCCATTAAATCTGCTTCTAGTAAATCTTCAAATTGTTCATCTTCTATGTTTTCACATCTTAGTTTGTGAATGTTGTGATTCTTCTTCAAATAGATCACCTCCAAGTAATTTCTTTAAGTTTCTGATTCCATTAAATAATCTTGATTTTATTGTATTTTCATTATCTCCAGTAATGTTGCTTATTTCTTTTATTTTTAAATCATTGTAGTACTTTAGGAGTATTGCTTCCCTTTGAAGACTTGGTAAATTCTCAATAGCTTCTTTTATTTTTATTGCTTCCTCTTTTTTAGAAATTATATCAATAACATTTGATGTATCTTCTATTTGATGATTTTCTATATCACAGTTTTCAACTCTTTGTTTATATGTGCTACTTTTAAAATAGTCTTTTGTTGTATTTACTGCTATTTTTAATAACCAATTTTTAAATTTCCCATTTTCTAAATTATATTTATTTATGTTTTTCATCATTTTTACAAATACATCTTGGGTTATATCGTAGGATATATTATAGTCATTTGTAGCTCTATATATGTAGCTATGTACTAGGTCATAGTGCCTTTTGACTAGTATTTCCATTGCGCTTTCATTTCCTTTTAGTATCTCTTTTATTAATTTTTCATCAGTCTGTGGCAATTTATTCCCCCCTTTCACTTATATAACGAGGTGTTTTTATAAAAGGTTTTATTTTTTATGATAAATTTTAATTATTTTATTATTTTCTTTATGCTCTACAACTATTTTACTAAAAAAATACAGATTACTCTGCTTTTTTAATGATTACTTTTGCTATTGTTTTAATATATATAATTACTTGCAATAAAAAAATAGAGGTCATGGCCTCTATTTTTTTATTTACTCTATTTAATTAACTCATTATTTTCCATTATTATTGGTTTTGATGATCCGTTATCAGATGTATCATTATCTAATCTATCCATTAAATATGTTTTTAATTCTGATTTATTTTTAAATTTAGAAACTTGGTATGGTAAAGATGGTGCATATTTCTCAATAAATAATAATCCATCTTTTGTTTGTAATAAAATACCTACATGTCCTACAAATACTTCACTATCTTCTGGTGAATGTAAAAATACATTTATCATTGATATATTTTTATTATCTACGAATGATATTTTTCTTTTTTCCCATTCTTTCTTTATAGCTTCTGCATGCTTATTTACATCTTGTGTATTTTCCACTTTTATAGCTGCATATAAGTTAGTAAATTTTTCTACATCTTCTTTGCTAAATTCACTCACAGGGTTATTATTTATTGCCTCCATATCAAACATTAAATTAATATCATCACCGGTAAATTTTTCTCCTGATTTAATATAATCTTTAAATATTGAAAATGCAGTTAATCTACAATTAAAATCCATATAGCCCAGTTCTTCAATGTCCCATTTTTGATCTAAATATAATTCATCGTATTTAACTTGCTGTGTTTTTATGCTTGTAAAACCTTCCTTAGATGTTTCTAACTTATTTATATCTGATTTTTCATTATAATTTTGTACAAGTTTAATAAAATAATCTGCTTGTTTTTTATCTATTTTATTTTCTATTAATATATCTCTTATCTCATTTTGAGTTTTTTCATCTACTAAATTAGAATACGTAAGCTTTGTTGACTCTACAGTCTCGTTTGTTTCTGTTTTATTATTTGTACATCCTGTCATAAGTAATACTCCAGATAGTATTAATGGTATTATGCGTTTTATCATATTATTTCTTCTCCTCTATAAAGTTTGATGTCTAAATTAATTAATTTATTTTTCTGTGTCCACTTTCTACAGTATAGACCATATAACATTAAACGCTCAACTAATTTTTATTTACAAATATGTTGCAAAGAATTTACATTTTAATTTTTAGAATAGATACATTAGTCAAATTAGTGTACAATATTCTTCAGTAATTCCTTCTTTTGTCATAAACAGTGTAGGTGTTTGTGCTGAACCATCTGCTGTAGCTGCTATGACAAAGCTTATTTCATCACAAAGACCTGCTTGCAAGTTTGTATTATATTTATTTTTCTCAATAGTATGAATCATAGCATAGTTAGCATATAAAAGACTTTAATTAAAATATAAAAAACACATTGATAAAATTACCAATGTGTTTTTATTTTCAACTATATATATTCTGTTTTGAGACTTATCTATATCTTACACTAAGTATTTAAATTAGCATTTAACTTTATTTAATTGTTCATTTAAGTCAAGTAATTGTTCTTTTGTAACTTGTACATTACCAGCACCAAGAAGACTTGTTAATCTAATAATTGTAAAGCTTCCAAGCATTGTCATCATGCCACTTAAATCTTTCTTTTCTTTCTTTTCTTCTCCTACTGTATCTGCACCCATCATACCAGACATTAAAGGAGTTATAAATTCAACAAATAACTTACCAGCTTCCTCTGATTCCATAATTTCAGATATCTTATTGTTAAGAGAGAAGTATCCTTCTGGTGCATTTACATCAAACCAGTTTAAAATTGCTCCTTTTTCTTTTAAACGATACTCTTCATTAAATACATCTACTTTACGTATAAAGCTATTATCCTTACAGTTACCAGCTACAGCTACTAAATTAGTCTCTCCTGCATTAGGTACTTCAAAATAGAAGAAGTGTTCTGGTGAAGTTTGTTTACCAAGGCTTTCACCATTTGCAAATAATTCTACTTCGGGTTGATTTGAGTAAACAGTAACTTTTGTAGTTTCTTCTACCCTATCAACATATCTCTTACCACATATATGTACAAATGGTTCATCTGATAACCAAGCTTTATAAGCATAGAATGAATCTTTTTTGTATTTACGGTCAAAAGTAACTAAACCTTTATGGTTTTGTCCATTTTCCCCACCTTCATTACGTGAATCTGCTCCAAAATCAAACATATTCCATACATGTGTTGCCCATAAGTATTTTCTTGAGAATAGTTGTTTAATTAATTCTTCATGATAGTATGCTTGATATTCTTCTGTATAATCACCTTGTTCAGGATTAGATGTATGCCAGTTTAATGCTTCACATCCATATTCACTACATCCTATAGGAATATTTGGATATTTTGCGTGGAATTCATCAAACCAAGGACCATTTTGAGAAGTATCTCCTCCATACCATCCAAAGTAATGATTATAAGATACTGTATCAGGAATTTGTACATATGGATCATCCATACTACACATAGATACACAAGCAATTGTTGTAAGTCTTGTTTTATCCATTTCATGTGCTAAATCATTTAAAATCACATGGTTTTCTCTTAAATCTTCAGTAGATTCTCCTGACATTGTTATCTCATTAGATAATCCCCATACAACTATAGATGGATGGTTGTAGTTTTGAGCTATTAATTCTTTCATTTGTGAAATTGTATTTTCACGACCTTTTGGCATATGTGTAGATATGTAAGGTATCTCTGCCCAAACAACCATACCTTTTTCATCACATAAATCATAGAAGTATTGGTCATGTTGATAGTGAGCAAGACGTATTGTAGTTGCACCCATTTCACATATCATGTCCATATCTTCTTCATGATGTTCTGGAAGTAATGCATTACCAATTCCCCATCTATCTTGATGACGAGATACACCTCTAAGAGGATACTCTTCACCATTTAATATGAATCCTAATTCAGGATCTATTTTAAAAGTACGGCATCCAAATCTAGCGCTTACATTATCTAAAATTTCTTCTTCTTTTAAATATACTTCAGCTGTATATAGATATGGATCTTTTTTACCATGCCATAAGTGAACATTTTCAATATCAAATATAACTTCTGTTTTTGATGCAGCTTCTTCTTTTTCTGCAATTATATTTCCTTGTGCATCTTTTAATATATAAGTTAATTTTTGATTTTCTGTTACATTTTTTACAAATACTTCTATAGAAACCTTAGCATCTTTACCTACTACTTCTGGAGTTACCTTAATACCAGGTCCACCATAATATTCTAAATCAAAATGTGAATTGTTTACTGCAATAATATTTACATCACGATAAAGTCCACCGTAGAAAGTAAAATCTGCATTTTGAGGATATATTCTATCATTTTGCGCATTATCTACTTCAACTACAAATAAGTTTTTATCTTCTAATACATCAGTAATGTTTACTCTCCATGTAGAGTACCCTCCATCATGATGTGCTAATTTCTTTCCGTTAACATATACAGTTGCAGAAGAATTTGCTCCTTTGAATTCTAAATAGTATTGATCTGCCTTTGGTAAATCCATTTTTTCTAATTCTTTTGCATAATAAGCTGTTCCTCTGTAAAGGTCGTTTCCTCCATCTTGTCCATCTATATCATTCCAAGTATGAGGTAATGTAACCCAATACCATTTTTCTGGCATAACTTTTGGTGCTTCTACAGCTTCTTTTGAAAATGCCCATTTCGTATTAAAATTATATACTGATCTCATATATTCTTCCCCCTAAATTTAAATGTACAAAGTCTATCTGTCATTTTAAGCAATTTAAAATTAGAATCCTTTGATTTTATACTGTAATTAATTGCAATATTAACTACTTTTAATACCATACTTAAACAAAGCTTTTCCTAAATATAGACTTAATTATATCAAAAAATATTCTTTTATTTATTCACAAATCCGTCTATAATATTTACATATCCGTTTTTTTTCAAAATTTATTTATTTTAAATTGTATTATATCGAAATTAATTACTTATAAGGAGAAGTATTTATGCAATTAGACATTTTAGATTTTACAAAAAAATTATTATCCAAATGTATTCCAGTGAAAGTACGACAGTTCAAAAAGTCCCAGTTAGATTCTCTTGTTTTTGAAGAAGATTCAGATTTTTCCTCTATGATAAATTACCATCTTGTTAAGTGTATAAAACAATATCTTAAACAATGTGAAACTTCTAAAATTACCAGTGTTATCACCCCATTTCATACTCAATATTATATATTGTGTATATCAAAAGAGCAGGATGAACATCTTATGGTAGGACCTTTTGTAGAAAATCCTATCACCGATAATCTTGTTTATCCTATTATTAATAATCTAAAGCTTAACTTAGATTATGCTGCCAAGCTAAAACTTTATTATCAATCGGTTCCATCCATTGATACATCATCAGTATTTGAAATTTTATTTACTATAAATGAATATGTCACAAAAAATCAACTACCTCCTAGTGTAAATACTATTGATTTAAGTGTTATACCAAAGCAAGATTCTAGTTATGATTTATTTATTGAAAATATGAATCGTACATCTATGTATAAAAAACTTGAATGTAGATATGCTGATGAAGATAAGTTATTATCTTATATTACAAATGGTGATGTAATACTTGCTCAGTCCCAATTGGAAAATTTTCTTATACGTTGCTCAGAAATTATTCGTACTAAAGATACAGTAAGAAATACGAAAAACCTCTTATTAAGTACTAATACACTATTTCGTAAAGCTGCACATGTTGGAGGTGTCCATCCTATATATATAGATGAATTATCAAATAAATGGGCAATGAAAATAGAGCAATCTCTTTCATTGGAAGCTCTGAATAATATGTTGCTTCAAATGGTACGTTCTTATTGTCTTCTTACTAAAGAGCATTCTCTTTCACAATATTCACCAATTATAAAACAGGCACTTACATTTATTAACTTAAATCTTTCGTCTAATCTTACAGTAAAAAAAGTTGCTCTTGAGGTTAATCTATCTCCCGATTATCTAACTCGTTTATTTAAAAAAGAGTTAGGAGTTACGGTTATTACTTATATAAACCAAAAACGAATTTATAGATCACTCAAATTATTAAAAAACACAAACTTATCTATTGAGGAAATTGGAGATTTAATTGGTCTAAGTAATACTTCTTACTTCTATACACTATTTAAAAGGGAGATTGGAATTTCACCAAAACAATATAGAAATAGTTTAAAATCCAAATAAAAAATAGTTAATATTAATATTAACTATTTCTTATCCAATCTCCGTTACTTTTTATGTAACACATCATTATTTATTGTTTAAACTCTCTATTTTTTCACAAAACTCCATAAAGCATTTTATAGGCTTAGATATATACTTATCTTTGTGTATAGCACTATATAAAGATCTCTTAATGTTATAATCTTTTAATCTATATATATTTATTGATTTTGTATTTTCTTCATCTAAAACAGATATATATGGAACACAGCTCACACCCATATTTAACTTCACATAATTTATAATAGCTTCTAGATTACTTAATTCTATATATGAGTTAAATTTAATATCTTCATTTTCTAGAAAATCTTCGAATCGTTCTCTAGTTCCACTACCATCTTCCCTTATAATAAATTTACTATCTTTTAAATCATCTACTGTTAATTGTGTTTTTCCATTCCATTTATGATATATGGAGCTTATAAATACAAGCTCATCTTTCCATATATCTTTTAATATTATCTCCTTTGAATCTGCCCTACCTTCTATAAAGGCAACATCTACTTTATTGTTCAATAAAAGCTCCTCTATATTATGCTTATTATCTACTATCATAGATACTTCAATATCTTTTTCCTCTTCATTAAAATTATGTATTATATAGGGCATTATATATGTACCTATAGTTGTACTTGCACCTATAACTAATTTTCCTTTATTACTTTTAGATGAACGTACTATATTTATACCTTCTTCATAAATATTTAGTATTCTTCTTGTATATTCATAAAAAACTTCACCTTCATGCGTTAAATATAATTTCTTGCCTATTCTATCAAACAATTTTGTACCTATTTCTGACTCAATTTCTGAGATAGATTGACTTATCGATGGCTGGCTAATATACATATCTTTTGCAACCTTACTCATATTTAAGTATTTTGCTGTTTTATAAAAAATCTCTAATTTTCTAATATTCATAGGTATGTCCTCCTAATGTATATAATACCATATTACTAATAAAAAAGAAGTGAAAATAAAATCCCACCTCTTTTTTAATATTATTATTATTTTTTATATATTGTATTACCTTCTTTTATTGTTTCTAATACTTTTATATTGTGTTATCGTTAATTGCTTGTACCAATTTTTTATTTTGATCTTTAACTTTTTTTATTGATGTAAGTAGTAAAGTATATCCTAAAAGTATACATCCTATCATTACAATCCATCCTGTATTAAATCCAAAATTATCTACTATCATACCAAATAATGTTGAACCAAATGCAAATCCTAGTGCGAATAGTAAACTTATAATACCTAATATTACACTAGATTCTTTTTTACCAAATACATCTGTAGCCATAAATGCTGGAGCTGACATATATGAATAAACATTTAATCCATATGCTATAGAGAATAAAAATGCTAAACTATGAATTTCACCAGCTATCATTAATCCTATTATAGCTATGATTGAAAGTATTAATGATATAGACATTGTTTTTAATGTTCCTATTTTATCAAATAAAGCTCCTCCTGTTACATTTCCTATTAAACAGAATAACGCAAATACTGAACCTAATGTACCAACTAGTGTTGCACTCATTCCAAGCTCACCTGTAAAATATGTTGCATATTGAGTACTTAATGCTGATATAGCAATTGCTATTATTGCGTATCCTATTGAGAATGTCCAGAAATACTTATTCTTAGTAGTTGCTTTTACTCCTAAACCTTCAAATCCTTTATTCTCTTCATTTAATTCATTCACATTTTCCTCAACTATTTCTACCTCATCAGGCTTAGGCATTCTTATAAATAATAAAATTATTGGTAGACTACATAATAACGAAATTAATCCAAATACTATATAACTATAACTAGCACCATTTGATGCTAACATTTGTGATGTAATTTGTTGTAAAAACACATTACCTATTGAACCACCAGAGAATGCTATACCTAACGCTTTACCTCTACCTTTTTTAGGGAACCAGTTATTTATTACATATGGAACACCTAACCCAGAGAATAAAACACATCCTACTTGAGATACTGCAGATAATATATAAAATTGAGGTAATGTTTTAGAAAAACCAAATCCTAAAAATCCTAATGATGATAATACTGTACCTATTATAAATAGTACTTTTATATTTACTTTACCAAATAACTTACCTAAAAATGGAGAAAATGCTGCTGATGCCATAGCTCCAAATGTAAATATTAAAGAAAATGCCGCTAATGAGAATCCAAAATCTTTGATTACATACGGTATAAATAAAGGTTGAATATTTTGTGCAACCCCAAATGGTATTGCTTGCATAAACATACATACAAATACCATAAGATATTTTTTCTTACTACTGCTATTATTTTTTAGTATATCTTTTTCCATGATAATACTCCTTTCATATTTCAAATGTAAATTTCACAATGTCTATATTAAAACTATTTTTTTTATTTGTTAAATACATTTTTTTTATGTTATATATAGGTAATCACTTATATATATGTAAATACTTATATACATTATAAAAAATACATATTTAACAAATTATAAATATAGATTTAAAATTAAACATGTACATCACATGAAAGGAGCATTATAAATGAAAAAACTCAATAATAATTTTATAAAAAATATAAAGGATATATTACCAGGGCTTATAGTTTCTATATTAGTAGCATGTTTAAGTATGATTATTGCCAAATTTATTCCAAAACTTGGAGCAGCATCTATAGCTATATTCTTAGGTATGTTTGTAGGTAATTTATTTTTAAATCAGGATATATTCCAAAAAGGATATAAATTTTCAGAAACTGATTTGTTATCATACTCAATAGTATTATTAGGTGCAACACTAAGTATATCTACTATATCTGAAATTGGATTTTCTGGAGTAATATTTATAGTATTGCAAATGACAATTACAATAATAGGAGCATTATATATAGGTAAAAAATTAGGATTTTCAGATAACTTCAGATATATGATGGCAAGTGGTAATGCAGTATGTGGATCTTCTGCAATAGCAGCCACATCACCTGTAATTGGAGCTGATGATAAAGAAAAAGGAATATCAATAACTATTGTTAATGTAACTGGTATAGTCCTTATGTTCTTATTACCAATAATCTCTCAATTCTTATATAATAATGAGCTTACTCAAACATCTGCCATGATAGGAGGAATATTACAATCCGTAGGACAAGTTGTAGCTAGTGGAGCAATGGTAAGTGAGCACGTAAAAGATTTGTCTACAATATTTAAAATTGTACGTATAATATTTTTAGTAGTTGTTGTATTTGTATTAGGTCATTTAAAGCATAAATCAAATAAGGAAATACTAAAAGATGAAGTACAAGATATAGAAAAAGGAAAAATAAAGGTTCCATGGTATGTAATAGGATTCTTTATAACTTGTGCCTTATTCTCTTTAAACATAATAAGCAATGATGTTTCCATTCTTTGCAAAGAAATAAGCAATAAATTCGAAATAATTGCTTTAGCTGCTATAGGATTAAGAGTTAATGTAAAAGATTTAATTAAACAAGGAAAATCAGTATCCTTATATGGATTATTTATAGGATCACTTCAAATTATTTCGGCAATAATTTTAATTAGTGTATTATTATAAAACTTAAACTATATTCAACAAAAGAAAAGACCACATTGAATACAACTTCAACGTGGTCTTTATATACGATTACTACCTTTGTTACACCTATATCATTTATATATCACTCAGATATCTTTACTTTACTAAATTCACCTCTAAACATCTTTTTAACCTCACATCGCTTAGATTCTAAAAAAACTTTTAATGTATTGAGACCAGCTTCATAATCTATATCTCCACATGTAAATAAATCAACTGCAGCATAAGCATGTTCTGGCCAAGTGTGTATAGTTAAATGTGATTCAGCTATTATAACTGCTCCGCTAACCCCCCATGGATTAAACTGATGAAATACTGATTCAACTATGGTTGCTTTTGATTCTTTTGCAGCTATTAACATTGATTGTTCGATTATTTCTACATTTTTTAATATTTCTTTATTGCAATTGTAATATTCTACTAATATATGTATTCCTAATGCTTTATCACTCATCTTATATTAATTCCATTTCTCTAATGCTTCTTGATAGTAATTTATTAGTTTAGGGTTAGATAAAGAATTTATATCTAATTTAGATGTATCAACTTTTTCATCTTGTGAAAATGAAAATAATCCAGGTAAAATATCTTCGTTTAGATACTTTAATTTTATATTATCAAAATCTATTAATTTATAAATATCTTCATTTTTTATGTTATTTGAACTAGATTTTATTGCTAAATTAAATCCCCAGTCTCCAAAGGAAGGAACTTGTAAGTGGTATGGATATACATCAAATCCTTCTGATGCTATAGTTTTATTAATAGACCAGAAGGCTTTAGGTGCTGAATATGGACTGGTAGACTGTACAACCATAACTCCATCTTCACTTAAATTTCTATAGCATAATCTATAAAATAAGTTTGTATATAATTTGTTTAAACTTTCATTATTAGGATCAGGCAAATCTACTATTATTACATCATAAAGGTTACTTGAATTTTCTAAAAACTTAAAAGCATCATCATTGATTACCTTTAGCTTTTTATTATCTAAAGATCCTTCATTTAAAGATACTATATTATTGTTAGTTTTACAAAGCTCAACCATTTCTTTGTCTAAATCTACTAAAGTAATATTTTTTACTTCATCATACTTTAATATTTCTCTTGCTGCCATTCCATCCCCACCGCCAAGTATTAATATATTTCCCTTACTTTTAGATACTGACATTGGTATATGTACTAAAGCTTCATGATATCTATATTCATCTATAGATCCAAATTGAATATTCCCATCTAAAAATAATCTAAGATCATCTTTATATTTTGTCATAACTATTCTTTGATATTCAGTTTGCTTTGAATATATGACCTTATCCCTATACATTTTATCCTCAATAGTTGCTGATAAATCTTCTGAGAAGAATGTACCTAAAGTCATTATAGCTAAAAAAGTTATCATTATATACTTAAACTTTTCATAGTTAAATATATAATCTTTGTATGATAATAATATTAATATAGCCACTGTAATATTAACACTTCCAACTAAAAAAGATGTAGTAAAGTATCCTAATTGAGGTAGTAATAACAATGGAAATAATACTGATCCTATAAGACCACCTATATAATCAAAACTAAAAATATTTGATAAAGTAACACTTAAATCACTTTTATTTTCTTCCATTATTCTAGTTAATAAAGGAATTTCAAGACCTACTAGAATACCTATGATGATAATTAAGAAAAGCATAACTATAGTATATGAACTTAAATACGCATTAGCAGAAAACAAAATTAAAGATGATAATCCACCAAATATTCCTACTGCTAATTCAACACTAATTAACCAATCAAATAATTTATCTTTTATATACTTTGAGATATAGGAACCTATTCCCATTGCACACATGTATAAACCTATTGTAATAGAAAATTGCTTAACACTATCACCAACTAAATATGAACTTACTGCACTAATTAATACTTCATATATTATTGAACAACCTGAAATAATTAGTGTTGTTAACATTAAAATTCTGTAATTAAAACTCTTTTTTTCCATATCTTTAAATTATAACTCCGCTTATTATAATTGCTATACCAATAAATAATCCTGAAACAACTAAACCTGCAGCACTATTTCCTTTCAATACTTCATTATCTAAATCATATTTTTTATTAAATATTGAAGTTACTTTATATCCAGCCATAAGCGCTAATATTCCCAGTATATAATATATACCTACAACACCTAAATCTTGAAGTAATGTTAGCTTTACTGTTTCTGTCAACGGTGAAGCAACTGATGCTTTAAATATAACACCTACACTTATTGAAATTGATGCCATAATTAAACCTATTGCATTATTACCTTTTTTAATTTCTTCCGGAAAGTTTCCTGGTATTATTAAGTCTACTAACATGCTCCCTATTATCATAAGCCCTATACCAAGAGCTACATAAATTAATATAATCATTATTTCTAACATTAAATTTCTCCCCTATATTATATTATTTTCCAAAACTAGTCCCACCACCTACAGGTCTTCTAAATCCTAAGCTTCTGTGCCTTATTGAATTAGAGTGTTTAATAGATTCACAATAGTCATTAGTTATGCTACATTTAATTGTATTTGTACAACACCATGCTGGATTTGATGGTTTGCAATTAAATTGTCCACAGTTCTTTTTTCTATTAACACTTCCTATAATAAATGAAACTATGGCAACACCTATTACTAATCCTATTACTAGTTTCTTTTTAGAATTCTTATTAAAACTATAGTTACTATTATTATTAAAATTATAATTATAATTACTATTATAAAGTTCTTCTACTATTATATCATTGATATCTATATATTTTCCTAAACTATATTCAACTTCTCCATCTTCCCAAGTTTCCATACTTATAACATCTTCTTCATCATCTGAGTAAATTTCAATAAAACTCACAGTTTCATCTAAATCTACATCCGAATCTTCAGAAAATGATTTAACTTTTGCTGTTCCTGAGTATGATTTACCATTTGAATATCTGTCTTTAAAATTATTAAATTCTGTATTATTAATACTCTTATAAAGATATGCTTCTCCATCTTCAACTTCTAGCCAATTTACTTTTTTACCATTTATAGATTTTAGTTTGTACTCCGTATATCTGCCTTCTATATAAGTATACTCTACAATTTCTGTACATTTAAATCTTTCATTATTAATGGTAATTTCACTGTTTAATTTAATCTTATTGAATACCCTCATAATTACCCCCTTTTGGTATATATACCATTATACCATTATCACATGTAAAAAAGAGTGCTTAAATTTAATAAGCACTCTTATAATATTTAACTTTGTTCAAGTAAACCAGTGTATAGTTCGTAGTAAACTCCCTTTTTATCAATTAACCTATCATGATTCCCTCTTTCAATAATTCTTCCTTGATCAAGAACCATAATAACATCTGAGTTTTTAATTGTAGATAATCTATGGGCAATAACAAATACTGTTCTTCCTTCCATAAGCTTATCCATACCCTCTTGAACAATTTTTTCTGTTCTTGTATCAATACTTGATGTTGCTTCATCTAGAATTAATACAGGAGGATTAGCAACTGAAGCTCTTGCAATTGCAAGTAATTGTCTTTGACCTTGTGATAAATTTCCACCGTCTCCAGTCAAAATAGTGTCATATCCATCCGGAAGGTGATCTATAAAGTGGTCAGCATTTGCAAGTTT
Organism: Terrisporobacter sp.; assembly: GCA_029851945.1. The sequence continues at coordinate 14,399 of JARKUZ010000023.1, read as the reverse complement.
TGCAGCTGCTATTACTTCTTCATCAGTTGCATCTAATTTACCGTATCTTATATTTTCCATAACCGTTCCAGTAAATAGATGTGTGTCTTGAAGAACAATTCCAAGTGATCTTCTTAAGTCATTTTTCTTAATCTTATTTATATTAATTCCATCATAACGAATCTTACCATCTTGAATATCATAGAATCTATTTATTAAGTTTGTAATTGTTGTTTTACCAGCTCCTGTTGCCCCTACAAAAGCAATCTTTTCTCCTGGTCTTGCATTAATTACAATATCATTAAGATGCTACCTCCACCTAACATTAGAGTTTCTATCCCAAATAATCCTTTTAAATTTTCCAATAATAATTCATATTTATTAAATTGAAGTTAACTCCAAGTCAATAACTTTTTTAAGATTTATATTATATTTATTTTTCTCAATAGTATGAATCATGACATAGTTAGTGTATAAGAGACTTTAATTAAAACATAAAAAAACACATTGATAAAATTATCAATGTGTTTTCGTAGATTTCGATGTTGAGGATGATTCTCAAGAGTCATACACACGATTATGTTTTTCAAAATAATTACTATATCATAAAGTCGTCTTTATATACATTAGAATCCTTCCAATTGCAATTATAGTAAAATCCACTTTTTATTAGCTAAAGTAGTTTTATTCTAATTTCATTGATTATAAGATTGTGTAGCCATTGTTGTGCCTCTTCCATTTTTAGAGTGATTTATATATTTTTTATACACTTATATATTTTTCTATAACGATTGTATACTTCTTCATATATCTCTACTAATTCTTTATTAGGATAAAAACTTTCTTCTTCTTTTACTATTAATTTTACAGCATCTTCGAAAGAATCAAACCAATTTAGTGAAACAGCCGCTACAATTGCTGCTCCTAATGAAGGGCCTTCTTCATTTTTTAAAGATATTATTTTTTTATTAAATATATCTGCTTGTATTTGAAGCCATGCCTTCGACTTAGCTCCTCCGCCTACTGAAATAATTTCTTTTTCATCGCAGTTATTATATATATTAAAACAATCTTTTAAAGAAAATGTAATTCCTTCAACTACAGCTCTTACAAAATCTTTAAACTCATGTACCTTATCAACACCAATAAATGTACCTCTTACCTTACTATCTGTATAAGGAGTTCTTTCTCCAACAATATAAGGAGCAAACAATAATCCATTTGAGCCCGGCATAACATCTTCTATTCCTTCTAAAACTTCATCAAAATTTTTATCCGGAGCAAAAGTATTTCTAAACCAGCTTAATGAATCTCCAGCTGAAAGGGTAACACCCATTGAGTAGTAACTATTTGGTATAACATTATTAAACATATGTAATTTACCATTATAATTTTTATAGCTATCCTCATATTGAAGATATACACCTGATGTTCCTATACTTAGTAATGCTTTGTTTTCATTTATTATTCCAGATCCTAATGCAGAACATGGGTTATCTGCTCCAGCTGGAAAAATCTTAACATTTCCTTTTATATTTAATTTCCTTTTAATTTCTTCATTTAACTCACCTACAGATTCAATGGAGTTATATACCTTAGGGCACTTCTCCTTCTCTATTCCTAAAGAATTTAAGATTTCATCTGACCATTCCTTTTTTTCAAGGTCAAACATTAGTGTAGCAGCTGCATCTGATACATCTGTGCATATATTTCCTGTATATTTTAATACTAAATAATCCTTAGGCATGCAGAACTTTAAAGTTTTTTCCCAATTACTTGGCTCATTTTCTTTTACCCATAGTATTTTAGGTAAAGTAAATCCTTCAAGGCACTTATTACCTGTAATATCAATTATTCTTTCTCCCATTCTATCCATAACGTAATTGCATTCTTTTGTATTTCTTGTATCATTCCATAAAATACTTCTTCTTATTACATTATATTCCTTATCTAATAGTACTAAACTATGCATTTGACCAGATATACTAATAGCTTTTAGATTATATCCATTTAAATCTAGTACTATTTTTTCTAAAACTTTTAAGGAAGCCTCATACCAATCTTCTGGATTTTGTTCTGAATAACCATTTCCTTCTGTATATAATTTATATCCTTCAGAATGTTTAACTAGTATTTCTCCCTTAGAATCTACTGCTATTCCTTTTATTGTTCCTGTCCCTAAATCTAAACCTATTACATACTCCACAATATTTTTCTCTCCTTAATATAATAAAATAGGGAGACATAGAGTCTCCCTTTAAGTCCTATAAATATTCTTTAAACATAACTAATGGATCTGTAGGAGTCATTATAGCTGTTATCTCAACACCTCTATCTATTAATTCCTTAAAAGCTTCTTTTTCTTCTGGAGTAACACTTACAGATGGTCTTATTACCTCAGTATTTGATTTAGATGACATGTTACCAACATTTATTTTCTTGATATCTAAACCATTATTTACAAGGTGAAGAATATCTAAAGGTGACTTCACAACTATAAATACTCTTTGTCCACGATATTTTCCTGATGAAATATTTTTTACTGCTGTATCTCTTGATATTATAGATGTACTAACATTTGATGGAGCTGCCATTCTTAATACTGATTTTTGTAAATCATTATTTGCTACCTCATCATTTATAACCATAATACGAGTTGCTCCAAGATTGTTTGTCCACATTGTAGCTACTTGTCCATGTATTAATCTATCATCAATTCTTATATGTATAATTCCTTCCATATTTAAATACCTCCTTATTTAAGTACTCCTAGTGAATATAAAACTATTGAAATAACTATCACTAATAAAATTAAGTATGTTGGTTTTACCTTTTTTCCTAGTAAGTAATACATTATTGCAACTATAGCTGCTGGTAATAGACCTGGCATAATTTGATCTAATATACTTTGGCCTGTCATTTCGATTTCACCTTGTACAAAGCTAAATCCAACTGTAGTTCTTATTACTGTTGATATTAATCCACCTACAACCATTAATCCTAATATAGAAGTACCTTTAGTTATAGATTTCATTTTACTTTCAAGAGCATTAACTAACTTTGTTCCTGAAAAATATCCAGCTTTAAATAGTGGAAAACTACATAACTTAATAGCTACACTTACTGCTATCCATAAAAATATTCCTACTGGGCTTCCATCTATAGCCATATTTGCTGCTATTGCACCAAATATTGTCCAAGGGATAACAACACATAAACTATCTCCAACCCCAGCTAAAGGTCCCATTAATCCACTTTTTATAGAACTTACTGCATCTGCAGCATTATTTTTTTCTTTTTCCTCTATTGCAATATTTAATCCGAAAATATATGGAGCAACCCAAGGATTTGTATTAAAGAATTGTAAATGTCTCTTTGCTGCTTGTTGTAAACCATCTTCATCATTTCTGTACGTAAATTTTAAAAACGGTAATATAGCATAGCAATAAGCTAAAGCTTGCATCTTTTCATAATTAGATGAAACACTACTTGTAAATATCCATCTTAATAAAACTTTACTACGTATTTTTTTTGGTGTAAGCTCATTATTATTCATCTTCATCCATACCTCCAACTACAGAATAAGATAACATTTCTCTTTCATTTTCTCTCTTGAATTCTATTAATGATATAGCTGCTGCTATAAGGGCAACTCCTAATAAAGGAATTTTCATATATACTGTTAGAACGAATCCTATTAATAAATAAGGAAAATGAGTTTTTGTTGGTAGGTTTTTAAGTAATAAAGCTATACCTACCGCTGGTAAAATCCCTCCAGCTACTTGAAGTCCGCCTAATAACCATTCAGGACTATTATTAATTAGTCCATTTACTAAGTCTGGTCCAAAAATTACTGCTAATAGTATTGGAATACCTGTTGTTGCACATGTTAATACAACACCTAACATTTGCATTTTTCCTATACCACTATAATCTCTTTTATCTACATAACTTTCTGCTTTATGTGCAAGCCATACACCAATTGTATTTCTTAATACATCTAGTTGAACCATTAATAATGCAACTGGTATACCAATTGTTATACCTACATTAGGATCTTGTCCTGTTGAAATAGTTATAAATGTTGCAACTACACTAGCTGTTTGATAATCTGGTATAGAAGCTCCTCCAAAGTTACTAATACCTAATGACATTAATTGTAATGTCCCACCAATAAATAGACCTGTTGAAACGTCTCCCATTATTAACCCTACAACAAAACCTGCTGTAACTGGTTGATATGTACCACACATAGTACTGTTTTTCTCAAAATTGATATAAAACCCATATAAAACAATCGCTACTAATTGCCACACTTGTACTTGCATATCCCATATCCTCCTTTATTCATCATCTTCGTTAGTAGTTAAGTTTGCTAATTCTTCTGATAAAGTATTTATATATTGTGTATTTTTAATATTTTGAACTGCTTCTGAAACTGACATACTTTTACTGTTTAATGTTGCCTCAAATAGCATTGGAATATTTACTCCTGAAACTATTTCAGCTTCGCCCTTAATTAATCCAATATTTTCTGAACAAACATTAAAAGGTGTTCCATGAAATAAATCTACAAATATTAGCACATTAGAATCTTTAATCTCATTAAATAATGCTTTAACTGACTTTTCAAATTTTTCTATTCCATCATTATCTAATACTAAAGTTGATATATTTTCTGTATCTTTTATGAAAAACCTTATTGTATCTAGACAACCTTCTGAAAATTTTCCATGAGAGGCTACTACTATTTTATACATATCTTTTCCTCCTTTATTAAATAAGTTTATTTTTGATTAATGATCCTTTTTTACAAAATACAGGAATACTTTCTAACGGAGCTTCTACAACAACAAATTGTCCACCGTCATATACTTTATTTGTATTTATATCAACCCATTGATTTCCATTAGGTAAATAGACTTCTCTTTCTCTTTGTTTGTAATAAATAATTGGTGCAATAAGTAATTCTGAACCAAACATATACTGATTATCTACTTCCCAAGCCATCTTATCCTCGGGATAATCATAAAATACTGGTCTCATTATAGGTGCACCTACTTCATGGGTTTCTTTAAATAACTCTGCTATATATGGCTTCAGATTTTCTCTAATATTTAAGTATTTCATAAATATTTCTTGAGCCTCTTCACCATACGACCATATTTCATTCTCTGCACCACTTTCACATTGGCCTCCACCATCATAACCTAGTGCTTTCTTATGAGGTTGTCTGTCTCCATGCATTCTAAGAATTGGTGAGAATGTAGCATATTGGAACCATCTTATCATTAACTCTCTAAATTCTGGATTATTGATATTACCACCATGGAATCCCCCTATATCAGTTGTCCACCAAGGATTACCTGCAATACTCATATTTAATCCTGTATTTACTTGATTTCTAAATGCACCAAAGCTTGAATCTATATCACCTGACCATACAAGTGTTCCATATTTTTGGCTTCCTGCCCAGCACCCTCTAATTAAAGTTACTGGTGTTTTATTTTCTTCCTTTAATCCATCGAAAACTATTTTAGAAAATTCATTAGGATATAAATTACCTACCTTTAAGTCAGTTCCTAAATAATATCTATAATTATCAAAATCATATGTAGCATATCCTGGTTCTGCAACATCTAACCAAAACATATTTATTCCATTCTTATAATAGCTATTTTTCAACTTGTCCCATACGTAGCTTCTAGTTTCAGGATTAGTTGGATCTATAAAAACAGTGTTGCTTAATTGTTGCATAGTAACTCTTATTCCCCTGTTGACTTTAACTAATAATCCCTTTTCTATAACTTCATTAAAGTTTTTAGCATTTTGAGATACAGTCGGCCACACAGATATCATGACTTCTATTCCCATTTCATTTAATTCATCTACCATTTTCTTTGGATCTGGCCAGTATCTACTATCAAAATCATAATGACCTTGCTCAGTCCAATGGAAAAAATCTATAACCAATACCGATGGTGTAATACCCATTTCTTTGTATCTATGCGCTACCTCTAAAACTTCTTCTTGTGTTTGATATCTCATTTTACTTTGCCATAATCCTAATAAATTATCTGGCATTTCAGGCGCTCTTCCTACAACATTTGTATAATTTTCTATTATTTTATTTGGTGTATCTTCTGATGTTATCCAGTAATCTATATAATCTGTAGAATTCATTTTCCATTCTGTAATGTTTTTAGCAAAATTAACTTCACCTATACCAGGATTGTTCCATAAAAATCCATACTTTTTATTTGATATATAGAAAGGAACTGTCAATTGACTATTTCTATGTGCTAATTCTAACTTACAATTTTTCAAATCTAAAAACGTTTGCTGATATTGTCCCATTCCAAATATTTTTTCTTTTGGGTCTGATTCAAACCTTTGAGTTAGCTTATAATCTCCTCCTGATAAAGGATAAAATTCCCTTGCCTTAAGCTTTAGGGTACATGAAAATCCACTTATAGATTGAACATTAACATCTTCATTACCCATATCATTTGCAATAGCACGTTCTCTTAAATATTCTTCTAATAAAATTTCATCATTGGAATTTTTAAATACTATTCTATTTCTATTTGTTATATATGCCTTTATATTTCCATTAACAATTTCTGCTTCATTTATATCATTATAGATACTTATATTAGGGTCTATTTGTATCACTTTTTCTGTTAAAGCATTTTCATACTCTGGCAAAGTTCCATTTGGTGAAGCTTTTACTCTAAAGCTATTTTCACCCCATGGCTCTATACTTACAATGTCATTATCAAACTTACGAATAAGTTTATTACCAGCCACATAAAACATTAGTTACCTCCTCTAGTATATGAAATCGTTTAATCTTGACTTAACATATTCTATATGTGATGATTTATTATTTACATTCTCTATTGATAAAGCATATTTATTAAGCATATCTAAATCTGTTTCATTATTTAATATTTGCTTTCCTATTTCGCTTTCAAATGATGAATATCTTTCTTTCTTTAAATTATCAATAAATCCACTTTCAATTATTCTAGCCGCTGATTTTAATGCTCTAGCATAGTTATCCATTCCAGCTATATGCCCAATGAACAGATCTTCTTGCTCAAATGAACTTCTTCTAACTTTAGCATCAAAGTTAATTCCTCCATCATGTAATCCGCCATTTTTTAGTATCTCTATCATAGCTAATGTAGTATCATATAAATTTGTTGGAAATTCATCTGTATCCCATCCTAATAAAGAATCACCTTGATTAGCATCTATAGAACCTAATACATTGTTGATTCTTGCCATATTTAATTCATGATCAAAAGTATGTCCTGCAAGTGTAGCATGGTTTGCTTCTATATTTAACTTAAAATGTTCCATTAAGTCATATTTTTGTAGAAAAGCAAGTGTAGTTGCAACATCACAATCATATTGATGAGTCATTGGTTCTTTAGGTTTTGGCTCTATTAAGAAAGTTAATTTATGACCTATTTTTTCTGTGTAATCTATAGCCATTTTATATAATCTTGCAATATTTTCTTCTTCAAATTTTATATCTGTATTCAGTCGACATTCATATCCTTCACGTCCACCCCAAAATACAAAGTTTTTTCCACCAAGCTTTTTACTTATATCAATTCCTTTTTTTACTTGAGCTGCTGATATAGCATATACATCTACATTAGGGCTTGAAGCTGATCCATTCACATAAATTGGATTTGAATGTCTATCAGCTGTATTCCATAAAAGTTTGATATTAGTTTCATCCATCTTTTCTTTCATATAATCAGTAATAATATCTAAATTATGAAAAAACTCTTCTAAACTATCACCATAAGGTGCTATATCCATGTCATGGAAACAGAAATATTCCACTCCTAATTTTTTGAAAAATTCAAATGCTGCATCAACTTTATTTTTTGCAGTTTCCATTGGAGTTTGCCCATTCCAATTTCTTACATTCGTTCCCCCTCCAAAAGGATCAGATCCATCTTGATTAAATGTATGCCAATAAGCAACTGCAAATTTAAGATGTTCTTTCATGGGTTTTCCCATTACTACCTCTTCTGGATTATAATGACGAAAAGAAAACATATTTTCACTATTTTGTCCTTCGTATTTTATATCTGGAATGTTTTTGAAATATTCCATTTTTATCACCCCTTAATTAATCAGTTAGTTAGTTTGTCTTTCTAACTTTATTATACGACACATTTCGCACTTTGTAAACATTTTCCTTGTCTTTTTTTGAATTTTTTTGTTTTTTTGTATTAATATCTTATATATAGTCATGATTTTACGCATTTGTAATGTTTACCAAAATATGTAATTCAACTTTGAGTTTTTTATTCTTATATGATATATTATTCTTATATTTTCATTAAGGATGGTAGATATGGATAATAAATTTAATATAAGAAAGTATAATACTGTGGAGATACTCAATCTCCTTTCTAATAAACCCAATATATCTAGAGCTGAGATTTCTAAACTTATTAATTTGAATAAAGCAAGTGTTTCAGAAATTATAAATATTTTAATAGAAACAGATTTAATAAAAGAAATAGGACAAGGAAACAGCAGTTCAAGTGGCGGAAGAAAACCAATTCTCCTTGAACTGAATAATAAAGCTGGATGTGCATTAGGGATAGAACTAGGCACTGACTATGTAAGCTTTATATTAACCGACTTACAAAAAAAACTTTTAATTTATGATTATTACGAAGAGAAAATTAATAAAAATAATGTTGTGGAACTTATAGTTAAAATTATAACTTCTATAGAAGATAAATTAAGAGAATATAAGTACAACCTTATAGGTGTAACTATTGCTGTACATGGTAGAGTTTGTAATGATAAAATTTTATTTACACCTTACTATGACTTAGATGAAATTGATCTAAAATATGAATTATCTAAATTGATGCCAAATTTAGATTTTCATCTTGAAAACGAAGCTAATCTTGCTGCAATTGGAGAGTTTAAAAATTCAATAGAAACATTAAATAATACAGTAGTTATAAATATTCATTCAGGTGTTGGTTCTGGTATGATTGTTAATGGTAAGTTATATACAGGTCTCAACGGTAGTGCTGGTGAAATTGGTCATATGATTATTGTTCCTAATGGTAAGAAATGCCCTTGTGGAAACCATGGTTGTTTTGAACAATACTGCTCTATGCCAGCATTATTAGATGATTTTAATTCTATATCAGATATAAAAGCTCTAACAATAAAACATTTTGCTGACTTGTATAAAGCTAAAAATAAATATGCTATTGATACAATATCAAAAAATATAGAACTAATGTCAATTGGTATAAATAACATTTCTAATTTTCTTTCGCCAGATAATATATTTATATATAGTGAAATATTCCACTTTATACCCGAATACTTAGACTTGATAAAAAATAATATGAATACTCTTAAAGGTAAAGAATTAAACATTCTTCCATGTAGACTAGGAAGTAAATCAAGTTTATTTGGTTGTATAAATCGTTGCATAACTAATTTCTTCGATACATTCTCTAACAATCTTTAAATAGTTGATATGATTGAAATAAAAACATCGTCATATTCCTTTAGGATAAAATAAATAACCCTCGCCAACATATTTCTATATTGTCGAGGGTCTAATAGTAAATACCATTATTTGAGTACTTAAACAAAGTCAAAACACTTTTTCAATTTTCTCTTGAATTAAAGATAATATTTTAATATAAAAAGTAATTGCTGTATTTTTAGTACGACACAACCTTTTAAATATTGCTATTTTTTATTTTTCTTTCTTCCAAAAGTGTTTAAAATTATACCTGATAAGCTTAGTGATGCTAATGAACTTAACATGCCTATACTTACATAATCCCCTGTCTTTGGATTATCTACTGTAGGCTTATTATTATCAGAATTTGTACTATCATTATTCACATTATTATTTGTATTATTGTTATTTGTATTATTATTTATATTATTATTGTTATCTGTATTATTATTGTTATTATTATCTGTATTGTTATCTACATCACTATTTAAGTTATCATCATTAGTATCTTCAATATTATTTTTAGCAAACTCTCTAAGTTTATTAGCTATATTTTCATACTCATCTTTAACTTTTAATACTATATGAATTTCTTCTTTTAATTCTCTAAAAGTCTTAGAGTTGCTATCTCTTAATATTGCAATATTTACAAATGTATATCCATTCCTATTTTCTAAGCTATTTATTTTTACATTAAGATTATTTAGATCTGATAATAAACTATCTACTTTATCATCACTAATATTATTAAATTCTATTTCAAATGGATTATCTACTGCTCCTGTTCCTGAATTTAAATTTACTAAATTATTATTTATTGCTTCAACTATTACAGTCGGTAATGAACTTTCTAATTCTTCAGTTGGAGGTACAACTTCATCGCCTTTCTCAACAACTACTAATCTTTCTATCTGAGTAGTATTTCCATCACTATCTACTACTGTATAAGTTAATTTATATGTGTCTTCTTTATTTATATCAACAGTTCCTGTTATTACTATATTCTTTGTTATATCTCCATCTTCTTCATCTGATGCCTTAACTCCTGATAATAAATCTATAGATTGACCTTTTTTGATAACTATCTTATTTGCTCCACTTATTACTGGAAGTTGATTAGTTACTGTTATTACTCTAGTTGCTGTAGTAGTATTTCCATCACTATCTGTTACGGTATAAGTTATTGTAGACTTTTTATTTGTACCTGGAGATGGTTTTTCTATTTTTCCACTTGTAGTCACCTTTAAATTATTATCATAATCATCTGTTATTGTTATTCCATCAAGTAAGTTGAAGTTATCTACTTCTCCAACTTTTATCGTTGTATCTTTTATTCCATTTATTTTTGGTGCTTCACTCTTCTTATTTACAATGGTCATTTTACCGTTTACATAAACAATTTCATAATTTTCACTATTTGTTAAATTCCCGCCACTGATAGTAATTTCATACTCACCAATTGCATTTGTATTTTCTACATTAGTAGTCATTATTGGTGTTAAAATAAATCTATCACCATTTACTAAACCTTCTACCTTATAAGTAAATTCCGGCATTGGACTACCTTTGATAATATTTAATTTATCTTCCGCTTTAATAGTCAATACTTTTTTATTTACCACTACTGGAATAGATGATATTGCTTCATTGTAATTTTCATCTCCATATTTTTTTGCAGTTATTATTACATCTCCTGCCTTATGAATAGTAGCAACATTTCCTGAAATACTAATAATACTAGAATCAGAACTTTCAAATTTCACTGATCCATTTCCATTTCCTCCTTTTGTATAAAGAGTAAATGGTTTATCTCCATATATTTTTGAATCAATTGGAGAAATCTCAAAATTTTCTTGATTCTTTTTACTAGTATCAACACTTATTTCTGAACTAAATGCTGAGTTGTAGTTTTTATCTCCACTATATACTGCTTTTATTTTATGCAACTTATTAGGCATGCCTGTCCAAGTATATGTTGCCACTCCATTTTTTACAGAAACAGATGTTGCACCTTCAATATCTAAATCGGTATCACCTGTACAGTTGACAAATTTTACTGTACCTGTCACATTATCTCCATATCCAACTTTATCTAATGATGCAGATAAAACTACTTTACGAGAACCTACCTTATCTGAAATCTTTGAAGTTAACGTTACTGTAGGATTAGCCTTAGTTACTTTAACTTTTACATTACTTGTTGTAGATTGAATAGTTTCATAGTTTTTCAATGTATGAGAATTTGGTTTAAATATTACACTATAACCGTCGTTGTCTACAGTTGGAACAATATTCTCATTCTCCCATGCAAAACTTCCATATTGTGTACTACCTCCAGTTAAAGTACTATCTGATAGCTTTTGTCCGTAAATAAGGTTACTTGCAATAGGATAAGTAATAGATGGAGCCGGTGCCTTTGCAATATTAATCTCATATGTTGCAGTTGCACTGTTGTAATTTTCATCACCTAATTTGGTTGCCGTAATAGTTGCTGTACCTGCTCCTACAATAGTTGCTGTATTTCCATTTATAGAAATTACTTCATCTTTGTCAGAGGAATAGGTAACTTTCCCATTACCACTACCACCAATTATTTCAAGTGTAAAAGTTCCATCACCAAATTTTTTACCCGTAACTGGCTTAATATAAAGTTTACTCTGCTCAATCTTAGAAATATTTACACTTAAAGCATCGCTAGTAGAATTTACATAGTTTTTACCTATACCATCAGTTGATGGATAAAACTCAGCTATAATACTATGATTTCCTACAATTGGATTTGTCCAATAATAACTTGCCTCACCGCCTGATACATTAATATTACTTGCAATTATAGTATCTCCATCCTTAAATGTAATGCTTCCATCTAGTTTTTCACCATTTAAACCAGACACATTAGCCTTAAGCATTACAGTATTGCTATTTTTATTATACTGAGTATTGGCACTAAGGTTAATTTTTGCTTGTGCTTTCTTAATAGTAAATGTCTTAGTATGCTCCGTTGGCAATTTATATTTATTAGCTGCTGACCCACTCAAAACTGCTGTTGCAGTGTAAGTGCCTGCATTTATCTGCTCACCCTTTACAGAAACTGTAACATCATCACCACTTTCTATGTTTGTTGCAGTAACTGTAGGTCTTTGTACTTTACCATTATATGTAAAATCCGTATTTCCCCATACAAGGTCAAGTGTCTTTTTAGAAGTTTCTGAATTTATATTTAACTTGTCCTCCCATATATCTTTACCTGGTGATAAGACTTGCAAGTTTTCTATTACACTTCCTCTTCCGCTAACATGAGTAGAGATTACTGGCTTTCCTCCTGAATTTCTAACCATATATCGTACCATTCCCTGACTTTTATCGTCGTCTGAATCAGATAAATATACGGCGCTTATTTGACCATTCAAATCAAATTCTACTCCCCAAATGCTTACAACGTGTGTTGTTCTTCCCATATTATAGTCCATAAGAACCATATTTCCTTCGAGAAAAAGTTGCTTTAAATCATTACCGAATGCATTATAATTCCAACTGTAATTACGTCTTTGCGTCAACAAAGTCGTTCCAAATATATCGTAGAAAAATCCTCCTTTGGGATCTGGCCCATTTGTTAAAAGTTTTTCTCTATCAGCATCTGAGTCATTTGTCCCTCCATTTGGTTTTGGATAATAACCATTTATAAATTGATCTTCCAATATATCTGACCAGTACCCTTCTTTTTTGTATGCAAATTGTCTAAGGAACAGTTTGTATACTTCACTATCTTGCTGACTTTTAAATGAATCTCTAAGCTTATTTAATTCTTCAACTTTTGGATAGTTAGGATTTTTAGCTAAATATTGATCAATGTAATTGGAATTCTGTGCAAGCCACCAGTGGAGTGCATTTGAAGCTGCTGCTGCAAAGCATAAATTTAAGTCTGGTACTCTGTCTTCAGTTTTATTGACGTCATACCATCCTTTCCCTGTATTATAAGGTGCTTTGTACTCAACATATGCAACTTCTCCATTTACATGGGTCACCTCTTTACGAAATTCACTGTCTGTTCCGCCCATTTTAGGTGGATCGATACCTTTTGTCCAAACTATCGTCTTTAATTTTTTATCTTCCTCATTTGTATATTGAGTAACTACATTTCCATTTTTTGAAAGTTCTTCTTTTATTTTATCTGAACTTTCATCATAAGATGTTGTTGTGTTTTGTACTTCTTTTGCATCTTCTATGGCATATATCTTTAATGTATTCATTTGGAATACTGTAATAAGTGCCATAAAAATCGAAATACACTTATGCATAATTTGTTTAGTGATATTATTCCCCTCCTCTTAACATATTCTTTATTGTTATATCATAAGATGACACTAAAAGTAAATAATTCCAAGTATTTCGCCGTTATATTGTAATATTTTCCATTATACTAATTTAATGATAATTGCTTTATTTCTTTTTCTAATATACTTTTATGATAATGAATTTAGCTTTCGGTAACCTTGTTCTCAATACAAAATTCTTTAATAATTATTAAACCTTCGTAAGAATCTAACAATGATTTTCTTAATTCAATTTTATTAAAAAGCTCAACTTTCCCACTTATCATCCACCTTAATAAAAGCCCATCAGTCCAAAGACCAATGAGCTTCCATATCACTAATACTTACTGATAGTTCATTAGGAAATTTCTTAACTTGGGATTTTAGCCCTAATTTATTTATTAAATCATCTATATACTCTTTATCTACCTTACCTCCACTAAGTGAAACTGGAAGTATTATATTTTCATAGACATTTATGACAGGTATTAAATTAAAACTTTGAAATATAAATCCAAACTCTTCTCTTCTTATTTTAGAAAGTTTATCATCATTTAAAGTGTATAAATCTAAAT